>CP133595.1:1337560-2006340 GCA_031200235.1 Cuniculiplasma divulgatum | reverse complement strand
TCATAGATTCGGCATTTCAGAAACTGTTAGCACTGAAAATAAAATGGATTGCAATATTTTAAACTAAGCAGTAATAGACGATTCAGTTAGGGGTAAATGTAATTGGTCGTAGAGTGGATAACATTACACAGAGTTAGCATGCTATTTTGTGAGGGTTTTCATAGGTTCTCATTTTTGTATCAGTGATTCGTTTATGAATCAGTACTGGCAAAAGGAATATACAGTGATAATAATATACGAGAGTAATTGCTTATATTTTTGAAAGCATGGGGAGTGCCCATTAAAGTGAGATGCCTTATTAAAAGCGTAGCAGTAAATGTAAAAAGGTAAACAGAGATTATAACAGATATGGTTTATAGATGATTGGAAAATCGGTTATTTCTTTGAGAATCACAGCATGGATGAAATGGCTGAGTAACAAATTAAAACTGAGTAAGAAAATTAGGTCAATAACGTCTGCTTATATTATTCGCACATTACACAAAGAAGCCTTAAATCAATAGCGATAATTATCTAACATGAACGCAGAGAAGCTTCAGAAATATATTAGCACAGTTATGTTTAGTGAAATATGTGAAGAGCCAGCAGCAATAAAGAATACTGTTAACTCCATAATAGACAATGTTCCTTTGGCGGCAGAGACGATAAGAAAGTCAAATCTCATATACATTATCGGGAGCGGAACGAGTTATCATGCTGGCATAGTTTTTCAGATTGGTCTCCTGAAGCTGAATATCCCTGCTGTAGCGGTCAGAGCTCCTGAATTCAGACATTTTATACCTCAAGAAGGTGAAAACATTACAGCTATTTTAATCAGTCAATCCGGAGAAAGCAAAGACATCATCGATTCTCTAAATCTATGCAAGAAAAAGCATTATAACACAATTTGTATTACAAACAATGGGCACAGCAGACTTGCGGTTGAATCACTTATGAAGATTATCACAGAAGCAGGCGAAGAGAGATCACTAGCTGCAACCAAAAGTCATATTGCACAACTTACAGCTATATACCTCCTTCTAGAAGCTATAAAAAATCCTGAATCTCTAAATTATTCTATCCAGAGATGTATGGAACTTTCTGCATTCACAACGGACATAATTAAAGATTATGCAAAAATCTCAGAAATCACTGATAAACTTTCAGGAAGACTAATCTTTCTTGGAAATGGATACTTACATGCTGAGGCAATGGAGGGGTCGCTTAAATTTGAGGAAACAGCAAATTTAATAACAGAAGCATACCCCATGGGGGAATATTTCCACGGTCCAATACAAATTCTGAAGGAAGGTGACACCGTTATTATCCTCAAAGGTAATGAGGTATCAGAATTGAACAGAATATTTGCGAAACTTAAGGAATTTACCGATAATATTATAACTATTGGAACAGATGATACCTCCACAATCAGAGTTCCGGATATCAAAATTGAGATTTTTGCTCCTATTCTCTATGTTATCCCAATTCAGTTGTTGGCCAATTTCAAAACAGTTTCACTCGGGTTAAGCCCTGATAAGCCCACGCATCTTAGTAAGGTCGTTAGATGAATTTAGTCAAAAATAGGATTCAACCTCGACATCTTTAATATTTTCTATAGAATACAGAAATTATGCTATTGTCCGTAGACGGAGGAGCAACAAAAACGGTAGCAATTATTTTTGATGAGGAAAAATCGGAGATAAAAGGAATCGGGATCGCTGGTCCATCCAACTTGGGTTCAGCTGGACCTAAAACTGCTAGAGATAATATTCTTAACGCAATGCGATCTGCGATGGAAGAGGCAAAAGTAGATTTGAATTGTATTGAAGATGGTATTTTCGGTATAGCTGGTATAGGTGATTCAAGGGAAATGACTGAATTGGGGAATTCTATCATTCGTGATCTATCTGGAGATAGAGATTTTACTATAGTTAATGACGGTATCCCAGCCTATTATTTGGGCAATCTTGAAAATGATGGAATTGTTTTTGCTGGTGGAACTGGGAGTGTAGCTTTCTACAGAAAATATGAAACGATGGGAAGAAGAGGTGGCTGGAATTGGTTTGTTGGAGATGATGGTTCCGCTTCCTGGATTGCTAAAAGAGCTATTAATATCGCAACTATGGAAGAAGATGGAATTTTTCCAGAAAAATTGTTAGTTAATGAAGTTGAAAGCTATTTTGATACCGACTTTAGGGAGGCCATAGCGTTAGTTGATAAGTTCCAGGACAAATCACTCGTCGCTGGATTTGCCCCAAATGTCTCCAGTTTAGCAAATAATGGTTATAGAAGAGCATTAAATATATTGTCAGAGTCAGCCGGATACGTTGTGGCCATGATAAATAGTCTTAAATCAGAATTCTCCAAGGCTCCAGATATTGCAGTATTAGGAGGAACCGTGCAATCCGGTGTTATCTATCGAAATATGATACAATCAGAAGTCAAAGAAAAAATAGAATTTTTTCTAGGATATCAAGTTTCAATTGGCGGTATTCTGATTCTTTTGCAAAAGAAGGGAAAAAAGATAAACAAGATCTATCGTGACGAGATGCTTACAGAGTTAGATTCCAAGCTTAGAAGTCTGGACCGAGGGATATTGGAGAAATATCTTCATTTTAGATCATAAGATTCAAAAATTGGACTGGCGTATGTATAGCTGCGACAGAGTTACTGGGCTCTGTGCCCAGAGTTTTTTTCTTTCCACAGACATGATCGAATCTTTCGGCCTCTATGTTGGCAATAAGTATACTATAAATCGGCGGTTCTGTGATCCATATTCCTATTGGTATGTTCAATGATGTTTATTAGAGTAACATTTTCCTTTATTGCCTGATAAGCAAGATGGTTGTTCGGTACCATATCAAGATACACTTGGCATGTAAACTGTGATCCGACAGGATTCCTTATAAATTTAACCGATTTGTGGGGGTATTTTTTATGAATTATAATCATGAAATGTGACATCAATCCACTTAGGGAATTTCCCTTTCAAGGATTTAAGCTCATCTAAGGTTTTTCAATTTCCCGGAATCCTACAATTCCCAAAGCTTGTTTCGAATCTATTCAAAGTGTTCTACGCAAGTTTTGTGTTTATAAACACATCTACTTCCTGTTTTAGGTATGGTGCGGCATTCTTCTCGGCAAGGGCTGGTTGTGTGAGGAATCGGCTGCATTTCAGATTAATTTTTATGGACACATGTTGATTTTGTGTGACCCAGGCGGGGACCTCACATTCTAAATGACTTTCTAATCTTAAGCCTGGCCAAATACCTTGTTTGTTGTGTGTTAGGGAATTCTCATACAGAAGGAGAATCTTATTCAGAACTTCACTCGGGAGAACCATGTACTATTACTATACATTTTTTAAAATATTTTGCGTTCAAAACAAAGATCTTTACGTGTTCAGCCTTAACGTAGAGATGGAGTTCGAATGTAGGCAAGTACTCTAATTGTATTAGAAAATTAAATGTAAAAACAGGCAATTCAATGCCTGATTTTATTGTTTCTTTACAATATATTCTGTGTTTCCAGTTTCGGCTACCATATAGTTTACTGTGCTTTCACCAAGTTCACCCTTATGATATTTATATATTGTATACCCAATAATAACAACTATGATCAAAAGTGCAACTATAACGAACGCCAAGTATGGTTCGACCAGATCGCTGATTATTCCTAGATAGAATGTGTATACAAACAAAGCACCGCCTGCTATTGGGATTATCAGCCCTGACGTATAACGGCGCGCTTTGGAGAATTTAATCTCCTTGTGCTTTCCAAGAAATGTAAAAAGTCCAAATTCAGGCACGAAATGATGAAAATACCACAATATTGTGGAAGCCGTCCCAGCTACAAAAAAGCAATCTGCAACAGTGTTTGCGTTGTATCCATAAAAATGAACCATTAAAACAGCAACCAGAAAGACTGTTAAACCAGCAAGTAATCCATCAAAAGACGCAGCGTTAGATGGGGTTTTCCTAGTATCATGAATCGTGTTCAACCACTTGCTTTTAATGAAATTGTCTCTAGTCATAGCCCACATAAGTCTTGCCTGTGACCCTCCACCTGCACCAAAAGCTATTAAAGAAACCACCAGTATGATCATATTCAGGATTAGTAATGCCTTAGCCGGTATGAAATAAATCCAAGTTGCAAGTTGAGGAATTGACGAACCTCCGACTGTAGCAAGATCAGAAATTGGAACAGATGCGACTTCTGAATAAGCAGCAAGTGCTATGATAAAGGCCGAAATAGTGAGCCCGATATAAACTGCCTTCCACATGTTCTTTCTAGATTGTACCCCCTCCTCGGCATAGAACAGTGCGGCTCCATAGCCTGTAAAAAGGACATTGTCAAAAATTAGTTGATTTCTCCTCAATTCATTATGCCTGACCGAAAACATGAAATATCATGGAATCATTCCATTACATGCGGCTGCGGAAAGCGCCATACACTGAGTTCAGGAGAGTTTCAACATCACTTGACAACTTCACTTTTATTGATTCTTCACCTGTATTCATCCTGAACAATACTCCCCTCATGGACCTTGAGTTGAAGGAGAATGATCTTATCAGCTTCATGAATCCCAAATGCCCTCAGTGCCGATCAAAGAATGTGGTCAGGAACGGAACATGTTCCAGGACCATGGAAAACGGCACAGTGTTCAGGATGCAGAAGTATACCTGCACTGACTGCAGATATTCATTTGTGGCAAGGCCACCCAATTACGGCTATGGAAAGCATTTCCCCCATGATATCCGTGATAAAAGCATGAGATCAAGGGTCAAGACATCACTCAGGAAGGCTGCAGATCTGTTCCGCATAATAGGAAATACAATCATATCACATGAGACTGTAAGAAGGCTTGTACCACCACCGGAAAGAGTCATGATGGAATCATCAGGATACTTTGTATATGATGAACAGTATGTTCACATTGACGGTACAGAAAAGTACCGTGCAATGCTGAAGGATTCCAAGAATGGAAACTTTGTTGAATCGATCCTGGATGATCTCCAGGAATCCACACTGACAGGTTTCTTCACAGATTCCATTGGAATGTTCAATGTTCCGGATAACATATTCATTACTACCGATGGTCATCATTATGAATCATCACTCATTGAAACTGGAAGAATCCTTGGAAAGAGGATAAGGAGGCAGAGATGCCTCTTCCATATTGAGAAGGATCTCGCTCACAACATAGAGGATTCACACAGGGAAGAGGAACTTGAACCTGCAAAGAGGCTTGTGAAATACATGTTCTTCCAGAATGAGACAAATCTGAATAAGCTTGGAAAAAATAAAGAGGCAGTTCTGAAGCTTACAGAGGGTAAGAGTGAATCAGAGAAGGTTGATCTTTTACTGGAAAAGATAGAAAGCATGTATGGTGAATATCCGGAAATAAGGAAGTTCCTTGATCTTATAAAGAGGCACAGGAAGGAGGTGTTCCTGTACCTGAAGAATCCTGAGGTGGAGAAGACATCTGACAAGGCTGAACAGCATTTCTCCATACAGTCATGGCTGTTCAAGAACAGGTTCAAAACTAAGGAAGGATTGCTGAGGACATCATACTGGTATCACCGCTTCTTATCAACGCGAATGTGACAATGTCGTAAAAAGGTAAAATCCAAGAACCGCTGTTGCTAGGGCTATACCCCCAAATCCTCCAAAACTATTTCCAGGATTCAGATAGAAAGTGGAGTTGTATGGAGTTCTTAAGACAATATATACAATAAAACCAACTACTATTACAAGAGTACCTAGAATGGCATAGGTAATAATTTTACTAAGATTCCTAGCCTTCTGGATAGTCATCACATAAGTTATAATTATGGTAATAAAGGCAATGAGAAACCATGTCCAGATAGGCAATAGGATGCCATATAGGATGTAAATAGTGTCAACTGCCAGCCAAGCTATAAAAAAAGCATTGGCTGTTTGCCAAAAATTGTAAAAAGAATAGTTCGCCAAGGAGGTGAATTTTCCGAAAGCCTTTCCAAAACCCAGTTCTGCCAAACCGTAGTATCCTCCAGCAAAAGGTGCTATTCTCGTATACTCTAATATTGGAAAAGATACCAAGACAAAAAGGACATATCCAAGAATTATAGGCCAAATTGCCGCTGGACCTGTATCACCGATAAATGCCGCTATTTCAATTGGACCGATGATGGCCAGAACGCCGGCCAATGTCAATCCCAACAAACCTATGAAGCTAACAGAGCCTTTACTAAGTTGATTACCACCAACGGGTGATTGACTTACAACCATGGATAATTCAGCGCGAAACTAGATATAATATTTATGGCAATTTCTATCTTCATACGATGTTTGTTAGCGTAAGATCTGGCTATTTATGAATTTCATCTCTCTACCTTTGTAATTGTCCAAATAATCAGGATTCGTGTACCGGGAATGACCATTTTTCTTAAAATGTTGAAATCATATGCTTCGATTGAGTGACATGGGAAACGATTCTGGGATTAGATCTCGCGAGCAAAACTCTATGAAATGTTAACAATGGGGAGCTAAAATGGCAATGGAACAATAAGCTAGTGTGATTAACGTTAGTAACATGGGTGAACAAATAACCTTCAACCAGCTTTACCGCCAATTATCTTCTTGATATCCTTTCAATTTACCCACTAACTCCAGGATCTCCCGCCAACTTTGCGCCCTGATTTAAATATCTGTATATCTAGACCCTCGGATATTATTCACAATGTGCATGGAAGATATGGTAATGGTTATTTCTTATCTAGAAGCATAATGCAAGAATAACAAAAATGAGAATCAATCCCAAGAGCAACTGAGGAGAACCAGCTCGAGCTACGGGTTACTTAAATATTTTGTACAACAAGGAGTATTCATAAAACTACAAAGAATGTGAGACTTATTGAAATCAATGCATAATCTCTATGGAAGAAAGACTGTTGATAGATTAAAAGTCATTGACTCAAAAAGGTTAATAATTCTACCTCGATATACAAAATGCCAATGCCAATATATGAAGTGGATGAACACGAACTCATGAAGGAGGAATGCGTCCTCAGGGAAGGAGAAGCTGAGATTCAAGACGGTACCCTTTATCTTACCGATAAACGTATAATATACGAAATCAAGGGTAAAAGAGGTCTCATCAGGGCAGCTCCTCCGAAGATATATATGGATGTGCGCCTTTTTGAGTTGAAGAATGTATCTTCAGCGGTTCCAAAGTTAAAGCTGTTCACAAAGAAATTTCTCACTGTGGAATTCGAAAAGGATGGACAGGATAAGAGGTATGAATTTGCGTTGAAAGATCCTTCAAAGTGGGATGATGAGATCAAGAGATGGATAAGCGACGCAAGAAAGCATCAGGAAGAGGCAGAGAAGAGAAAATCCGAGGAAGAATACAGGAAGCAGGTTGAGATGGCCAATGCCAAATCCACAAAGCAGAACATAGGAATGGCATATTTCGGGACCACACCTCCAAAGGATCAGAAGTCGGCTCCCACAAATATTGAGAGCGAAACAGGCAACGAGGAAGTCATTCAGGAAGCACCAGCCCTGGATACCATGAAGAGCCTGGAGCTCAAGTGCGAGTACTGCGGGCATGAACTCTCTCCAGATGACAAGTATTGCCCTAATTGTGGGAAAAAGGTAAATTCAAAAAAGAAATGACGAAGTGAGGTATTTATGTTATATTCTGAATCGACCCTGATTTTATACATCGTGATCTTTCTTATAATTGGATTTGCCCTTGGTGCCTGGATCACTCGACTTTTATTGCGGTACCCCTTTGGCAGAAAACCTCTGACGGGAGCAACATCCATGGTGGGCCAGAAAGGAAGAGTATCCGCAAAGACCCCGAACTACACGGAAGTAAAGGTCAGTTCGCAGTTCTGGCGCGCAGAGAACATAGGCGCAGGCGATCTGAACGTGGGCGACGAGGTAATTGTTAAAAATGTTAATAACCTGACGCTTCTTGTGGAAAAAGTGCAGTATGAGGCCCCTGGTCAATCGAAGGAAGAGAAGGGTGTTGAAGACCAGAAAGCTGACAGTAATCAATAAATCTTGTTCAGTACCGAAGCCTTGAGGTATTCAAGGACTTCCATCTCGTGTTCCCACATGCTCCTTCTGGCCGTTGCCTGGTTTCCGGAAAGGACTGCTTCTATTACTTTCTCGTGCTCCTTAAGCTCAACTTCCCTTCTGTCGAAGCTGCTGAACAATGTAGTTCTGACCACTTTCAGCTTTAGCCGTATGTTGCTGGTGTATTCAACAATGTACCTGTTGCCGCTTGCCGCTGCAATCATTGAATGAAGTTTTCCATTGAGATCAGCCAGCATTATTGGGTCTGGATTTTCGGTCGAACTCATCTTCTTTATTATTCTGAGAGTTTCCCTCAATTCCTTGCGAATATCATCAGTCATTCTCGCTGCCGCCATTGCGGATGCTTCTGCCTCCAGTATAGCCCTTACCTCGTACAGTTCTATAACTTCATTTTCATCGAGATATATTATATTGTAGAATCTCCCGTTCCTGACGATCAGACCCTCGGTTTCAAGCTGGAGCAAAGCTTCTCTTATTGGTGTTTTGCTCATGTTGAGATTTGAAGCCAGTGTATCAGGGCTGATTGACTGGCCTGCCCTGTATCTCCCGTTCATTATTCCATCAAAAACGTACCTGTATGCAGTAGCTGTAAGACTGAGCTTCTGTTTCTCCTCCTCTGTCATTATGAATGGTTATGAATATCATATAAAAAATATTTTAGTATAAAATTTCGGTAAATTGGAAAATAATCAGTGATGGTTAGTTTCAGCCTGTAATATTGTAGGTAAGTTGTTGCAGCTGCATTTTTATAGATACCGGATAGGTGGAAGAACTTTCATATCTCAGGGCAACCTTGAAGATGGGTGCAGCTGAGTAAGGGATGTCTGTCTGGAAAATATAGCTACCATCGTGTAATGAATAGTTCCCTGAAGAAATGTTGACATAGTGATCGGTTGAAAAATAGCTGAAGCGCCATGTGAGGTTAATGGACTCAAGGTGAAACTTATCGGCACCGGAACCAGATATGTTAATGGTCACCTGCGTATTTCCTTCAGGCAGAAATAGCAGGCTGTTGTAATTTATATTGGAATAATTTAATGTTTGCATGCCTGAAGGCTCGGAAGTAACAGAAATATCTACTGGCATGGAACGAAGTGGAATCCAGAGAATCGGCCGACCGTTATAGCCTTCTTTAAGAAGCATTACTCCGTCAGCTTCAGCAAAAATTCCATACATTCCGCTTTCAAGGAAATAATTTACGTCATATGCCATATTCAGGTGATAATTTGTGGAGAAGTATGTTGTATAATAAGCCCTGTTATAAGGATCAGCCACCACGTACTCGGGCAGGTGCCGGCTGCTGACATTGAGATAATCTGGAATGGTCCAGTTATATCCGCTGGTGAGCTGCGGCATATTGTTCTGTATGAGCACAGACGATCCCATGGGGACAAGAGAAATTATCCTTGATACGTTGGCATCATAGGAATGATACTGCAGGAGGTTGGCAGCTTCGTAACTTGCGCTCTGGCCAGTCAGTACATGTGATAGCGACGGATTCAGGTAATTATTGCTGGCAAGATTACCAAGAGGCGTAAAAAGGATAGCCAGTATTACAATAAATGTCAGAATTGCATAGGAAATTTTTCCGAATTTCTTTATGGACCTCTTCCACTTCACGGAACCTGATTTTGAGATCCTTTCTATGCCCAGAACCAGGGAATAGAATATAACAGGTGCAGTAAGTGCCGGGTACTGGTAGTACATGGTACTCACATATGGGGTATACTGGTTTGCCAGGGCAAAGCCAACGTATGGAATAATCATAATCATGCTCTCAGGTGAAAGCAGGCAAAGGAATAACACAGGGAGAAGCAGCCAGAAGAAATATGTGCTCCTGGCCATGAACGAAGCTCCCGTGGAAAATGGTGAAGGCACGGAAATGGCACCAGAGGCGTAAAGGAAGAAATATCCGTATCCATAGTACGCCACAGTGATCCCGAAAAACACGATTCCAATCAAAATTAGATAGAGACCGGAATCAATCCGGAAGATTCCTTCATTATCGTCACTGATAGCCTTTCGTTTCCTGTGGTCCAGAATTATATAAATTCCGTAGAATGCAATTATGAGTGGTGACATAAAGTCCGTCATGGCGGCCAGAACTGCTACTGCCAGCGACAGTCTGATCCGGTTGCTCTCCCTGAAGGCAAATGAGAGCAGGAGAAATGTGGGAAATAATGCCATGAAGTGAAAATCAAACCAGTAATCGCCAGCAAGTGGGTAGAAGAACAGATAAGATAGAGCTACGGCCAGAGCATAATTTTTGTTTTCAAGCCTTCTGAAAGCTATGAAGTAAAGCGGCACTGAACCAAAAGCCAGCCATGCTGCCTGTGCATATTCAAGAGCAGGTGGATATGGGTGAATTCCGTATAGCACACCTATTGGAACATAGATCAGCTTATTGGCAACCAGGTTTCCAAAGTTAAGATTTCCGCCATGCATAACGCCGTATAGAAGCTGTGAACTGACTCCCAGATCAAACACATAGGAATTGTAGCTGATATATCGCATGTAAGCAAATACAGAATATACAACAGCATATGCGACTGCAGCTATCATCAGAATGCTTAACTGCAAACGGTGTCCGGAAAGCGATTTCAACTGAGGGAAATGTGAATTTGCTTATATAGAAATTCCGCACTTAGACTGGAAATTCTGTTATGCGGCCGTGTAGGGCCGAGGCATATCTGGCCTCATGCGGATTTCCTTTCGGATGAAGTGAATAGAAGCTTTCAATCATAACCTTCTCATGAAGAAGTTTCTTACCTTAATTTTCAAGCCCTTGCTGCGCACAAGACCTTCATGGTTCATCAACATCGCAGGATCAGCGGTTTTCCTGATCGGTTCACTGATATAGGGGCCAATTTCAATGTCCTTTAATGCGGAAAAAATCAAAAATTCGAAAATGTTGAATCAGTGACACTGCTCACACCATCAAGGACTATGTTCCACTGGCCTTTTTCTTTCCTGATCTTTTCCAGTATGGAAAGATACGCGGTGAGGTGGCTCTTGAGAAGAAGAATCCTGACCTTGAGCCTACCATCTTTCATTTTGCCAAAATAGTTATAGCGCACAACTCCCTGGGCATATGCTTCTGATCTAATCATATCAAGGGCTGGATGAGAATATTCAGTTTCGTATATGGAATCTTCTCTGGATATCTCTATAACACCCTGAGGCACATCAGTCATCTCATCAGGATATGCGAGGATCGCCATGTGATTGCCTGCTTTATTCTGAAGTTCAAACACAGTACCTGCGGGGAACCTTGCCAGCGTATCCTGGGTTGAAGTATCTTCATCTATGGAAAAAGAAAGTGACGTAAGGGAAAACATCCTGTCCAGCTCAAGAAGATCCTCCTTTATGCCGGCAGAAGGGCCAAGATACTCAATATGGAAATCCTCATACTGGAGAGCCATGGAAAGCAGATGATCAGAAATCTCCCTGTCAACACTGTGATGGAACTTGATCTTTATCTTCAATAGCTTCTTCTCCAGATAAATTGCAACAATTGAGGCACCATGTGTGTTTACCAGATCGTGTATTCTCCTTACCAGTGCACTCTCGGGGATATCCCTTGAAATTGTGTATAAGGAGCCAGATTGCTTCACTTCATACTGGAACTTCAGCATCTGGATGTCTTTCATTGACACACTTCTGTCAATAACCATTGTGGCCCTGTGAAAACTGTTCCTGAAGTCCAGAAAAATTGGTATAGGCTCCGTATAACTCTCAGGAAATGAGAACAGATTGAGGTCTGCCCCAATCCAGATGACACTCTGCATGTCAAATTTTTTATCTATGTCTGAAAGTTCCAATGAAAGAGATCAAATGTCATTCATATAAGAAATTTTCCAGTGAACATACAATTTTTCCATAAATTTATGTGTGTAACATAAATACAACATACCATGGCACAAATCAGTTCCCGGCGACCTTTCAGGCGGACATTGTCTGGAAATGATCTGATGCTCCATTCCCTTCAGGATTCCTGTAACTAACTGGAAGAATGAGAGTTCCGGCAACTTCGGCAATTGTATTGACAGAGTACACTCCTGCTGAATTGATAAAAGGCGGATACTGAAAATTGTAAATGAGCATCCAGGCAACCATTGTCGCAAGATATAACATTATGAGAAGCAGCACTCCCCTGGTCAAACGCAGCATCTTCCAGATCGGATAACTGAGGCATATCACAAGTAATTCCAGCATGAACCAGGTACCATAGCCTGACCAACCTGAAGCAGGAAGACTTGCTTCCGGGATAAGCAAACCCAAATTCCTGGCAAATACTGCAAAAATAACAGCATATGTGCATTCATAGAATGCCAGGCCCGATACCAGTCCTATTGTGAAAGTGGCGAAAAGTGGAAATTTTCTGATGCGCGATACAGCAAGTGAGGCAGCAATGCTCAGAAATGTGAAAAAGTAGATTCCTCCAACAGCAACAGGAATTCCGCCGGCATATGAGATGTTGATACCGAATTGATTTGCCCTTGATTCAAACAATCTGGCACCAATGTAACCTATGGTTGCAAGAAGCAGCAGTAACGGAATGAGCCTGAAACTCCGGGCTGCACAACCCTTCTTCAGTGATTGCCCTGAATCATCTGCGGCCGGCATTCCCAGCGCCTGTCCCCTTCAATTCTGCAATGTACTTGTCAAAAACGGGTGATGGCATAACACCGCGAATTCTGGCTGAAACGTAGGACAGCAGAACATGTGGTTTCATCAGGGCATCTGCCGGGGTATTCCTGAGCTTCAGCCCGATCCTGTACCAGTCCCTGTAATCAGTATAGGTCAGTTTCATGGATTCGACTAGTGTCAGCTTTCGCAGTTCCGAAAGGTGCTCCATGACCACATTGATTGACATGTCCTGATCATAAAGGCCCGCCATCATGGCCCGCATGGATATCTCATTGTCCTCATGCCTGTCAAGGTCTTTCCAGCCCCCTATTTTCTCTATACACGATCTTGTCCCAATCATTGCTCCGTATACTGCGAAGAGCTTTCCCATTCTCTTGCTCATGTATTCGGCAACAACCTGCAAAAGTCTAGGCACACTGTAAACCACGTCAGTGTCAATACTGGCCAGAACAATATCACCATGGGAGTTTCGGAATGCAATATCCCTTCCTCTTCCTCTTGAGCACCGCGTACTTATCACCCTTTGAATGAGCCCTCTCTGAAGGTAATCATCAATAATTTCCTGAGATCCATCAGTGCTGTTGCTGTCCACCACAACAACCTCTGCATCTATCCTTCCAGCAAAGTCGGTGATACTCTGGAGCGACTTCTCCAAGTAAGGTCGATCATTGAAGTTCGTTATGCAGATGGAATATGACATTTACACCAATAAGACTAACTTGCACTATATTAACTGTTCTGTGCAAAATAGTGCAGAATTCTGTTGTGTTTGCGGCCGCTGTCCTTAGGAGTTTATGAGTATTTTCCTCTCAGACAGTCCGACTAAGCCACAATATACGGCACGATCTTTCCAGTGCAGGAATATGTGCTTCTGTGTATTGCCGCAGGAAAAAAAGATGACCGGAAATTATGGTATGGGTTACCCTGTTTCGTGTATTATGCCATAATCTGCATTCTATGTTCTGTAAAATTTGGAGACCTTCATTTTTACTCCGAAAATAAAACCTTTCAGGAAGCTGAAATTGATCCTGATGAATTCTCTTGAAGAGAGCCTCATCAACAGCATGCCCAGATCAACCTGAAGCACCCAGATTATGAAATGCAGGTAAAGTAATGGAGATCGAATACTGTTAATCCCATGCAACTTTCTCATCAGAAGAGTCCAGTCTCTGGATTCAGGAAATGCTCTTTTAATGTCAGCAGCAACATGATCCGCCCAGTACCCCTTCCGGTCAGGAGGGGGGACATCGTGGTAGAATCTTGACACTGTGGAGGCGTACACTTCAAACCCGTATTCCTTGATCCTCTGGCATAAATCACATGAATTGTTGTAAATGAATTCCTCATCAAATCCCCGTATGGAGATCAGGACTGACCGTCTTATAATGAAAGCATTGGGAAGAGCATCCGTATCCAGCAGATCCTTATCCGGAATCACATTTTCAATTGTATTTCTTCCCATAAGGTTCATGGACCATCTGCCCTGACGAAATGGCGCTGAATAAACCCATATGCGTGACGGATGGTTGAGATAAGCCACTGAAGGCATCACTGCACCAATTCCCGGATATTCCTGCATTATATCCAGAAGGTGCAGTACAGAATCGCTGTTGACAATGTTATCATCATCTATGAACAGGATAAGTGGTGCTGTTGTCCTTCTCCATGCAATATTCTTCGCCCTGGTTATAAATATACGATCAGGAACCCACACATAATCAATGACACCTGGAAAATCAGAACCGAGTTCTGTCCTGCGTTGGGAATCATCAACTATTACGATCTCTGACAGCCTGGAAACAATCTGCTGCGATTCCAGTATTGAGTTGATCAGTTTCCGGAGCTTTACCTCCCTGTTGTGCGTCACTATGGCAATGGAAAGGATCCTTGCATCGGGGAGGGATGCTCCAGGCTCGGACGACGTGGAAGGGAGGCATAGTTCATCACTTTTCATACTGGTTTCTGCTAATATTATTAAGAATAACTACAATATTTTTGTGTAGTAATGTTTTAATATTATAATTACGTAATGATTGTATAATGACAGCAAGTGTCAATAAAATTGTGTATGCTGTGGGAATATTGCTTCTCATTGACTTTGCAATCACAATTACCATACTGCTCACAGACAAGAATCTGCAAACGGATTTTGGAGTTGTCAAACCATACTTCATACACTGGTACGGTCTCCTCATAACAGGCATCGTGGATATAATCGGAGCCGGGATAATATTCGCCAGGCCAACAGGCAGGAATTCAACAATTGCCGCTGTTGGGACAGCGCTGCTTGCAGTTTTCCTTATTGCAGACATTGCCACCTATTCCATGGTGGGATTCACCTCTGCTTCATCCTTTGCAACATACCTTTTTGGTTTCTCCAAATTCAAGGGCTCACTGCCATACATTCCCGGGCTTTATGATGTCCTGTTTGCCTTTTATATTGTAACATCTGGCGTTGCATTTGCTCTTCACAGGAAGTAGAGGTGAAAAAGATAGCGGTGAAAGATGGAAGTCACAGAGATCTCACTGAACAGGAACATAAAAACAGCCAAGGTCGCTTCCGGGAGCGCCTTTATATTGAACCTTCCCAGAAGACTTGTTTCTTTCGCAGGTATCTCAGGATCAGTTTCTTATGATCCCAGAAGTGAAGATGACATTGATATTTTCATAATAGCAAATCAGGATTGCCTGTGGCTGACGCTTTCCTATGCCCTCATTGTTCGTCGCCTGCGTGGCTTCAAAGAAATATGCCTTTCCCTGAGCATGGATCGCAGTTTTGCACATGAGCTGTTCAGTAAATCCCTTGACCAGCTTACAGCAAGGGACGCCACCAGAGTCATACCCGTGGTTGGATCTCAATATTATGGAGAACTGCTCCAGCTTTCGCCCCTGACCAGGCAGCATGATGCTGGGAATCAGGAAGTCCCTGCCAGGGATACCGATTCATCAGCGGCCCTGAAGCTACTGAACTTTGTTGCATACGTGCTTGTTGGCACATATCAGCAGGCGAAAACCAGAATGACAAACCACCACCTTCAGGCGTCTGGCAAATCGCAGGAATGTTTTGAGGCAAAGATGGGACTGCATCATTTCTTTCTAGATTCATTGAAGTATAAGCACATCAGGGAGGCGGAGCAGCATCATGACGCTTAGGAATGCGGTGTTCTTCAGCTATGCAAGGCCCGCGGATGTTGAATATGCAATGGAAAAGGCCCTTTCTGATGTGTTTGATGAAACCACCATGGCCATTGGAGGCGTCCATACAGATATTGATGCTGAGAGCTTAGACCACAGGAATATTAAGATACTCTATGAACAGAGGAAAATGGGGAAGTCCTCCTCATACAACAGGGCAATTCAAAACATCCGTGATGGCCATATATTCCTCATATCCGCAGATACAAGGTTTGATGATTCTGTGGTGAGTAGGATGATCCAGTGCCTTGGTGACAGTTACGAGCTTGCATTCCCCAGAATAGAACCGTTTCATGGGAGCAGCCTAGCATCGAAGTTAGGTGAGGTCATGTGGCATTTTCATGATTCTTATGTTGCCATGAAGGAATCCAGAAACCAGTTCTTCTGCGGTGGCGAATTCCAGGTGGTCAGGCATCGCTTCATCATACCCAGCAGCGATATTGTCAACGATGATGAATATCTCTGCCACAGGACCGTGGCTGCAGGAGGAAGGATAAGGTACTGCAGGGATGTGGTTGTTCACAACACAGTGCCAGGCTCAACGAAGGAACTTCTGAGGCAGAGAATCCGTGTTAACTTCGGGCATATGCAGTCCAGAAAGCAGCTTGGGGAGCACGCCTCCTTCTCAATCTCATCTCTTAATCCACTTGAGACCATTGCGGCAATCAGAAATTTCAACAATGATTACCCCGGAAGTCTGGCTATTCTGTTCATGGCATCCATTGTTGAAATATTCTCTCTTTTGGGGGCATTTTTATTAAGGGTTAAAGGCAGGGATCTGAGCAACTGGTAAAATTTATCCAGTAGCCGGACTCATGACAAAGAGGATGTATTCGCACAGCAAGCTTACGGGAAAGATTCCAGAAAGAATCTCGTCAAGCTTCCTCATGAATGGTATCTTAATCAGTATTCTGTTTATTCGCCTGTAATTATAGGGCGCAAACAGCATGGATAAGCCTCGGAATGCCACAGGATGAAGAATACCGTTGGAACTTATTTCTTTCACACTTCGTGCAAATACCGTAACGGGGTACCTGCTATCACCTGCAGGGATGATTCCCGACAGTCGATTCCTGGCATAGCCTCTCTTCCCTGTTATGGCTGAAAGAACCAGGTCCCAGGCTGCAAACCTGTTAAGCGCCGTGCCAATGAACAATCCATTCCTTTTGAGGTTGTTTCCTGCAAAGCTGGCGATCTCATGAAATGACGATGTATCGGCGGCACCAAATGTGCTGTAGATGATATGGAAGGAACCGATGGACTCATTCCAGTTTCCACTCACTTCCACAAATCTGTCATACGTGCCTGCAGGGGAATGTTGCTTTGCAAATTCAATGGCTTCCGGCGATACATCAGCGCATACGCAGCTTGTTCCTGAAAATCCCCTTTTCGCCAGGCTTATTTCATAGCCGTTTGAGCAGCCCACTTCCAGAATGGATACTCCATCTGCCATGAATTTCCTGAGACAATCTGAGGCCACAGTCCTCAGGTGCATCTGCACCTTATCCCCCTGAATCCTTTCGGCGTACTGGGATGAATGCGATTCCGCATAGGTATTTTCCCAAATGGCAGTTGTGGGTTCTTCCGTTACGGGAGTCAGCATATACGCAATTCTTTTCCTGCCTGTGAAGTACCTGTCCATGTGTTCTCTTCCGTACTTCCTGAGAAATGCTTCAGTAGTTTTCCCCAGGTCACATTTAGCTGCTCTGTATGTTTTCCCGTCTATTATGGGTTCAATCCCTCTTCTCAGGATTCTGCGTCTGCTTTCCGTGAGGATTACCGATACTCTTCCACGGTCAATGGTGAAATTAGCACTGATCTCAGTCAGGTCCGGTGGAGGCAGGACAATCTTGATTTCACGCATATCTTCTTGCAACAATTAGAATCTCATCTCCATGCGTCCTGAAGAAAGGCAGAAAGCAGATGGCCCTTTCCGCGGCAGATATGATCCTTTTTGCCATCCCTGATTTCACAACCCCGGCCAGATAAGGCGGAAAAAGCACAGCCAGTCCATATATTCCAGTAATACTGAAATTCTCTGGAATGAACTTTGAAGCGTCATCCAGGGAGTAATATATGGAGGGTACGCTGTCTCCGGCTACCTGGACATCCACGCTTGCCAGCGTGCGATCCCTTCCCAGATCAGGCCTGTTGCTGACCAGCCTGATGAGATTCTCCCCAAGGCAGGAACTGTTGCGGAAAGACAGTATGATGACTGAGCCTGGTTTTGTTATTTTGTTAATCCCGTCCTTCAGATCAGTTAAATCAGGTTCTGTATTTATAAGGCCATTGAAGCTGTAAACAATGTCATAGATCTTATTGAGATGGGCAATATCTGAAGCTGGCAATTGTATGGCATTATACAGTTCACCATATCCCAGCCTTGTCATTTTCATCCGGGAATAGTCCACCATGCCGCCTGACACATCAACAGCATCCAGCCTGTTGCCCGTTGCCTTGATATAGCGCGAGGATTCCTCCCCGGTGCCCTGTCCAATTTCAAGTGCAACACACCCCCTGAATGAATATGAAAGCAGTATGGACATCTCAATGTTTCTGATACTGACGTTTACAAAATTGGACAGTATCCTCTCATCATATAGTGCCGAAGCCCGGGAAAAGACCTGATCCAGCATCTTATAATACACTTCCTTATCTTTTCCTAGCATTTTCTGAATCAAATTCTTAAATTCGTATATTAATGCAATGTTAATTATTCGAATAATATGCTGCTGTGACTTCACAACCGAAGCAGTTTATCAGGATACTTCCATGTTCCAGTGCCCCAGTGCCAACCAGCAGTCCATCAGATGAATATTACGATGGGTTCCTGAAATCGTAGATCCCGTCTGAAATGGTAAATCTGTGCCCATTTGCGCACTCCATGGAGTCACCTTCAATGAAAATAGTTTCGGAGCACACAGGACAGGCAAGCAAATCCTCCAAATTATGAAACTGTGTGCCGTTATTGCGTCCTTCCTTTCTGCAGAGCACATAATTGTTGGGGAAGAGAAATCTGGAGGGCCACTTGTCCAGCATGCGCGTCTGCAGATCACGGACAGCATCCTGAAAGAATCCGTTTTTAAATGCAACCTTTCCAAGCATTCCCGAATGAAAGTTTCCATGAGACTGCACAAGGCCATTTTGCTGCATTAATGACCTCAGTGTTGAATGGGTCTGAAAATATATGGGCCTTTTATCGTCCTCCGGATTGGCCCTAAGCGTGCCAGGCATCAGTGGAAACGGGAATTTCTGATGGTTGTTTCCTCCATTGATTCTGTGCTTCAGCCAGAACAGCATCATTGATGCATTGTCTGAGGAATTATAATTGAATACAATATGTCCAGAGGGTCTCATGCAGCGCACTATTTCCCGAATTGCCAGGGCAGGATCATTAAAGTGATGGAATACCCTGAACATTGCTATGGTGTCAATGCTGTCAGATCTGAACGGCAGGTGTGAAATGTCAGCAAGCAGGAAGGAAGCTGATATCCCATCATCAAGCATCTTCTGTCTGGCCCTTTTCATGCCGGTCATTGAGTAGTCCACAAGTATGAGTTTCCCGGATTTCCTGGAAAGAGCAGCGGATAATCTTCCATACCCACACCCGAGATCAACAGTCCACCGGGAAAATGGCGGAAGGAGTTCATGGATTATCCTGAATTCCATGTCTGCCTCGGCGTCTTCAATGACAAAATCCCGATCCTCATAATCTGGAATATCTGGCGGGGTCCTGGTTTCCACACTGAATTAAAGTAATCCACCCTATTTTAACTGTCGATGATATATGTATCGAAGTTCAGTGTGCAGTACCTTAAGAAATGTCTTTTATACATTTTGTAAAGATATATAACAATGCACTCCATAGCTAACAGAGGGCATATCTATGGACGAGGATAAAAACAAAAAGAAAGGTGTAGCAGAGAAGTCCGGAGAAGTTGTGGGAGACGTCGCCAAAAAAGGAGCAGACGTGGTCAAGGGCTTCGGGAAAGGCTTTTCAAAAGGATTCAAGAAAAAGAATGAAGATAAGGATTAATCACTCCATATTTTTGTCTTAAGCGGTAAAATTAAATAGCCCTTCAGTGCTTTCCGGAAAGGTTCCGGCCCCGTTGGAAAGCAGAATGTTATCAGAGCAGGCTATTGCTGAAATCAGGAGTAGCTTCTGTGAGTAGCCGGTTTAAACGATTTTTACATCCCTTTTATGTTGGGTAATTTCAATGGGATCTGGAATTATTCAGGTAGCACATTCTCCTTACAATTGACTGCTTGGCGAAGGAATCAATTTCTGTTATCAATGGATCATTATAATAGTGGCTAACAATGCCAGTTCATGTATCAGGACTTCTCACTTGAAGAATATATCAAGGCAGGCATGGAAGCGAGATCTAAGATCAACCCCGGACAGATCAGAAGAATCGCCAGTAGAATTGTTGATTCCATTGAAAAGAGGGGAAAGCTTGTGACATTTGGAAACGGTGGATCAGCCGCAGACGCCCAGCATTTTGTTGCAGAATTGACAGGTCACTTCTCCTTTGAAAGAAGACCGCTGGCCGCCCTATGCCTCAATACAAACGTTTCATCCGTTACGGCAATAGCAAACGACTACAGTTATGATGAGATTTTCTCCAGGCAGGTGGACGCTCTGGTAAAGTCCGGCGATATTGTTATTGGCATAACAACTTCAGGAAATTCGCCAAATGTAATTAACGGAATCAACGCCGCCAGGAAGCTGGGGGCATACACCATCGCCATGACGGGAAAATCTGGGGGAAAAATCAAGTCTCTATGCAGCGAGGTTGTGAATGTGGAATCTGATGACACTCCCATAATACAGGAGATGCACATAGCCATAATTCACATGATATGCCTGGAAATAGACAGGATGATAGTAAAAGAAAATGATGGTAAAAAGAATTAGAAGAGACCGTGCTTGTATGCCGGCTTAACCTCAAAAGCTTTTATGTCCCAGGTGGGTCCAAGAGATTTAGCAACCTCCATAAGATGATTCAATGAATCAGCCTCCCACTTGCATACTGCCATATTCTGTCCCTGTCCAAGATCTATGCCGAGAAGCTTGAGTCCCTTTGGGAGCTGTTTGTTCTTTGCCATTGTGGTTACCTTATTCGCAAATTCCATTACCTTGTCCTTCTGGTCATCGTTCCAGCTGTGAACAACTACTACGTCTGCCATAAGTATATATAGCGATGCACAGTATATAACCTTTGTTGAACAGAACAATGTAATCATGGGAGCCGCATTCGTGCTTTCTCTTGAGTTAATTACGGCATCCAGTTAGATTCTCCCTGTGAATATTGTCGCTGGATAAGTTCTCCTGTTTATGAGTTTTGCAATTATAATCTGTGTGTCAGGAGAGATCGGGTCATGGCACTGTGTCTATTTTACAGTGTAATCATAAATGCTGCACTTTTCATCCATTGAATTAAGGAAAATATAACAACCATGATTGAAATAACCCATAATGAAGGGAGACGGTTTCTTCATCAGGAACGGGGTTCTTCAGCTGAGGCGTCTGTTCCTGGTTGTTTTCCTGGTGGAGATTGGCATATTCATTGCCATATCTTCCCTCTCGATTCATAATCAGGTACTGCTAAGTGCCTTCAAGAATGAGCAACAATCCATTGTCACACTCAGCCTGCCTGACATGATTCTGGAAATTTTCCCCCACAATCTTCTGGTTGCCACCATTGAATTCATTCCGGTCATTGGGCAGCTTTTCTTCCTTCTTTCAAGCATCGAGACATCCATAATAATATCAATTGAGGGGACAAGTCTCCATACATCGGGACTTGTGGTCTTTTTCAGCCTTGCCATACTTCCGCACACATGGCTGGAACTGCCCTCATATGCTGTGGCCACAAGCACAAGCATCTACCTCATCTATCTCCTTGCAAAGAGGGGACAGATTCTTCACTCCAATATCATGAAGGTTGTCTACATGTACCTGTTTGTGGTACTTGAACTGGCAATTGCCGGCACATTTGAATCAACAGAAATATACATGTCCAGGATTTACGCCAGTCCCTACAATATTGAATATCCCCTGATGCTTTGGATTGCCGCAGTGCCTGTTATCTACCTACTAATAAGGCTGTACCGCCGCATTGACAGGGATGAATATGACAGAAAAATTAAGAACAAACCAGAGGATTTCACGCAGTTCTGATACGGCAGTGATCAATCCTAGAATATCCGGATGGCGGATTCCATCCTTCTTGTGAATTCCTGAAAATCGATTTCCACCCCAATGCCAGGTTTGGTATTTGGCTTTATGCGGCCCCTGTCCATTTTGAATGGATTCGTGACAATGTCTTTCTTAAAATACCTTGAATTTGGTGCCGTATCTCCGGGATAGTCCACATTACTGTTGCACGCCATGGCCACATTGAAGCTCCTGCCGATTCCAGTCTCAAGCATGCCTCCAACCCACACATGGCCGCCATGCTCCCTGCAGATCCGTGCAACCTCAAGTGAATCAGTCAGGCCGCCTATTCTTCCAGGCTTGATGTTTATGACACTGCATGCACCAATTTCCATGGCCTTCTCCGCCTTTTCAGGTGATGTTATGGATTCGTCAAGGCATATTGGTGTTGACATCTCCCTGGCCAGCCGTGAATGGTAGACAAGATCATCGAAATTCAGCGGCTGCTCAAGGTATTGCAGTTCATACCGGTCTATGGATAGCAGCAGATCCATATCCTTCATTGTGTATGAGCTATTGGCATCCGCTGTGAGGACAATATCCGGGAACCTGTCCCTTATGCCCCCAAGTATCTCCTTCTCCCGCCCTTTTTCAATCTTTACCTTGATTCTCTTGTACCCCATCTTCAGGGCATCATCTATCCTGCCGGCCATTTTATCCATGGTATCCATTCCCACGGAAAGGCCCACCTCAATATGTTCCTTGGAGCCACCCATGAATTTGTCCAGAGGTTTTCCAGAAATTTTGGAGTGATAATCCCACAGGAGCATTTCCAGTGCTGCACGTGCCATGTTGTCTCCCTTGATTTTCCTTGCCCTTGAATTGAATTCCTGAGGCGTGGGGAGATCCTTCATCATGGGGCTGAAGACATCCCTAATGAGGTGAATGGAGGTCTGGTTGTCCTCGTAGCCGTAATCGGGATTTGTTGACGTGACGCATTCAGAATATGCAGTGATATCGCCATCAATGAGCTCAAGTATGATGGCATCCCTGGCGGATTCAGTTCCAAAACTTGTCGTGAACGGGTACAGGAAAGGTATCCTGATATTGTAGAGCTTGAGTTCCATGGAAAGAAAACTGCTTGATGACTAAAAACCTATTGCGTCCTGGGAACCGCCATGCCGAAATGTAATGGAGACATGAATGCATGGAATCAGGGGCAGCATACTCGGCATGACCCCCAGCAATCATCCTTTTATGGGGAACTATGTGCCATCCATTCCATGTGCTTCAGTGCGAATTTATAGATTTCCGGTTCCTTTCGTTCCGGGTCAAAGTGCTTCCACCTGTAGACTGTTGCAATCATCCTCATGCCTGTATCGCCTGTCTTGAATGCCACTGCGTACAGCAGCACTGAAGCAGTTGTGGTTGCCAGCAGATCAAGTACATCTTTTGCATAAAACTCCCTCTGTTCTGAAGAGAGGTAATTTGCGGCTCTGCTGAATGAATCCCTGACCATATCGTCCATTGTGGATCGGATGTCCTTATCACTGATTTCCTCAAGCAACTTTGACAGGTATTCCCGGAGATCCTTCAGCACATCCTTCTTCAGGAGCACCTCAAGAAGATCCAGAGCCTGTATATTGCTTGTCCCTTCCCATATGGATGTAACAATTGAATCCCTGTGGAACTTCTCAATGGGAAATTCATGCAGGAATCCCTTGCCTCCAAGAAGTTCCATGGCGTATCTTGTTACATAATCACTGGACCATGAGGCAAGGTTCTTTGCCATGTGTGAAAGTGTCCTTGCAAAATGATATTCCCTTGAATAAGGTGGCCTGACATCCCATACGCCGGAGAAAAGGCTGGCTGAAAGGATGGAGATTGCCATGGATGCCTCGACTTCCGCCTCCATTTCAACAAGATCCCTCTGCACCAGCGGGTGATTGCTCAGTGCCTTTCCGAAGGCTTCCCGTTTCTGGGCATATCTGTAAGCTTCCCAGAGTGCTTTCCTGGCAATGCCAACAGCTGCGATTGCATCATCTATCCTTGAAACTGTGAGAATTTCCATTGCGATGTATATGCCAGTCTGCAGGTCACCAAGAAGGTACCCTTCCGAATGATCCAGTTCCACCTCGCCTGTGGGAACGGCAATTGTGCCAAGCTTGTCCTTCAGCCTGCGTATCCTGTAGTTTGGGTTTCCGTTGGAATCCAGGGCTGGGACAAAGAATGTGGATATTCCCTTGGCACCCTGTGGTGCCCCCTGGATTCTGGCTGTCACCACTGAAGCATCTGCCAGGCCGGAGTTGCTTGCAAAATACTTGTCTGATCCGGTTATTCTCCACGCATCTCCATCGGGAACAGCAACGGTTCTGTTGGCACCAAGATCACTGCCTCCCTGTATTTCAGTGTAGTATGTTGCGCCAAGCCAGGGGTTTTCATGGGAAATGAACCTGTTCAGATAGGTATTCCTGACATGGTCATTGCCATATTTTTGCAGTGCATAGGCTGTCTGCATTGTCAGTGTCAGGGTGCAGAAAAGCCCGGAATCGGAAATGAGGTACCCGGAAATGAAGTGATGCATGAGGTCCTTCTCCAGTATGGGCCTGGAAATCACACCGAATGACTGAAGCCGATCTATCACATGCACATGTGACGGCGATATCCATACGCCATCCATCCTTTCGTCAAGCACATCCCACGTCTGCAGGACAGGCTTGGAATAATGATCAATGAACATGGCTTCTTCCACCATTTCACTGGATACATATTTTCCAAGGGAGCTCAGTTCATCTCTTCCTCTGTATTTCAGAAACTCAAGTACCCTCTGCATGGGTCCATCGTCCGAATAAAAGTTCACGTTGCTGCTCAGGAATATACGCGAAAAGTCAAACCTCATGCCATGATAATGTCAAAGACAGTACTTAAGAAAGCGTGTTTCGTTAACTGCACCTATTCTCATTCAACAATTATGCGCAGCCCTTTCCACTTTATGGTGAACCCTGCCTTCTGCAGTGCCTCGGAAGGGTCGAAGCCCATGAATTCAAGGTAGTCAACCATGGCCTGGGAATCCGGGTACAGTGAATGCAGGTGCTGCAGGACTTTCTCAGGTACATCCTGATTCACGTGGGTAGGCTTCTCTTCTGGCCTTTCTGCGGGTTTTGCTGGGACCTCACGCTTCGTAAGCCTGGCTTTCAGGTAGTCCACCACTGCATGCCGGTCCAGCTCATCCCTGAAGCAGTGGGCACCTGGAGGGCACTTCTCTCCCTTCTCCAGTATGCAGAACAGCTCAGCCTGATGGCCTTCCCTGGCAATTCCTGTTACCATTGCCTGATCCTCACCGAAGTAATTGGGGCGTGTGATGAATATTGATACTGTTGTATCATTGATTGCAACGGAATAATCCGGAAAGATGGCTTTGCCTGCGACCTTTATGGGAGACGGGGTTTCAGACAGTATACGATCTTTCCCCGATTCATGGGTGGGTTCACGTGATGTCAGGAGTTCTACCGCAGCATCGTCAAGGAAATATGAGTAGTCCGATTTCTCGTCGCCGTTCTTGAGCTTCACGGTGGCCTGCACCTGCCAGTCGGAATAATGGAAGAGATATCTCATCAACATGGCAATCCGTGATCCGTACCTGTCGCTGTGCTCAATGATGGACAGTGGCCCGCTGACTTCGATCCTGTAAATTCCGTTCTCATCACTGATCCTGTAAAGCAGGCCTAGGCTCCGAATGCGCCTCTCAAATCTTGCATGGTTCATTGTTGTTGTGATGACGATTGAGGATGTCTTGAGCATCACGGTTTCAACCTGCTCAAGATTGTATCTTGCCGACAGATCATCTGGCGTGATATCCGGCACCGAAACAAGGATCTGCTCATCCTCCTTGTCTGCATACATTGCCTTTGAGATCTCACTGGGGGAAACATCCATCTCAGCAGCAATCCGGGCAATGAGGTCGTCTCTTTCCTCTGGAGCAACCGGTGGTGTTCTGGCACTGGAGAAGATTGCTTTTCTCACCTTCATCGGATCCAGGAACGAGGGCGGATCCAACCGGGACAGTCTGAACATGAGAAGTGCCAGCCCCCTGACAATCTTGGGGTTCTGTGACTTCAGCTCCAGGAGCTTTATCTCATTCTCGATTTCCTTTCTTCTTTTTCCAAGGGATTTGTGAAACAGATCAATAACGGACGTGGCATAATTGCTGTTCTCGCTGGTCAGAAATACGGACCTCACCACACCGTTCTTACTTTTGCGAACTGTCATCAGTTGAACTGGGAACACCTTTTCGCCTCCTTTTGGAAGTTCCATACTCTGAAGTGCCCTTGGCAACGATCTCGTATAGCACAGAATGTTTTTCACCGGATGGGCGGAGCAATCTTCCGAGCCTCTGCCTGAACTGCCGGGTGCTGCCTGATCCGCTCAGGACAATCCCAACGCTGGCATCCGGCACGTCTATACCTTCGTCAAGAACCCTGGAAGTGGCCAGTGCCGTAACCCTCCCTGCTTTGAACATTTCCAGATATTCCTTCCGCTCCGGCCCGGGAGTCAGATACGTTATGCATGGAATCAGGCACTCCTTGGATATCATGTAGGCTGTGTCAGTATCCTCTGAAAAGATGATGGTCTTCTGGTTCCTGTGCTTTGAAAGGACATACCTGACCGTATCGACCTTAACCCGGGCGTTGAATGCAATTTCCCTGGCCGTTCGCCAGGCAAGAAGTGCCTCCCGGCCCTCAGGATTCCACGAAGAGAGGATGAACTTTTCAAAATCCCACGGACCCCTGAGCGTTATGCGATGGCGCCTGAGATAACTGATGAATATATTCCGGTTCCTTTCATATTCTTCCTCCTCCTCTGGTTCAAGATCTACGGGTATCCTTATTATATCATAATCTGAGAGGTACTCCGTAAGTTCCTCATATCCCAGTTCAAAGATCTTTCCACCCATCACCTCCTCCAGATTCTCGTGCAGCATGTCCGTTCTTTCGTATGTCGCGGTCAATCCCATCCTGTAAGGGGAAGCGTACATTTTCGCTATTTCCAGATAACGTTCCGATGCAAGATGATGCACCTCGTCCACAAGCAGGAACCTGAATCTGTTTCCCAGGGATTCTGCCATCAGGTAGGCGGAATCATATGTGCTAACTGAAATATCCTCTATATCCTTCTCTCCTCCACCAATCTGCCCAACTTTTACGCCGAATGTCCTGGAAAGCTTGTCCCTCCATTGCTGGACAAGTTCAATTGTGGGTGCAACCACAAGTGTTGTTGTGGAAAGGCGCGCAATTGCCTCAATCCCTATATGAGTTTTTCCTGCTGCAGTTGGAAGAACAACAACCCCTGCATTCTGGTTAGCTGCCCAGAGATCCACAGCTTTTTTCTGGTAGGGTCTCAGGGTTTCACTGTGCCTGACATTTACAGATGAGGAGCTGAAGACATCATCCCTTGCATCTGGAAACTTTTTCACGACCTGTGAATACCTGAAAGCCTCGGTGCGGTATGCCCCAATCCGGTCATCGTACACAATGTATGGGGGAACATTTCCCTGAACTTCGTTCAGGATAAGCGTACCACGGCTGAAGGCTATATTCATTCCACATGATCAGCAAACACTGTGTAATGAAATTTGCCACGTCCACACATCCCAGATGATATTACATGCTGAACAGCATCAAAACTGTCGTAACGTAAGAGGGAGCCTCAAGATGCGCCATTTTTGCCATCAGGGATAGTAAAAGGGCAGCGTGAATGCAATGAGCACTATGACAACCATCAGGCCAAGAGTTATGAATGATGCCATATGCGTGATGCGCCTGATTCTTTTCATCTCGTCAAACTTCCCCTCCTGTGAGAGCCTGACGAGTCTCTTTCCGTGATAAATGTTATTGGCGTACATCAGCACAAGCATTATTACAACGATGATACCCTTTGCAAGCAGCAACTGGCCTCCGGTGGTAGTGGTGAGATCGGAAAGCTTCGGCAGATATCCATAGCCCAGATACAGGCCCGTCAGTATAAGTATGGCAACAGAAATATCGGTGGCGGTTCCGAATATCCTCCCCACATGGCCGAGGATTTTTGTCCTGACTTTCTCGTCATCTGAAATCCTGAATGTGGCTGGCCAGACAACGATCCATATGAAGAAGGAACCACCCACGAAGAAAAGGGCTGTGAAAGCGTGTATCCACAGTATCACCAGAAAGAGGATATCCATATGTGTGTATCCTTAGGCTTCAATTAATTTTTTCCCTGCTCATCACTGAAATTTGGAGATGGAAGGGAAACTTCTGAAACTTTGGTCTTCTGTCTGCTTGCTCTTTAGACCTGATCTCATGAGTATGGAAGAATCTCAGCTGCATTTAAGGTGGAGTTCAATGAAACTGCCTCAGAGGCCTATGATATTCCTGGCATTGCCATTGAATATAGTCCTCTTGTCCTCCTCACTTATTGGAAGTGATTCAATGTTCTCTATTATCTGGTCTGAATCCCCCCATGGAAAATCAGTTCCAAACATTATGTGGTCCACGCCGAAGAATTCCAGTGCACTTCTGATCCAGGGCATTGACATTCCTTCGGCAGTGTCAACGTAAAATGACTTCAGGTACGAAAGGGATTCAGAGTCCTCATCCTGCTTTTTCCCAGGAGTATTATTGTCAAGGAAAGTTGAGATTCTTCCACCGAGCAGTGGTACCAGTGATCCAAGATGATGCACCACGAATTTCAGCTTCCTGTGCCTGGCAATAACACCGGACCCTACAAGATGTATCATGGCAAGTGTTGTATCAAAGTCCCATCCAACCATGATGCCGGTATTGAATTCTCGGAGCCATGGGTAAGACTGCCTCATGAAAGTGGGATGAATCCAGATAGGTTTTCCCAGCTCTTCCATTGCAGTGTAAAATGGTTCAAATCGTGGCGAGCCAAGTGGCTCACCATGAACGTTGGATACAATCTGGATACCCAGCATCTTCAGTTCCCTGATACATCTTGTGGCTTCAGCTATGGCCGCATCCGGATCGGCAAGGGATACGGTGCCAATTGCAAGGAATCTTCCCTCACTCTGGCTCGCTGTTTCATGCATGCCATTGTTGGCTGCTTTCATTACTTCCAGCGATCGCTCTGCATCAAGCTCCAGGTCATCAATGTCAGGAAGTGCCAGAGAAATAATCTCCCTGCTGATGTGGAGCCTGTCCATTACCTGGATCCTGTTCTTCATGTTCACAAGTTCAGGGAGCCTCTTTGCCTGCTCATCCATCATGGCAGGGCGTTTGGAAAAGAAATTGAAATAGCTCTCAGGGTAAACATGGTTGAATACATCTATTTTCTCAGTGCTAACCATGAGATCACATTCCTTTATAGTATTATATTTTTGGTTGTCTATTTTTTGAGTGCCTATTCATATGGTGCCTTGAAAATTGCCACACCTTGGCCGTTTTCAATGGACCAGACGGCTCTCAGTATCCAAACATTGAAGTATCATGTGTTACTGAAAGGACAGCAGTTAAGGCCTCGGGAAACTGTCATGAATTGAGCAATTCTTGAATATCTCTGTTCATTTAAGATACTGGTGATGCCGTATGAATGCCAGCAATCCAGTGATTGGACAATTGCTCAGGAATATGACTGAAAACCGTGGATCACCAAACAGGTAAAGAGATGTCAGGAAAGGAAAGTATGTCCAGTCTTGAAAACGAAGGCCTGCCAGTAAATGTATGGTACATATCATTATCAGCATTTTTCGCGGATTTTGGGTACCAGGCCGTCATTGTAGGCTTTCCTCTCTTCATAGTGCTTATCTTGAAGGCGCCAGTATATTACTACGGGATTGCAGAAGCCTTGAACTATGGTGTTGGGTCACTTTTTGCATATTATGGGGGAAGACTGGCATCCAGATACGGGAGCAGGAAGATTGCCATAGTGGGAAATTCCCTGATTCCCATACTGTCATTCACAGGATTTGCTGGCACTGTTTATGAAGCAGTGGCCATATTTGCAGGGGGTTGGTGGGCAAGGAACTTCAGGTCACCTGCCAGAAGAGCACTGATGAGCGAATCTGTTTCCGAAGGCAACAGGTCAAGAGCTTATGGCTTATTGCACGGACTTGATGTGGGTGGTGGAATACTTGCCACGCTTGTTTTCATTTCCATGGTATCACTTGGCTATCCGTTCAGGACCGTCTTCATTATCACAATTATTCCAATCGTCATTTCCACATTCATGCTCATACTGGTGAAACATGATGCTGGTAAAAATGCGAAATCTTCCGTTGGAAAAAGTCAGCGCAGGCCATTCTTCAGCGGCGTAATCATCTCGTCAGCGCTTTTTGGCTTTGGATACTACAGCATGGGTTTTCTGGTTCTCACGGTTGCACTTGTCACATCCAAAATTGTGCTGGGAGCTTTATCTTACACCATTTTCCTCGCAGTCTCAGCGTCGGTTGGATTCCTCATGTCAAGAATAAAGCTGAAGCGGGAGGCTCTTCCACTTGGCCTGCTGGGCTACATACTTGCAGGATTTGGTGCTCTCCTCTATGCCCTGTCCCTGATTGAAAAATTGCCACTGGCATCATTCTATCTGTCAACAGTTGTCATCGGACTTGGAACAGGCTTTACGGAAGTTTTTGAGCCCACAATAATCTCAAAGGTTTCAGAGAACATAGGGAGGGGAATGGGCTGGCTTACAGCCTCAAGGAGTGCCGGATTGTTTGCCGCCAATATAATAATGGGTTTCCTTTATTTTGTTGATCCTGCGTATTTATATCTTTATGCTTTTGCGGTGGCTATAATTGCCGGCCTGATTGTCATAATTACAGGACGGACATATGATAGGGAACTCCTTGCTGAGCCACAGGCATAAAATCTATGAGTATATTTCAGGATGATATATTTCAGGAAGTTGGAATTCAGTTAATCTTATTTTGAATAAAGGCATAGGTTTTCATGGCAGATGACAGCAGAAAGGTGTCCTACGGCACCGGCATAAACATGGAACTTAAGGGCAAAATTGCGCTTGTCACCGGATCGAGCTCAGGTCTTGGCATGGAGATTGCGAAATATCTGGCAAGAGCCGGAGCAACAGTGGCAATTCACTATCATTCTGAGAAGCTTCAGGCTGAGCAACTTGCAGGAGAAATAAACAGCAACGGCGGCAGGGCAGCTGTTTTTGGCGGGGATGTTTCAAACAGGGCGGAGGTTGAAGCCATATTCACAAGCATTGACCGTCAGTTAGGATCTGTGGACATTCTGGTTAACAATGCCGGAATAGACGGAAAAAGGGAGCTCTGCGGTGATGACAACCCCGATGACTGGGAAAGGGTCATTGCCATAAACCTGATGGGTCCATACTACTGCGCCAGAGAGGCTGTGAAGAGGATGAAAAAATCTGGACATGGCGTCATCATAAACATCACGTCTGTGCATGAGTTTGTCCCCTGGTCTGGCTATACGGCGTACAGCAGTGCCAAGGCAGGTCTGTCCATGTTCACCAAGACGCTTGCACAGGAAGTTTCCGAATCCGGCATCAGGGTCGTTGCTGTGGCACCGGGGGCAATAAAGACGCCAATAAACAAGGATGTGTGGGGGAATCCGGACACTTACAGGGACCTCCTTACAAAGATTGCAATGCCCAGAATGGGGGAGACATCTGATATTGCTCAGGCAGTGACATTCCTGGCCAGCGACATGGCCTCATACATTACGGGCACTACCCTGGTGGTTGACGGCGGCATGCTTATTTATCCGGCTTTCAAGCATGGCGGATAAGACTCTGTTATACCCATGGTAAAAACATCAGAGTTTTGGATTTTTACACAAATTTTGTGGCATCATGGATTCTTCCTCTAAATATTTCATAAATCAGTTATTATCTTATGACCCCATTGAACGTTGATGAAGACCATAGCAATTATTGGCGGAGGCAGTGGTGGAGTAAGCACAGCAAACCATCTTGCCTATAAGTTGAGAGAGCAGGTTAAAGCCGGCGACGTTAAGATCGTCCTTGTGGAAGGAAGCCAGAGACATTACTATCAGCCAGGATTTCTTGAAATCCCCTTTGACATGATGGCAGCTTCCTCCACGTACAGGCCGGTGTCCAGGATGTTAGCGGACGGAATAACGCTTGTGCCCGAGTTTGCCACTGCCCTTGATCTGAAGAACAGTGTCGTCAGGACTGACAGGCAGAGCATTAATTATGATTTCCTGGTCATTGCAACTGGAGCAAGGTATGATTATGATTCCATTCCGGGACTGAAGCAGGGAACCAACAACTTTTACAGCCTTGAAGCCGCTGTTGAACTCAAGAAGAAGCTCAACAATTTCAAGTCAGGCCGCATTGTTGTGGGAGTATCATCCATGCCCTACAAGTGTACCCCTGCGCCGCTGGAGGTCGTCTTTATGCTGAATGATTACTTCACCAGTAGAGGAATAAGGGACAGGGTCGAAATCCAATACGTATATCCCATGCCAATGGCTTTTCCAGATCAGGGCATTTCAGATATAGCTCGGAAAATGTTCAGCGAAAAGGGAATAAAGAGCAGTCTGGGATTCCAGATAAAGGCCGTGGATGTAGCGGCAAAGGAACTTGTATCGCAGAAGGATGAGAGGATCGCATATGATCTGGCGCTGATTGTCCCGCCTCACAGGGGAAATAAGCTTCTGGAATCCACAGGAGTGGCAGATCAGATGGGCTGGGTTCAGGTTGACGGATATACGCTCAATGTTAAGGGCTACGGGAATGCCTATGCAATCGGTGATGCCACGAACCTGCAGGTATCCAAGGCAGGTTCAGTTGCTGACGCCCAGGCCATAGTTGTATCCGACAGAATCATGCAATCGATTCTTGGCGAGGAGCCGGTGGCAACCTATGATGGCAGTGGTGGTGCTCTTATGCTCACGGGCATGGGCAAAGCATCAATGATAACATCCAGTTATACCCAGAAGCCAGTCTTCATGCCGGAGAGTTATTCATTCTACTGGCTGAAGCTAATTTACAACAACGTGTACTGGAACATGACTGCAAAACCTGTCCTGAACGGGGTGGTACAATGAGCAACGATATAACAGAGATACTGAACAGGAAGCTGGCCGATCCGGAAACAAGAAAGGCCGTTGAATCACTGGTGGACAACATTGGAACAATTTCAAGATCAGTGGAATGGGTGAGAACACTTGAGGAAACCGGGATGGCCGAATCCCTTCAGGGGCTTGTCTATCTTGTGGCCAATCTGCGTGGCGTCCTGACGGATGACATGCTGAACGGAGTTGCTTCTATCCTGAATTCCCTCCTTGAGATATTATCCAGGATATCTGATCCGCAGGTTGTTGACGGAGTAATTGCGCTTCTTGACGGCATTTCATCTGGACGCCTTTCAAAGGAACCCAGGATTCACGGGACGTTCAGCCTGCTTGGCGAGCTGAAGGATCCTGAAGTGGAGGCAGGACTTGCAGTTACAATAAATATCTTGAAAGGCCTCGGGAAAGTGGGCAAGAAATAATCTGCCTTTCTTTTTACAATCATATTTTGCATTTCTGGTGGTTTGGCAGATCTTCAATCTTTTTCAACTCACTGGAGATATCCGGGAGTGATTCCAGAATTTCCTTGATCATGGGAAAAGCATCCTGATTCAATGAATAATATATCCACTGGGCATTTCTTCTCTCCTTTACGAGGTCAACGGATCTCAGCCTGGCAAGGTGCTGGGATGCATTTGACTGCGATATATTGAGTATGGAAGTTATTTCGCAGACGCAGAGTTCCTGATGGCTTATGAGTGACAGGATGTGCAGCCTGTTTGGATCACCCAGTACCTTGAGTATATCCGCCATCCTTAACAGGTCAGACCTATACTGAGGATGCATCATGCTACCGAATCACGTCCTTAAATATAATATCAGTCCTTATTCCCTTGCTGGAATAAGGCACTTCCCTCCATTTATATTCAATTTTCCTGGCATGATAATGGTCCCCGGGTCTCGTTTTCAATAGCGTGTTTTTCACCCAGTTGTCCTGCAGTGACTTCAGGCGATCCAGTTTTTCCGGCAGTTCTTCTCTGGAGGCAGAAATAAGTGATGCTTCTGCATTGGCTATCTCAGCAGGGAAGAACCCATTGTCTTCCGTGACTTCAATGCTTTCTCCAGTGGATATTTTCTGAAGTATATACCAGACACCAGGATCGCTCAGGACATCCTGAGTCCCGAATCTTACCCTTGCACCGGTGAGGTATGAGGCAGCATCTCCAAGGCATGGGCTGTTGCGGGATATTGCCCTGAGATCAGTGCGATCGATGACGCCATTGGGAAAGAGGATTTTGAATGCGACTGAAAGTGCATATGTACCACGATACAGGCCATCGCAGGCATGCCCGTGGAACTTAACCAGATCATCAAATGTTATTTCCTTGGTGGATTGAGAATACCTTCCATGGCTGGATTCAGTGTCAAGAACGGTGAACACCGGAATATTCTTTTCTGTCATCATTGCTCCTGATGCCGTCAGAAGGATATTACCGTGTATCCTTCAACAGCATACCGTGAAAATGCATCCCTGGCGAACTCAAGATCTATTCCGTTGCTGGAGAAAATGTCTTCCATGTTCCAGTTCTTGACCTGGTTTGAGCAGGCCTCAAGTGTTATACCAGATTCCCTGAGTTCCTTGATTGCATCCAGCACCTCACCATTGTCCTGTCCCTTTTCCAGCGACCTGACACCCCCGGTGAAGAGGAAAACTTCGACTCTGTCTATGCCGTTCTCCTTTCTTGCATCATGAATCCTCTTTGCAACGTGGAGTCCGGATATTACCTTTGCGCGCTGATCCAGTCCTGAGTTTATGACTATTGCTATTTTTCCTGTCATGTTAATATCGCATCAGTATATGCGAATATACTAATTAAAGCTTACATAAAATGAGCAGGGAAGCTCCGATCTTCAATGAATAGATGAATTGCTAAAGGATAATAAAGATGGAGGGCAATAAAGAGAAAATACCCACGGGCTATGGGAAATTTAATCCGCATAACCTACCTGAAAAGAACAGTGGGAGATGGAACAAAATCTTTGGATATCGTGATGCGGGTAATATCAATGAGGCAGGAACCTCAGATGCCTTAGAATGTAGAGAATGTCAACAGTACCCAGAATGTGGCATCTGCGCTGATGGACAGACATGTATATTAGCATATTTTAATATACGGAATTGAACTTACAAACTTAACCTGGTTGTTTCAATGATTCTTTCATTCCGTTTCTATATTTCCGCTGCGATCTTCGCCATAACACTGCTCCTGGTCATAAAGAAACCAAAAAACATTGGCATTGGATATTCGGCCCTGATTGGGGCGGCTGCCAGCTATGCCCTGGGCATGATAAATTTCTCCAGTGTCATAGCGGTATGGAACATTGTATGGAACGCAACTTTCACATTTATAGCAATAATTCTCATATCACTTGCACTGGATGAGGCGGGTGTCTTCAAGTATGCTGCCCTTAAGATTGCACGCATGGCAGGAGGGCATGGAAACCTGCTGTTCCTCTTTATTATAATTCTTGGGTCCGGAATATCCGCAATATTTGCCAATGATGGAACTGCCCTTATCCTCACCCCTATAGTATACGAAATGCTTGTAAACATGAACGTGGAGAGGAAATACATTCTCCCATTCATAATGGCCACTGGCTTCATTGCGGATTCAGCATCACTGCCTCTATCGGTGAGCAACCTGGTGAATATAGTGAGCACCACCTATTTCCATATTTCATTCCTGAGTTATGCCAGGGTGATGATACTTCCGGACCTTGTATCCATCGCTGCATCCCTTGGCATTCTATACATCTTCTACCGGAAAACAATCATTTCGCACTATGCAACCCAAACTCTTGGAAATCCCCGGGAGGCAATCCGATCTCCACTCATTGCAAAGATGAGTGTTCCCGTCATAATAGTTCTCATAATTCTCTATTCAGTTGGTGGAATCTATGACGTTCCCATTGCATTCATATCCGTTGCTGTGGCGGCTTTCGTGATGATCTCAGCAAGGTCAAGCGGCGATATAGATACAGTTAAGATCATCAGGGAAGCTCCATGGCAGATCGTCATATTCTCATTCGGAATGTATCTTGTAGTTTATGGGCTCGGCTTGAATGGCCTCACTGAACTTATGGTGTTTTTACTGTCGCATATTGTGTCATTGCCAGGCCCACTTCCATATGTATTCTCAGGGTATTTTTTTGCCTTCCTGGCCTCAAGCATGAACAACATGCCATCCGTTATGCTGGGTGCACTATCAATCTCCTCAATTCATAATGCCAATTATCTCATTTACACAAACGTCATAGGAAATGACATAGGGCCAAAATTTACTCCCATAGGGTCTCTTGCAACACTTCTGTGGCTTCACACACTGGATCGTAAAAATGGAATAAAAATTGGTTACGGGTATTACATGAAAGTTGGATTTATAATTGCACTGCCTGTCCTGACCTTCACGCTTCTTTCTCTGTATCTGCTCTAGCTCTTACTCCTCCGGTCTGTGCCCAGGAATGGCGTGTTTCTCAGCAACTTCCCTGCCGAACATGTTTTTGAGGAACATTCCAGTGTTCAGCCACGCATAAACCCAGAGTATGTTGAGAATGACGGCAATTGTTACGTATGCCCAGAGAAGCGCATAGAAATGGGTGAATCCGAGAATTTTTATGGTTGATGTAGCAAAGAGCCCCAGCGGGAATCCGTAAGCCCATACTCCAAGGGTCCCTCTGGCAGGATGAGTGAAAATCAAAATCACAACAACCAGGAAGTTCCAGACTTCGAAACCCCAGAGCAACACTGAAAGCCATTCCACAGATGATCCTCCTATGAACAGCTGGTCTATCTTGCCGAAACCAGCCAGTGAAAAGAGGTTGATGATTATGAGACTGGATATTCCCACGGGCAGCATTGTCGTAGGCAGCGTCTCATGAACCTTGGTGGAGACATGGCCTGCCAGTGCCAGTGATCCTATGAATATGAACAGGAAGAAGAATATTCCAAGTCCCATGAGAACCAGGAAGTACATTGTCTGTGCTTCCACTCCCCCATAGAAATTCATGAGGGATCCAGCAAGGAACACGCTTGTGCCGATTGCAAGGGGCGGTATAACAATGGCGTAGTTCATTTCCCGCGGATTTATCTCCTTGGTGTACAGCCTGTACCCTAATAGTACACCCAGTCCAAGTGCAAGGATATAGTTTGCGTAGAAGTCCACTGCCGAAAGGGCTGCAGTGGTTCCGGAAAGGCCGAAGAAGTATATGAGCTGGTAATTGCTAACGAATCCAATTATTGGAATCAGTGCAGTGAAACTCAATCTGGTAAGGTTGTTCCAGTGCGAGAATACCCGATCTTTCATGGCAAAGCCACGATATACCCAGATGCCGAATATGACCACGAAGATTGAAATTCCCAGTATTGAGAAAGCCTCCGCGACATACCTGAAGGCAACGCTACCCGTTTCACCGAAAGCAAGAATATAAACCTGTGCCAGTGCGAGAGTCGATATTGCTATGCCAAACCACTCAGATCCAAATAGATTAAGCGTGCTTTTCCTCATGTTAAAATCATCACTCCTTTATGTGATCCATGAACTATGTGGGTTTACCACTTGAGTATCTCCATTGCAGAAGTCAGCGCACGGTTTCCTGTAATGAATCTGGTGAGGAAGAGGGCATCCTCCATCTCCTCTTTCTTCCCGCCATTGAGGAAGAACTGTGTCAGATAGACGCGGGCACATTCTTCATATCTGATTGAAATACTCACTGCAAATGCCATGAGGAAGAGGTATTTCTGCTCGACCTCGAAGGGGGACATCAATTCTGCCTTTTCCTTGAGATGCTCCTCCAGCAGGTTAAATGACACTGATGCCAGGGAACTCAGATTTTCCGGAAGAAAATCCATTCCAGATTCTGTCTTAACGTGATTGAGTATCCTCTCGATCTCAGCACTCTTGTGAGATGGTCCCGTGTATTTCTCAACAATGGGTTGTATGGTTCCCATAAGTGCCATTGTGGACGACATGAGTGCCATCTTTGCTGCCTTTATTGAATCCAGAACTTCCAGCATGCTTGCCTCAAACTTCTGGGCCAGTTTGAAGTGAATCATTGCAGAATCCGACTGTCCGTTGGCCAGAGACACTGAAAGTGCCGTGAGTGCGAGAATTTTTTTTGGAAGTTTTGTCCTCCCAAGATACAGGGTATTGTTTTCCCTGAACTGTTCCTTAGCCATTTCCACGTTATGGTTGCCCAGAAGTTTAATCACCTCAGGCATAGCTCCAAGTGTGGATCTTGCAAATCTCTCTATTTCTTCCATTTCATTGCTCATAAGCGAAGAATAAGGGTATCCTACTTAACGGATGTTAGCAATAAATTGTATAATGGGCATTACTGAAGCAAATTTTGTAAAATTGCCATGAACATTCAGTCTCTCAATGGGAAAAGTCAGATTGATGGGATGGAGTTCTAGGGTATTTCATCAAGTATGACCTCGAAGTCTATATCATAAATTCCAAAGTCAGGGAGTATTTTTCTGGCGTAGTTTCTCACCTCGCCGCACTCCTCACCAACCATCTGGATATGGAATCTTCGGGAACCTGTAGTTATCATGAATTTCTTTATACGCTTCTCCTTCCTGACAAGTGACACGAATTCATCTATTCTCTCAGGCGGTACATTGAAGCCTATCATGGCCTTGCATCCAAGTCCCAGCTTTCCATAGTCAATTTCTGCCCGACATGACTTTATGATCCCCCTCTGCCGCAGAAGTATCATCCTGTCACGAACAGTCCAGAGATTTTTGCCTGTTTTATCAGCAACCTCATTGTAAGTCAGCGAACAGTTTTCCTCCACAAGATCGATGATATCCATATCCAGCTGGTCCAGTTTGAAAGGCTTCATGATCATCAGATATTCAGACAAGATTTAACGATGTCGGAAATTTGATTGCGATCACATTTGCTGTTATGGTATGTTAGTGGATCGATTCTGTTATATAATTGCAGTTCATATATATTATAACATGAAGAGCACCACAAAGCGATTTACGGTCTCAATTCTGTCGTTCCTGCTCATTTATCTGGCCATTTTCCTGATTCCGCAGCTGGTACAGTACGGCAGGATCACACCCGGAGAAGGCGTTGTTCTGGCTCTTCCCTTTTCCCTGGCAGTGGCTTTTGTCATGCTGAAGTTTGGCCGCAGTCAAACAATTCAGCACATCAGGCTCCGCATCTACCTGCTGGCTTCGGTTCTTTCATTCACGTTCATTGGATCTGCGGTTTACATTCTTTCTGCTCATGGAACAGTGAACAGGCTGTTACTCTTCATTCCCATAGACGCTGTCATACTGGCAGTTCCTGCATATCTGCTTTACAGGATTGGAAAGCCCGCGGTTCTCAATCCGGATGACTTGAGCCATGAATACACTGAAAGGCTGCACAGCCTCATTGGCGAAGATGATGGAGGTCACCATGACGTTTACATTTCCCACAAGAAAATAATGCGTTCATATGCAGAAACTTCCAACGGAAAGGAATGGCACGTCATGCTGAAGGAGGATGCAATACAGCAGCTGGATACATACCAGATTGATGCAGTCCTTCTTGAAGCATATTATTCCAGAAAAAACGGCGTTGCCAGGAAGCTGATTCTGGGTGGGACTGCGTACGTGCTCTTCGCCGTCGATATTCTGCTTATTTCATCAGTCCTTGTTACTCTGATCCCGTCTGCCTATTTCATCTATATAGTCATTCTCTCATTTGCAGGGCTGGTGATGATTGTCACGACCCCATTTTTTATTCTGTCTCTCACATCATTTCTGCAGTCCAGAGCAGACAGGAACGTGATCCAGCATCTTGCAAGTGCTGATTCATTTATGTCCACCATAGAGAAGAAAGCATCCCTGATGGTACCCCTCCGTCCCATGACACAGAAGCAGCAGATGAGGTATGCAAGGAGAATCAGCCGGATGACCGAAAAGAGGATAAACAGAATAAAAAAGTTCACTGCCGGTTCTGGAAAGTTGTGAGTGCAATTCCTCATGCATAACACCATTGATGCCATGTCACTGCCTATCTCGTTGGAGCCTCAACTCCTGTTGTTGACTGTCAAGGTATAAATATAAAAAGCTACTATTAAATTTGAATGCATGCAGAGAATAACTTTGGGAAAGATGCTGAGAGGATCATAAGTTTCAGCAGCAGCCACCCAGAGAAGATTCTCGGGCCCCATCCCGTAAAAGATGGCACCGAGGTGAGATTTTACCTGCCAAGATCAACTGAAGCCTGGATGGAATATGCCGGGCACAGGATAGAAGTCAGGAACGCTGGCAATGGCCTTTATGCAGGCACAATCCCCATATCGGCTGGAAGGCAGTATCTTATCTGCTGGAAGGACAGCAGCGGATATGTCTCTCGCTTACATGATCCGTACGCATTTGCTCCCCTGCTGACCGAGCTTGATGCTTATCTTTTCAAGAAGGGCGAGGATTACATGGCATACCGTGTTTTTGGGTCCCACCCCATGAAATATCCTGAAGCCATGGGGACACGTTTTGTCGTATGGGCACCAAACGCCATTGCAGTATCAGTCATAGGCAATTTTAACCACTGGAACCACGGAGAGCACCCCATGGTCAATGTCAAGGATTCCGGTATATGGGAGATATTCATTCCGGAATGTTTAGAAGGTGAGGTCTATAAGTTTGCCGTCAAGACACCAAATGGCAATGTTGTGGAGAAGACTGATCCATTTGCATCAAAAGCAGAACTTCGTCCACGCACCGCATCCATTGTTCACAGTCCAGCATTCAGATGGAAGGATCGTTCATGGCTGGACAGGCGTGCAGGTCTTAATGTAGCTCAAAGTCCATTGTCGATATATGAGGTGCACCTTGGATCCTGGGCAAGGTCCAGTGACGGTAGTTACCTCAATTACCGGGAGCTTGCACCACTCATTGCAGACCACATGATCAGGATGGGCTTCAACCATGTTGAACTGCTGCCCGTGATGGAGCACCCCTTTGACGGTTCATGGGGATACCAGGTCATAAACTATTATGCCCCCACATCAAGATACGGTGATCCTGATGATTTCCGCTTCTTCATCAATTACATGCATTCCAGGGGCATAGGTGTCATACTTGACTGGGTTCCTGCCCACTTCCCAGAAGACGCTTACGGGCTTGCGGAGTTTGACGGCACGCACCTCTTTGAGGATCCTGATCCAAGGAAGGGGCGCCATCCGGACTGGGGAACATACATATTCAATTACGGCAGTGGCGGGGTCTTAAGTTTTCTCGTGTCCAATGCAATCTACTGGCTGGACATGTTCCATGCCGACGGCATAAGGATTGATGCCGTTTCATCCATGCTTTATCTGGACTATTCCAGAAAACCTGGTGAATGGATTCCAAATGCCTACGGCGGGAACCAGAATCTCGAGGCACTGAAATTCCTTCGTAAGGTCAACGAAACAGTGCATTCAAGGTTTCCAGGTGCACTGACCATTGCTGAGGAATCAACATCATGGCCCAATGTAACAGGTCCCATCACATCAGACGGCTTGGGCTTCGACATGAAGTGGAACATGGGCTGGATGCATGACACTCTGGATTTCTTCTCCACAGATCCACTGTACAGGAAATTCCGCATGGGCAATCTTACCTTTTCCGTCTGGTATGCATTCTCAGAAAAATTTGTACTGCCCATTTCGCATGATGAGGTGGTTCATGGGAAGGGATCCCTGTACGGTAAAATGCCCGGCGATTCATGGCAGAAGCATGCCAATATACGCCTCCTTTTTTCCTACATGCTTTCGTTCCCGGGAAAGAAACTGATATTCATGGGAAATGAGACTGCAATGGAAAAAGAATGGGATTATGCTTCAGCCCTGCCCATTGATGCTGACGATGTGGTGCAATCGGGCATCATGCAGCTTCTGCATGATCTTAACGCAATTTACAGCAAGTACGGCCTTGGAAAGTCGGACTTCAGGCCTGACTGCTTCAAATGGATTGACTTCAAGGACACTGAGAATTCTGTCATATCTTTTATGAGGCAGTCCTGCAATGGATCTGGGGATTTGGTATTCATTTTCAATTTCACGCCTGTTGTGAGGTACGGATACAGAATTGGCGTTCCGTTTAGCAAAGAATTCACTGAGATCCTCAATTCAGATGCAACAATTTACGGAGGTTCCGGTGTTGGAAATTTCGGGAGGATTCAATCTCAGGGCGTCCCCATGCACGGGTATGATAATTCTGTTGAAATGACATTGCCCCCTCTGGGTTGTATAATATTAAAGGGTGGATCAGGTGATCTGAATGAAGAGAGATGAACAGGAAATAATCATTGAAAATATTCAGCCTACTGTAGATGATGGACTCACGCCTGCAAAGGCGCAGGCGGGTCTGGTGCAACAGGTATCCTGCAGGGCCTATGCCCACGGCACAAGGATAATTGCATCGCAGGTTGACTATCTTGCCCCTGGCTCCAGGAGATGGAGGAGCGAGTTGCTCACACCTGGTCCAAATGATACCTTCACGGGATGGTTCCCGATCCCAAAGGCAGGAATTTACAAATTCAGGATAACAGCATGGTATGATGATCTTCGAACCTGGCTGCGCGACACCACTGCCTGGAAAATTTCAGGGGAAGATGTTGCGGCCGACATAGCGGCAGGAATTGAGAATATAAAGACCGGCATTGCCGGGGCCAGGGGAAAGGATCGGAAGGTCCTTGAGAAAATAGTCTTCTCTGCCGGGTCATCCGCAGACAAAACAATCTCACTCATAAATGATAATTATCCCATCTTGGAAAAGTACTGGCCCAGGAATGGCTTTGTCAGATCAGATGTCATGAAGCTGGAGGCATTTCCAGAACATGCATACTTCTTATCGTGGTATGAACTATTCCCAAGATCTCAGTCGGAAGTTCCCGGCAAGCACGGCACATTCAGGGATGTCATAAAAAGAATGCCAGATATTGCAGAGATGGGATTCGATGTAATCTATCTTACACCGGTGCATCCCATCGGGCTTACAAATCGCAGGGGTAAGAACGGGATAATTCCAGCCGGAGCTGATGATCCGGGAAGCCCATGGGCCATTGGGGGCAGCCAGGGAGGGCACAAATCCATCAACCCTGCGCTTGGAACTCTATCTGATTTCAGGGACATGGTGTCTGAAGCCAGAAAGTATAACTTGAAAATTTCAATGGATATTGCTCTGCAGTGTTCTCCTGACCATCCATATGTGAAAGAACACCCCGAGTGGTTTTATCATCGACCGGATGGGAGCATAAGGTATGCGGAAAATCCTCCTAAGAAGTATTTTGACATCTATCCGCTGAATTTTGATACCGATGATGCTGAGAACCTCTGGAAGGAGATGCTGAGCATTTTCCAGTACTGGATTTCACTGGGCATAAGAATATTCAGGGTTGACAACCCCCATACAAAGCCCCTTCCGTTCTGGAAATGGCTGATATCGAGCATCAGGGAGAAGTACCCGGATACGGTATTCCTGGCGGAAGCCTTTACAAAGCCCTCTGTGATGTATAAGCTCTCCAAAATAGGCTTCCAGCAGTCCTACACATATTTCACCTGGAGGAATTTTGACTGGGAGATAAAGGAATATTTCAATGAGATAAACAGCCCTGAGGTGTCCTCATTCTTCTGGCCAATGCTGTTTCCGAATACACCGGACATTCTGCCATTTGTGTTGCAGAGAGCTGGTAGGCCTGCATTCATTATGCGGGCAGTACTTGCAGCAACACTTTCCCCGCTGTGGGGCATTTACAGCGGATATGAACTGTGTGAGAACGAGGGAATACCGGGGAAGGAGGAGTACATGGATGCCGAGAAGTATGAAATCAAACAGAGGGACTGGCATGCCGACGGCAACATAAGGGATATAATTTCAAAGCTGAACGCCATAAGAAAGAATGTTGTGAACTTCCGGCTGCATGGAAATGTGAGGTTCCTGAATTCCAGCAATCCCAGCATACTTGCATATTACCGCCAATATCCGGGAGCGCCCTCTGTTATGGTGGTTGTTAACATAAATCCATATGAAATCTGTGACGCAATGGTTCAGGTACCCCCGGACTGGGTCAGGTCATCAGACTGTGCCGGATACGATGTCCAGGACATGATCACAGAAGAGAAATACTGCTGGCATAATGAGTATAACTACGTCAGGCTGGTGCCGGAATACAGGCCTGCACACATACTGGTGAGAGGGTAGAATGCTCGGAAGCGATGACGAACTCTGGTTCAGGGATGCCTCGTTCTATGAGGTACCAGTGAGAAGCTTTTTCGATTCCAATGACGATGGAATAGGGGACTTCAACGGGCTTACCATGAAGCTTGATTATATCAAGAGCATAGGCATGGACTGCGTATGGCTCCTGCCCTTCTATAAATCACCCCTGAAGGATGACGGTTATGATATAAGCGATTACTACTCAATTCTGCCGGACTACGGCACCGTGGAGGATTTCGAGCGCTTCGTCTCAGAAGCCCATGCACGAGGCATCAGGGTCATTGCAGATCTTGTTCTCAACCATGTCTCGGATCAGCATGATTGGTTCAGGGAAGCAAGATCAAGCAGGGACAATCCTAAAAGGGACTGGTTTGTATGGTCAGATGATCCTGACAAATACAGGGGTGTCCGCATCATCTTCGTGGATACTGAGACTTCTAACTGGGCCTGGGATCCGGTTTCCAAGCAGTATTACTGGCACAGATTCTACAGCCACCAGCCGGATCTCAACTATGATAATCCCGATGTAAGGAAAGAAATGATGAATGTGATCAGGTACTGGCTCGACAAAGGACTGGACGGGTTCAGATGTGACGCTGTCCCATATCTATTCGAGAGGGAGGGGACAAGTTGCGAAAATCTTCCGGAAACTCACCAGTATTTCAAGGAAATCAGGAAGATGATAGATCGAGAATATCCTGGATGCATTCTTCTGGCAGAGGCTAATCAATGGCCCGAGGACGCAAAGGCTTACTTCGGAAACCAGGATGAGTTCCACATGAACTTCAATTTCCCACTGATGCCCAGGGTATTCATAGCACTGGCCAAGGAGGATGCCTTCCCTATTGTAAATATAATAAAGCAAACCCTGCCCATACCGGAGAAATGTGATTGGGGGCTTTTCCTCAGAAATCATGATGAACTCACTTTAGAAATGGTCACGGATGAAGAAAGAGACCTCATGTTCAAGGAATATGCAAAACTCCCAAAGATGAGGCTTAACCTTGGAATAAGGAGAAGACTTGCGCCGCTTGTGGACAACGACAGATACGTGCTTGAGCTTCTGCATGCCCTCATCATGAGCCTCCCTGGGTCTCCAATATTCTATTATGGTGATGAGATCAACATGGGAGATAATGTATATCTAGGGGACAGGAACGGGGTGAGAACACCAATGCAGTGGTCTTATGACCGGAATGCCGGTTTTTCAAGGGCAGATTCCGAGGCACTTTACTCGCCGGTAATAACAAATCCTAATTATCATTATGAAAGCTTCAACGTGGATTCCATGTCACGGCTCCCAACATCTTTCCTGAACTGGTTCAGGCGTATGATCATCGTGAGGAAGCAGAATTCGCAGGTGCTGGGGCGTGGATCAATAAGGTTTCTCAAGTCCGAGGACAAGCAGATACTGGCATTCATAAGGGAATACCAGGGACAACGAATGCTATGCGTATACAACCTTGGAAGGAAGCCAGGGTTCACCAGACTTGACCTTTCAGAATTCAACGGATGGCATCTCCGGGAGACAATAAGTTCTGTGAGGTTCCCGGATATAGGTGAGCTGCCATACTTCTTCACAATGCCCAGGCATTCCTATTTCTGGCTTATCATGGAGGCACCAAATGTCACTGCATAATACTGTTCATCTTTCATCTGTCCTTGACAGATCTACGCTCATTGGGCTGCTTGCACAGCTGAAGACCAAGAGGTGGTTTCCGTTCAAGTCTGATTCCATTGTGGATGCCCGCCTTGTGGATGCAGTTCCGGAAACTATAGGGGACAGCGAATCTGCCATCGTAATTGTTGACATTAGCACAACATCAGGCGGATCGACCATTGTAATAACTCCATCTGCCTTCGATTCATCCCAGTTTGGGGATGCAGTGGAGAACGGAAGCATATCCTCATTCATGTCACTCCTAGCTACGGATGGCGCTGTTTCTGGCTCAAACGGTCGAATTGTGATTCAGGGTCCATATGCAGAAGAATTCCAGTCATATATGACAGCGCATCCCGTCATAACGCCACTTAACGTGGAGCAGTCAAATTCCTCATTTACCGTGGGAGAAAGATACATATGCAAGGTGTTTCGCCGGCCCATATCACCCCATAATCCTGACTTTACGGTTCCGGTCAAGCTCTATACAAAAACGAACTTTAGAAATATACCCAGACCAATTGCACAGCTTGTTCATGAGCCGAACCCGCTGCTTTCAGTGGCTTCAATTCAGGAGAATGTCCAGAATGATGGCGATTACTGGCACTATTTTCTTGGACTGAGCAGGGATATGATTGACAGATTTACCAATGGCGGAAAGACTGGGGTTGAGGATCATACTGGAGAAATGATCTCTACTGTCACTGATCTTGCCGGAACAGTTGCAGATATGCACAGAGCACTCTATGGCATAAATGATCCGGGATTCGGCCACGAGCGTTTCACGGCCGGTGACATAACCCGGATTAAACGCAGATACATGGATCTTGCATCAGCAATACGCAGGACATCAATTTCGCTGTCAATCAATGGAAGGATCTATGACAGCATTGACTTCTATGACCTCATCGGTAATTTTGTTGATAATTTTGATTTCTCACCCCTGTATGAGGTAGAGAAGATCAGGTTTCATGGTGATCTTCATCTGGGGCAGATACTCAGGACAGCACGGGGACCAATAATTATAGACTTCGAAGGTGAACCCCTCAGGGGTGAAACTGAAAGATTATCTCTTGGATGTGTCTTGAAGGATGTTGCCGGCATGACGCGTTCAATAGACTACGCTTTAAGTTTCTACTCCAAATCTGACACTTCGCTGGCCAGGGAAACAAGGAGAATTTCCCTGAAACTGCGTGAGGTTTTCCTTAAAACGTATTTCAGAAAGTCAAATGGTCTTCCTATCGTTCCCAAAGACTTTCAGGACTTCATGAAAACTGCAGCCTACTATGAGGTTGAGAAAGCCGTATACGAGGCAAACTATGAGATGAACAACAGGCCAGACTGGATAATCATACCGGCCCGCGCCCTTGTTGAGACGCTGAGTGGAAGCGGCAGCTTCAGGTGATTGCTGTACAGCAGATGAGGTAGATATATTGTGGAGAATGTTGAAAGAGTAAGGAGGGGGAGCGAATACCCCCTTGGTGCAACAATCATTGATGGCGGAGTGAATTTTGCCATTTATTCGGAAAATGCCAGCTCTGTCTTTCTGGAACTCTATGACAGGGAAGATGGCGAAGCCGCAGAAACCATAAGGTTGCAGGAGCAGGATGCACATGTGTGGCACTGTTTTGTGTCTGGCATTAAATCCGGGCAGTTATATGCCTATCGAGCAGATGGATCTTATGATCCGGAGAAAGGGCAGAGGTTCAATAAAAGCAAGCTTCTCATTGATCCTTATGCAAAGGCACTGAGTGGTGTTGTGAGATGGAATGACAGCATTTTTTCATACGACATAAATTCCGAGGAAAAGGACCTTAAGATCAATACGACACCAGATGCAAGATATGTTCCAAAATCAATAGTTGTTGATTCCAGCTACGACTGGGGTGGAGTTGAAAAGCCAGGGCACCCCTGGAACAGGACTATCATATATGAGACCCATGTAAGGGGAGCCACAATCACAAATCCTCAGGTTGATGAAAAGATCAGAGGGACTTACTCCGGACTTGCATCCGAGCCCATGATCAGGTACCTGAAGGATCTTGGTATAACCTCGGTGGAGCTTCTTCCCGTGCACCATCATGTGGATGAGAAAATGCTGGTTGATTCGGGCCTCGTGAATTACTGGGGATACAACACCATTGGATTTTTCGCTCCGGATATACGTTATTCTTCCGGCCCTCCCGGAACACAGGTACGGGAATTCAAGGACATGGTCCGGAAATTTCACGAGAACGGCATAGAGGTTATCCTTGACGTGGTTTACAATCATACAGCAGAGGGGAATCATCTTGGCCCAACCTTGAGTTTCAGGGGGCTTGACAACACAACTTATTATATTCTTGACCCTGAGAATCCAAGGCTGTATTCTGACTTCACAGGCACAGGCAACAGCCTTGACGCGAGAAATCCACAGGTACTTCAGCTCATAATGGACAGCCTTAGGTACTGGGCTAACGAAATGCAGGTAGATGGTTTCAGGTTCGATCTGGCATCAACTCTGGCTCGGGAGCTTTACGACGTGAATATGCTTTCGCCGTTTCTGGCCACAATCCACCAGGACCCGGTTATCTCAACAATGAAACTCATAGCTGAGCCCTGGGACGTTGGTCCGGGCGGATATCAGGTCGGCAATTTTCCTCCCAAGTGGGCGGAATGGAACGGTAAATACAGGGATCTGGTCAGGAGGATGTGGAGAGGCGATGACGGAACGCTTGCGGAATTTGCCACCAGAATATCGGGTTCGCCCGATCTTTATGAGGAGGACGGCAGGCGTCCGCACTCAAGCATCAACTTTGTAACTTCCCACGACGGATTCACCCTGTACGATCTTGTCTCATACAACAGTAAACACAACAATGCAAATGGTGAGCTCTTTCAGGGCGGAACCGACGAGAATTACAGCTATAATTTCGGAGCAGAGGGCGAAACAGATAATTCTGAGATCATTGGAAGGAGGTTCCGCAGAATGAAGAATTTCATCTTTACAATGCTTGTTTCGCAGGGGGTACCAATGCTGCTGGGTGGTGATGAGATTGGTAGGACACAGAGAGGAAACAACAATGCATACTGCCAGGACAACGAGATCAGCTGGTATGACTGGAATCTTGACAGGGAGAAGAGTGATCTGCTTAAATTCACACGCCATCTCATTCACCTGAGGAGGTCAAATCCTGTGCTGAGGAGGAGAAATTTCTTTCGGAGCACCCCAAATCCAGCAACTGGTAGGGCAGAAATACAGTGGATGACCCCTGAGGGTAGGGACATGACGGCCGCCATCTGGAACGATCCATCGCTTCACGCCCTTATGATAAGGCTTTCAGGACGCGAGACAAGAGAAATATCCTACAGGGACGATATTGTCACTGGTGGGGATCTTCTGCTGATCTTCAACTCATCAAGTAGCCCGGTCAACTTCATTCTTCCAGAAAGTGAAAAAGGATGGGAGATATATGCCGATACAAATGTACCATCTGTAGACGGGCTACCCCAGAAACTCCCGGGCAGAAATTATCTGCTGAACTTTGACGCAGCTGCTGTCATACAGGAGATTCTATGATACAGCAACTGCTGGAATTTGCCGTAAAATATGCATTTCAGGAAGGCTGATCCAGTGACGGAAAGCAATATGCGGCTTGTGTACAGGATTCAGCTCAACAGGGATTTTTCATTGGATGAAGCTGAGAAGGTCCTGCCCTACCTGAGGTCCCTTGGCGTATCACATGTGTATCTTTCACCCATAATGAGGGCAGTATCAGGCAGCAACCACTGCTATGATGTTACCGATTTTGGCCAGGTTAATCCTGAACTTGGAGGTGAAAGCGCCTTCAGAAATTTCTGCTCCACCTGCTCATCTCTGGGTCTCGGCATATTGCTGGATACAGTCCCAAACCATATGGCATACAGCCCCGAAAATCCCTATGTGCAAGCAGCTTTCATTGATGGAACGCGAAAATTCAGATGGCTTTTCGACACATTCAGGAATCCATTCTCTCCAAGTGATTCTGTAGTTTTTCCATTTCTCCCTCAGAACCTCATTTCTCTGGTGAATCAGCACAGGGTAAGCATAACGCCCGGGTCAATCCCTGTCCTGCATGCTGGATCCCTGGATATCCCCCTTCGAAAAATGCCGGAAATAACCGGTAACACCAGTCAGAAGAATGGTATGGAAAGCCGGTCAGAGGAGATTAGCAATCCACTTCCGGATATTGAGATCAGCAGCATTCAAACTCTGGAAGAAATCATCAGGGATATTCCACTGAGGCCGGTGTTCTGGCTGTATGCATCAAAGCGTATAAATTACAGGCGTTTTTTTTCCGTGAATGGCCTGATTGCCGTCAGATCGCAGGACATGAATGTCATCAGGTTCACACACAGAAAGATCATTGAACTTTCCAGATCATCTTGTGTGACAGGCATCAGGATCGATCATCTGGATGGCCTCTACGATCCTTCAGGTTATGTAAGATATCTGAGGAATGAACTGCCAGACAAGATTATTCTGGCAGAGAAAGTGCTCATTCCTGGAGAGAGAGTTCCGAAATCAATCGAAATCCATGGCACCACAGGCTATGATTTTCTGGGGATGATCAATGCACTGTATGCAGATGACGGAGGATATGGCAAGCTTCAGGATCGATTCCATTCCAGTCTGCCTGAATACGGCAACATCTCTGAGGTTTTACTGAGCTACAAGCGTGACTTCATCATGCAGGAATTTTCCGGTGATGTTGACAACCTTTCCTGGCCACTTTATAATTCCCTTGTACTGAAACATGGGTACGAATACAGTTATTCTGAAATACGGGAAGCTGTGGTTAACATTCTGACATCATTTGACAAATACCGCACATATTCCACGGCCGATGATACCACTGAAATTTCCGAACACCTGTTGAACTCTGAAGGTGGCAGTGACGAGTCCATTGCACGGGTGCTTTCAGATCACGTTTCCCATAAGTGTAACCAGTGCATACGCCCCGTTTTGAGAATTCAACAGTACTCCGGGGCCCTCATGGCAAAAAATCTTGAGGACAGGCTTTTCTTTTCCTACAATCCGTTAATTTTCATGAATGAGGTGGGCTGGACTCCGGAGGCAGATATTCCAGACTGGGAAGGATTCATTGAATTCATAAGGAAGAGGGAGAACCTGCCATTTTCTCTCAATGAGGGATCAACCCACGATACAAAATTTGGAGAAGACCTGAGAAATTCAGGTCTCGTCATTTCAGAATACCCTGACCTTTTCTTCAGAATCCTGGAAGATCTTCAGTCCCGTGAAGATACGCGTTCCAGAATAGGCAATATGGCAGAAGAGCACCTTTACTACATCCTGCAGCTTGTTCTGGCTTCCTATGGATCAGCAGATTATTACACAGACTACATGAAGGAGCTGGATGCACAGATCATCAAGGCAATGAGGGAATCCATGCTTTCAACATCATGGAAGAACCCGGATGTGGAATATGAGAACAATGCCCTGGAACTTGCCAGGATCATAATGGACCTTATGGAATCTGGAAACTGGGAGATGGGAACGAAAATGGCAAGGAAATGCAGGGATCTGGGGCATTATAATTCAATTTCAATGCTTGTTCTTAGATTCATGCTTCCTGGTGTGCCTGCACTTTTCCAGGGAACCGAGAGCATCAACGTTCATTTCACGGATCCGGACAACAGGGAAAAGGTGAATTTCAACAGACTTGTTAAAAATTTTGAAAAAACAGCTTCAATGCCGCTGAAATCATTGGAAGAATGCGATTTCCCATGGCTGAAGTCCAGGATGGTTGCAGTGCTTTCAACGATCAGAAGGGAACTTGCCCATGTGATTGACAACGGGAAAATGGAAGCACTACAGGCGTCGGGAGATCACAGTGAATCCATTCTTCCGTATTATGTGGTCAGTGAGAATGAACTGATCATAGTTGTATGCCTCAGGTTATTTTCAAAAATTACCTCAGAAACCAATGCACTTGATCCAAACAGGCTTGAAGATGCACGCATAGTTCTTCCCTCCGGATTCCAGGGAGAATATATTGATCTCCTGTCGGGTCGCACTGTAGTCCTATCTGGGGAGTTAAAAATACGGCACCTTGTGGATAATATACCGGCCGTTATTCTGCGGAGGGTGGGCGGACTTGAGTGAGTGGAAGAAAAATTTTCCCAGCATTACATACCATGATATTGGTCCAATCATAAGGGGATCGGAAGTGATCTTCAGGACATGGGCACCCTTTGCCACTGGACTGGAATTCATTTCCGGGAAACGAAGAATTATTGCATCAAAGGACGAGTTTGGTATCTGGGAGGCTCATATGCCATGGAATGGCGAAACAGTTGATTACGTGATCTCCATTAATGGCGGAGCACCACTCCCTGATCCGGCTTCCAGGTATCAGCCCAATGGAGTTTTCGGCCATTCGAGGGTGATTCAATACCCACTTCCAGGAAATACCGAATTCGTGAATCTGCACATGCCGTCTGCAATTATCTACGAGCTGCACACCGGAACGTTTACTCCCCAGGGCACGTTTGCTGGCATCGGTGAAAGGCTTGAGCATCTTACTGATCTCGGTGTAAGCGCAATTGAACTCATGCCGGTTTCGCAGTTTGAGGGCCGCTGGAACTGGGGTTATGACGGGGTATTTCCCTATGCTGTCCATAACACATACGGCACTCCCGGTGACCTGAGAGAACTGGTGGAAAGATGCCATTCCATGAATCTTTCTGTAATACTGGATGTTGTATACAACCACATTGGGCCCAGAGGAAACATTTTTGCAGCATTCGGACCATTCTTCTCAAACCGGTACATGACACCATGGGGCGCATCACTGAACTTTGATGGTGAGTGGTCTGACTATGTTCGTTCCTTCTTCATACAGAATGCCATTTTCTGGCTGGACGTATATGGCTTCGATGGTCTCAGGTTAGACGCAATTCACGGCATAGTGGACAATTCCCCCATGCATTTCCTGGCTGAGCTTACCAGGACCATAAAGAAGCATTTTGCCGGCACAGGGAAAAGACCAGTCATAATAGGGGAAAGTGACATGAACAATCCCAGGGTAATTCAGGGACCGGAAATGGGAGGATATGGTCTTGATGCACAGTGGTGTGACGATTTTCATCACTCCGTGCACGCACTCGCCACCGGCGAGAAGCAGGGATATTATATGGATTATGGTGAGCCTGAACAGGTAGCAGAGGCATTCCGTCATGGTTTCGTTTATTCCTGTATCTATTCTTGTTTTCTTCACAGGACCAGAGGCTACAGGGACAGGAGATACAGAAATGACCAGCTGGTTGTCTTTGCACAGGACCATGACCAGGTGGGAAACAGGCCGGGATCCAAGAGGCCTACATCATATGCTGGCATGGACGCTTCCATGGCAATGGCAGCTGGTGCCATACTTTCACCATATGTCCCCATGCTCTTCATGGGTGAGGAATTTGGAACAATTTCTCCATTCTGGTTCTTTATTGACACATCGGACAGGTCATTTGCCAGTGCCGTGGACAAGGGACGGAAAGAGGAATTCAACTATCTTGATTGGGTTGAGGATCATATTGCGCCATCAGATCCACGTGCATTTATGGAATCCAGAATCCCATGGCATGATCTTCATTCCAGTAAGGGGCAGAAAATATTTGGGGAATACCGGAAACTGATTTCCATTCGGAGAAGTATGAAACTTGGGAAAGGAATCAGGCCTGTGGTTAGAATCGATGGTGCACTTGTCACTGCAACATATTTGGATACGCCAATGGGTGTTATTCAGTGTGCCTTCAACCTTTCTGAGAAACAAGTAAACATTCCCGATATGCATGGCAGGATTCTGTTCAGCAGAAACTGTGAAAACGAGGGCAATGGGATTATCATGGAATCCTACGGTGTGGCAGTCATTCAGAAATGACCCATGAACCGGACGCTGCGGGTGCATTTACTATCACACATATACTATGCATTTATCAGGTCAGGATTCCCATGCCTGTAGGTTTCCTTTGAAAGCAGTAACCCTGCAAGCATTATTGCCTCTGCAATGAAGAACCAGAGCGTCCATGAGGCGAAGAGGCTCCGGGTTATGGTAGCCGAATAGAGGACTATGCTTATGGCGAATCCGGAAAGTATTGCACCACCGTTATATGCAAACCCAACGCCAGTGGTTCGGAATTTCTTGCTGAATGTTTCCGAAAGGAATGCAGGAAGTGTTGAGAATATCATTGCTTCAAAGAAAGCCTGTATGCTGAATAGAACCAGATCCATAAATGCGCTTCCGTGGAATGCAAAGTATGATATGGGATAGGTTATGGCCACAAAAATCACAGTATATACGATCATGGATGTCTTCCTTCCAACTATTATCAATCCTATAATGCCCCCAACCCATACGCCAAACAGTGATACCAGGTTGATATAAGCATTGTAAACACCAACTGTGGTGCCGCTTATTGTTGAATGAAGAAGGATCAGGAGAGTGGGGTAGAATGAAAAAGTTATTGAATTTATGAAAAGGAGCCCTGTGGTCAGTATAAGTGCGAATATAAGAGGGGCACCGCCAACCTTAAAAAGGCTCACTGCCGGCTCCTTCTCCACTTCCTTCTTAGCCTGCATGTCCTGGAAAACAACAGTCTCCCTTGTAATTCTTCTGATAACCAGCGTCAGTAATCCGGGAATGATGGTGGTAAAGAAGAGCACTCTCCATCCAATTACATCAAATGATGACTTTCCATAAAAGGAAAAAAGTCCGGCAAAGACGAATGATACTATGAAGAAACCTGTGCCAAATCCGCTCTGCACAAATGCGCCAATGGGGGCTCTTTTCTTTGCCGGAACGCTCTCCATGGATAGCGCTGTACCACCTCCATACTCCGCTCCAGCGAACAGACCCTCTATGAAAAGTATGATGTAAAGCAGTATGGGAGCGAAAATCCCAACCTGTGTAAATGTTGGAAGAAGGCCCTTAGATGCAGCGAAAATGGAAAAACCCACAATTGTGATGGTTAGCATGTTCTTCCTTCCAAGCCTGTCTCCAAGAAAGTTTCCCAGAAGGACTGATCCAACCGGCCTTGCGAGCTCCTCAACAGCCAGGCCTCCGAATGTTGCAACAAGGCTGTATATGCCTATGACCTTCGAAGGGAAGAATACCGACGATATTGTTACTGCAACAAGTGCATATGCAATGGATGTATATCCATCCATGAGCCATCCTGCGTATGCAGAAATAACCTGTAGCCATGTCCTGCCCTTCAAGCCATAAACTTCCATCCAGAGGGGGACTCTGGGGACATTATTAAATTTTGCCGGAATTCGCCAGAAGGAATGCAATTCTGTTTATAATGTGCATAAATACTGTAAAAAAGTTGAAAATAGTGATAATATCATTCCATGCAGCAGCTCATCATGGAAAGGTCTCTGGTGAATGACTGTGCAGCCAGTTTTATGCCTTCGGACACAGTGGGAAATATGTGGCTGTTCTCTATTATGTCGTTGAAGGTCATTCCCTGCTTAACTGCAATAACTCCCTCCATTATGAACTCGGCGGCGTAAGGACTCACTGCATGGACACCAACTATCCTATTGCTGGCAGGGTCCACAACTATCTTTATGGTACCATGTTCCTGGCGTAATATTCTGGCCTTTGGAACTGCGCTCAGTGGTATTGTCCTGCTTGTGGCACTGCCATGTAACCTCCGGTATTCATCCTCCGTGAAGCCTACCGAAGCAAACTGTGGCTCAGTGAACACGGCCCATGGTATTTCCTGCAGGTTGACGGTTTTATCTGCATTATTGAAGATGTTGGAAGCCACAGTTGCGCCTTCTCTTGCAGCCAGTGTTTCGAGCCTGTATTTCTGGTCCACAACATCGCCTGCCGCATAGATCAGTGGATTGTCAGTGGAAAAATCCTTCCTGATGGATATGCCTCTTGGGGAATACTTCACACCCGCTTCCTCCAGGGAAAGGCCTTCCACATTTGGGATTCTGCCGGATGATATGAGTATCTCGTCTACCTTGATGGTATCAATCCCACCCTTGTGAGTAGCCTCTATGACCTTTTTATTCCCTTCTTTGTAGACCCTTGAAACAGATCTCCCTGTCAGGAATGATATTCCGTCATCCTTAAGGGCAGTTATAAGTTCATGTCCAAGCTCCTCTTCAATGCCAGGAACGATGGTGTCGTGCTGCTTGATTATGATGACGTCTGATCCAAGCCTGTGGAGTGCCTGTCCAATTTCAAGTCCCACAAATCCTCCACCTATGACGCCAAGGGAACCGGGCAGTGCATCCAAGTTCCATATGCTGTCACTTGTTAAATATCCTGTTTCCTCAAGCCCTTCAATTTCAGGAATCCTTGTTCTTGAACCTGTGGCTACGATAAAGTTATAGCCAGAGACATCAACACTTTCATCGGAGGATTCAACGCGCACAGTGTTTCTTGAAATGAAGTGCGCTTTGCCGTCGTACACGTCTATGTTGGGATACGATCTCACAACCCTGGCATATTTGCTCTCTCTTTCCTCATGCACAGCTTCCCTGAGAGAATCCATGACCACCTGAAAATTCACCGCTGGCTCATGTGATTCAATTCCGGGATACCTTGGAACTCTCTGAGTATTTGCTGCCTTTGCCGCTTCTATTAGATATTTGGATGGGACACACCCTACATTGACGCATGTGCCTCCCAACGGCCCGAAACCAATCATGGCAACCGAGACCTGATTCCTGGTTATCTCACTGGCCTTTATGGCTGCAGAGAATGCTGCTGCGCCTCTTCCTATGATTACAAGATCATATTCCTTGGGCAAGTCCTCACTCAACCTTCCTTATCTGTGCTTTGTAATGGGACTCTTCGCCAAATACAGGTATTTTGGCCAGACTTTCCGGAGATATCTTTGCATCATCGATTTTGAGCATTGCAATGCCGTCCTTCAGGGATATAGACACGTCAGTAGCTCCCGCATCATTAAGGCCATTGCTCACAGTTCTGACGCAGTCATCGCAGGTCATTCCATACACTCTCATGGTGACTTTCTTTTCTGCCATGCATACCTTATTTCAGGGTTGTTTATAACTGGAAAAGTAAGAAAAAGTTTACTTGAAAATCACTGCCTAAATCATATTTAAGAAATAATCTAATTCTAATTTTGAGTCGTTCATGACAGGAAGATTGACTTAAAGCAATTTATATAATTATGTGAATCTATAAAGTTACGTTGACATGGCTCTTTAAGGTCATTGGAACTTTACTACTTTCCCTGAATCTCATACAGATAATTAGCTATATGGCCCTCTGTGCCATTTATACTGTATTTGCTCTCTTCGCACAGTATACTAATAACAACTTCTTTTTCATGTATTGAAAACATGGCCGAATTGCTTGCGATCCTCTGTACCAGATTCAGTTGCAACAACTTCCTCAGTACCGTGTAAACTCTTGTGTAAGGAATTACAGTTTTAACGGAGAGTTCTTCTGCCGTCATCCTTCTGCCTGATAAAGCATGAAACACCTCAGCCTCACACCAAGTGAATTGAGGATATTCAAACACGTCCAATATGGTGTTTTATACTTGCATTATTTTCCTGCCTAACTCTTCAGTTTACTCCAGTGTTTATTACCCTTATCTTTTTCCCTTCAGCATTTGAATCCCGAAACGATGAATTTCTCTATCTCGCTTCGAAGTTTCCTGCACGCGCTGAAAGGATCAGCTGACGAGAAAATGCTTGAGATGACTGCAACGCCGCTGATGCCGTACTGCATAATCCGCCCGACGTTATGCTCATTTATGCCGCCAATGGCAAATATGGGGATATTCAGGATTTTCTTTGCCTCCTCAAGAACCCTAATATCACACAGCTCTGCCCCATCCTTTGACGTTGTCGGGAAGAATGAACCGAAAGCAACATATGAAGCGCCGTCTTTCTGACCCTGCAGGGCGCGATGCACATCGCCATAGGTGGAGTACCCTATTATAACGTCTCCCAGAATGTCCCTGACCTCGGCTATGGAAGGGTCATCCTTGCCGACATGGACACCATCTGCATAGCATTCGCCAGCCAGTATCGGATCATCGTCTACTATGAGGGGGACGTCATAATCAAGAGTGATGCGCCTGATTCTCCGGGAAACCTCAAGCTTCACGCTGTAGGGATTGTTCTTGTCTCTGTACTGTAGCAAGTCTATGCCGGCATCAAGCGCTAGCTGAAGTTTCTTGAAGAATCCCTCGCCGTAATAGTCCGGCGTAAGAAGGTAAAGTCCCTGAAGTTTCATTTAAGTCTCCTGGAAACTCCATAATTTATCGCTTTCCAGTAGTCATCATGCCCTGGTGGTTCAATATCTTTCAGCATACCGGAATCCTCAATTTTTTTTCCAAAATTCTCCTCTTTCATGTATCCTGCAATTACGCTTTCTGTACCCTTCGCCTTCAGCCTTTTTACGAAAGCATCCGCCTTATCGGGTACAACAGTCATCAGGAGAGTGCCTTCACTTATTGATCTGTATGGATTGATCCCGAACAGTTCTGATACCCTGGAGACCTCCGGCCACAGGGGCAGCTTCTCCTTCTCAATGAGAATCCCGTTTCCTGAGGCATCCGCTATCTCGTAGAGAGCACCAAGAACGCCCCCCTCCGTGGCATCATGCATGGATGTTATGCCTCTGCTTCTAAGCCCGAATTTCGCCGCCTCCATAGACTCATCTACTGTAGTCATACTGTAGAACATGGAATCCAGTTTCTTGAAATCGCCAGTACCGAGTTCTTTCTCAATGTACTGAGGGAAAATTGCAGTAAGCATGGCTGCTGCCTGTATTGCCACTGTTTTGGTTATTATGACGGCATCACCGGGTCTCGACATTGCAGAAGTTATGTATTCATCCTCATTCCCTGTTCCTATCATTGTGGCACCTCCAACCATAGGGTAGTTCGTTCCTTCATATCTGGCAGTATGTCCTGTGACGACAGCAACTCCGTATTTCCTGCATTCCTCATGCACTGTGTCCCACATTTTTTTTATTTCCATGTCCTTAATGGAAACAGGCAGGTTCAGGTCCACGCTCAGGTACTCCGGTGGAAGGCCGGATGTACACAGATCGGAAGCTATGATATGAAATGCAAACCAGGCGGCTTTATGCCATCCAAGAGACGGATGTATGGAGAATGGGTCCGTAGTCACGGCCATTACTCTTCCCGGAGCAATTCTTATCACTCCCGTGTCCACGCCGCTTTTTGGCGGCACTATGACCTCGTTTCTCTTTGCTCCGGTTTTCGGCAGTATGTATTTTTCGAAGTAAGCCTTGGTTATTTTTCCAGCTTCATTTGCCATTTTTATTCCTCCACCCATGATACAGGGAACCGAATCCCTTTCCCATGATCACTGAGTTAATGATAGCACCCTGGAGATATTCTCTCGCCATGGTAACGGAAGACGCGAGATCATTGCCCAGTGCAAGGAATGAGGCAATGGCGGAAGAGTAAGTGTCTCCGGTTCCGTGTGTGTTCTTTGTATTTATCCTCAGTTTCACGAATTCCATGAAACGTGAACCGTCGTAGAGGATATCTTTCACGTATCTCCCGGTGGAATGCCCTCCCTTGATCAGGACCCTGCAGCCCGTATCCGCAAATATTTTCTCAGCAGCCTTTTTTGCATGGTCTCCTCGTGATATGCTCAAACCGGAAAGCATCTCGGCTTCAGGTATGTTCGGTGTGACGAGATACGCAATTCCCAGAAGTTTCGATTTAAGAGACTCCACGGCGTTCTCATTCAGGAGTCTCGCACCTGTCTTTGACATCATAACGGGGTCTATTATCACGTTTTTTACTGAGTATTCGGTGAATTTTGAACATACGGCATCTATTATCTCACCGGAATAGAGCATGCCGGTCTTGGCAGCATCAGCCCCCATGTCGGAAAGGACAGCATCCATCTGCTTTTCCACGAAATCTGGATTCATTGGAAAAATTCCTGATACCTCAACAGAATTCTGAGCGGTAACTGCGGTGATAGCGGTTGTTCCAAATACTCCAAGTGCGGTCATGGTTTTCAGGTCAGCCTGTACTCCGGCACCTCCGCCGGAATCTGAGCCTGCTACCGTAAGTACTACCGGAAGTCCTCTTTTCATCACAGGCTTGCCCTCCCTGTTTCGTTTCCCTTGATGAACCATACAACGGAGCCGATAAACCCTATTGACCACATCATGGTTGCAAATATCATGTAATTCAAGGTTGAAAAGTTAACCAGCAGAAAGAGCGAGGCGATATACAGACCGTAAGCTATCCCGCGGACGGAAGCGATGCCTCTGCCGCGCCATCCGGTGTCGAAAAGTTCAGGCTGCAGGAGTTCCCGGGAAGCCCAGCCCAGTTCACTGAAGAACGAATTGATAAGTACCAGCACAACAAAAAGTATCAGGGAGGATGAGAAGAACAGGTAGGGTATGAAGAGCGTCATAGACAAGAATCCTCCTGTGTATGCAAAAAGTGCAAGAAGTTTCCTAGATACCATATCAATTAAGAAAATTGCGAGAATACCTGTTGCTGACGTCCCCAGGCCTGATGAAAATGCTATCAAGCTAACGTACATAGGGAATCTGTATGGTCCCATGACAAAAGTCACCAGCGCGAAAGTGAGAACGATTGTTATGGCGAACGAGAGCAGGACAAGGAATTTCAGTATCCCCCTTGAATCGATTTTTGGTATGGCTGCAACTGACCGGGAAACATACTTCCATCTGATGCTCTCCGGTATCCTCACTCTGGCGTAAATGGCTATGAGAAGCCCAGCAACCGCCATTATCCCGAAAAGAAGCTTCTGGAGGTAAATATTGGCAGGAGTCAAGAGAAATACCCCTGAAAGGACTGCCACACCGATGTTTGCAGAGTTTGACACAAGGATCAGTACCTTTCCGCGATACCTTGCAGGGAAGAGTTCTGCCATGAATACCAGTGACACGGTTTCTTCACCGCCGAATCCCATTTCGGCCAGAATAATTGATATGATGATCTGGACAGCGTTAGCGGAGAAGATGATCCCGGATATTCCAATAGCCCCAATCAGCATGGTTGCCATGAAGATATTCCTCCTGCCAAACCTATCTGCAAGGAATCCCATAAGTAAGTTCCCAATCAGGAGGCCAGCTGGAGATGCCAGAAGAATGTAACTTGTGTAATCCCGGGGAACTACTGGCCACTCAGTTATTAGTGGGGCAACTACAAGTAAAATACCCCAGACAAAGAAGCTCGTGACCATTGTAACAAGCATAAGTGAATGAGTTCTGGTCCAAGCCATCCCATCAAGGGCCTTCCTGAGATCGCCGTAATTATGGAACAGAGCTGGGTCGACGGAATTAAGATCGTTTATCACCGCAAAGTCCCCTCACAGAACATCCAAGAACAAAAAACATTTCCATAGCTTGCAAAGCTGCTATATAAAGCGATTTCAAGTCCCAAATATAAGATACACATCAACATCCCTCCGCCAGCATTACCTGGATCAGGTTCCAAGGGTCGACCGCAAGGTCCTCTCAGCTTCAGCAGAAGCTCCCCTAGTATCCTTTTATTTAAATTCAATATTTAAAGATTATTGAAAGGATGCCTTTTAAGTTCCACGAACTTTGATGGGCCTTGGAGCTTGAAAATGGCCTGACAAAAAAACAAAGATATTGTGTAATACCTCTGAACCGGTATTCGGGTCGACACTGGTTCATCCTTTCATAAAAGGACTGCAAGTGAGCCAATGGCAGAACATGTTTTGACAATTTGCGCCATTCAGGATTCAGTATAACTCAGGTATTTTGAAAGGATATTGCAAAAAATCTCGCTGGATTCAAGTGTTCCGGAACGTCGGTGGTCTTCAGGAAACCTTGTCATGTTCCATTTCTCGTGAGGAAAGGCCTGCATGAGAGTTACCTGAGATCGTGGAGCGTTCCATGGGACTTCGTGAAGCAGATCTGTAGCACTCTCTGTTAAATATCATTTCCGAAACACATTTCGAGACACAATAAGATGACGCAGGACATCATCTACGCTACCCTGTAACTTAATAAATCTCGATGTCGGAAAGCGTTTTGGTTCAACATTGAAACCGGGAAACAGGTTTCATTCAAGGTCAAAGAGACAGGGCCGATGATGACATCAGCACTATGATCTGGAAGCCTTCAGCATACTTGACACAATGAACATAGAGAGCGGAGTGGTAATAAAATGCTTAAATACCCTTCGAACAGCCGTATGAGCGAGATGGCGAATTGAACAGCGTTGTGAACCTTGTTCGTGAATTTCATTCCACCATCCCTTATGACGAACGTCCAATCATTTAATCAACGTGTCTTTGCCTGCATTCTTTCCACTCCTCCAGAGAAGTTTCTGTTCAGACTTTACGATCCTTACACATCATTTCCATTAACATGTCTCCTTTCTGTCCAGATTCCGGGTGTCTTCCAATTACGGGATTTACGCCAGCAAAACCCCATACACAGGAACAAGCGGTTTCTCTATCCCATAAACCCCGTAATCCGATCTGATGTATGGAGCTTCATGGTTAGAACCTTTTCTGATATTAGCCCTATTTTCATCAAGCTGTTTCCATATGAACGTTCCACAGTTTCATTTCCTTACATGATACTAATGGCCTTTCACGGAAAAGCTAGATGGTTCTCGCTTATCTTCCATATATCTGAGAAAGCGACTTAGGGATATGGGGGCGGAGAGTCCCCAAAACAGCGAATAATCATATATCACTACGGCTGCTCAATGAGGATGAGATAAAGCACATCCTGAAGGTTATTCCTCGTTCTGCGCGCCAACTTAAGTTTCTTCACAGGGCTTCTGTACTCACTGAAAAACTTGGCTTCTCCATGGACATAAATGACTCCAGTGTAAGCATACTTAAACTGGGAAAAGGTGCCCATTCAGTGCTTGAAAACATCAAGGTTAAGATGTCAAGGATCAGCAGGATTGTCTGATCCCGGCTAACCAACCTCTGGGATAATGGTTTATAGCTTTCTGTCCAGTACTTCCCTTAGTTCAGCTCCCTTCATGTCGATTATCTCCTGGAACCGATCCAGAAGCCTCAGTGAATATGGAAGATTTGTCTTGGTCAGCTGTTCTATGTTCACGCCGACTTGAACGGAATTATCCAGACCTTCAAGTGAATCTGCCACGTCAGAATAGATTGAAACTGCATTGAGGATAGACCTTTCCGGTGCTTCCGATGGAATACCCGAATCAAGGATATATTCCCTGGGTCCTGTGGGGAGATCAACTCCCAGGAAATCCAAAAAATTAAGATCTGATACGCTTCTCAATGGGGCGAAACTCAGTAGAACTGTTGCGGGTTCTACTCCAGCCTCACTGCAGAGCATAGTGTATTCCCGCAGAAGCTCAATTATTCTCTGGCTGTCAAAAAGCATCTGCGTGGTAAAGAACCTCGCACCAGTCATGGTCTTGTAGAGCATTGTTCTCGCCTCGTTTCTCCGTTCAGGAAGGCAGATATTTCCAATGGTAAGGTCATCCAGACCGCTGATTGTTGCAACGTGCTTCGCTGCAACATTGGCCTCCGACACAGCGGGACCAGGGTATCTGTGATGCCTTGTGTTCCCCCCAACCAGTACCATGTTCTTGATTCCAAGGGAATATGTCTCCTGGATCCACCCTGAGAGTTCGGAATAGCTTTCAAGATGCACAACAACCTTGTTGACAATTGCATCTATGTCTAGGCTACTGGCAATTCCACTGGAAAGTTTCCTTGTATAAACGCTGTTGTATCTGGGACGCCCTTCATGGTTTTCCTCAACAAGTTCTGGGACGCTCACAGCGTTCAGACGCTTCTTTCCTTTCAACGCATCAGAAAATTCCTTGATCCTTGCATCGAGATTTCTCAATATCCGCTCATCATGTGCCTTCTCTCCAGTCCTTGTATCCCTCAGTGGAACAACGGAAAAGATAAGAGGCTTCTTATTCAGTGCATTTACAAACGGGATCATTGCTTCGCTTCTTTCCTCGGATACTGCAGGGAATATAAACCCTTCTGGTAATTCTGGGTCAGGGCAATCTGGTGGATTTCTGTACGTCCGCACATTCCATTGGCAGAATATGTTTCCATCATAATACTCAACTCAATCCTGCAAAAATAAATAATCATCCTGGGATTTAACACTGACAGTGAAGAGATACATTGCGGTAATTGTCACCATTGCCATTGTTGTGGTGATGTTTATGCCTGTGGTTTCTGCTCAGGCCGGATCACAGCCATCTGGAACCATGACACCCATAAAGCATGTCATCAACATTTTCCTGGAAAATCACAGCTTCGACAACCTTTTCGGAATATACCCATATGACCGGTATTCCCGGAATTCCAGCCTTTCGGCAAACCTGAGTACTCCGTTGAATCTGCTGGGCAACAGGACTCTTCTCCATAAACTGAGTGAGATACCGGCAGGGGTATTCACAACGAAAGATCCAAATGAGGGCTATGTACAGTATCACATCGACTGGAATCATGGGAAAATGAATGGTTTCCTGAACGGGAGCGGTCCGCAGTCCCTTACCTATTACGGTGCGGCGCAGATGGCCCCAGAATGGGATTTTGCAGAACAGTACGGCGTTGCCGATAACTATTATGCACCGCAAATTTCGGAAAGCTCGCCAAATCACCTGTATTACCTTGCCGGATACTCGCCGGTTTTCAATGACTACGGTCCACCACCGTATGTGCCAATATCCCAGTCCATATTTGGAGAACTGTCTGCGTACAATGTATCATGGGGATTCTATATCAACAATACGCGTTCTGCTTTCCCAGATTGGGAATACCTCTACGGCCACGAAGCATACTCCAGTCACCTGAAGAGCTGGGATCAGTTTCTCAATGAATCTGCAAATGGCACACTGCCATCAGTGAGCTATCTCTTCTCGCAGGGCACAGGTGATAGCCAGGGTCCACCTGACAATATCCTGAATGGAGAGGAATGGCTTCTTTATGTTGTTGACAGCATCGAGAAAAGTCCTCTGTGGAATTCCACAGCCATTTTCATAACCTATGACGAGTTCGGCGGTTATTACGATCAGGTAGCGCCTCCTGTGCTGGATGGTGTGCAGCTTGGTTTCCGGATACCGCTCATTGTTATCTCTCCGTTTGCTAAGGAGGACTACATTTCCTCTACTGAAATGACACACACTTCATTGCTGGCATTCATAGACTACAACTGGAATCTTCCGGCACTGAACCAGCTGGTCTCTGTATCCAATATACCAATTGATTTCTTCTATTTCAGTAGGACAAACAGCGGAGAATATATCACAAGGAATCCAGTTCTGTTTAACGCATCATCAGGGTTCCCGGTGCCAGCTTCAATTCATTTCAGTCCCGTTACTGACACTTCTGGCTTCAACTTTTCCCGGATATTTCCAATGATTCCGCAGATTCCATTTGGTAATCTTCCATATTCCCGGAACGGATCGTCACACCTGAATCTCTCCTCCCTTGATTCAGGCATTTACAACAAGGTAAATTCTGGCTTCACTCCCTTTGACGAAAGTTCTCTCTATTACTCACTTCTGGCACTACTTGAGATTGCACTTGCAGGATTTTCCATGTATGTATACAGAAGGAGGCGTAAAAATGGCAGATAAAGCAGGAAGGAGCAGGATCTGGGGATGGCTGGCCATACCTGCAGTCATATGGATAACAACTACCTTCTCAGTTTCCGTAATATTTGTCATGGCCTATGGATCATCATTCATCTACCTCATCGGCTATACCAACCAACTACTTCCGTTGTTTGAGGGCATAATTGCCGGAGTGGTTGTCTTTTCCTTCGCAGGGTCTTTCATTGCCGGCCGTAATTTAAGGTTCCTGTATGGCAGTGTTGCTGCAAGTGTAATCCTTTTTGCAGTATTCCTGGCAATTCTTAGGCTCACGTTAATGGTGGTTCCAAATGATCTCCTGACTTTACTGGCATTCATGATCACATCGGTATATATGCCGGTAACTGGATTTGCAATGTCTTTCTTCCCAATATCTCGGGCGCGGAGAATCGTGGAACCTGCCATATCGGCAGTAGCAGGGATAGTTTCCATTGCATATATTGCAATCCTGTATGAAGCAAGCGGCCAGAACAATCTTGCCTTCATCACAGGGATCCTGTCCTATCTGTCCATAATAACACTGGTAGTACTCAGCATCGCGGTATTCCTGCACGCAGGAAAAACTGATGCGAGGTCATCATCATAAGATAGGGGCTGCACTTCGGTTGCGTGGCAGGAAACTCTCGGGAATAGCATCCTGCTGAATCTGTATCTCCTGGGGATCTTGACTGCCCAAGAACATGATTAAGTAGTTTCCACAGATCGTATATGCATGAAAGTGACAGCTATTCTGCCGCCATTCCTCCCCATAGAGGATATCAGGAAAACTGCATCAAGCATACTGCCAGGGATTGAGATCAGGACTGACCTCGATTTCGCTGGCGATAAGAGCGACGTGCTCATTGCAACAACATTCACCCACATTGGAAGGGAAGAACTGGATAAGTTTCCCTCACTGAAATTCCTGCAGATTGCAAGCACAGGATACGACAACGTTGATCTGGACGAGGTTAAGAAAAGGAACATTATGCTGTGCAATTCTCCCACATCCAACAAGGAAAGCGTGGCCGAGCATGTCATTGGAATGGCTCTCTATTTCCTGAAGGACTTCAAATTTCTTGATTCAGAGATAAGGAGCGGCAACTGGCCCCTGCTTACCGCTTCCCGTGACCTGAAGGGGAAGATATTCGGAATCATCGGAATGGGTGCAATTGGAAAGAGGCTTGCGGAGAGACTGGTGATCATGGGTGCCGGCGTCATATATTACGACGCAAGAAGGCTTCCGGAGAAATCAGAGGATGATCTTGGAGTTACATATGTTCCACTGGATGAACTCATTTCGTCGGCGGACATAATCTCGCTGCATGTGCCCCTGACCGATGATACAAGAAAGATGATCTCCAGGAAACAGTTTGAGGCCATGAAGCAGGGATGCATATTCATCAACACTTCACGTGCCGAGGTTGTGCACACCCCTGATCTCATCAGGGCACTTAAGGAGGGCCGGATAAAGGCAGGCATCGATGTCTATGATAAGGAACCGCCAGACTTCTCGTCCGATCTGTTCAAAATGGATAACGCCCTGTTCAGCCCGCACATAGCCGGGGTGACAATAGAAAGCCAGGGGCGATTCATAGAGGAGACCGTAGCCAATGTGATCAGGTTCCTGCAGGGTGTGGATCCAATAAACAGGGTGATCTGATGAAGGGATTCGAGATTTTTTCACAGAGCCTGGAAAAACTGGGGCTCAATGAAATCTTCGGCAATCCCGGGACAACCGAGTTGCCAATGCTCAGGGGCATCAAGAATTACTACCTGACAGTGCATGATTCAATTTCACTGGGCATGGCAGACGGTATGGCACAGATATCCGGATCACCGACCATATGCAATCTGCACACAATGCCTGGTCTCGGCAATTCAATGGCTTTCCTTCACACCGCATATCATAACCGCTCTCCGGTCATAGTGACAGCCGGGCAGCAGGATTACAGGCATATCTTCTATGAGCCCATACTTTCAGGCGACCTTCTGGGCACAGTATCCGGCCTTGTGAAATACAGATATGAGATCAAGGATCCAGCTGATATATACAGGTCCCTTAAGCGGGCATACCAGATTGCAATGACACCTCCAATGGGGCCGGTATTCCTGAGTTATCCAATGAACTTCATGGATCAGGATCATGATGAGGCATTCGATGATTTCAGCCCGGTCAGGCAGGAATATGTAAACAGTGATGCAGTGAAGGACATAGTTAATCAGATAAACGAATCTTCCAACCCGGCAATTGTATTCGGATATGAGATCGACCTCTACGGGGCTTTCAGGGAAGCGCAGGAGTTTGCCCACAGGATCGGGTGCCCGGTGTACGGGGAACCGCTTTCAAGCAGGGGCTGTTATCCATCGGATGATCCGCAATATGCTGGAGATCTTCCACCAGCAGCTGCTCTCATTGACATGAGGCTTGCAGCCAATGACCTCATCATTGTCATTGGCGGGGATATTACACTGTATCCATACACACCTTCTCCACTGCTTCAGGGGAAACACATAATATGCATAGGCACTGACATATCCGGGAAAATCGGGACAGGTTACGTCATGAATCCGAAACTTTTCCTGAAGGAGGCTACGAAATCTGTTAAGAAGAAGGGAAATTTTTCCAGGAGTCTGGACTATACCGCCAAAACTGCAGTGACACTTGCCAGAAGGAAAATGGAACCCCTGTATGTCATGTCCATGATAAAGCGCACATTCCAGGACCACGTCATAGTGGACGAATCCATTTCTGCATCCCAGATATTGAGGAATGTGGTGGGCTACAGGCCCCAATCATATTTCACCGCAAAAACTGGCCAGCTGGGCTGGGCACTTCCAGCTGCCTCAGGCATTTCAACATCAAGGGACAAGGTCCTTGCTGTTGTTGGCGACGGAGCATTCATGTACACGCTGCAGACACTGTGGACTATACGCAAATACGATCTCCCTGTGAAGATCATAATCCTGAACAATGGTGGGTATATGATACTGAGAAGCTTCGCTGAGAGCTATTATGCAGACATGAAGGACAGGGATTTCCTGCAACCCAGGATGGATATTCCCAGCATAGTTGAGGCATTCGGCATACCCGCCCGTGTGGCTGATTCCTCGCTGGAAAGCCTGCAGTGGCTCAGGGAAGGCATTGAACCAAAAGTCCTGATGATCAACACAAGTGAGGAAATACCGAAAATGTTCATCTGACGGGGTTCATTCCCGCCAGACAAATTCTTTTCATCGTTAATGACAGAGCATCATTGGATTATTCATCCGATATTATGAGCCCATATGCCACCCTGTCAAAGTCGCTCTCATGCTCATTGAGGAACAGGTGCCGGGTCTGTGTGTATTCAAGGATGCCTTCCAGACCCAGCTCGCGGCCTATTCCACTCTTCTTGAATCCTCCCCGTGGTGCAGCCGCGGAAAGCAGGTGGTAATCATTTATCCAGACTGTACCAGCCTCTATCTGCGATCCTATATTCGTTGCAGCCTTCATATCCCTGGTCCAGAGTCCTGATGCGAGGCCGTACTTGCTGGAGTTGGCTATCCTTATGGCTTCATCTGTGTGGCTGAATTCTGTTACAGTCAGTACTGGGCCGAAGATTTCCTCACGGGCCACAGTCATTGATTGCGTCACATTGTCAAGTATGGTTGGAGGAAAGAACAGCCCATTCCCTGGAACCTTGCCTGCAAGCTGCCTCTGGAATACCACTGTAGCTCCCTGTGACGTCCCCTCGTCCACTAGGTTCGTGATCTTCTTAAGCTGGTCCTGGGTGGTTATGGCACTGATCTCAGTTTCCATGTCAAGTGGATTTCCGGCCTTCATGCCCCGAAGATGCTTCTCCATAGTCTTAAGAAGCCTGTCCTTCACGCTGCGGTGTACAAGGAGCCTACTTCCGGATTCGCAGAGTTGCCCAGAGTTCAGGAATATTCCGAAGAGTATTCCCTTGGCCGCATGTTCCAGGTCCGCATCTGGTAACACTATGTTCGGGGATTTTCCCCCAAGTTCCAGTGTGACCTTCTTCAGGTTTTCCGCGGCCATGCCCATGATCTTTTTGCCTGTCTGAGTTGAACCTGTAAAACTTATCATGGACACACGGTCATCGGTGCACAGGGTGTTTCCAACCTCGGTTCCGGTACCCGCAACGATATTTATGACGCCGGGAGGAAAACCGGCCTCCTGTATGTCTCCGGCCAGCATCAGTGCAGTTACGGGAGTGTGGTGAGATGGCTTCAGAACGATTGTGTTTCCTGCAAGAATGGCAGGGGCAATCTTCCACACTGCCATGAGGAAGGGCACATTCCATGGGGCAATGGCTCCAATAACCCCCATGGGGGCATTCTGCACAATACCGGTTGTGTCAGGATACTCCGGATGGGTGATCTCCCTTGAAAACTTGAATTCCTGAGTGCTGGAGAAGTACTCAATATGCGATATGCCAAGCGGGATATCCATGAGGGTGCTCTGCCTCATTGTCTTGCCAGTGTTAGCTGATTCCATCCTGGCGTATTCGTAGCTTTTCTCCTGCACCAGGGTAGCGAGCTTCGCAAGCAGCTTCTGTCTCTCTCCTATGGATGTCTTCACCCAGGTATTATGGAATGCAAAATCAGCAGCATCTATGGCCTCAATGGCAGACTTCCTGCTCCCCAGTACAACAGTTGCCACTTCGGATCCGTCTGCAGGGCTCACAAGTTTTGTCTTCTTTCCATCCTCAACAAATTCGCCATTCAGGTAGTTTCCCATGATGTCAGTCAATTCACAACGACCCCTGTGTGATCAGCAATTTCAAGGTATTAATTTTTACTGGCCCAGTATACGGAATTTTATTGTGCACTTTTCCCGGGGCAGATATTGCTCTGTTCTATGGCACAATCAAAGCTATGGCATACTGATCTTCAAAAATTTAAAATATACGGAACAGCATAAGTTTAAGTTGGATAAAATCACATCGGATTATGCGGATCCCCGCAGGTGGGGCATGCTGATGGGGTTCACACTCATATCAATGTCATCTCAGATAGTCTGGCTCAATTTTGCTGGCATTGTGAGCCCACAGACTCAGGACATATTCCATGTGGGTCTCGGGCAGATTAGCCTCATATCTGCAGTGTGGCCCCTCGTTTTCATCCCTCTTTCGATGCCAGCTGGATTGCTGGTTGACAGGTGGGGTTTCCGGAAGACCGTCATTCTTGGCGGCGGCATAATCATGGTTTTTTCCTGGCTCAGGATCATTTCTGGTACGGATTTTACCTCTCTCTTCGTTTTTGAGAGTCTTGCAGCCATAGGTCAGCCATTCATATTCAACAGCATTTCCAAGCTTTCAGGAGACTGGTTCCCTCCTGGGGAGCAGACAGTTGCCAATGGAATCGGCACCATGGGACAGATCGTTGGAATGATGATCGCACTTGTTATAGTCCCCATAATGGTCCCCAATGCCATATACGAGGAACTGAGAAACAATTTTCTTTTTGTATCAGCTATTGCAACAGCATCCTTTGTGGTATTTCTGGCATTCGCCAGGGACAGACCTGCTGCATCGGTTGAAACGAGGACCCATGCCGAAGGAATTTTAAGCCAGATGAAGACCCTCATCAGCCTCAGGAACATCGTTATCCTGATGGTTCTGTTCTTCATTGGGGTTGGAATATTCAGCGGGTTTGTCCAGTGGATAGAAGCTATCCTGTTCAGCAGAGGGATCCCCTCACTTTACGGAGGACTGACTGGCGCTGCCATGCTCATAAGCGGCATAATTGGAATGGTGGTTGTTTCTGCGCTGGCAGACCGCTATAAGAGACTGAAATTGATACTCATACTCAACACCCTTGTTGCCGGAGTTTTTCTCCTGCTTTTCAGCTTTCGTGTTGACCTTATCTATTATATTGCCGTATCGGTTGTCATAGGATTCTTTCTTCTATCCCTTGCACCTGTTGGGCTTCAGCTATCGCTTGAAACTGCCGGCGAGGAACGTGCCGGCACCGCAGCGGGAATGGTCTGGCTGACTTCGCAGGTAGGTGCCCTATTCTTCATTCTCCTTCTCCCGGCCCTTGCGAATGCACAGGCAGCAAGTAATTTTATGCCCGAAAACCTATGGTTCCTTGCAGTCATATCCATGGCTGTGCTGGCGCTGGCAGGATTTGGCCTGACCTTTGCCATAGGAGAGAAGAAACATGCAGAATCATCTGGAGAAACGATTGAACCGGCATCAGAGGAAGGGGAAGAATGATCCGTGGCTGCTCATGATGGATCTTGACGGTACGGTCTGGGATCACCTTGACATATCAAGCGTGAGGCCTCCATACCGCGTCGCTGGACCGGGGAAGATTGAGAACCAGGACGGCATTGTTATTACGGTATTTCCGGAGGCTCTTGAATTCATCAGATGGTGCCGCTCCAATGGAGCCATAACATGCACCCTGAGCTGGAATCACCGGGAATACGTAATGGAGGCTCTTGAGAAACTTGGGATAATGGATCTATTCGACCATCACGAAACAGAATTCTCTCCCGCCAAGGACCAGAGAATTCTTCACCTGCTTGGTGTGCTTCGTAAGAAGGGGATAACAATAAGCCCGGACAGGATTGTGTACGTTGATGACAGGGACATTCACATGGATGACATACGGCGAAATGTTGGAGATATAGTCTTCCTGCACATATGGAAAGATGTCAGGAACTATGAGGAAGCCCGTGCAATTATCAGTAAAAATATCATTTTGGAGTGAACCTGACCTCCCGGCTGTTCATCTCACGCATTGACGATCTGTTGTTCTTATAATAGGAAATGAACTGCCTGAATAACCTGTCATATTTCACAGTATTACCGGGATCCGGGTCGAATGTCATTGTTTTCTCCCTGAGTACCCTGAGGTCTGTTATTTTCATGAAACCGGAACCCACAGCGGAAAGCAGGGCAGCACCCCTGACCGTGGAATATCTTGGATTGTCCATAACGAGGATTCGCCTGTCCAGAACATCTGAATAAATCTGCGACCATGTGGTGGAAATGACACCGCCTCCGGCCATAATGACATGATCGGCTTTCTTGTCCATGAATTTCTCCACTATGCCAAGGAGCCAGCGAGAATTCATGGCAACGCCCTCCATTACCGACCTTATGAGGTCAGATCTGGTGTTATTCAGCCCCATGTTGAAGAAGCCTCCCCTGAGAAATGGATTCTCAACTGGAGCCCGCTCTCCGAAAAGCCATGGAAGGAAAAGCAGACCGTTTGAACATGCCGGGGATGCCCTGCATTCAATGTCAATGAGGTCATACTTATCCCTGCCCTCAATGGATAATAATTTGGACACGTATTCAAGGCAGTTGCAGGCATTCTCCTGTTCGGCTGCTATGAAATATTTACCGGGGATTGCCGAAGGCAGAGAAGCAATATTGTGGAAGATGTCTGTCTTCTTGTAAGGTACGTGTGCAGTGACCCATGACGATGTACCAAGGTAAATGTGCACATCATTGTCTTCCACTGCTCCAACGCCTATTAGCGAACACTGTGTGTCACCACAGCCTGATATAACGCTGGCCTCTCTGGAAATGCCAGTGATGCTTGAAACGTCTTCTTTAACCTTGCCCACAACTGAAAGAGGAGATACCAGGTCAGGAAGCTTCGTCGCATCCAGGGAATTCATCCTGATAAGGCGCTGGTCATAGACTACATGGGAGGAATCCCTGTTATTGATGGACCAGAGGAGTGCAACATTATCCCATGACGCCAGAATCTTTCCTGTGAGTCTGGAAACTATGAAGTCCTTGGGCTCCAGGAATGTGTATGCTCTTTCATAGATTTCAGGCATGAACCGCTTCATATACAGTATATGCGCCAGTGAATCTTTTCCAGAGTGTGCCGGAGCGCCACCAGTGATGCGAAGCCACCTGACCAGTTTATCCACGCGGTATCCTGATATGGACGGGAAACCCCCTGATATTTCTCTTATTATCTCTTCACCCCTGGTATCCATCCAGACAATTGCGGGTGCTATGGGGTCTCCGTTCATGTCCACTGCAACTGTTCCTGACCACTGGCCTGTTACGCCGATAGATGATATCTTGCGTATTCCAGCGGATTTGACAACGTCCTTCATTCCAGTCACGACAGCATTCCACCAGTCCTCTGGATTCTGCTCAGCCATTCCGTCTCCAGATACGGAGAGCGGATAGGAGTTGACGCCCATGGCAAGGATGTTGCCTGAGGAATCCACAAGTGCAACCTTGCACGATGATGTTCCAAGGTCTATTCCAAGAAAAACATCTCCAGGCTCTGCGTTCATATTGTGAATCACTGGCTGTACAGCCACTCCACGATATTTTTCAGGAAGAATCTCACCTGTTCATCAGGAAGAGCCGATGCCATGCCATATACCGGTGCCATTCCTGCCTCTGATTTTCCTCCCTTAACGGCTTCTTCAACGGATGCCTTCAGATCTTCAATGAACTTCTCCTTCACTCCGGGATATGTCTGCCTCATGGTAAGGGCAATATGGAAAGCCGGAGGGTTTGCAAGGCCACTGAGCATCCAGCCTTTTCTGCCCATTATGTCCATTATCCTGTATGCACCAGCATTTTCAGAGGTCATGGCAATTACCCACAGGGGATCACCCAGTATCCTGATTCCGGGTATATTGTGGATCCCTTCCTTGATGTATCTGCCAGTTTCAAGAATTTTTCGGGATGATTCCTCATAGCCTTTGCGGCCCATAAGCATCATCACAGCCCATGCAGCCACAATGGGGTAACCCGGTCTGCTTCCGGCCATGGTGGGAGTGAAATATATTCCTCCCTGCCATGTTCCATTTGCATAGATCTGCTGCTGGAACAGATCGCTGTTTCTGTACAGAAGCACAGATGTCCCCTTTGGCCCGAAGCCATATTTGTGTGTGTCCATAGATATTGAAGTGACACCGGGCAGAGAGAAGTCGAACTTCCCGGTGTAATACCCCAGTTTCTCTGCCCACGGGATTATGAAGCCGCCAAGGCAGGCATCCACATGCATGCCAATATTGTGGTCAGCAGCAATTTCTGACAGCTTCTCAATGGGGTCCATGACGCCGTATGGAAAGGATGGTGCTGATCCAACTATTGCAACCGTATCTGGTGTTACTGCGTTCCTTACTTTCTCAACATCGACACGGAAGCTGTCATCAAGGTCCACAAGAACAGGTTTGATGCAGAAATAATCGCAGGCCTTCAGAAAGGCTGCGTGAGCTGAAGTTGGGAGAATTATCTCCGGATGAGAGATTCCTTTAGCAAAACGGTAGTAATCGCGATACGTCTTCATGGCTAGCAGTATGCTTTCAGTGCCTCCAGAAGTCACAGATCCACGCACTGCTTCATCTCCATTCATGATTCCTGAAGACATGGCCACTATTTCGTTCTCCATCTTCGTCAGGCTCGGCCATATGTCGGGATGGAGCGGATTCGACTGCGAATAGATGTGATAAACTTTCTCCAGAAAATCAAGAAGATCGTCGCCGCCATGATAAACTGCACCAGATACCCTGCCATCCTTCCAGGGCTGGTTTTCACGCTCTGCATATTTCCTCAACTGACCCAGGATGTCTTCCTTTCCCATGCCATTCTCAGGCATATTCGAAATTCGCATCTCAGGATCGTCGTAGGGCTTCAGTCTCTTCCTGAGATCTTCCATCATGCCTGTCACGTCCAGATCGTCCATGCAAAAAGTTACGCACTTATCCTCTAAAATTTTTGTGGAGTTATAAAGGAAAGTGCTGGGAAATAATATGGGCCAGCAATTATTATATATATCAACCTGCATTCACCAGCTGAATGACAGATTACGTGCTGTCAAATGGCTCCATCCTTAAGAATGGCGAGAAGGTTGGTGAAATCAGCCGCGAATCAACCGGAATGAGGACATCATCCATTGTTATAACCGGCACTCCATCCTTTCGCATTGACAGGGATGATCTGGGATCATTCAAAATATACAGAAACGGAGGAGAAGTCGGCAAGGAGTATCGCGGTCTGAAACTTGAATACGAGGGCCAGACATACGAGGTACCTCGAAGAGAATTATCGGGCTTCCCAACCGGTATATCAAACACCGTGCACATCATGTCAGGCGGCATGGTTATTGGAACAATCACGAGATCATCAACGGGGCTCGCTGCCTCTTCTGACTTCAATCCAGATGTGATGCTCATATACATGGCATTCCTGGCACCATATGCTTCCGGCAACAGTGCTCCAATGAGATATTATGGAAATTATCGTGGACCTATGCCAGCTTCCTACAGAATAATATCACTTGTTCTTGGTTTGGGAGCCCTTGCCTTTCTAGGAATCGGTGACGGGATTTCAAATGAATTCCTGAATTCGCTCGATTCGTTTACCATTTTTGTTGTTCTGGCCATCCTTTCATATGCGGTGAGAATAATTGGAAGAAGAAAAGCCAGAAGTGCTGAATCATTTCAGTAATCCTTGATGATTCTTCAAATGAGGCTCATCTTGGGATATTTCTGACTATCTATGATATGTGTTAGGAAAGCCTATTTTAAGAACACGGCATTATGTTACTGTCTCAGAAATGAAAGCAATAATTGTTAAACCACCTGCAGGAGGTTTTGAAGTGCAGGACGTGCAAATTCAGGAGAAGGGTGTAAAAATCAAGATCCTTGAACACGGCATATGCGGAACAGATCGTGAAATCGTCAATGGACAGCTTTCTGCAGCTGCTGCCCCCTCTGGTTATAATTTCATGGCACTTGGGCACGAGGCAATTGGGGAGGTAATGGAGGATGGCGGGAATTTCAGGAAAGGCGATATTGTCATGCCTGTTAACAGAAGAGGATGCGGGAAGTGCCTGAACTGCCTCCTGGGGAGACCTGATTTCTGCGAAACTGGCGAATTCATAGAGGCTGGCATAAAGGGCATGCACGGTTTCATGCGTGAATACATATATGATTCTCCTGAATTTCTTGTGCATGTTCCCCCTGATATAAGGGATATAGCCATCATGGCACAGCCTCTTTCTGACATTGAGAAGTCCCTGGAGGAGATTCTGACAGTACAGAACAGACTTTACTGGAAATGCAGTGATGGGACATATGGCTGCAGGCAAGCATTAGTTGTGGGAACAGGAGCTATTGGTATTCTATTTTCACTGCTGTTGAAAAGCCGTGGCTTTAACGTTACCATTGCAAACAGAAGAGATCCAACACAGGCTGAAACGAGAATTTTCCAGGAGGCGGAAATATCATTCTTCAATTCCTCCAACGGATATGGGTCTCTTGGAACTGAACATACGTTTGATCTGATAGTGGAAGCTTCAGGTTCCGATGCATCTATTCTGCCATCACTCCTGGCACTTCTTAAGAATAATGCTGTTCTGGGGTTATTCGGCTTCATGCGTTCTGGGACAGCAAATTTGAGTAATTTTGATATTCAGAGTATAGTTTATAAGTCAGTATCGGTGGTTGGTTTGATAAACGGCCAGAAGCCGCATTTTGAAGCTGCCATGAGAGACCTTGTTCAGTGGAAGCATATGTGGCCAGGGACTATTGAATCAATGATAACTAAGGTGACTATCAACGAAGTGAAACGAAATGAAAATCTTCTGTTGAATAAGCAGCCAGGTGAAATCAAAATGAAAATCATCTGGTAAAGATGTTTGCTCAGATAGAATCATTTCGTAACCATATTGGGCATTTTATCTGCATTATCTAGTCACGTACTCAGAAATATTTAAATATAAGAGAGAAGTGTAGCTGGGATGGTCAATATTTATTCTATCTCCATTAAGCAACATGATTGCCCTCACACCTTCGTGACATCCAGAATCCACGATTTGACCATTTTCATTATGAACACAATAGACTCCAGCAAGAAATACCAGAAAACACTCAGCATATTTTATTCAAAGACTGCTGAGGATCTTAAAGATACCATTAAAATTCTCAACGAATACGGAGACTTGAAGGATCTTGAAGTCCTGGGCATGGGGTCCACAACAATGTCTCTAATGTACAGTTTTCCTAAAACTTCCGCCTACAAATGGGTATCAAAGATCGGCTTCAGGATGCATCCAATCCTGGTCAAAAATGGAGAGGAGAGATGGTTTTTTGTTTCTAATGAATCCCAAAGCGTAAAGGGGATTGAGGAGGAACTGAACGACAGCAATACCAGTACGCTGAGAGTGAAAAAACTGTCCACAAATAACTTCATTTCCGAGTATTCTGAACTTTTTTCTGATGTCTGGAAAGTAAGGATAGATAGTGCGGTCGGCCCGGAGGTATTCAATATATTGACACAGGCCCTAGCTCAGGGATTTTATGACTGGCCTCGCAAATCCTCACTTTCAGAACTCAGCAGGAACATAAAGATGCCGAGATCGACACTTACGTACCGGTTAAGAAAACTGGAGAGGCTTGTTTTCAGAGATATTGGAAAATGAAGAGATAGCTGTCATCGCTCTTTTTTTCAGAAAGTCACCGGACCTGCATTCCAGGATACCCCGTTTAAAAGCCCCTGCATAATGATTTTTCCTGGATCTAATATGAAGGCTAATTATCTAACAACTCAGGTGGACATTTTTCTTAACCTGTAAAACTGAATCTCCGTTGCCAGCCTTGAGTCATCCTTACCAGCTGCATTCGCTGATATATAAGAGAATCCCATAAGATTCGACTGGATTTACATTTCAGATAAATCTGCTCTAATTGAAACGATCTTAAGAGTAAAAATTCGTCTTGCGAATACACGCCAGAGCGTTCAATTTTAATGCCGAGAACATGCTTGTGTGATACATATTGTCTATCAGAGATTATATCATACTTTAACACCTGTCAAAAAATATAGATGAACAGGTTCTTTCATGAGCATCTCCAATGGTAAGTAAACCAGTATACATAGTGGCAATCATAATTGTGATTGTGGTTATTGCTGCTGGTCTTGGTGTAGGTCTGCACATTTTGAAGCTGCCTAGTTCATCAGGGCTCAAAGGCAATACCTTGGTTATAGCTAGTTCCGATACCCCCTCGTCCATAGATCCGGCGGTGGCTTTTGATACATATTCAGTTCTCTTCGACGACCAGATCTATCAGACACTTGTGGGGTATGGCACCACAACAGTAGGCGGACAGACTGTTGGATCCCTGAACCCAGTTCCTGAGCTTGCCACAAGCTGGGTAATCAACAGCACCACAGGAGCAATAACATTCAACCTGCGGCAGAATGTCACTTTCTCCAATGGAGACCCCTTCAACGCTACAGCGGTTAAATTCACTCTTGACAGGGTCATACAGATGAAGCAGGGAGCCGACTTCCATGTTTTCTCGTTTCTTAACGAGAGTGGCATTCATGTCCTTGGTCCATACAAAATAGAAGTTGTTCCATCATCACCATATCCATGGTTCCTGAATCTCTTCCAGCTCTGGGTCACTGATATCGTTGATCCAACGTACGTTAATGATCACGGCGGAGTAGTCAATGGATCTGTCAACACGTATATGTCCGATCATGCTATGGGAACTGGTCCATATGAGCTTAACAGCTACTCGGCATCAAAGATTGTCCTCACTGCAAATCCCAATTACTGGGGGGCAAAACCGAACATAACAAACCTGGTCTTTGAAGTCGTCCCATCACCTGCAACCCAGCAGACCTTGCTTCAGAAAGGATCTGTGAACCTTGCATACAACATCCCCCTGTCAGAGATGTCAACGGTGCAGGGATACAGCAATGTTAAGGTGAAAGCTGGACCCACATCATCGGAATATTATGTCGGACTTGATGAGAACACGACGCCCTTCCAGAATCTGGACGTAAGGAAGGCCATAGAATACGCTGTGAATGTCACCGACGTCACCAACTACTCAACGTACGGATATGGAATCCCACTGAAGAGCGTCATGGCTCCGTCTATTGAATCCTATATCCCAGCATTCCAGAATTACACGTATAACCTCACAACGGCAAAACACTACATGTCGCTGGCAGGATACAGTAAAGGCTTTTCCGCAAACTTCTACTATACTTCTGGAGACCCCATCGGGACATCAGTTGCCACCATATTGCAGAGCGAGCTGGCTAAGATCAATATCACCCTTCACCTTCAGCCTCTGGAATCAGCTACATTTGACGATCAGGCAGGCTCTGGTACGTGGCAGATGTTCTATGAGGGCTGGGTAAACCTTCTGGCGACTCCTGATGATGGCATGAGGCCTCTGTTCAATGCGGCAAATATGGGTATCTACGGCAACTATAACTTCTTCAACAACACCACCGTCAGCAAGGATTTAGTAGAGGCTGGCAAACTCTACAATGAGACGCAGCGTGATGCACTGTACCATCAGGTGCAGAACATCCTGGCATCACAGGCAGTGGAGGTACCACTGTTCAACCTTGAGAACGTGCTACCAATGACTACAAATGTGCATAACCTCTATATCTATCCGACATTTGATATATATTTCGGACAGGCAAGCATGAGTTGATTCAATGGGCCCAACCTCGAAATTTATTGGAAAGAGGATTATTTCCCTCATTCCAACCATTTTTGGCGTAATACTTGTAACTTTCATTCTCTCCAGAATTGTTCCCGGAAATCCTGCGCTCATACTGATAGGTCCGGAAGTCAATGGAACCGAACTGAAGATAATAGAAGCCGAACTTGGCCTCAACAAACCTCTTTACATCCAATTTTTCCTCTACCTCTGGCAGTTGCTGCATTTCAATCTTGGGTACTCATATATTTTGGGTCAGCCTGTCAATTATGAGGTAGCTATACGATTCCCCGCCAGCCTGGAACTTGGTCTCGCATCAATGATTATTTCCGTACCCATAGCCGTGGTCACCGGTGTTTACGCTGCCCTCAGGGTCAACAAGGCAGGAGACCATACCAGCAGGATCCTTTCCCTTCTTGGCATTTCCATGCCTGTTTTCTGGATTGAAATTGTGATGATTCTCGTCTTTTACACGTATCTAGGAGTTGCGCCGGCACCTTACGGCCAATTGAGTCAGAGCCTTACCCCGCCAACCAGGATTACCGGCATGACCATACTGGACAGCTTGCTTGAGCTTAATTTTCCAGATTTCTTAAATGCCACATGGCACATAATCCTGCCTGCAGTCGGGCTCTCATTTGCCAGCATAGCCACACTGTCCAGGGTCATAAGATCAAGCATGCTGGATATACTCAACCGGGACTACATGAGGACATCCGTCGCCATAGGGCTTCCAAGGAAAATCATCGTGAATAAGTACGCCCTTCGGAATGCTCTTCTGCCTGGCATCACGGTTGCTGCTATACAGGCTGGTGCCATAATCAGCGGTGTGGTTTTGACCGAAACTGTATTTTCCTGGCAGGGGCTTGGTCTTTTTGCGGTGCAGGCCATAGATCAGCTTGACTATCCCAGCGTCATGGCTGTTGTTCTTATTTCGGGACTGCTATTCGCCTTTTTCAACTTTTTGGCGGATCTGATCTATGCTTATGTTGATCCCAGAGTGAGGGTTGGTTAGAATGATTGAGGATATTCAAACGATTAAGAGAAATGGCTTCTTCAGCGTTCATGGTAAACTATTCGAGACGGTTTCCATGTATTTCCGCAATCCCACTGGAGTTGCTGCAGCGGCCATACTCTCAGTTTACGTGTTTCTGGCAGCATTTGGGCCTCTGTTAGCCCCATATAACCCTCTTGCGTTGGATCTCACAAACAGGCTTGCCCCACCATCACTATCTCATCTGTTTGGAACGGACGGATACGGAAGGGACGTCTTTTCACGCGTGCTCTATGCCATAAGGCTGGACATGGCCATTGCCTTCCTTTCAATTTCGCTGGGTTACATACTTGGAGTGGCACTTGGCCTGCTGGCTGGATACATGGGCAAGATCACGGACAACGGCATAATGAGGGTCATGGACATTCTCCTATCATTTCCTTCAATCCTGTTTGCCATCGCCATTGCCATAGTCATAGGGCAGGGATTCTGGACCATAATAATAGCAGTTACTGTAATCTCAATACCTGGATTTGCAAGAGTGTCAAGAAGCGCTGTTCTTTCAACAAAGAGCGATCTGTATATTCAGGCAGCTATTTCACAGGGAGCATCCAGATGGCACATAATGTCAAAGCACATACTTCCTGTTGCCATTACACCAACAATCATCCTGTATGCTCTGGGACTTGGGAATGCAATAATAATAGCGGCAAGCCTGAGTTTCCTGGGGGTAGGAATACCTCCTCCCACACCGGAGCTTGGCTCCATGATTACTGACGGACTTCAATATGTCATCTCAGGCCAGTGGTGGATTTCCATATTTCCCGGGCTGTTCATTGTCTTCATAGTAATCGCATTCAACATGATGGGAGATACAATAAGGGAGGTTACTGACGTAACCTTGAGGAGATAATATGTTTAACGGAATAAATTATGAGGATTACATCCTGTATGTGGATGACCTTTCGCTCGAATATACCATCGGTAACAAAAGGGTTTACGCCTTATCTCACGTGACCTTTGGAATCAGGGAAAATGAAAGCATCGGCATAGTGGGGGAGAGTGGTTGTGGAAAGTCCACACTGGCAATGGCAATCTCGCATATTCTTCCCCAGAACACAGTGGTGACCTCAGGCCGGGTATACTTCAAGGGAGAGGTCATTGTCGATTCTGAAAGAGGAGCCTCATATACCCTGAGGACAACCAGAAAGTCAACAAAGATTGAGGAAAGTCTGAAGGTGGTCCGGTGGAAGGGAATATCAATAGTGTTCCAGGGAGCCCTGGATTCTCTGAACCCCCTGTTCACTGTGGGGGAGCAAATTTCTGATATCTATATCTACCGGGAGAATGTCCAGCGCGAGAAAGCCGTAGAAATGGTCAGGCAGCTCCTAGACACTGTGGGCCTTGACAAGTGGGTTTATGATGCATATCCGCACCAGCTGAGCGGAGGAATGAAGCAGCGGGTGGTCATAGCCATGGCGATCTCGCTGCATCCGGCCCTAATTATTGCTGACGAGCCAACAACATCACTTGACGTCATAACGCAATACAGGATAATAGAGGAACTGCGAAATCTACGGAAGAAATTCAATGTATCCATCCTTAGCATCTCCCATGATGTGTCAATGGTCTCCAACCTCTCCGATAGAATCATGGTAATGTATGCAGGACGTATCGTGGAAAAGCTTCCGGGAGTGAACTTCACCATTGCCCAGCACCCTTACACGGCTCTGCTAATAGATTCTATCCCGAAACTGACAGAGGACATAGAACAGGTTGAGCCCATTTCCGGCGCCCCTCCCGGGTTAACTGAGGTTATTCATGGCTGCCCCTTTGTTGAAAGATGCAATTATGTGCAAGATTCCTGCCGCAATGATGGTTCTGAGAATCTCAGGGCTGTCAGCAACTCGCATGAGGTTGCCTGTGTGGTTCTGCCTTTTAAAAATGGTCGCAAAGTACAGGGAAAAGGGGTCTCAGCCAAGATCAATTTAGTTAAGGCCGTAAAGCAGAATCCTGTAATAATAACACGCGATCTTACCAAGAGATTTGCAAAGAGAGCTGGTTTAAGAGCGGGTAGAGGTGGTAAGGGAGCTGAATTGACAGCAGTTTCAGGCGTAAATATTGTCGTTAATGAGGGAGAATCTGTTGCCCTTGTGGGTGAAACCGGATCGGGTAAAACCACCCTGAGCAGGATAATCGGCCTGCTGGAAGTTCCCAGTGATGGCACGCTGGAATTACTGGGGGGTAAAGTGAGTTTTGAAGACAGAAAACTTGTCAAGAATCTCAGGAAAGGGATACAGACAATATTCCAGGATCCGTTTCAAAGCCTCAATCCACGTTTCTCAATTTATCAGATAATCTCGGAGCCTGTGCGAATAAACAAGCTTGCCCAGACTGAGACCGAAATCCATGGGATTGTAAGGAAGGCAATGATGGAAGCAGAACTCACTCCCATTAGTGATTACATTGATAAATATCCTCATCAGCTCAGTGGAGGACAGCGGCAGCGTGTTTCAATAGCCAGGGCCCTGACCATGAGTCCACGGATTCTTGTTGCTGACGAACCCATATCAATGCTGGATGTCTCCCTGAGGGCGGGAATACTGAATCTGCTCAGGAAATTAAGAAATGAAGCCGGGGTGACACTGTTCTATATTACACATGATATCGCATCAGCGAGATACATCAGTGATAGAATTTATGTTATGTACCGTGGGGAAATCATTGAATCCGGCACCACAGAGCAGATAATCCGAGAAGCAACACATCCATACACAATTGCATTAATACTGTCCAGTATGGGTGTTCAGGGAAGCATCAGCGAAAGTCTTGGCGAGAATATTTTCACCCAAACTGTGGATGATGCACTTCCGGCCTGTAAATTCGCGCCGAGATGCCCTCTTGCAACAGAATTGTGTCGTGAGACCAAGCCTGTGCTTTCAGAGGTTTCAATCGGACACAAGGTACAGTGCCACTATGCTGTTTCGATTAACAGAAGCATGGCTTCTGGTTCAGCAGGCCATGCCGTCAATTTTGATGCAGTAAAATCCTTTATCAGGGATGAGATCACTCCTCCCTGATTTTGTTTTTTTTCAATTCAGGAAATATTTCAGGGAGATGTCTGAGACTCACAACTGGATCAAAATAGGAATGCTAGGTCAACGGGTGTCGGGCAATAAAAATTTGGAATGGACCTATCCCTGGAGCCTGCCAACTATCCTGGTAGGAGATCCGTCTCCTTTCGCAAATTTCAGTGGGAAACAGAAAACCTCAACAATTTTGCCTGCAACAGATTTCATTCCCGTAAGATTCTCAATAATCAGGATGTTTCTTGGCAGGAGTGCCATGTGCGCAGGAGAACCTTTCCTGAGTCCGCTCCTGAGAGATGGATCCGGGGACATGGTGTCTGTTCCAACCATCCTGATATTAAATTTTGTCAGGTATTCTGCAGCCTCTGCAGATATGTATGGATACTTCCATATGTATTCATCAAGGTTCCACTTTTCCTCCCACCCGGTCCTTATGAAAACGAAGTCTGCCCTCATAATGAGATCCCTGTTTGCGTGTATATCCTGGTAGGTTATTGCCTGAAATTCATCTCTGGCCAGGTCGAGGATGGCAGCCAGCCCATGGAAGGAATCAGGAGAGAACGTGTCAATGGTTCTCCCTCCGTCAACGTAGTGGTATGGAGCGTCTATGTGGGTGCCGCAATGCGAATTGAATGTGATGTTAGTTATCCTGGAGCCGGTATTCCTGTTATTCACCCTCTCAGCTTTCATTGGTGCATGGCCTGCAGCCTCAGGCATCCCCTCCTCGTATGTATGGCTGAAATCTATCCAGGTTTCCTTCATTTCTTCATCTCCTCCAATCTGCTGATAATTCCTCTGGTTATTGATTCCGTGGTTCCGTGACCTCCAAGGTCCGGAGTCAGGTTTTCTCTCTTAACGATCAGTTTCCTGACGGCTGATTCAATCAGGTATGACATTTTTGCCAGCCTGGGATCATTGTTACGGCTTCCAAGCCAGTCCAAGAGCATTCCACAGGATAGGACCTCAGCAATGGGATTAGCTATCCCTTTCCCTGCAATGTCCGGTGCTGACCCATGTACCGCCTGGGCCATAGCATAATTTTCGCCTGAATTCAGTGAGGGGGCAAGCCCGAGACTCCCGGCAATTCCTGCGGCCTCATCACTGAGTATATCACCAAACATGTTTGTGGTGACAATGACATCATATTTCTGTGGGTTGGTCAGAATGTCAAATGCCATTGCATCAACTATCTTGTCATCGGCCCGGATAGCGTGAAATTCCTCTGCGATCTCGCCAAATACCTGGAGGAAGAGACCATCTGAAACCTTTAGAACATTGCCTTTGTGTACGGCGGTCACGTGCTGCCTCCGGGCGGCGGCCAGCCTGAAAGCCTCCCTTATTATGCGCTGGGACCCTCTTCTTGTCACGACCCTTACTGCCATCGCGACGTCCTTCGTTGGCATAAATTCCCCATTTCCCATGTACATGTTCCTGTCAGCATAGAAACCCTCCGTGTTCTCCCTTACAATCACCAGGTTGACTTCACCATCGGGGTAATTCCTGTTGATGCCGTAGGAAACAGTTGGCCTGATGTTGGCAAAGAGATCAAAATGTTTCCTGATTTTTCCGGAGGGACTCGGTCCCCCAGGGTCCCCAACTGGATACCTGCCGACGTCCAGTGGGCCCAGTATGAGACCATCGCTTGCCTCCATCTTCTTCACCGATTCCTCGGGCAGGCTTGACCCCTGCGACTTCAGCCCTTTCCAACCAACCTCAACTTCTCTGTATTCAATTTTCACGTCGCTGAAAATGGAATCCTGAAGGAAGTTTAACACATCCATTGACGCGTGCACAACTTCAGGACCAATACTGTCGCCATCTGCCACTGCAATCCTGTAAATACTCATTGTCTCACTTCTGTTTCCCTGTTTATCTCATATTCTATTTTTTCAAGCTGCTTATTGGCGGTTTCCTTCAGGAAGTATACCGACATGGCTCCTATAATGCTGATTATTGCTATGAGCAGGTAGGAGAAATATATTGCATGTATTTTTGCAGATCCTTTCAGTGAGGCAGACACTATGTCATACCCTATTATCAGTGTGAAGATGACACCCGACCACAGCCGTGATACCATTTCATTGAAGTATACTCCCGTTTGCCTGGCGGTTGTGGGGTATGTTTCGCTGGCGAACATTCTCCACAGTGGGGAATTGGCGTTAACAGACCAGAACACCGCGAAAACCAGTACTACAACAAGGACAAGGCTGAAGTGAACTGTGTAGAGGAGCAGTGAAAATACGGCAGCAAGAGCCATCAGCATAATTCCCAGCCTCTTCCTTCCAACACGGTCTGCCGTGAACATGACCCCCATCTTTGGAAACAGCATTATGCCATTCATGATCAGGGTGAATAGCAGTGCGTAGAAAGCCGTGAAGCCGAAACTCTCAAAGATCGTCGGTGCATATATGCTCGAGATGTAGAAACCCGATAACATCGCCGATGTATATATCCACAACGGAATTGAGTAGCGCAGATACTTTCTCTGGAAGAGGTCCCTAACCCCTGGCCTGATGGCTTCAACCTCCTTGAGATCCTCTGTTATCACGGGTGCGGGAAGTTCTTTGCCGTATTGTTTCCTGATTCTATCTTCAATGCCAGTGACTATATTATCAGCCTCTTCATAGCGCCCGTTCCGCTCAAGCCATCTGGGTGATTCCGGGATATATCTGTAATAGAGGGGGTAGAGGACGATGGGAACGAATCCTATAGCAAACACAACCCTCCACGATATTGATGGGCTCAAGTATGGTATTGCAAAGAGGGAAATCAGTGGGGCCAGAAAATATCCGAAAACGAAGAACAGGTCTATGAAACCGATGAAGTAGCCTCTCCGGCTCTTTGGAATGAACTCCACCAGGTAGGAATATGGGAATGCGTATACGGCTCCAGCGGCAATTCCCTGTATGACACGCAGCACAATCAGTAGCGGAAAATTCGCAGGAATGACGGCAATAACCCCTGACATTCCAAGAAGAATGATCAGGCCAAACAGCACAATTCTCCTCTTTCCATACCTGTCAGCCAGTCTCCCGGAAAATGCCATTCCTATCACGATGCCCACTGTTACGGCGATTCCGAAAAATGCAATAAGAAAAGCTGTGTGGCCCGGAAAATGTCCTAGCACGGTACTCACAGTTCCTGTTATCCCCAGGTCTAGAGATTCATACATGTAAATGAACCCCACCAGTATCACGAGCGTCCAGTGATACCTGCTAACGGGCAATCTTTCAAGACGGGCCGGAATGCTTCCGGCTTTTCCAACACTTCTGTCAGATAAATCACTCATTATGATTTCCCTCATGAGGTATACATCAATTGAATGTATAAGGATTTCTATCAATATGTAGTTTGATAGAAAAGTTTAAACATTGCTTGAAGTTACCATTTCAGGGGCACTTTGTTGACATCATTGTACCCCAGGAAATGTGAAAGCTATGCAGGAGTTAAAAATTACAGGCGTGGAGGTTCTCAACCTTGTGGTGCCAATAACTGATCTTACCACACCGCCGGAGAGCCTGCCATATTACCAGGAACTCAAATCCATAGTGTTTGGGTCCTACAAAAGTGTGATTGTAAAGGTAACGGGAGATAACGGGCTTACGGGCATTGGAGAATGCATGACAAGACTTGCTCCGGAAGCACTTAAAAGCATCATAATGGACGTACTCACACCCATAATCGCGGGAAAAAACGCATTCGATTATGAGTTCCTGTGGGAAGAGATGTATGCCACAATGAAGCAACGCGGACACTACAAAGGCTACATGATAGAGGCCATCAGCGGTGTCGATATGGCCATCTGGGATCTCATGGGTAAAACGCTCAAACTCCCTATCTATAACCTGCTTGGAGGGAAGTTCCGCGATGACATACAGTGCTATGCTTCGTCCATTAGATTCAGGAAGCCCAAGGAGGTAGTGCAGGAGGTGAAGAACATCCTTAACGAGGGGTTCACTCAGGTGAAGCTGAAGATAGGCAGAGGCGTGGAAGAGGATGCGCTGGCTGTCAAGCTGCTTCGGCAAGAATATGGTGATGATCTTACAATCATGGTGGATGCCAATTCCGGATATACAGTCAATTCAGCACTGAAGCTAGGAAGAATATTTGAGAAATATGACGTGTTCTGGTTTGAAGAGCCAATACCGCCTGACAACATGCCAGGATATCATGAACTCACGCAGAAATTGGATATACCAATAGCTGCAGGAGAATCAGAATTCACGAAATATGGGTTCAGGGATCTTATAACATCCGGGAATATAGACATCATCCAGCCAAATGTTGGGCGTGCCGGGGGATTCACTGAAGTGAGGAACATATTGTCGATGGCCAGAGCCTACGGCATCCCATACGCACCTCACACGGGAAGCTCCTCGGGCGTAACAATGACGGCCGAGCTGCATCTGGCAGCCTATGCACAGAATTTCCTCACATATGAGTACATGAGAACTGCATGGTCCCACGAGCAATCCAATCCCCTGAAAAGTGATCTTCTGAAGGTTAACCTGGATGCGCAATCGGGGGGAAAGATCAGGGTGCCAAAAACTGAGGGACTCGGGATAGATCTCAATGAAGCAACAGTAAAAAAATATCTGGTGTCTTAGGAATCTGCACCATTTTCTATTTTTTATTAAGGTATTTGTCCATGTAGAACTTCACAAAGGAGACAAATCTGTTTACCGTTTCATTTGTTCCGTTCCATCTGTCTACCAGATAGAGGCTTGTTTTAACATCAGTATCAATTGGCAGCCACCCTATGGATCCATTTTTGATATGCTTCTCAGCCTGCACCATTGCCACTATTGATACGCCAAGTCCCTCAGAGACTGCATTTATTACTGATGATGAATTTTCCAGCCTGAATACAATGTTAAGATCGCTTTCGGACATTCCGGCATTCTGGAGTATCTTTTCAATTTGAGCCTGCACCCCGGAATTACCATACCTTGAAATATAAGGCATCACGACAAGATCCTTTGGTTTCAGGACTTTTCTTTCCAGGAACTTGCAGCCAGTAGGAGCAATGAAAATAAGCTCTATGTCAGTAAGTTGGGTTACCCCCATCCTGGAAAGAACGGAGTGAAACTCCGGAAAACTAAGGCTGACCGCGAAGCCAACATCGGTTTTGGCGTCAACAAGTTTCTGAATGATTTCATAGGAACTGCCGATCTCCATATCCACAGAGATATCCGTATTTTTATCCCTGAAGCTCTTTATGAGTCCCGGCAAAAGATGTATGGCGGCTATTTCTCCTGACGAAACCTTCATGGTCTTAAGGGTACTGCTCGTATCATGGTTGCGGGAATACCTATCGATTATGGAGACGATCTGTATGGCATCGGGGTAAAATTCCTTGCCAAACTGCGTGATCTCAAGCTTCTTAGAATCACGGGAGAAAAGTTCGTTACCCACCATGCCTTCAAGCTGCTTTAGCCTGTAGCTCACTGTGGCTTCAGTTATCCCAAGATTTCTGGCGGTCTTGCGCATGTTTCCAGAGTTTACCAGATCCACGAACACCTTCAGATAATCAAGGTTCACACAGGGCAATATTCCAATTAATTCATAAACATTGTTGATAGAATAATTCAGACTTACAATTTACATTTAATCGGGGGCATTTAAATTGCAAATACCTGATTTATGTTTCTTTGATGCACATGGGTATATTTGTCATCCTTCACCATACAGTGTACGGGATATAGGTGGACAACATTTGGAAGTCAAGAGATGAGTCATAGAATAGAGGAAGAACAATTGCAAGATTCGTTCCAACAATTCTAGGTTTTAGTAAATTAACATGCGCAGACCATGGTTGAGGCTTAGTTCTAATCACTAGGAAGTGGCAATATTTCAATGGAATTCTACAAATCCGTTGGATCATTATACCTTGCACATGGAAACATCGCCCCCGATATGCCGGTCAAAGGAACGATAGAAGTTGGTACATGCACTTCCCGACACAATCTCCCAGCAAAAGCTCGGAGTTTCTCGCTTCTGCTCCGCTTTCGCCTTCATCCCTCACGGTTCGGACGGTTTTGCAAGAACCCATTTACGAGTTCTAATATCTTTACGGTCCTGAAAATTACATTTCTGCTGGTATCAGCGTTCCATGTTCATACGTCCCTGTCTGCATGCAATGGAGATATGCCTTCAACACATTCCCCTGTTCAGACTGAGGAACAGAGACATTGCCTGTTCTCTGCCTTATTAAACTGCCATAGTGTAGCACTCATTCCACGATATTTTCCTTCAGCTCAACATAGGGATAGTCTGTGGATAGAGTCATCATAGCATTCATGGGTATCAGCATCTGGCTGTCTGCAACATGGCCGAAGGGAAGTCCGTAAATGGAAGGCTTCTGCAACTCTGTGAGATAAAGCTGCACTATATCCTCAATATATGGCATTGGTTCCTCAATGTCGACAATCTGCTTGAAATCGCCAAGTGCAAATGCAACAAATCTGTCAAGAATACCGGAAAGTTGCATGACGGAGAAATACCTGTCGAGGTCTCCCGATGTTATCCCAGTGTCTTCAGCAAACAGTATCCTTCCGTCAGATGAGGGCAGATATTTGGTGCCTATCAGTGAGGAATAAACAGATATGTTCGTGCCAACAGATCTTCCGTCGACCTTTCCTTTGTGAATATATTTCACAACGTTGTCTATGAACTGGGAGAGATCATCTGACTTTCCTGAGAGAACTTCAGTGTAGTTTTTGAATGTGGCCTTGCTGTACTCATCCGGATCCGATGCAGGCATTGGTCCATGGAATGTTATGAGGCCTGAAAGCTTGTTGAAGGCCATGTGCAGCGCTGTTATATCGCTGTATCCCACGAAGATCTTCGGGTGATCCCTGATAAGGTCGTAATCAAGGTATGGAAGAATGTGTATGGAGCCGTATCCACCCCGCGCACAGAGGATGGCTTTCACGGAATCGTCTGAGAATGCCGTCATGATCTCATCAGCCCTGTCCTGGCTCGGTGCTGCAAGCGAATTTCTCTGTACAAGTTTCCTGATGTTCTTGCCAAGCGATATCCTGTAGCCCATCTTTGTAAGCCTCGTAACACTCTTTGAAAGCGCCCTCATGTCTGGAACGCTTGCGGGAGCAATGATTCTTATCTCATCTCCTGGCTTAAGAGATGGAGGCCTGACTATTTCCTTAACCTCGCTATAATCTTCCCTCATTTCTTTTTCGCCTCCTGGAATTCCCCAAGTATCTGAGCTTTCATTTCATGGCTGGATGCCCTGATTGCAGCATTCACTGTTGCCTCAATTGCAAGAGACAGGTTTGTGGAGCACGCATACGGATTGGCTGCCTCCCTGAATTCATCTGAGTGGCCAGGAATGCCCGGATAACCGATCTGCATATCTATATGCCCTGTTGGAACTACCATACTCACGTTAGCCTCATCGGTACTTCCAGATGGTATCTGGGAATCATCATCAACATTGACTGGATTTATATTCAACTTTTTCAACTCGTTAACCAGTATGGAATCAAGAGATCTGGAGTGCAGGTAACTCTCATAGAGCGGTGTTATTTGCCGCACCTTGACTGTTGCCCCGTATCCACTGCCTATGGATATGGCCATGTTCTCAACCTTTCCAGAAAATTCCCTGACGAAATCTGATGAAGTTGACCGGATTTCCACATCCATTACGGCCTTATCGGGAATGACATTTGTTGCCTGCCCTCCTTCCCTGATGATCATTCCTATGACAAGGTGCCGGTCATTCTTTGCCCAACCTCTCAGGCTGTTGATGGCAGAATATGTGCTGACTGCCGCATCAAGGGCATTGATTCCCAGTTGAGGAGCGTCTGCACCGTGTGACGCCTTTCCCGAAAAGGTAAGCTGCAGTGTGATATCTGCCAGAGACGTGGAACCAACTCCCCATCTATCATCAGCATGGAAGCCGAATACCATGTCAATGTCGTCGAATACACCTTGAGCGGCCATGGTTACCTTGCTTCCGGCGTATTCTCCAATTCCTTCCTCTGAGGGTGTTCCGATCACGACGATTTTTATGTCTGTGGATACATCCTTAAGCACTGTTGCGCATCCGACCGCCCATGCAGAGATAAGGTTATGACCGCATGAATGGCCGTTGGGTAGTGCATCGTATTCTGCCAGGAAACCTATTGTGGTACCTCCCTTTCCGTATTCTGCCCTGAAGGCAGTTTTCATATTCAGCAGCGGTTTAGTGATCTTGAAGCCTTCTGATGAAAGGAAATCGCATAGAATCTGTGAGGACACTACCTCCTGGCTCCCCAATTCAGCTAACTGGTATATCCGGTTTGACAGATCAACGATTCTTTCCATTCGCCCGGAAATTGATCTCCTGATGTCCACCATATTAGATAACTTAGGCATTTTGAATATATATAACTGCATTCAGGAGCTTTTAACAGCATCTTTCATCCTTAAGCTTGATGGCAAAAATTCAGTATTGCTGAATAGGGTTCAGCAGCATTCAGTTACGCACCCTGAATAAAACAGTCATTTTGATAAGATTTGCACATGAATTGCATCCAATCTTGAAAAATATCCTTAAAATCCCCTGAAATAATGAGTTATGAACAGCAAAACAATAATGTATGTGGCGGCTGTATTCATTGCCCTGACCATAATAATGGCCGGACTATTTGTCTTTGAATATTCTGCTGCTTCAAGCCAGAAAGCCAGTTACAATTCTGTTAAGGCTGATTACCAGAATCAGCAGTCGTCAGTTGTACTGAACAACGCCTACGCACACTGGGATTATATCGCCATTGAAAACGCATCCCTTCTGAAACCTCAGTACCTTGGGAATGCCACTCTTCACTGGATTGGCGGGCCATTGACTGGGACATACACTGGTGTTCAAAATATAACTTCCGTATGGAACAGGTTCTTTGGACTTTGGTCAGCTGTATGGTATTATACAGAATCTCCTCCGGCAGTTATGGTATCGGGGTCCATGGCTACAGTGACTTCTCTGAACCAGTTTGTTCTCACCCCGTACACTGCCAGCATTCAGACACAGTATCTTAACATAAGTTATTCGCTTACGTACATGAAGGAGAACAATTCTTGGGCAATCCTCAGTGAAACATGGCATATTGTAGGATCTGGATTTATATCACCCACACAACAGTTTGTCCTTTCAAATTACGTTGGAAACCTGGCCTTCAGTCACTGGAACAACATTGCCATTGAGAACAACACCACTGTGATGCAGCAGTATGAATCAAATGCCACTCTTCACTGGATTGGCGGGCCACTAAACGGAACATATTCCGGCATATCACAGATCAACACCACCTGGAACAGATTCTTCGGTCTCTGGTCTGCAGTGTGGTTCTATGCTGAAGCACCTCCAACAGTAACACTGGCGGGGAACACTGCTAATGTAAGCGCTGACGTTCAGTTCGTAGTCCAGAATGCAGCCAACACCTCACAGTTCAAGTATATCAACGTGTCATACGACATAATGTATTACAACACAGGATATTCAACTGCGCATGGACTTCCGGAATACATGATCTATGACGAAACATTCCGCATTACTGGCAGCAACGTCCTGAGCAAAATCTGATTGAAATGGTGGAATACATTTATTTCCATTCATCCTTTTCTAATGAAAATTGACTTCCACTGATTTCGAAACTTCATTCAAGAGACTCATATGGTGGCTGTTCGTATCCACAAGAGGAGGATTCATGAGAACGAGAATAATGCTGTCTTTGATGGAAAGACCCAAAAATGCAAACCAGTTGTGCAGTGAACTGAATGTGAATTACCGGACAATTGATCATCACATTAAGGTGCTGCTGGAGAATGACCTGATCACAGTCATGGGCGACGGATATGGCAAAACGTACTTCCCTGGGCCAACGGTTGAAAAAAATATTGAGATATTCAGAGATATAATCAGGCAATCAGGCAGAATAGGAGGGGGAAACTGAATTGGGACCTTTATGGATCGCAAATATGGTGGTTCTAGTTGCTGCAATGGTAGTATTTGCATTTGTAATGATTTTGTATATAAGGAGCTACATAACCATGAAATCAAGAGCCCTCGGTAATATCATGACCCTCAGCGCCATATTGATGTCAGATTCCTTCATAGCAGTCATAATATATTATTTCCTTTCCTTGAGATACGGGGCATGGCTCGCTTCTGTGCTTCTTGTGATCAATTCGATTTCACTGATCGGCTATCTGCTTCTTTTTCGGGCACTTAATGTCTGATATCTCACTGGACCCAGTTAAATTCTATTTTTTATTTTATTAGTTAGAAAAGAATGAATTAAACTCAATTTACGTCGGGATAACTTTAACTGTTAGACATATTGATAATTATGTTACTTTGTCAATATCTGTTAATTATCCGGCTTTCAGACCAGAAATAGAACATTATTACTGCCGCGGTATTCATTGTTCAACTTAAAGTTAACGCACGTGCACTGTGCACGTATAATATCATTAAATATAGATTTCGAAAGTACGTCCACATGGAGAAGGAAATTGTGCTGCGAGTACGAAGAATACCCAAGGGTGCAAAAATTGCAGTATATCCTATGAGTACTACTTATGGAGATATTTTCACTGCATATGCAGTCTCGTGTTACGGAAGAGAAGGAATGCCAATAGAGCTTTCTGAACCGTTTCAGGGAGTTCTGGAAGATTTTGACGGAACTTATGTTTACATAAGAACCGACAAATACTACTGTTTGAAAGTAGACATAAATGAACTAAAAAATGTGGTACAGATGGGGTAGTTTCCATGAATGGAGATTTCTTCTTGTCACTGATGTCCAATGTCGGAAAGGGATCACGGCTTCGAATATTTCCTCTGGATCATGGACCTGAGAGGGCTTTTTCATTCCCATGTAGACGGGCTAATGGTGAGGTATTCGAAATAACCGAAGCCTTCGAGGGAACATTGGATTCATACAACGATGTTGCTATCCGAATCATTACAGATAATGAATTATGCCTGATTCTGCTGGTCAGCGATCTTGGCATTTCATTTGGCATTGAGAGAATCTGACGTTTAAAGAAATTTAACATCTGTGAGTGGGAATTCCCCTATCGCAAGATAGGGGATTAAAGCGAGCGAAAAGCTTATTATTTTCCCCCAGAATGTCGTGTTGTCCGCTGGCAGACAGAAGTGAAACAGGTCGGATAGCATATTGTTTCATGCGTGCCTGCATCCGTAAAGGCAGATGGCTTAGCGTGAGGGACAGAGTACCTTCGGACCGGGGGGATTTCAAGCCCATGGAGATTCCGCCAGCAACCTTTGAAGTGGGAAGCTCCCTGCGAAAGCTGGGAGAGGAGGTCACAGTTCCCACATATTTTTATTCGGATAGATTCGTTGGTTTAATTTGAACAGAGATACAATATCATCAGGATTAATCAAGATATTTCTCAATCTGAGCTGGAAATACTCTCCTAAAGAGAATTGTAACCATATGTTAAATAATATAGGTTAGAATGAAAAATGAATATCCGCGGCCTACATGGATGTCACGCAGAAACAGCCTCCAGGGTCTGCCCGGTTGTTTTTGTACCAGCAACCAGCACAAGAACCCCTGCAATAAGCCCAGTTACCGCTATGAAACTGAAGCCCACCGCAAAGGAGAATGCTGTTACAATTATAGGTAATATTATAGCTCCAAATGCTCCTCCCACGTGGCCTATTCCATCAGTAAGAGCGAAACCGGAACTCCTTGCCCTTGTTGGATAGTTTTCAGCCGTAAAGGTATATGCCACCTGAAGGTACATTCCAAGTGCCATGGAAGCCAGGAATGATCCGGCAAACAAAGCTATATGGTTCATTGTTGCAAACAATAGCAGCCCTATGAACCAGACAACTGTGTCAATGAATATGATGTACTTCCTCTCCATCTTATCAGCTGTATACAGCATTGCCAGAGCTCCAACAGGATATCCAATTGCACCTATGGCGATGTAGAGTATGGATTTAGCCACGGAGAAGCCTGCCGCAGAGAGGAGAGTTGCAGCATCCCCAAGGAACGCATAATTTCCAATATACCAGAAGAACCAGACAAAAATCAAAAGTGCGAGTCGAGATGAGTATGGTCTTTTGAACAGATACAGCGTCGGAAATTTCTGCTCTTCAACCACAACGGAAGAGATATCCGGTTCAGGGAGCTTTCCAACCTTCTTTATGGCATTTGCCTCCATCATTTCAAGAACTTTCTTTGCCTTTTCCAGGTTCTTTCCTCTGGTCGCAAGCCATCTGGGAGATTCTGGAAGCTCAAATCTCAATATCAGTGCGATCACGGCAATTATTGCTCCTATTCCAAATAACCAGCGCCAGCCGTTGTAAAAAACAGGAACAAGACTCAATCCAATGAAAGGCGTGACTGCCTGTCACAGAATTCCTACCAGAAAGGTGTAGACTGTTATCTTTCCCCTTACCGACGGAGGTGCGAATTCACTGATGTATGTTGATACAAGATTCAGGTCTGCGCCAAGACCAAGACCAGTGATAAACCTGAATATGGTCAGCTCAGGCACGTTAACGGAAATCGCATCTCCAAATGAGCCTAAGGCAGTGAGGGCCATTGTCAATATCATTGAACGATAACGGCCAAAGACATCTGCAGTGCTGCCAATAATGTAAGATCCTATCCCATAACCTATCAGTCCAACTGATAATGCAATGAAGAGGCTTGTGGAGGCCCCAATATGAAACTGCGAAGCAATGGCAGGCATCGCCAAACCGATATCCGAAATGTCGTAGAACGTGAAAAAATAACCAAGGCCAATAATTGCCAAAAAGGCTGTCGGTAAAGACCAGACAGGTATCCTATTGGCTCTGGCTATAATTTCATTTACCTCGTTTCTTTCATCGTTTGCCTTGAAAAGATTACAAATCATCAGTATAAAATACCCATTCCTTAAATGTTAAATACTATGATAAAACAACCAACACCTTCAGTTAATGTTCCTTTTTAAGGCACATACTAAGTAGACTTTATAAAAAGTCTATGGTCGAACGTGGCTTTGAATGTGAAAAACAAAGTTCTTAGCTTGCTTCCACAGCAGCGGTTGCTAAACTACTCCGGGTCTAATCAGTGAAATTAATATACCCGCAAACATCTGAGGACATTTGAGGTTATAGATATGGCGCATATCAGGGGCGTGGATTTTCAGATATTGATGCCTGATAAGGAGTATGATATTACTCACGATATAGAAGGAGCTATGAATGTGGCAGTGCGATACTTCAATTTTCTAGTTCCGGTCAACAAGGAAGGGCTGACACCTGCCGAGTTAAGCGGCTCACTGCCGGCGCCCATTGTTGAATTCATAAGAAATAACAAAGAAAAAAGATACAATAAAGTTGTTGAAGTGGATACAGACTTCTTCACTGCTACAACTCTACAGAGGATCATGAATGAGTATCTGCTTAACACCAACAAAACTCTTGAAAAGCGGATCGAATTCCTGCGCAACTTGAAAATTCCAGTTGAGAAAAATCCACTTCATGGCGGAAAACCCGTTGTGAATACACTTTCATCACGCCCGTTTTCCGTGAAGCTGAATGATTTCTTAGTTATCATGCGGCTCATGGCATTTCTGAAGCATCTTGAAGAAAGCGATTTCAGGCTCAGGTTCATGGGAATGGACATAACAGTAACACAATCAGTTGACGGCATGGACAGAAATCCCATCGAAATACAATTTTATGATAGCAGAATATATCAGCCTGTTAAAATAACAACAACACTTTGTACCCTGTCACTTGTTGGGGAGAAGATTTACGTTATGTTTTCAAACCAGTTTAGAAAGGACCTTTTTTATCACGTTCTTAAAAAAACAGATATCACAGAAATTCTGGAGGGAGATCTGATGAAATCCAAAGGGAAGCAGAGGGACGTGGAAAAGCCTGTTCCCAACAATGAGAGATCGAATGACAAAGGAAGTCGAATAACGCATTCAAGGGCAGAGATCAGTGATGTTTACCAGCTTCGTGTTGCAATCAAAGGCATTTCTCCTCCAATATGGAGGAAGCTGCTTGTAAGATCGTTAACAACACTTCACGACCTGCATCTAATCATTCAGGCTGCATTCGGGTGGTATAATTATCATCTTTACGAATTTAACATCGGAAGCGAGCGTTATGCAAATCCAGACCAGATGGATGATGAGTTTCCTGATGACATTGATTCCAGGGAAACAAAGCTGGCGCAACTGGCATTAAGAGAGGGCTCGAAATTTTCCTACACGTACGATTATGGCGATAACTGGGAGCACAGTATATTGGTCCAAAAAGTTTTTCCTTACGATCAGAGCATGAGTTTACCGGCATGCATTGGAGGAAAGAGAAACGGCCCGCCAGAAGATTGTGGCGGGGCATATGGATATCAGAATATGTTGAAAGTAGTTTCAGATCCTGCCGATCCAGAGCATGAATCCACAATGGAATGGCTTGGTGAATATGATCCGGAGGAATTTGATCTGCAATCTGCGGATGAAGCAGTTAGGAAGTATAAAAATATGGAAAGCTGACTCCCTTTACACGATAAAGTGTCAGATGTTCCTGCTTCATCAACGATGCACCCATCAAAGGATATCCAAACGTTTTATCTCATCTCCTTCCATCCTTTTCAAGTAATTTATCGGGCTTAAATTTACTATCACATATGGGTATGTTCTTTTCATTGTTCCCATCTTTATGATCCATTTGCAATTCGTCTCATCTCTGAATATTTGAGCTTTTTTTGCTCATTTTATGTAAGCCTATGGCAACCTGGTAAACAACATTGCGATTTTTCCTATGAGATGATCTTGAATACCGCTGATCCTTCCACGATAAGGGCCTGTAACCTATCAACCCAATGCAGAACTTTTCCGAATGATAACGTCATATGCGCTTAACGGCATTTCCATAATACGAATAAAGTAGTAATAATAGTAGCTCACTGCTGGCACCATAACCTCTTTTCAACAATCAGTTTATGACTGACGTCTGGTGCAATATAAGTTCGGTGTAAACTATTCTTAATTCCTTTCTGTATCTTTTGTACATATTTTCCCTACATAATTTTGTTTCACTTATCTCATATATGGCACAACTCATACAATTTTGGTGAAAACAAAATGAACAAGAAATTGTTAGTAATGGCGCTTGTGCCAGTATTAGTTGTGATGAGCGGGGCCCTCGCTTTCTCAGCCTTTACAGGCACAGTGACCACAGATGTAACAGCCTCGTCTGCAACCTTCAGCTTATCGGAAGCAGGAAATGTTGCCCTATACAATGCAACAAATACCGTAGTAACAATAACTGGTCCTAATGGCGTAGGGATGACTGCTGCTGGTGTTGCACCGCTTGAGCAACTAGGTACCATCTCAGCCGTGAGTGGATCTAGCGAAGCAACTTTCTCAGTCAGTGTCAATAATCTTGCCCCTGGTGCTTTCGTCTCACTGATCTTTGCCATTAACAACACAGGTTCATCTGCAGTGAATCTTGGTGCAATGTCTTTCTCTAGTGTAGGATCGCTTTGGGTACCAGCAACGTTCTCAAGCACCAATGGAGTTGTTGCAACAACATCGGGGGAAGCAGGCTTTGCCTATGGTGGACTGTCGGAATTTGCCATCTATCCTGGTAATGCGTATACAACGAGCTCAACCTATGAACCATCTGGCATTCTTGCACCTGGTGGAACTGCAGTCTTCTGGTTTTATGTGGGACTGACTAGCAATGCTCCCAGCAGTGATGCAGGGATGACTTCAGGAACTCTTACACTAACCGCAAGTGTGACATCTGCTGCATAAGTGGACTACAAAATATTTAATGCAATGAGGGTGGATCTTAAAAATCTGCCCTCAGGAGTATTTAAATGAATAGAAAGTTGTTTGCTCTAGTAATGGTGCCTGTACTGGTTGTCATGGGAGGTGCACTGGCATTCTCGACCTTCAGTGGAGACGTAACAACAAATGTAACAGCAACCGCTGGACATATCTCTGTAAATGAATATGCAACACTGTATTCCGGATATTCAAAGTACACCAGCGTAAAAGTCACAGGCGGATTTGGAAGCAACACGAATACAGCTTATTTGAATGACAGCAAGGTTTATCCCGTCAATAAAGAGACCAATCTGGCAACAGTTCCCAGTGAATCGTCTGGGGCACAGAACGTTGTTTATTGGGTGAATGTGAGCCAGCTTTCACCAGGCGACTGGGTACAGATCAATCTTGTGCTTGAGGACAAAGGCCCACTTGGAATTGAATTCGCAGATCCAGTGATCAGCACAACTGGACTGAATGCTTTGACATTGACCGGTGTAAACGTTAATCTCAGCAATGTAACAGGTTCCCTCAATTCAGATGATGTATTCACTGCTAATCCTCTGTCAGGGATCAGTGGACTTTCAGCTGCAGGCGACTATTTGGCCGCAACTACAGAAAGTGGCCTGTCCACTGGTATTTCTTCTCCAGCTGAGACGGGCTACGCATACGCACTTGGATCGTTGTTCTCGAATTTCAACATACCTCTTGGAAACGGTGGTTCTGCCACTTATTCATTCTACATAGGACTCTCAACTGATGCCGGCAATAACTATGCAGGTTCAAGCATCAGTATCCCGATTGTTGTTTCAGTCAGTTCAGTGTCATAAATATTTATCAGAATTCATTTTTTGATTTGTTTCATTTTTCTTTTATTCAGGTTACATCCTCTTACAATTACCAATTCGAAATCATGCACAGTAACCTCAGGAATTGAAAAACAACTGGAAATTTGCAAAGTTTATATTGTCATTCCGTATGAACAATATCGTTAAACCGGACTGATGATAACGAAGGAACTAACTCTGTATAAAATCAAAGAAATGGCCGTAAATTCTCACAGGGCTGTCTATAATACAGCACAGCTGTCCAGCCTCATTGGCAAGGATTTCAATACCGCTTCGGTGTACCTGACGAGGCTGTGGAAGAATGGAGTTGCAAAGCGTTTGCTTCGAGGGAAAATTTCTTTCATAGACAATGATTTTGTTATAGCATCGCAGCTTATAGAACCTTCATACATATCTCTGTCCTCTGCCTTACTTTTCCATAACGTTTCACAGCAGGTTCCACACAGAGTCCAGTCTGTGACTCCGGTAAATTCCATAACTTATGATAATCTTGGACTTGAATACCATAGGATTCCCCACGGGCTCATGTTTGGCTATGAACGCCACACCATTGGAGAAAGTTATTGCTTTATTGCTACAGTGGAAAAGGCATTGCTTGATGGATATTACCTTAATTATTTCTCATCGGAAGACCTGCAAACATATCTCCATAACAGGAAAATCCGTGAATTCAAATCATATCTGGAGAAATTTTCTGGAAAGGGAAAACTAAAGCTTCTAGAGGTTGCGGAATGATTGATTCGCAAAGGTTAAGAGAGATCTCCAAACTCTTCGGGATGAGGCCATAGCAACAGGAGAAACATTATCTCCAGAGCCTTATCCTCACCATCGTTTCCGACTATCCTCTTGTCTTCGAGGGTGGAACTTATCTTTGGTTATTTCATGGGCTGAGCAGGTTTTCAGAAGTTCTTGACTTCACTGCCAGAGGAACTATCAAGAAGGACTTCCCGGCATTTATCTCGAGTTCCCTGAGACTCTATGGATACGAAAATGAGATCAAGAGAATCAAAGACAATGAACATGGGATTTCAGTCAGATTCATGATAAATGGACCATTGCATACCAGTAATAAAGATAGATGTGCAATCTATGCGGAGGTCAGTGGTAGGGAGAAGGTCCTTCTTCCAGGCATGCCACTGAAGATAGACTTTCCCCAGTATGATATTCCGGTAAAAACTTTGTCCGGAATGAATCTTGATGAGGTTGGGAGCGAAAAAGTCAGGGCGATCCTTACACGTGAGAAAGGCAGAGACATATTTGATCTCTATTATTTGATTCATAATAAAGAAATTAAGTTTAATGCTGAATTGGTTAACAGAAAACTTGCTTTCTACGGCATAAGTTTCGATTCCGAACAGTTTCTTCAGGAATTGGGAACCAGAAGCAAACTTTTCTCAAGGGAGTTGAAGCCTTTGGTATTTGGTAAAATACCTGACTTTGATCGAGTAGAATCATACATCGGGAAGTGGTTGGCTTCATATTGAGAAATTGAAACCCATCAAACCGGACAAACAGCATGATCATATGATTTTTATACGGTCATGAATTCATTCGCAAAATAAGGTGAAAAATGAATCCAGATACATCTAAACCTCTTGTTGTCCAGGGTGATGGAACAATATTTCTTGAGGTTGAATCCGATCCTGACAGAACGTGCAGGGACAAGATCAGCAGGTTTGCGGAACTGATAAAGTCACCAGAGCACATTCACACTTACAGGATAACGCCTCTTGCGGTCTGGAACGCTGCTTCCACCGGCATATCTCTTGACGAAATGATTGACACCCTGTCAGCGAATTCCAAGTATGATGTCCCGGGGAATATACTGCACAATATCCAGGATTGGTACCGGCGATACGGAAGGGTTAAGCTTGTCAAGCTTCCTCCGAACAGAATTTCGAACTTTGATCCCGAATATATCTATCTCACTTCTGATGATAAAATAGTGTTACAGGAGATAGCCAACAGAAAAACTATCCAGAATTTCCTGGATGGATGGGAAGGATCAAATGCAATCCGGGTTAAATCAATTTTCCGGGGCCGCCTGAAACAGGCACTCATAAAAGTGTCATATCCTGTGGAGGATCTGGTGGGATTTCAGCCCGGAGATCCCCTGGACTTTTCGCTGGCAGATAAAACCAGCACTGGAGAACCGTTCAGTCTTCGCACTTATCAGAAAGAAGCCATCGAATCATTCCTGTCAGGAGGGGATGGTAGCAGGAGTGGTGTTATTGTGCTTCCCAGCGGAGCAGGCAAGACCGTTGTTGGAATGGGAGCAATGGAAAGGATACGGGAGAACACACTCATAATAACAACCGGTACAGTGGCTGTGAGACAGTGGATCAGAGAGATCACTGACAAATCAACAGCAGGTCCACTTATGATTGGCGAATACACCGGCGACAGCAAGGAGATACAGCCCATAACAGTGACAACATACCAGATACTGACTCATTCTACAATGAAATCCGCTGCAAAGTCAATGGACACTGAGGAACCTGGTGATTCCGATGATCTTGCTGAGGGTGATATCACCAGGATATACCCACATCTCAATGTGTTCATGGCCAGGAACTGGGGCCTGATCATATATGATGAGGTTCACCTGCTGCCGGCGCCTGTCTTCAGGATCACTTCAGAAATTCAGGCAAAGAAACGGCTGGGACTCACGGCAACCCTCATCAGGGAGGACGGCAAGGAGGACGATGTTTTCTCACTCATAGGGCCCAAGAAGTTCGATGCACCCTGGAAGGACCTTGAAAGGGATGGATGGATTGCCACTGCTGTGTGCAGTGAGGTCAGGGTGAAATTCCCAAATGAGCAGTACATGATGGAGTACGCGGTTGCACCACAGAGGCTTAAATACAGAATAGCTGCGGAAAATCCCATGAAGATAAATGCGTTGAAATCAATTCTTCAGAGGCTCTCTCCGGATGATTCCGTGCTGATCATCGGGGATTATATTGACCAGCTGCAAAAAATAGCTGATATGCTGAATGTTCCTGTGATCACTGGAAAGACCAAGAACAGTATGAGGGAAGAACTGTATTCACAGTTCCGGAGAGGTAACATAAATATGCTGGTGGTGTCCAAGGTTGCAAACTATGCCATTGATCTGCCCGACGCAAACGTTGCAATTCAGGTTTCAGGGACATTTGGCTCCAGGCAGGAGGAGGCACAGAGGCTTGGAAGAATACTGAGGCCAAAGTCAAGGGATACTCAGGCATACTTCTACACCATAGTCACCTCTGACACCCTTGATCAGGAATATTCCATGAGAAGGCAACTGTTTCTCACAGAACGTGGCTATGGGTACACCATAATAAATCAGGAGGACCTGATATCCAGCGTCAGGGTGAGTGAAGAGGATGCCTGAGAACGTTCTGTGGACGTCTGAGAAAAAATACCAATGGCAGGCATGCTGTGAACCCACTCAGTGGCGTATGAAGAACGGAATGATGCACAACCTCGAAAAATCTATGGTGGCAGAATGAACCATAAGACCCTCGGGGTAATGACTCTGTCACAGATACTTGAAAAGATTCACTCTGATGACATTGCCTACTACAGGAAAATCCTGAAACGCTTCAAGCAACAATCAGTCATCACTGACAGGGGACAGCGTGAAATGGATCCGCATTCTCTGGCAAGATACATAATCTCCAGCGGGGATCCAATGGGCAACATCCGTTATATGGAATATTCTGTAAGGTACATCTGCAATGTTGCTTCATCGTATATAAAACCAATGCCGCTTACCATTTTAAGGAATAAGTTCCAGGGATCATCTTATGCCAGGGCGCTGAATGATGCAATTGATTCATGCCTGCTATTCAAGGTTACAATGGATTTGGAGGAATATGTGGTTGTGCCGGCAGAATACAGATTTATCCCAAAGTCCCCAATGAAGCTTTCCTCACAGTTGACCCTGGATAATGCACTGATGGATACTGGTAAGGTCAGACTCAAAGAGTTCCTGGATTCGGTGAATATCAAATCCTTGCAATCCAACAGCGATGTTTTCCTGAAAGGAGCCGTGTATTCATATGTAATCAGTGAGTTTGATCATATTCTTTCCCAGATGCCACCTGAAGCCAGAGAGGTGTACAATCAGATTGCTGATATGTATGGTGTTGTATCCTCGGGTGAGATCCTGCAGCTTATGGCTGCCCATAAGGAAAGAGGTGATAGGATTGCCAGTGGCAGGAATGACAGGCATGTTAAGGGCGATTCTGCAAATGGAAATCTTCTGGGTCAATTCTTATTCAGTTTCTTTCTTTTATCTGCCAGGTCACATAATTATGGCACGGACATGGCATACATCATTCCCGATGAGCTGATGTCACTTTTGTCAATGGAAAAGCTTTCAGAAATCAAAGCTGTTACCAACCTGGATGTCCCTGAAACGAAGGATGAAGATTATTCTCTAGTAATAAGTGTCAGAAACTTCCTCATAGCATCTTACTATCTTGAACTGCAGGGAAAAAGGCGCACCGCAGACAAACTCACATCCATACTCTCTGTGAATGATGAAAGTTTGACGTTCCTGGACAGTTTCTGCAGGCATTCCAATTTCATCTATGGATCCAACTCAACATACCATATAACCCAGGCCGGCATCGACGCCATGTCCGATCTTTCGGTCATTGAAAGAATTAACCGCAGATATATTTCAAGTGCATTGAGCGGGGCAATGTACAGGTCTGAAGGCAGTGAAAGGAATCTTGCGAAAGTGGAAGATTTCCTGTACAATTTTCTTAAATCAATAGCTGCTGCATACAGCATCTCAGATCTGAGGACCCTTATTAAATGGAATCCTGAAAATATCAGTACATTCCGTCAGAAATACCTGGAGGATATATCGCAAAGTTACTACTGGAAAGGGCATGGAGACATAGGCGGCGACATAAGAAAAAGAGTACCCGACATGGCCGACGGCAAGATGCTGAACTCTGCTGTTAAACATCTGGCCGGACTGGGTGTCATCAGGATTGTCCATGAGGAAGGCAAAGATGGCGAAGATGTCGTCATGGCGACACTGGAGGATCATACCAGGCAATCAGCAGATGCTGATTCCAGAAAACTGAAGAATTACGTGGCCAAAAATCTTACAAAGCCGATTGTTCAGTCAAATTTTGAAGTCATTGTGTCTCCACTGGAGGATTTTCAATTGATCAAAAATTTGGTTTATGGTTGCGAGCTCATATCAGCTTCCACAGGAATGGTTTTCAGAATTACTGAGAAGAGCCTGAGATTCTACGCAAACAACCTTGGTGACCTGAATGAGTTCCTTGCAATTCTTGGCAAGAAGTCTGCTCATGCAATTCCGGAGAATGTTTCTCGGACAGTGAGGGATATAGGTTCACACTGGGGAGAAGTTACAGTCAGGAGATGTGCCGGCATTCTCGTCTTCAGGGATGATTTTCTCATGAAGAAGGCCATGTCCGGCAGGGCATTCTCAAAGATAAACACATTCGAAATATCCCACAACGTTATTGGCATAACCGATGCCAGTGATTTTGAGAAGATAGGGAAAACACTCGGTGATGCCGGTCTTCTTTACAGGATAGAAGAAAACGCCTCCACAGGAAGTGATGGGATGCCGACCGTAAGGCGCAGGAAAAGGCGCAGGTATCGTGAAGACTGGGAAGACTCACTGGACTGATCATTCTAACAATATATAATTATCAGTTTATACCATGTTACTCGCATGTATTCAAAATAGTAAATTATTTTTAAGCTGAGTTCATGTTGGTATTAGTTTGTACACAAATGGGTGAGATATTATGGAAAATGTGCAGAAGGAAAAAATGTATATCGATGGGCAATGGTTGAATGCTGCCAGTGGAAAAACCTATGAGGTCATCAATCCGGCAACAGAAGAAGTAATAGCCAGCGTCCCACTTGGTGGAGTTGAAGATGTGGAGAAGGCCATTGATGCTGCAAGAGCAGCTTTTGATAATGGCCCATGGCCCCGCATGTCGCCTGGTGAGCGTGCAGAAGTAATATTGAAGCTGGCAAGAATGGTTGAGGAAAACAAGTCTCAGTTCAGTACGCTTGAGACATTAAATACAGGGAAGCCGGCAAAGCAGGTTGCAGATTATGATATTGGGGCAACAATCGATAACCTGAAATTCTTTGCTGGAGCATCAAGAGTTGAAACGGGTATTTCGGCCAATGAATACATTGCCGACGGCACAAGCATACTCAGGCGCGAACCAGTGGGTGTTGTTGGTGTCATTGTTCCCTGGAATTATCCATTGATGATGGTGGGGTGGAGAGCAATACCTCCACTTCTCATGGGAAACACAGTTGTACTGAAGCCTGCATCCATTACTCCACTTACTGCCATAAAACTGACCCAGATGCTTGACAGCATAGGCATTCCAAAGGGTGCATTTAATCTTGTAACTGGCCCTGGTGGAACGGTGGGTGAGGCACTCGCAAAGAGTCAGAAAGTGGACATGATTGCCTTCACGGGTTCAACAGAGGTTGGAACAAGGATATCCAACCAGGCCTCTTCAACCGTGAAGAAACTTTCTCTTGAGCTGGGAGGAAAGGCACCCTTCATTGTATTTGACGATGCGGACATTGATGCCGCCACAGAGGGCGCAGTTGTTGGATCGCTTATGAACACAGGACAGGACTGCGGTGCAGCTACAAGATTCTATGTTCAGGAAAAGGTCTACGACAGATTCGTCAAGCTTCTCAAGGAAAAGCTTTCAAGGGTAAGGGTTGGTGATCCTGAAGACATGAAGACTGACATGGGCCCTCTTGTTTCCAGGGATCAGTTCAATAAGGTGAAATCATACATTGAAGTGGCTCAGAGGGAAGGGCAGGTTCTTCTTGCCGGCGAGAAAAAAGGAACCAGGGGATATTTCCTATCTCCTACCCTGGCAACCGTGGAGGATGATAACGCAAGAATTGTTCAGGAAGAAATTTTCGGGCCCGTACTCAGTGTTCTGAAATTCTCCACCTACGAAGAGGCAATCAGGCGTGCTAATAATGTCATATACGGTCTTGCCTCATCTGTGTGGACCAAGGATGTAAGAATTGCAATGATGGCATCGCGGGACCTGAGGTTTGGAACAGTGTGGGTCAATGACCATGCACCAATTCCATCTGAGATGCCCTGGTCACCAATAAAGAGATCAGGTTTTGGTGCATCCACATCTATTTTTTCACTGGAGGAGTTCACCAATCCAAAGCATGTCTATATTGACCTAACCGGGAAAGTGAGGAAGTCATGGTACTACCAGATTTATGGTGACCAGTGAGGTGTGGGATCTTCTCCACTAATTTTCTATTCACGTATAATAGGATAAACTAATTCCATATATTCCTGAAATTATTGATATGATTATCCAAATCCTTTCATTTCTAAATTCGCTGTTCATCAGCAGGCTCTACCTCCCTGATGAAATCAAAATCTATCAGGAGGCATGGATATCTTCTGGTTCTCACCATGATAACTGTTCCAGAATATGAAAGAAATTGAGCCTTAAAAGGTTCCCTGAATTCAATGGGCTGATCAGATCCACTTCCAGGACATGGAAAGCCAGAGGCATTGAATGAATTGCCAAAATCCACGCTACAGGGATATACTGTAATAGTCTGTCCTTCTCTGAGTTTTTTGATGTATGCTATTGCGGGTTTATCCACGGAAAGTGTTTACTCAGAATTATTAATCCTTTCCCATCGTGTAGTTTGCACGCAGGTTCCATTTAAGCCATGGACGCAATTCGCGGGATCTCATCTTCGCCGCGTACAGTGGAAAAATTTTTAAAACCATCGCCTTATTATTAAGGGATGCTGGTAAGGGACATAGACAGAAAGCTTGACATGAGGCTTGTCCTCAGGGTCAGGCAGAATACGGAGTTTTTCAGCGCAATTGCCGACATGCGCACGAAACTCCCTGTCTTCATTTACGGAAAGAACGGGGAATCATGGATGTCCACATATTTTCCAAGGGATTCCAGAAATTCCAAGATAGACATGCTGCTCAGCAGATTCCGTGCAATTGAGAAGGATGATTCCTTCGTTGTGGACACAAGGATCAACAACGTGAAGGATCTGGCTGTCATAAATAAGCTGATACATCTTCCATCATTCATTGTGAACAGATCAGACATGAGCGGAGGCTTCATCAACATATATGCAAGGTTTCACAGCAGCCAGGCCGATGCCGTTTCCTCCCTGCTTGCGGAATATACCGCGGACGGCATGAATTCAAGGGTGGACTGGCTTGGGCCAAGCCCGGGTATAACAAACATAATGAATTTGATCAACAGCGAGTATCCGATTTCACTGGTAACGTATGATCTACCTATGAACGGAGATGAGAAATCAATCAGGATTATACTCTCAGGTGAAGTTATGGCAGAAGCCTCAAATACGCTGGAAAACAACGGAGGCTTCTCCACAGTTCTCTATTCCCAGAATCCCATACATGGCGATGTGGACGGTCTTGCCCCAATTTCACCTGAAGATGGTATCTACAGTATGGAAATGAGGAACTCATTCCTTACCATGGTCAGGGACATAGCCAACCAACAGCACATAATGAGAACCAGATTCTTCATCAAGCCAACCGGTGAAAGGTTGCATATCACCGTGTTTCTTCCTACTGCCAGCATCTATGAATACTATTCGATCATATTTGATGTAGCAAGAAAGACTGAGAACAGGGTAGTTGTGAGACATCTTCTGCCGTACACGCAGGATGTGTGGAATTTTGTCTGAATTACATCGCGTGGATGACGTTATGAACTCACTGAGTTCAGTAAGCTTTTAATCTGTACATTCATGATTACGACAGAATGGACGACAGGCTGGAAAGTATTGCTAAAAATCTTTCTACTGGCCAGATGATAGCGATATATCCACTGAGCACACTTTATGGCGATATTCTTACCACCCTTGCAAAAAGATGTGAAAACTTTAAAGATTCTTCAGTGTCACTGGATGATCCATTCCAGGCTGAGTTCCTGAATTTTGACGGAACAACTTTAACTGTCAGGACAGATAAATACCCTTGCCTGAGAATAGACATAAGCGATCTGAAAAATATTGTTTCTTTCAGCACGGATTAACTAAGTCTAAGATTTTGTCACAAGTTTTTTTAGGCGTTTAATAAATGGAATCCGTTCAGTACATGGCCCTAAAAAATATGTATTTGACGCAAGTCTCTGTGCTATTTTGTGGGCAGTTCTTAATTGTCAATGACGAATCTACCGAGAACCATGACCATCAGAAATTTCAACAATTTACAAAAAGTCTCCGTGCTTTATGTTAGAAGAGTTTATCATAATGTCTTGAAAACATCCCAAAGGGAACTATCTTGCCCGGAAACTTGTTAAATTTATAAAATAGATATGACCATCAGTCCCTTGAATAATTCTCATGGTGTTAATTCTGGGTGACCTCCTCCCCTATCTTTCGAAAGAGGCTTCCCAATTCAAAGGTTGCTGGCAGAATCTCCACGGGCTTGAATCCCCCTCGGCCCAAGGGTACTCTGCCCTCCAAGCTGAGCCGCACGACTATACGGATTGCAGGTACGCATGGAGCAATATGCGATCCGACCACTTTCACTTCTGCCTGCCGGCGAACAGGAATATCATGTGTTTGTGATACAGGTAGGTTCAGTTTTATCCCCTCTCTTGCGAAGATGGAATTCCCACTGGCAAATGTTAAAAAAAGTTTGTGAAAAAAAAGAACGGTATGGTTACTCTTCTGCTTCCTTATATTCCTTGATGCTGTCCCTCAGAACATTTATGAATGCATCGATGTCCTCTTCGCTGTGGGCTGTTGACAAAGGTATTCTTTCAAATGCATCAGGATGCAGGTAAATTCCCTTCTTCAGCATGATCTTCTGGACAGCCTGGTATTTCTCCCAGTCGCTCTGAATGGATTCTCTGTAATTCTTCACCTTTCTCAGTTCACTGAATGCGAAGGAGAGAAGACCCGTTTCCCAGTTCACAAGCATGTCCTCGTTCAGTTCATCACCCACTTCCTCAATTCCCTTCGCTAGCTTTCTTGTTATCTTTTTTAGGTGCCTGTAGGCTTCGAAGTCATTGGTTGACAGGATCCTCAGATTCTCAAGAGCACCGGCAAGGGAAATAGGCGAAGCAAAGTATGTACCTCCGTAAGCAACACCATTGCCTATGAGATCCAGATACTCGGCTTTTCCAGAAATTGCCGAAATTGTAAGACCATTACCGAGAGCCTTTGCCCAGGTTGAAATATCAGGCTTGACGTTGTATAGCTTCTGAGCTCCACCCTCGCTTACCCTGAAACCTGTGATCACCTCATCCATGATGAACACTATGTTATATTCATCTGCAAGTTCCCGAACTGCCTTCAGATAGTCATCGTCGGGTAGAACTACACTGGAATTTGCCATGATAGGTTCCATTATGATTGCTGCTATTTCATTTCCCCTGATCTTGAGGATTCTCTCAAGGCTCTCTGGATCGTTCCAGTTGGCCACAACCACGGTGTCCATCACCTCAGCCGGAATTCCAGCCGTGTATGCCAGTGGTCTCGGGAATCTCTTGAGTCCACTAACTACTGGCGGTGATTCCACAGAAATTGCGGCGTAATCGTGAAGTCCGTGATAGTGCCCCTCGAACTTCAGGAGGACATCCTTCCCCGTGGCAGCCCTGGCAAGGCGGATCGCATTGAAGGTCGCGTCTGAGCCGCTCAGGGAAAATATCACCCTGTCCTGGTTCGGAACGAACTTCATGAACATCTTTGCCAGCTTGTATTCAAGCTCATTGGGTGCACCAAAGAGATAGCCATCCCTGATCTGCTTCTTCACTGCGTTGTTGATCTTTGGATGTGAATGGCCATTGATGAGCGGGCCAAACGCCATCAGAAAATCAATGTACTGATTTCCGTCTATGTCCCATATCCTGGATCCCTTTCCCCGGTTAATAAAAAGCGGGTACGGTTCCCACGAACTTGTTCTCATGAGAGAACTAGATCCACTTGGTATCAATTTCTTCTGTCTTTCAAACAGCCTCTCAGATTTATCGGAGTGCCACTCCTTTCGACTGTGACTCTCCGATTCGTTTAGATTGGTGGATTCCATATTAAAACACCATTGTATACCTTATGTCTTCCCCCGTATATGTACTTTTCCAGACAATAAACAGTAAGAATGTACATAATTTATTTCATGGCATAAAAAATTCCAACATTTTCACATACGATATGGAACATGTGAAAATGTTCCAAATACTGCAATAAGTTTTTATGTTACAAATAACTTTATGAAATTATGAAAGTGACAGTTGTAGGGGGGTCAGGCATCACAGGCACCGTTTCTGTTCTTGATCTCCTTGAAAACAAGAGTGTTGAACAGGTACAGGTGATTGATCTTGTGGAGCGGCAATTCCACGATCCAAGAGTTGTGTACAAGAAAATAGATGTACAGAAGCACGACGAACTGGCAAAGGCCATCAAGGGTCACGATGTTGTCATAAACGCATCCCAGTATTATTTCAATCTTGATGTCATGGAAGCTTGTCTCATTGCCAAAGTGCCTTACATTGATTTTGGCGGACTATACCATATGACGCGCCAGCAGGTTACTCTTAACGACAAATTTGCGAAGGATGGCCTTCTTGCGGTGATAGGCATGGGAGCTCAGCCCGGTATTTCATCTGTGGCAGCGTCCTATGCGGTAAACAAGATGGACAAGGCGGAGAGCGTCATAATAAGGGATGCATGGACGGATAAGACTGAGGGTGCCAAGTATTATTTCTCGTGGTCTCCTGCAACACTTATTGACGAACTCACGCTTCCTGCAGTGCACTACCAGGATTCTCAGTTCAAGGAAACACCACCCATGTCAAGATCTGAAGCGTTCAATTTTGGTCCTGAAATTGGAGACGTCACCGTTTACCGCACACTTCATTCTGAAATTGCCACGATGCCGGAGAGCTTCAAGGAAAAGGGAGTGAAGTATGTGGAATGGATGGAGGGAAGCAGGGATATTTTAAATATGAAGATGATTGTAGACATGGGATTCGGAATGAAGGAAAAATACAAGGTCGATGGCACTGAGATTGTGCCCAGGGACTTCTTCATAAGATTCCTCAAGAGCCAGGGGATCCTTACTCCTCCTGACAATCTTCAGGTAAAGGACTATGAGAGGACAGTTGTTGAGGTTAACGGCGAGGAAGGCGGAAAGTCAAGAAATGTTCAGGTCATAATCGATTTCAAGTACGACGAGAAGCGGAAACTTTCTGCATCCCAGAAAGAGGTTGGGGTTCCTGGATCAATTGTTGCCCAGATGATTGCTGGCGGCATCGTGAAGGGAAAGGGAGTCAAGCCTCCAGAACAGATCATACCTCCAAAGTTGTTCTTCCCGGAGCTTGCTAAACGTGATATCCGGGTAAGAAGCCGGGAAACATCCGACATCAGCTGAAGGTGGGAGAACAATAGATGTTGACAATGGATGGAAATCAGGAAGATTCCCTTCAAGCTTCGTCCACCATCCTCGAGGTTAAGAACCTTACCATAACATATAAATTTTCTAATTATTCTATAAAAGTAGTAAACAGAGCCAATATACACGTGATGAAGGGAGAGAAGGTAGGCATTGTTGGCGAAAGTGGATCCGGAAAGACTTCCCTTGCAACGGCCATATCAGGTCTTATGGATTCGCCTCCGGCAATTCACAATAGTGGAAGGATTTTTTTTGACGGAAGAGAAATAACCCCAATACTGTCACCTGAGAGGAACAAGAATGGTGTCCTGGGGCTGAATATGGTTTTTCAGGAGCCACTGACATCCTTGAATCCGGTTTACAAGGTCAGGGATCAACTCCTGGAGTCAATGATTGCCTGCGGCCTCGTGAAGAAGGATGACAAGAATTCTGTGTCCCAGGGAATCGACCGCATCAAGGAAATGTTAGGTGAACTGAGCATAGACAGCCCGGAAAAAGTCATAGAAAAATTCCCTCATGAGCTATCAGGGGGCATGAGGCAGAGGATTGCCATCGCCCTTGCACTGCTGCAGAAACCCAGGCTTGTAATCATGGATGAACCGACCACGGGCCTTGACACAATTGTTCAGGTCAAACTCCTCAAGCTGCTTTCCCGCATGCAGTCCGAGACTGGACTTTCCCTCATAATAATAACCCATGATCTTACTGTTGCTGCACAAATCTGTGACAGAATCTATGTTATGTATGCAGGAAAGATTGTAGAGTATGGGAGAACATCCACCATAATCAAGAGCCCAAAACACCCATACACTTCACTGCTGCTGTCATCAATTCCATCCGGTTTTTATGATTCTCCACCACTTCCCTCAATGCGCGGGGATCCTCCCGACATGAGAAATATACCCATGGGCTGTGCCTTCAGTCCAAGATGTCCGTTCGCATTTGACAGATGCCAGATGTCAGAGCCTGAAATAGCCGTTCTGGAGAATAATCAGGGGGTGGCGTGTTTTCTCTATGAATGAAGAAGCTGCTGTGATAGCTGTCAATGATCTTCACATTCGCTTCATGAACCGGTCGACTTTCTCCGGCAGAAAGGCAGCAGGCAGCAAATATAACGAAGCTCTGAAAGGAATAAGCCTTACGGTGAATAAGGGCGATACTTACGGAATCATTGGGGAAACAGGATCCGGAAAGTCAACTCTTGCAAAGATTCTACTGGGAATTTATAAACCAACGGACGGATCTGTTGAGGTAAACGGCAAGCGCATAAATTTCAGGCGTACACGTGACATAAGATTCATGAGAAACCAGATCGGGATTGTATTTCAGGACCCAGTTGGGTCTTTGAATCCCAGACTTCCCGTGTACAAGATAATCAGAGCAGGGCTTCTATATTCAGACATTCCTAAGGAGAGATACGATGACAGGATCAGGGAGGTATCACTTCTTACCGGGGTGCCCATAAGCAAACTCTGGAACTATCCTGGCGAGCTAAGTGGTGGCGAAAAGCAGCGTGTCAGTCTTGCCAGAGCTCTGGCAGCACCCAAGAAGGCGCTTATACTGGACGAACCCACAAGTTCCCTGGATGTTAGCATCCAGGCAGAGATCCTGAATCTTCTCAGGGACCTCAAAAAGAAGACCAACCTAACTTACCTTTTCATTTCCCATGATATCAGCGTCATAAAATACATGTGCAACAGGCTGTCCGTAATGTTTTATGGAAAGATTGTGGAGTCGGGCAGTACCAGAGAGGTCGCTTCCGCACCAAAGCATCCCTACAGTGAAATTCTCTTCAGGAGCACATTCAGCTTGGACAAGAAAGAAGACATGGACATCCCACTTGCGGAGACAGCGTCATCTTCTTCTGGCTGCATATTCCAGCGCCAGTGCGGAAGGCGCTTTGAACCGTGCACCCAGATACCGCCTTCGATTCAGTTGCCCTTCGATGAACATGTTGTTTCATGCTGGCTTTACCACAAAGATGGATTTTAGGCCGATGATTATTGATCACTGCTCCTGACTGGCATTTTCAGTAAAATCTTTTAATTCATATCCCTGTAACACGGCGGATTTAATCATATCCGGCAAAACAAACCTATGCATACAGGCATATGATGATGATCGGTAGAAAATGTCTTTACGGAGTTTATTTGCATATCCCCTGCTAGATCATGGAATCAGAACGGGCCAAAAAAGAATATAGAATGCAACAATACACCCCTGCACACGCCAGAGAGTGGTTATCATGCAAAGTCCAGAGATTTGCTCATACGATTATTTTTGTGAACTACGTTTTGCAGAAGTACTCACTAAATTCTAAATTTATTTCAATTTACCCGTCTATTAAATAAACAATATTCTATTTTGATATAGTCTGATAAACAATGTATATATACTACTTTTTGCATAAGGATTCCCATGAAAAAGTCATCGGCAATTATTGCTGTTGTGGTCGTAGTTATTCTGATTGCGGCAGGCTTTGCGATATACAAGCTGGAAACTGAAAAGAAAGCTCCAATAAATTATGTTATAGAGGGATCAGCAAAATCCCCGGGACATCTCGATCCGGCTGTAACATTCAGCACAGCCGGATGGGAGATCATGAATCAGATTTATCAGGGCATGGTAGCTCCAAACGGAACCAGTGAAACTTCATACATTGGAGTTCTTGCCACAAACTGGACTGTTTCAAACAGCAATATGTCCTATACTTTCACGCTGAGGCAGGGAGTCACGTTCAGCAATGGAAATCCGTATAATGCATATGTTCAGTGGTATTCTATGTACCGCACCCTCGTAATGAATCAAGCTCCGTCCTTCATTCTTGGACAGAATTTTAACTACTCGAATGGGGTCAATTTCACTGTTACTCCAACCGAACTGAACACCTTCAACTTTTCAAATCCCACCTCATCTCAGCTCAGCATCATGGAATATCCGTATCAGTCTTTCCAGGTTATAAACAACCATACAATCAGGTTGAATCTGGGTTATGGCTACAATGGTGATGTGCCTTTCAACGCACTTCTCGCCACACTATCCACACCACCTGCAGCAGCTGTTGATCCCATATTTGTCCATGCCCATGGCGGAGTAAGTGGAAACAACACCAATTCATATATGACAACCAATACTATGGGTACCGGACCGTTCTATCTTCAGAAATATGTACCAAGCTCAACTGCTGTGCTGGAGAGAAGCACAACCTACTGGGCAGATAACCTTAGCAACAGCAGCCTTAATTATGCAATACAGCCAGCTAAACTCAGCGAGGTTATCATTGATTACCAGCCAGTATCCACATCCATTTCCGCGGCAAAGGCCGGCAAATTGCAGGTCATAGATGCACCGGCATCTTCCTACTACAGCACCCTCAAGGGTATCAGTGGATTCAATACCAGTATCCTGCCTGTCAGGTTTGGCAGTTCTGAAGGAACTTATTATGTGTACATGGATCCTGGGTCATTCTCTGCATTTACCAATCTTGATGTGAGAATGGCCATAGCCTATGCTATAAACTACACTGGAATAATCAGTGCCGTATATCATGGGCTTGCATCCTCATGGATTGGCCCGGTTCCAGCGGGGTTCCCATACTATAATAGAACAACCACCGGTCTCTCGCCATATTCATACGATCCTGTAAAGGCAGCACATCTTCTTGCGGATGCCGGATACAAGGCAACACTCCCCAATGGAACTGTTTTAAATTCTGGAGGAAGCACTTTCCCCACCGCTACATTCACTTTCGATCGTGATTCTTCGTCTCAGACGAGTGAAGCTGAAATTATCATAGCTGACCTTGAGGCAATCGGAATACACATAACCTCCGACGGTGTTTCTCACAGCACCTGGGAATCCATAATATTCGGCACGAATGCCGGTTCAACATCCTACTATTTTGGCATCAGTTACTATACTGAAGACTATACTGCAACAGAGGACTATGTTGATGCCATACTTGATGAAGGCTATGTTGGTGCATCGGGATATGGAGGCAGTTACAACTATAACTCCACAATATTCAACATGACCGTAAACGCAACATCAACAAACAATCCGACATATATAGTGCAGAATTACACCAATATCGTTAAAGACATCTACAACAGCTACTGGTTTGCCTGGCTCAATGTGCCATACATGTTGGCATTCCACGTGGACAATCTGGCAGGAATTATTCCAAACCCAGCAGGATCTGCAGCAGGCTATTTCATGTTCTGGAACGACGTCTACTATACCTGAAGGTGAACGGTTATGGATTCAAGCCGTTCACTAATTTTTTATATAATCAAGAGAAGCATTGAGGGAGTCCTTCTCATTTTTGGCACCATAATTATTGTCTTCCTGATCTCGCATCTACTCAGCACAAATCCTGCAGTTCTCTGGGCAGGTCCCAAGGCCAGGCCTTCAACCATCGCTGCAGTGAAGTTAAGATACCACCTCGATGATCCAATATATGTACAGCTCTGGTATTTCCTCTCTTCATATGCTACAGGTAATCTGGGTATTGATCCCGTTACCGGTCAATCAATTCTGAGTGAGATCCTTTTCTACTTTCCCAACACGCTTGAACTTGTGCTCATGGCCTTCGTTATAATCATCATTGCAGGCATAGGGCTTGGTTACCTGTCCGCCATGAACTTCGGCAACAAGAAGGATAGCCTCATAAGAATCTTCTACCTCGGGGCATGGTCCACCCCAACATTTCTGGGTGCGGCTCTTGCCATAAGCGTTTTTGCCTCGTATATCCCCATATTTCCCGTGGGAGGTATGTATTCATCTTATCTGACAGCCCCACCTCGCATCACTGGTATCTTTGTTCTTGATTCCATAATCACGGGCCACATTGGTGATTTCGTGAACGGAATGTATCATCTCATTCTTCCGGCAGCAACACTGGCCTTCCTGAATTTTGGACTGGTGACAAGGATCAGCAGGTCAGGAGTACTGGGTGTGCGGTGGATGCCTTACGTTCGGACCGCTTATTCAAAGGGATTGCCAATGAAGGAGGTTCAGCGGCACCACATTCTCAGGACCGGATTAATAGAGGCAAATACCGTTGTGGCCGTAATGTTTGGGTGGCTGATTTCAGGTACAGTGGTGGTTGAGGAACTCTTCTCATGGCCTGGAATTGGGAGGTTTGCATACAACGCAGTTGTTTCTGATAATTATCCTGTGCTCATCGCTGTTGTCATTGTATTCACAATAGCTGTTGTTGTTGCAAACCTGGTCGCAGATATACTGTACGCAGTACTTGACCCAAGAATAACGCTTTCGGGTGAGAAATCATGAATAATGATAGAACTGCTGGACAGAGGCTTAAGGGTACGTTGTCAGATATATACGCCAACAAGCTTTCCTTCGCTGGACTTATCATAATTGGCTTCTTTGTGATTGTTGCAATCCTGTTTGAACTGCTGGGCACACACATGACGCCGTACAATCCATATAAGATCAACCTTTCCAGTGCGAATCTTCCTCCCTCACTAACACACATCTTTGGAACTGACGGACTTGGGCGTGACATATTCTCCCGTATTCTTGCAGCTATACCAGTGGATCTCGCCATCCCTTCTATGGTCGTTGGAATATCTGTCCTTGTAGGCCTTATATTGGGAAGCATTGCCGGATTTTACAGAGGACCGAGGGAAGAGGTTATAATGAGATTCACTGATCTCTTTCTGGCATTTCCTGGGCTCATAATGGCACTTGCAATAGCCGCAACGCTTGGTCCCAGCCTGATAAATGCAACCATTGCAATCACCATAGTCTGGTGGCCCCCATACGTCCGTATAGTCCGTGCAGGGGTACTGGAAGTATCGGCCAATGATTTTGTGACAGCATCCAGGGCAATGAACCTATCATTCTGGTACATATTCAAGAATGATCTAATACCAAACATAATCCCGACGGTAATTGTATATGCCACCATGGATATTGGGACCGCACTTCTGACGCTATCAACACTTGGATTTCTTGGAGTGGGCATACCTGCCGGTACTCCTGAACTGGGGCTCATGGCATCATCAATCACCACAACGCTCTATACATATCCGTGGGAAGGTCTCATACCTGCGGCATTCATACTGCTAATAGTCCTCGGACTAGGTTTGCTTGGCGAGGGTCTCAGGGATTCCATGGACGTGAACCTGAAATCACACATTGTCAGGAGAATTCCAAGGCCAAGAGAGCAGCCAACAGAAGAGGAATCTGGCAGTGGTGCAATATCTTCATAAATAATTTTCTTATTTCCACATTTAATCTTTATTTACTGAAAATAGTTAAGTTAATATCTATCCGTACTATATTTTGTATAATAAATCAGGTATGATCCTTTACAATACTCATTAGATCCAGATGAGGAATACTGGTATGGGATCATGCCGGAGCTGGATGTGGATATATGAAGTCGACAGAATGGGGTAGTTATGAAGATGCACCAAGACTTGTTACAGATATTCCAGGACCGGAGTCCCGGAAAATGCTTGCAGACCAGGACAGGTATGAAACTGCAAGCAGGACTTACACGTCAGTCTTCAGGATCGGGGTTTCCAGGGCAAGAGGTTCCACAATAGAAGATGTGGACGGCAACAGATTTATTGATTTTTTCTCCGGTGTCAGTGTCATCAACCTTGGACATGGATTTCCACCTGTCAGGAATGCTGTCCGGGATCAGCTGGACAAAGTTGTGCACATAAATGAAATGCCTACTGAGACGAGGATCAATTTCCTGAAGACTTTCAATTCCACACTCCCTGCAGGGCTCAAGGATCATTCTAAAACAATGTTCACAGTAACTGGCGCCGAAGCCTGCGAAACTGCCATAGAGCTTGCCAGGCACGTAACAGGAAGGAAAACTATTGTGGCTTTCAGTGGAAGCTACCATGGCGTTTCAGGAGAGATAATTTCTGCCACTTCGAATCCGCACTACCGCGGGTATGCCGGTATTGGCCTGAGGGATATTGCCTACATCCCATACCCATATTCATACAGGTTCCCCTTCAATGTGAAGATGGAAGATATGTCCGCATATGTTGGAGATATGCTGCGCCACATGATTTCTGATCCGTACGCTGGACCTGGGGAAATAGGTGGAGTCATTGTTGAACCTATACAGGGAGAGGGCGGCTATGTTGTACCTCCTGACGATTTTCTTCCCATAATAAGGGAAATCACGCAGGACAATGAGGTGCCGCTGATTCTGGATGAGGTCCAGTCTGGTGTGGGCAGATCTGGAAAGATATGGGCAAGCGAATATACCAAGGTGTCACCTGACATTATGTGCGTTTCAAAGAGCATTGGCGAAGGAATACCAATTTCCATGATTGCCTACCGGAATGATTATGATGAAAAACTGCCGCCAGGTTTCCACCTTGGAACTTACAGGGGGAATCCGCTTGGTATGGCAGCCGGCAATGCCACACTGAACTACCTTAAGGAGAGCAGCGTTCTGGACATGGTTCATTCAAATGGTTCTCATATTCTGAAAAGACTTGAGGAATTTGCCCAGAATAACAGATACATTGGAGAGGTGAGGGGAAGAGGGTACATGATTGCACTGGAGATGGTTGACGATCCAGTAACAAAGAAACCTGGAACCAAAAGAGCTGCACGAATAAAGGAATATATGTTCAAACACGGTGTTCTGATGCATACATGCGGACACTATGCCAATGTACTGAGATTCATGGCACCTCTGACGATTGAACCTGACCTGGCAGATAGAGGTATGAACATTCTTGGGGACGCATTGCGGGGAGTCTCCTGATCCCTCAAGAGCACTGCGAATACAATGATTCGTGTTTTCATTAACGAATCGGCTTGTATTGCTATAATTGCTTTGCACCGATGAATTATAGAGATGTATTTAGTTAAGAAATATCAAAGGGCATGATATAGTTGACAGATGTTTTCCTAAGGCTTCATTATTATTAGCACGCATATGGAATAAATCTTTATGCGGCATTGCAGCCTCCTGAGATCATAGTACCTGTTTAGTATATGGAATGCTTAACTGTTGATGCTCAATATAGAGGAATCTGGGGCACTATTGAGCACACTCCCGACGCAATGGAGAGAACCGTCTTTCCTACAAGTAGGTCCCAAAAAAGTAATGTTTTCTGTTTTGTGCATGAACCCCAATGTTATCAGATCATCCATGCACTTCCGTAACTGAAATTCTGTCCGGTCTATTATTTCATTTTGGCAATACAACCATAGTTTACTCTACATGTCAAACTTATTAGATTACATAAGGTATGTATACAACGACGAAATATTCTTTCTGTATGGTTTCTAGAAGTGATTTGTTGCTTTCTTTCATCTACGCGTGGGGGAAATCAAAAAAGAACAATGAACCAATTCCTTCAGTTACACATTTACAGAAAGAGATTTTCCTCCTTTGCAGAAGAACTCCATTTGCTGACATGAAAGATATCTATCACTTCGAACCCCTTTGGTATGGCCCATTTTCAAAGGAACTATCCGGAGACCTTATTGATTTCCAATCAAAAGGTATGATTTACTTTGATGAACTGAGGCTTACCAGCGAAGGTTTTAAAATTGCCATTTCGGTTTGGAATAATTTGAATGAACTTGAGAAAAAACAAATACTTGATGTCAAGACCACATTCAATTATATGAGTTTAACAGAATTGCTTGAAACAGTCTATTCAAGGTACCCAAAATTCACCAAGAGATCGGCCCTTAAGAAAGAGGTGGTGGATAAGTACTTCGCTGATTTTCTAAAGGAAAATGAAATAACTGAAGAGGATGTAGTTTCCGCTGTCAACTCAGCTAAGAAGGCATTGAGACAATAAATGCAACTCGTAATAGACACCAATGTTGTATTGGCCTATCTAATATCGGGATCTACTCGTTCCTCAAATGCTAAGGTGTGTAGAAGGGTCGTGAATGGCTTAGATAAGGCATTTACCTGTGATATACTCTACGGTGAGTTGAAAAGGCTTCTTGATTTAGACCCAGATCTGATCGAGAAAATTTCATTGAATGGAAAGAAGGAGGGAAATGTATTTCGCGCATTACATGATGTTAGAAATGAGTATCTGAACTCAAGACTCGACCCTTACGTTATGCAGCTAAATTTCGTAAAAACCGAGAATCTTACAATAGATCCTACAGCAATAAAAGATGTGGGAAACGATTGGTACATGATTTCTATAGCCAAATTTATCAGTATTGACTACATTGTCACATGGAATACACAGGACGTTCTCAAATATGCTGCCGGGAATGGCATAAACGTTAACAGAATTTTGGATCCTCCAACATACTTACAATCATTAAAATGAAAGGCAACGTTTTCACAATCTAATGCGAACTATAAGCTTTAATTAATCATTTAATCTCAATTTCTATGAGAATTTTGTATCCCCTTAAACTTTAACAAAATCCGGATTAATGCACTTCCTTTTAGCATTCCTCCATTCAGTTATGACTGCCCGAGCACTTGATTAAAACAAAGGGAGTTACTTTGTTTTCCTACTTTTAACATTTCTGCCCATCAAGGAGAGTTTGACCATGTATTTATTTTGCAAACTCTCACCATCTGGAAACAACAACCTTCCTTTCCGTGAAGAACATGACGTGGTCGTCCCCGCCCTGTGCATGCAGGTCCCCGAAGAAGGAATCCTTGTAACCGCCGAAAGGGTAAAACGAGATGGGTGCTGCAACACCAACATTCACACCGAAATTACCGGCTTCAACGCCATGAACAAATTCTCTTGCGTTTCGACCGCTTGAGGTGAAGATGGTTGCTGAATTTCCATACCTGCTCCTGTTGATGGTTTCTATGGCGTTCCCCAGGTTACTTACCTCCATTACTGATGCCACCGGTCCGAATATCTCGTCAGTGACTATCTTCATGTCACTGGCGGCATTGTCAAATATGGTTGGGCCGAGGAAGTAACCTTCGGGATGCTTCTGAGATCTCTTCTTCCTGCCGTCCAGTAGGAGATGTGCCCCCTCTTCTTCTCCCTTGACAATATATGATTCCACGCGCTTCAGGTGATCTTCTCTGATGAGCGGTCCCATATCTGTATCAGCATCAAGTCCAAAGCCAAGCCTTAGCTTTGAAGCTGCGTCAACGAAAGAATTCACAACCTTCCGGTGATTCTCAGGCAACGTCACCAGCACTGAGCCTGCAAGACAGCGTTCACCCGCATTGCCAAAGAATGAGCTTATGAGGGAAGGAATTACCGTTCCCAGATCAGCGTCAGGCATGACAAGTTCATAGTTCTTTGCAGAAGCACCAGCCTGAACACGCCTGTGTGTTTCAGTACCGCGCCTGTGAATTATCTCGGCTGTTCTTGTGGAACCAACAAAACTGTATCCAGATATATGCCGGTTTGAAAGAAGCGCTTCAACTGTTTCTTGCCCCCCGTTCACCACGGATACAACACCCGGAGGGATACCTGCTTTCTGGAACATGGAGGAAACATACTGCATGGTGAGAGGGACTTTTTCTGATGGCTTCACCACAACGGTATTGCCCAGCCCTATGGCATACGGTATGAACCAGAATGGCACCATCACGGGAAAATTGAAAGGTGCAATTACCGCAAACACTCCAATGGGTTCGCGGATCAGTTCCTCGTCAATGCCTCTGGCAATATCTGAATTGTTCCTGCCCATTATGTGGTATGTTGCTGCTGTTGCGGACTCGACATTCTCAATGGCTCTCATCACCTCTCCATAGCTCTCATCAAAGGTCTTCCCATGCTCAGTGGTCACTATTCGTGCTATTTCGTCTGCATTCTCCCTCAAAAGGTTTTCAAGCCTGAAGAGAATTTTTACCCTGTCGGTGATGGGGACTTTAGACCAGCTTCTGAAGGCCGTCATGGCTGCATCCACTGCAGCATCAACCACTCTCTGCCCCGAACCTGCAGTCCTGGCTATAATTTTACCGAATGCCGGATTATAGACATCATAAACCGGCTCCCCCTCTATATCCTGATATTTTCCCTCCAGATAGTTCCTTATTGTTTCCACTTTCTCGCTTTCATTTACACTGCTTTTCATCACATCACCTCCCTGTCGGCAATGGACAGGGCAGCATCCAGTGCCTCGAATCCCCTGTCCAGATCATCACCTGAAATAATGAGTGGCGGAGCTATCATGAGATTCGTCACCCATGTGCTTATGTAAACGCCATCCTGCATTGCTTTCTTTGCAACCAGATCGGTCATCAGGGGTTTTCCAGCCACCTTCTCCTCGTAGCTGTTGAATGGCGTTTTCTTCTCCTGATCCTTCACAAGTTCCACTGCCCCGAATAATCCTATGTGCCTGACATCCCCAACCGATCTGTGCCTTTCCCTGATCTCCTCAAGCCTGCTGGCAAAATGCGGAGCCATGCCCCTGACCTTTTTCATTATGTCCAGTCTCTTGTATTCCTCAATGGCTGCAACTCCAGCAGCAAGAGTCATGGGATGTGCCTCGTATGTGTGGCCATGGGCAAAGTAGTTCTGGTCAAAGTACTCGGAAATCCTTTTGTCTGTCGCAGTCAGGGACAGGGGCATGTAAGCTCCACTGATGCCTTTTGCCGTTGTAATGATATCCGGCTTCACGTTCCAGTGGTTCACTGCAAACCAGTCACCCGTTCTTCCAAAGCCGGTCATGACCTCGTCTGCAACAAACACCACATCATTGTCTCTGGCAATCTCACTTACCCTTGGCAGGTATTCCTTGGGTGGGACAATGACGCCATTTGTTCCTGTCACGGGTTCAAGGATAATCCCACCAACATGTCCTTCGCTCTTGATTACATACTCAACATAATCTGCACAGGCAACGTTGCATGAAGGGTATTTCAACCCAAATGGGCATCTGTAACAGTAAGGCTGCGGGATATGCAGGAATCCAGGGGAATGCTGCACATCATCTATCTCTATGCGCCTGAAGTCACCGGTGACCTGTATGCTTGAACCTGTGGAACCATGGTAGGAATTGTATGCCGATATTATCTTGGTATTCCCTTCCTTTCTTTTGTACATCCTTATGATCTTCACTGCTGCTTCGTTGGCTTCAGTGCCTGACGTTGCGAAGAAGTATTTGTTGAGGTTTGGAGGAAGAATGGTCTTGAGGCTTGAAGAAAGCTCCTCCCTGACTTCAGTATTGAAGCCTGGTGCAATATAGGCAATCTTCTCGGCCTGGTTCTTAATAGCCCGGATAATGTTCATGTTCTTGTGGCCGAGATTTGAACACATGAGCTGAGATGAGAGGTCCAGGTATTTCCTACCGCTTGAATCTATGAAATTCACGCCTTCGGCGTCAACAATTTTCAGGGGTTTCCACCCTTCCTGCTTCCGCCAGGTAGCGTATGTCAGTGAAGTGGATACCGATTCTTCTCCATGGTTTGCTATTGGTTCAACCTTTTCCAATTTTCCACCATGTATTAATTGCACAAGCGTATTAAAATCTTCTGTAAAATAGGAAAATTTTCACTATTGTGTATTATGTTCTAAACTTCGGTACCATTAGACATGAGATGTTAAATTTTTTTCATCTTCTATTTTCGACATTTGAACATCCTATCAATATTTACACTCGTTTGTATAAATTCACACATATAATACAAAATTGCTCTCTTTATCCATTTAACTGCATATTCCTGGATGTTCTACAGTAAAATCATAATAATTAGAAGAAAATTCTGATGCTGTGCAGTTATGATAGTTCTATTTTCGAGAAAATAAGTGTATTTTCTGGCAGATTACTGATGGCTTTTCAGATAATCCAGTAAAGAGTTAAGACAAAGGGAGCCAGGAAAAGCTTCATTTCACTGAACGATTTCATAGAAATAATGATTCCCTGAGTTTCACATAAATCAGAAGATGATGGAATCCCTGGGATCTTCCTTGACCACGCTCAGTGCCATAATGGTGTTTGTTCTTTCCACGCCTTCAGTGTTTGAGAATTCAGTCACTATCCTTTCAAGATCATCCCGCGATTTTGCCCTGATCAGTGCCACGAAATCATTTTCACCTATTACATAGTACACTGCCCATACTCCTTTTATTCTGGCGATCCTTTCCCCAACCTCTATTGAATAATTAGGGCTGTAATTTGCTTCTATGAGAGTTATGGCAGAAATCTGATCGCCAATCTTGTTGGTGTCCAGATTCGGGTAGAGTCCATTGAGAAACTTTTCATCGCGCATCCGTTTTATCCTGTTGTGGACTGTGGACTTTGATACCTTGAGCTTATCGGCAATGGTCTTAAGATTTGCCTCGTCTGAATAGAGAAGGAGCTTCAGTATGTCCTTATCTATTTCGTCCAGTTTAATTGGCGTGGTTTCTGCTTTCTTTGTCTCTTCCATCAACAGCAGTATTATGAAATTATTAAAAAACTTTCAGTCGTATTCTTATATCTAATGAATTAAGTTTCGTTTGTAAGCTTATTGATGTCCAAAAATCAATGCATCTCGAAAAAACATATGACTGTACTGAAAATATACAGATGCCAGTTGTTTCTGAAATAAATATGAATGGCGAATTACACTTAATGATCAATCCATACGGTCTTTATGTTGGTGAATTCCCTTGTACCGAATTTTGACAGTTCCCTGCCTATACCACTCTGTTTCACTCCTCCAAATGGGACTCTGGGATCTGATGCAACAATCTTGTTCACGAATACCATTCCGGCCTCTATTTCAGGAACAATACGTTCAGCTTCATCACTATTACCCCATATGGATGCACCCAGCCCGAATGGAGTGTCATTTGCCAGAGCAATTGCTTCCTGATCTGTCCTGAATTTCGTTAGGATTGCCACGGGACCGAAGACCTCCTCGTCATACTTTCCAGATATCTGCGCGATTGTGGGCGGAACTATTCCGCCGCTGTATTCGCCAAATGATGATACTTTGCCAATGCCTGACAGATTCTCGATTTGAGACCTGACGGTCTTTGTTTGCTCCATTGATGACAGCGGGCCCAGAAATGTTGATTTGTCAAGAGGATCGCCGATCCTGACGCTGGCAAATTTCCCGGCAATTTCATCAGCAAACTCCTGGAAGATATCCTCATGAACAATGAATCTCTTTGAAGCAATGCAGCTCTGCCCGTTGTTCTGCATCCTCGCGAATACGGCATTTTCAGACGCCTGATGTACATCTGCGCTTTTCATTACAATAAATGGATCTGAACCGCCAAGCTCAAGAACAACTTTCTTAAGATTCTTTCCCGCCTCCTGTGCCACTGATTTCCCAGCTCCGCTTGATCCCGTAAGTGATACACCTTCCACTTTCTGTATGATCTTTCCGGCACGGGAGCCTGAAACTATCAGTGACCTGAATTGTTCAGAAGAGAATATATCTTCAATCATGAGGCTGGTGCCTGTGACAATGGATGCATGCTTCAGAACGACTGCGTTACCTGCCAGCATTGCCGGAACTGCACCCCGCATCACCTGCCACAATGGGAAATTCCATGGCATTATAAGTAGTACTGTTCCCAGCGGATCGAAGCGCACGTACGTTTTCTTCCCTTCAGTCCTTATGGTTTCTGGCTCAAGGAAATTTGGATAATCTTCAATTGCATAATCCACAAGCTTGATGCATTTGTCTATCTCGCTCAGACTCTGACTTATGGGCTTCCCCATCTCCTCGGTCATCAGTCTTGCCAGTTCTTCCTTTCTCTTTATGAGATTAGGCTTCAGGACAGTCCGGAGGTAATCGATCCTTACGTCAAGATCTTTTTTCCAGGTCTTCTGAGCTTCCTTAAGTCCAGAAAGTATTCTGTCCACGCGGCCATCATCATATTCTTCATATTCTCCAAGCTTTTCCTGACTGTAGGGATTCACAGTGGTAATCTTCATGGTTGAACATGCACTATCTGTTAATTAATATGTCCATTTTCCGGTGAGTTTATTCAGGATAGAATTATATCCACCAGTTGTATGAAATCTATGGAAAAAATGCATTACTGTCATCGGTAGAGTGAATATCATATATTTAATATAAGATCTCAATGTTCCACTCTCATGAGTTCAGTCAGCAATGTGCACAGGCATCCCGAAAGGGCGGTAAGAGACAGGGATGTAGCATATTCAATATTGGATCAGGCAATGATGGCCTATGTTGCATTCGCCGATAATGGTGTAATATTCAACATTCCAATGACTTTCGCAAGAATAGGCAATTCTGTATTCTTCCATTCTTCAAAGCAGGGCAGGTTCTACAATGTGCTTATATCTGGAAACAGCGTTTGTGCTGGTATTACAATATTAGATGGGATAGTCCTGGCCAAGAGTGCCTTTAACACATCCATGAATTACAGATCTGTTATGATATTTGGAAGCATGGTGGATGTGGAAGATTATGATAGAAAGTATGCCATTTCAGAAGCTCTCGCTGAGAAGATGGTTCCAGGGCGATGGAATGACTGCAGACATCCGTCAAGGGCCGAAATCAGCGCGACTGGATTTCTTGAACTTCCACTTGAGCAGATGTCAGTGAAAGTCAATATCAGCGGTCCCTCGGAGAAAAAAGTGGACGTCACACTACCACACTGGTCAGGAGTTATAGCAATGAAGACTGCTAGGTCAGCCATGCCGCTTGATGCATCAGTTGAGCTTCCTGAATATCTTGCAAAATACTTTTCCTAGATTTTTTGCACAGTGACCTTAGCAATTTTGGATACTGTTAATATTACATGCCATAGGGCGTCCGAAAATCTATGGAATGTTTGTCAATAGTTAGACTTTATCTGTCTGATTATATTTACGGGATATGGAAACGAACCATATCCCGCTGATCATGGAAAGGCTGGATAAGATTGTTTCTAAAGATCATTGTAATCCTGCAGATCTATGGCATTTCATACAAATCCTCAGCCACTTCGTAAGCAACCGTCCGGAACTCATGAATCTCGTTGGGATAAGGAAGATTCCAGACTTACGCACTCTGTCATACAGGGCTCTGAGAATGGACTAGCATGAGATCAATGCCGGTGTACCTAATCCAATCAGATTCAGACGGCATAATTGATCTCACTGTATCTAATGTGGAGAATGCTGTAATTGACAGCTTCATTGTGAAGGCATGCAAGCATACAACTGCGCAGAGACGATGAAAATCAGGAAAATATAAAGATCCCGAGAGTTCATGGGGTTATGGAACAAGAGGCTTTGAATATGGCAGGAAAACACATGTTGCACAGGATGTTGATTCCCCTGCATTAGGGGAATTGAAGGTGACCACAGCATCTATTCATGACAGTATAATGGCCTTTTCAATGATGGATGGCGCCTATGATTCAGGCGGAATTTGTGATTACTTCATGGACAAAACAGATGCAATCTACATCATAGATACCAACAGAGGGATAGGAATCGTTCCTGATAAGTTAACATTCAAAATGAATCCGGGCATAATCATCAGTGAGAGGGAGAAGACCAGATACCGGCTGAGATGGGAAATAGAGCGGACCTTTTCAATACTTGAGGAAATAATACACCGTGAGCATATCTGGTATGTCCACAGCAGGAACTATGATGTTGCTGTTGGTGAGAGGATAGTAGCGTACAACTGCATTTTCCTGGTCAATCAGATAGGGCAGAGATCAAAGAGGTAAATAATGGACTTCGTTGTTTGGACACTTTACTTACTAAGAAAGAAGGCTCAAATATATGATTAGCAGAAAACAGGTTGGTAGAAGAAGCTGTCCTTCTTTCTCCTGTTAGGATATGCCGTAACAATTTTCAGGCAGTCAGGTGTTTTTGAAAAAACAAATTCAAAATAAAGTTTCTGCTCTTTTATTGTTATTTGTAGATTAGCCTTTTTTCGCCAATTTTCGTTATAGTATTCGCTAGGAGGAATATCAGTGCAAGAGTCTAGAAACTTCTTTTCATTCAGAAGGGATTCCAACATTCTAAGATCACCATTCTTCAGATTTTCAACAATATTTGATGCAAGTGACTGATCACCGATCACAGTGAAAATATACTTGAAAATATCGTCAAAATGACCCCTCTCTGTCATATGATTATCAATGAACTTAATCTTTTGACACAAAAATAGCACCAGACATTGTGGTTATGTTGTAATGGGGAATTCCTAAAGCACTAATATAAATTTCAGAGTATCTAACTATTAGAGGTTCTGCGTATACATCTATTATGTCACCGGTTTCAGCCTTGAACCGGCTTCTAGCCGGCGTGTCGAACTTGAACTTTGATACCTTGTCCAACTTGTCCTCAGAAATTTGATTCATGGGCACACCATTGTACACCTTAGAAGGATCAGGAATCTGGTGAACAACCTTTAAAGTGGTATTGAGGACGTTCAAGCCCTTTCCTATTTCTACTATCTGTGCGTCTATAACTTCAATAACAATTTTCAGTTTTAATTCTGGAATCTCCACAGTACACGGTTCATGTTCCTGCAATTTAACACTAAATTCTTTCATTATCAACAGCTTCTTTGAGGTATTCCTGTTCTTCTTGACTAAGTTTCTTCTTGAATTCTATGGCAATATATGAAATTCTAAAGCCATCAGACAGGCCTACTTCCACATCGGAATCAGCGTATATCCAGTTATTCGCAATACCTCCAAAGTCAATATATATTCTGTTGCCAGTCTCATTCATTGAAACTTTTGGTTTGACCTTATTCATTGAAACGATGTTTGAATTTGATATGCTAGCAGAGGTGCTGCCCAAGGAACTAAAGGGACTATAAACAGGGATCATAAAAAGCTAAGCATATACAATGATAAAAATATTTCATATTTGTCGTGCTTTTACTTCCAAAAAGTTTGTTGCATAATTCCCCTGTATAATGAAATACAGGGGGGTGATTGGTTTGTATGACACCAAAGCCAATCACTGCTACAGGCAATAGAAGCAAAAGAAGATATTGGATCGGTTCGGACAGAAGGTATGACAGGTACAACAGGTCCCTGGTGGACAGGATTGAGGATCTCCTTGATACTTCATTCCTCATGGACTGGAAGCTGCTCCTTGCAGATAACAACAGTGGAAAGAGAGGCCATCCCTACAGGACGCCAAATGCATTCATAACATTCCTAGCAAAACTCAGGGCAATGTACAGCATTCCCTTCAGATCACTGGAGGGAATTGCCAGGATATTTGCAAGGATCACCGGAATAACAGCTGTCTCCTACACAAGCATATTCCGAAGAATTAGAAAGATTGTGCCAGCTATTCCCGATTCTCATGGAAAGCCTGTGGGCTGCGCCGCTGTCATGCTGTAAGAAAGATGTGCATGAAATATATTTTAAGCACTGTCAGTTTTGTAGTGAAATGTTCAGCACTCAGATTATCAGGGGGGATTGAAAATGGGATCCGCCAAGAGAAAGAGAATGGCACGGAAGAAGATGGGGGGCTCACACGCAAGCAAAAATGTACCCATGGAAAATATTGATAGAAGGGTAATGGAAAAGAGCACATGGATTATGCACAAGTTTATGGACAGGGAAAAATTCGAAACAGCTGGGGATGCCAATGAATTCATTGAAAAAATATACAACTCTGAGAAGCTTAACAGTTACGTGCCTGAAAGTCCGGAGGACAGGGCACAGATGATGGCATATGATGCATGCCAGAAAACTGGGAATGCCAGGAAGGAAATGGCCCTGAAGGATATTGACATCTCTGAGAATTGCGCCGATGCTTACGTGATCTTAGCGGAACTGGAGAAGAATCCACAAACTAAGATAGATCTTTACCGCAAAGCCTCTACTGCGGCAAGAAAAACCCTTGGCGAGAAAGCCTTCACCGAATATAGAGGAGATTTTTGGAAGATCCTAGGGACAAGGCCATATATGCGTGCTCAGGAAGGCCTTGCTCTCTCTATGGAATTCTGGCAGAATGGATGAGGCGAAGAACATCTATGAAGAACTGCTGGAACTGAATCCAGATGACAACCAGGGCGTGAGATATTCGTTACTGCTCATATATATGATTGAGGGCAGTGCGAATAAGGCTGAGGAATTGCTGAACACCTATGATGAGGATGGTGCGGACTGGGACTATAATCGATCACTGCTGTTATTCAGGAAATCAGGTGTCACAATTGAATCAAAGACCGCCTTGAGGAAGGCGTTTTCTTCAAATATATATGTTCCCGCCATGCCGGCTGGAGCCGTTGACATTCCCGGCACGTCTAACTACATAACGCCAGGGCAGCCTGATGAAGCAGGTTCCTATGCGAGGTCATGCGGGGCACTGTGGCTGGACAATGAGGAAGCTATTAAATGGATGATTGAGGAATTTGAACAGTATTTAACTCATAGGGGAAAGGTCGGCTGATGTTGATTCTATCGGTGTACAATGTGATGGGTAGCTGGTGCTGAGGTGGGTAGATTGAAGAATGGGAAAGGAAGCAAAAAGTCCGGATCAATCACGAAGAATAAGGAAAGTTATGAGGAGAAGGAAGATCCTGAAACGCTGTTCAGCAGAATGCTGAAACTTGCTGAAGAAAACACTGAAAAGAGCAGAATGGACGCGGAGGAACTGGCGGCACGCATCATAGAGTTTCGGGAGGCCACAGCCGCCCTCGCCCTGGATCTGGTCAGCAATGAGGACAATCCTGCTTACATCCTGGGCTGCTTCATTCTATCTGGTGTCGGGGGCGATGAACCAGCAAGGAAGCTTGTTGAACTGCTTGATAACGAGAAATACAACAGCGAAATATCGCAGCTCATCTCACCCAACATTGGGAAGGATGCTGTTCCATATCTCCTTACCAGGATTGACCAGATAACCCAGATGTCCTTTGAACAGAGGAAGCCACTGGAGCATACCATAGACTCCATCCTTCTTTGCATAGGCAGCATCAGGAGCGGTGCCTCTGTTTCATACCTGACCGGCTTGCTTGATGATTATATTTCAAATATGCCTGACGGACCATTTGATCCCTCCGTCTACGGATGGAAATACAGCTTTTTCGATCTACTTCACATTCTTGAAGCGCTTGTTAGGCAGCAGAACATGAAAGCAATCAAATCCATAGAGAAAGCAAGAGATAGCTTTCCAATTGAATATGTGGACCACAAGATGTGCCAGATAGCTCTGGGACGCATAAAGCTGAAGAAACCTGAAGGCTTTATTCCACTTGAGGCCATTGAAATGGCTGTTCCAATGAACCGGCTTTTTCAAACCCTGGAAGGGAGAAAATCAAGCAAGAAGGATGGATTCATGGAGGCCTATGGTGAGTTTTTCAATCCAGAACTTTATCCCTATCACTCGCAACTGGAAAACATGTATTCTGAGCAAGAGGAAGACGATGAATATATGGATAACGATGATGATATGGAAGATGATGAATTTTGATTTGTCAGAATACGGCATATTTTTCATGACCTCATTTCAAATGAGAATGATCTGTTAAGCAATTGTTTGCGGAAACGTCATAAGTAGTATATTGGGTTTTCAATCAGCTCATGTAATACTTAACAACATTGAGATCAAGAATGCCACTGAGCTCGCGATATGAATGAATTGCGTTTCAGAAATCAGGGGAACTATTTCCTGTCAAAGCTGCGAAGTGGCATTGATAGCTGGAATCGTTGGCAGAACTGTCAGAGACATTATGGTCAATACGTAGAGGGAATGGGTGAAACCTGATATAACAAAGACCATAAGTAGAGTTATCAATACAGTGTATCTCCCGGCCAGCAGGTAATATTCACGGTTTATCCAGTATGGAAATGATGTAGTTAACAGATCAACCGAATTCATGAAATTGGACATTGATCTGTTGTTCATAGGCGCAGTTAAGAGGAGTGCCACATCTCCTGCCAAAAATAATACAGCAATGGGCATATTGAGATTGCCAATAAAGACTGTGGATACGAGTATAATGAATATGGAATACAAGTATGGGAGCAGACTGTTTGAATTGCGGTTCAGCATACGCGGCGTAAAGATGTTTCCCAGGGCACTTGATGCCGCCATCGATGCCACCAATATCCCCACCATGGTATAGCTACCAGTTATCTTAAAAATGTATACTGGGAGTATTATGGAAAGGGCAAGCCCGTAGAAGGATGAAAAGTAAAAATAGCTTTTGTATTGCCATTTTATCAGTTTATTCGCTCTGATGGAATCCAGGAATTTTATTTTTGGATGTTCCCTTTCGGTTACATTGAGCAAAAGTCCACTGGCTCCGGAATATACCAGTAACGCGGCAGTTGCGGCGAACACAGCAACATACCGCATTGTACCCGTGAATGGGGTAATTTCCAGCGCAACGCCTCCAATTATTGGCGATACCAGTGAAGAGATATATGCCACAGTCGAATTGAAGGATAGAAAAGCCAGTCTATCCTTACCTCTGCTTACTTCCATGGATATGATGGCATTTCCGGCCCAGAACAGTCCACTTGAAATCCCATAGATCAGTCCAAAGAAGAACTGATTCATGAAGATACCCCCAATAAGAACCGAGCCTATGAGTGAAACAGCCCTTAATGGTGAACTTAGCGAATATATGAATTTAGTCTGTATGTAGTTGGCCATAATACCTGACAGGATGAAGGAAAGGAGTTGTGAAATCTGATAGGCTAGCTGGTATTCAATGACAGTAGCTAAATTTCCGGCACTGAAAAAGAGAATGTTGAGGAAGCTCCCTGCAAGACCGTTGGCAAAATTGAATGAATTGTAGGATACGATGTATTTGGTTATGTCTCTATCTTGAATTATTTCCTTGTACATAGCAGAATCATTCTTGCGCTGTGTTTTGTAACTAAAAACCTCACTTCCAGATCCACTGGGCTGATAGCCTTTTTCTTCATTGCATACATATGAATTATCCTAATGATGATTTAAAGGGATATTCATGCTTGACTCTCCCCTAATCACTCATCCAATAGAATTTTCTATCATAGTGCACTAAAATCGGAATATTTATTTTATTATTTACTACTGTACAGGGTATAAGGTTATTTTTATAAACGAGACTTAGGATACACTCTCAGACCCGGAGGAACAAAAAATGAAGAATGTTCATAAGGCATTAATTGCCGTCGTGATTACAGCCATTATGGTTATGTTGAGTGTTTCTGTTGTTACCACTGCTGCTGGATCGAATGCATCGTTATTGAATGCTCGATCTTCTGTTCTCACTTCCGCTACAAATACAACTATTCAGACGAGCAGTGATACTTTGTACATATCGCCAGGTCCTTCTCCTGCCTATGTCGATGATTTTAATCCATTCAGTCCATATAATCCACCATCTGGTATAGATTCTCTGTTCTACGAGCCCTTGTACCAAATTAACGCCTATAATGGAACCGCAATACCATGGCTTGCGACAAATTATAGTTGGAGTGCCAATGATACCGTTCTCACATTCCACCTCAGGCAGAATGTCACATTTTCAAATGGAGATCCTTTTAACGCTACCGATGTTGTTTTCACATTCAATATGGAAATGCAAGATATCAACGAATATTCCTATCTTTCCAGTGTAAAGGCAATGGGGAATTACACTGTCATTTTTAACTTCAAGACCGCTGATGTTCCTGACTTTTTCTATATTGCCTCGAACTGGATCCTTCCTGAGAGTCAGTGGCAGGGAGTAACCAGTCCTCTGAAGCAGGTCATAACGAACCCTATCGGAACCGGTCCATATGTATTGAGCAGCTTCAGTCCACAGGAAATTATACTTGTGAAGAACACCCATTACTGGCAGCCAAATGAACCACATATACCAAAAATTGAATACATTGATTACACAAGTAACAATGCTCTCGTTCTTGCTCTTGCTGATGGTCAGGTTGACTGGGCACCTGTTTTCTCCCCAAACATAACATCTCTGTTTGTGAACAAGGATCCGACATACAACCACTACTTCTTCCCACAGGGTCAGACAGTTAACCTGCTTACAAATGATCTTGAATGGCCATTCAACCAGTCATTTTTTAGGGTTGCTTTAAGCCTGTCAATAAACAGGACCCAGATTTCCAGCATTGGAGAATACGGATATGAGCAGCCTGCAAATGCTGCAAATATAATGCAGCAGCAGGAATTCTGGCTTAACAGCACAAATCAGAATCTTTCAAAAAGTTTGGCTCAGTACAACACAAGCGAGGCGCTTTCAATACTGGAAAGCCACGGGTATTATATGAGTGGTGGTCGACTCTACGCCCAGAATGGCACGGAGATTCCCACCATTACGCTCATGACTGTTGCCGGTTATACAGATTGGGATTCCGACGTGTCCATAATATCACAAAACCTCAAGAGCATAGGTCTGAATGTTAATATAGTTACGCCTACCAGTACTGAGGTTACTCAGGATATCGCCACTGGGAATTTCCAGATGGCACAGGAAGTCGTGACCAGCGCAGGCCCCAACCCCTGGTATGACTATACTGGAATTGGTGGTCCTGTTCCAGCGCTTGGAACAGCGGCGCTAACCAACGAGATGAGATGGAACAGTTCTGGCACAGGTTTCTATAGAGCATACGAGTCGTTCAGGAGTACAAGTAACCCGGCAACTCAGAAACAGCTGATAAACGACATGGCAGGAGTGATGCTGAAAGATATGCCAGTCATATCGCTGGTCTATTCTGCCGACTGGTATGAATATGTCAACAAAACCATAGGTGGTTTTGTTACCCCAAGCAATAATTACTGGATACCTCTTTCGTGGGACCCTGGGATAATGGAAGTTGTTGCACTGCATCTCTATGTAAAATCGTCGCCGTCAAAATCCACATTTGCATTGTCTGCCGATGACTACTATATAATCGGTGGCGTAGTGGCTGCTGTGGTTATAATAGGCGGGGTCTACGGAACAATGGTATCAAGGTCAAGAAAGAAGAACGGAGGGAAAGGCAAAGAAAAAGAGGAATAGATACATTGACACTTATTTACCAAGAACATAATCTTTTATTCACTTTAAAGTTCTTTACTTCATGTGGCATGAGAACTTTCATGGCCTATGAATTATCAATAATACAGGGCGGATAGAGAAATATGGCAGATTATCCACAAAATATTGAAAGTAAAATAACTGGCGGGAACAACGAAATGAGTTCAAACGTGAGGCGTAAGCCAGGTATTCCCTATGTATACATAATAAAGAAGACTATCACATTTATCGTAGTCTTATTTTCTGCCCTGACAGTTAATTTTATACTTCCAAGATTGCTTCCCGGAAATCCTGCAGAAGTTGTGTACTCAACGCTCGTAAGGGAGGGTGCAACATCCATAAGTCCCGCTTATCTGCACCAGCTTGAGGTCGAGTACGGAATATCCAATGCTCCCATACTGGTTCAGTACTTCCATTATCTCGTGGCTCTCTTCCACGGAAATCTTGGCGTGTCCCTCTCATATTTCCCTGAACCGGTTTCATCAATTTTGCTAACTGCACTTCCGTGGACTCTCTATCTTGTTGTTACTGCAACGGTTATATCGTTCTTTATGGGGAACAGACTTGGAAGATATGCGGGACTCAACAGGAACGCAAGGAAGGATGTGATAATAGATATAACAACACTATTCTTTCAGTCATTCCCTGCATTTGTTCTCGGTTTCATACTTCTCTTGATATTCTCTGTTGAGCTGCCCCTCTTCCCAATTGGAGAAGCCTACGGGAGATCTGTTACCCCGGGTCTAAACTTTCCATTCATTGTGAGTGTGATATATCATTCAATACTTCCGTTGCTTACCATCATTCTTACATCACTGGGAGGTTGGGTGATTGGATTGAGGAATAATATCATCCCATCACTGAACAGCGATTTCATCAAGTTTTCCAGATCACTGGGATTCAGGAAGAGCCAGATCAACAGGATCGCTTATAGAAATGCTCTTCTGCCAAACCTTACAGGATTTGCAATGTCTCTTGGATTTTCTGTCACCGGTGTCCTTTTGGAGGAGGAGATATTCTCATACCCCGGTATAGGATTATACATGATCACAGCAATAGATTCACTGGATTACCCTTTGATACAAGGCATATTCCTTCTTGTAATTATAGCTGTTCTTGTTGCTAATTTCATTGTTGATATCCTCTACGGCATCCTAGACCCGAGGATAAGGCAGGAGGTTGGATGATATGAGTATGGAAGCCACAGTAGGTTCCAAAATTAAAAAACAGTCCCTCTTTGATGCCATAAGTGCATTCACTCACAGTACAACCATAAGACTGTTGTTGGGTAACAGGAAATCTAAAATTGGCCTGATAATACTCATCGCATACATATTCATAGGCATTTTCGGTGGACTCTTAAGTCCATACAGTCCTACTGCATATGAATTTGCGGCAAATCTCCCCCCTTCACTTGCACATCCTTTGGGTACCACAGCATACGGTCAGGACGTTTTCTCGCAGATCCTCACCGGAATTGGACCAACACTTGCCGTGGGCTTTCTTACCGGTATAATTGCAACCGGGATATCCGTACTTGCAGGACTGTCTGCGGGTTTTTCATCCGAGGGAGTGAGTTCCGCCATAAATGCTGTTACCAATGTATTCCTTGTCATACCTGGAATCGTAATCATAATGCTTTTCGGAGCCTTCTTCCTTGGAGATCACACGTCTCTTGGATATATTGCCATGATTGTGATCCTATCCCTCACAGGATGGGCTTGGGGGGCACGTACCCTGAGATCTCAAGCACTCTCCACGGCAAAGAATGATTTCATAACTTCATCTCTTCTAATAGGAGAAAAAAGATTGAGCATAATTTTCAGGCAGATAATAAGGGCCATGTTACCTATAATCGTTTCAAACTTCTTTTTCACTGCAATTTATGGCGTCATGGGCCTGACCTTTGTGGAGTATCTTGGTGTGGGTAATCTTCTTGAAGTAAACCTCGGAACGACACTATACTGGGCAATAAATAATCAGGCATACATTACCGGAGAATGGTGGTGGATAATGCCTCCCAGTATACTCATTTCTCTCCTGATGTTTACTTTTGTACTGATAAATTTTGGAGTTGACGAGGTCTCGAATCCATCGCTGAGGAAATATTGATTCTAAAATCCCAAAATTTTACGAATTCTCAAAAATTTTTAACTTTTTATTGGCATGGGAGCAGCCTTTTTCCATTCTGGATACCTGATACACCGGTAATAATGCACTGGATTATCTTTAGCTTGCACAAAATCAGGATGCGTAACCTTACACTCCGGGGCAGCAAATGGGCACCTGTCAGAAAAGAGGCAACCTGTTCTAGGAGACCTGAAGTCAAGTGATGTTCCTGGTATCCTCATCACTTTATCCTTCGGTATGCCGATCCTGGGAATACTACCTATGAGCAAATAGGTATATGGATGGTGTGGGCTAGCTAGCAGCTCTTTTACATTCCCCATCTCGACAAATTCTCCACCATACATTACGCCAATCCTGTCAGCAATCTCAAAAAGGATGGATAGATCGTGTGTTATGAAAACAATGGTAAGGTTAAGCTTCCGCTGAATGCTTTTGATGTCCCTGAGAATCTCGTATTCCACAAGTACATCAAGACCTGTAGTTGGCTCATCGAAAATTATCAGGGTGGGATCAAGAAGCAGCGCCATAGCGATAACGACCCTCTGCCTCATCCCACCACTCAGTTCATAGGGAAAAAGCCTGAGGACAGATTCATTGAGGCGGACAAGAGAAAGTTTGTCCACAAACTTCCTGTGATAATCTTCCATATCTATATTGTGGGCCATGAAAAGATCAATGAACTGATCTTCAATTCTCCTCACCGGATTAAGGGAGTTCATTGCGGCTTGAGGTACATATGACATTCTTTTTCCCCTTGACGATCTTAACTTGTTTTCCGAATAATTGTAAATGTTCTCGCCGTTGACCTCAACCGTACCATGGGTAATCTCGCCTGGATAGTCAAGCATTGAGAAAACAGCCTGTGCAACGGTGCTCTTGCCAGAACCAGACTCTCCAGCAATGCCAAAGATTTCTCCACGGGAAACATTGAAATTCAGATCACTGAGTATGTCCACAAATCCATCGCTTGTGTGGTATCCCGCCGAAAGTTCCTTTACCTTCAGGACCTGTTCACCATACACAACTGATCCAGTGTCTGTTCCACCGTATGGCTCAATTCTCTTATACGGATCCGGGGCTGCCTGGATGAGGCTCTTAGTATAATCTGTTCTGGGATTTGCCAGAATCTGGGAAGTGGGGCCCTGTTCAACAACGGAACCATTTTCTATTACATAGATTCTATCCGTCAGGTAGCTTACTGTATTCAGATCATGTGTTATGTAAAAGAAGGAAAGGCCCAGTGTATCCCGAAGCTTTGTTATGAGAGAAAGGATATCTATCCTCACCGACATGTCAAGCATGGACACAGGTTCATCTGCTATGACGACCTCCGGTTCCAGGGCAAGGACTCTTGCAAGGTAGACTCTCTGCCTCTGTCCACCGGACAGTTGATATGGAAATTTCTTCCTGTAGTAATGTGCCGGATGAAGAGTAACCATCTCAAGAAGTTCATCAACTCTATTGTCCATGTTGCCCGAGTATCTGTGAAGAAGAAGAGGCCTCTTTATATGCCATTCCACGTCGTGGTTTGGATCCAGGGATGCATAGGGATCCTGAAAAACCATTTGCACCTTCTTTCTGTATGCACTGATTTCCCGACTCTTCTTGAAATCTATGGGCTTTCCATTGTAAAGGACTTTTCCTGAATCTGGTTTGTGCATTAATACGAGAGTTTTTGCAAGTGTGCTTTTACCACTTCCACTGGCACCAACTATTCCCACAATCTCCTTGCTATTAAGCTCTACGGTGACCCTATCAAGAGCAACGACATTTTCCCTGCTCAGGTAACCCGTCCTCTTCACGAATACTTTTGTTATTTTTTCAGTGGAAATTATAGACATACATTTTCACCCATTGGTTATCCCGCTACTATATCTTCTCTTCAGTCATCCAGCGAAGATTATCAGGAACCCCATTGTTTTCTGACAATCTTGAGAATATAAGTGCGCTTGGCCTGAGCTGTCTCTGTTTTGTCCTCAGATCAACGCCGAAAAGGCCAAATTTCTTCGAGAAACCACTGGCCCATTCAAAATTATCCGTCAGTGCCCAGTGAAAATATCCCTTAAGGTTCGCCCCGTCCTCAATGGCTCTTTCTAGCTGGCTGATGTGTGAAACCAGGTATCTCGGGCGGAATTTGTCCGTAGCATCAGCCATGCCATTCTCAGTCACCATCATTTGAACTGAATATCTTTTCTGATATTCCATAACAACATTGTAAATTCCTTCAGGATATATTTCCCAACCGGTCTCACTTACGGATCTACCGTCAAGGGAAAGAGGCTGCTGACCTGTAGCGTGGCCGTATCCGGGAACTATCTCCCATCCGGCGCCATTACTCCTGACCATATCTCTACTGTAGTAATTTACACCTATCCAGTCCGTCTTTCCAACCATGTCGTCCATGATATCAGGAACACCGGATTCACCACCATCCTTGGTAGAGAGCCACTGACCATCTCCCCTGATGATGTAATCAAAAAATGAGAAGCGTATATTGTATCTTGCCAGCTTAACTGCCTCCTCATCCGACGGAGAGAGAGGCTGAAGGTCCCCATTGGCGTAAATAACTCCAACAGGTTTCTTTGATATTCTCTTTATAAGGTCATATGCCCTAGCGTGTGCCTCTGCAAAGTCTCTCTTTCGCTGATCGGTTGCTTTCCTACTTCGGTCCGTGGAACAGTATTGGAATACCATGTTTGGTTCATTCATTGTTGACCACATATCGGCCAGATCATCGAACTTCCATGCTATATACGCTGCATACTTCAGATATTCCAGTGTTACTTCTCTGTCAAATGATCCCCCAAGTGCCCTCTCTTTCTGATCATATGGTATGCGAGAAGGATCGTTCAACCAAATGGGGATCGACCAGTGATACAGGTTTATGACGAGAAATTTATTACGGTTCTTCCAGTCCTCAAATATCCTCCTGTAATGGTTTAAAGCGGCTGAATTCGCTATTTTGTCAAGTTTTTCCAGCTCATTATCTTCTATTTCAGCAGATATCATCCTTCCCTTGCTGAATTCTGCATTCAGCTTCACATCATAGGTTGGCTTTGGAAAAATTCTTGACCACTCGATGCCCAGCCTGGCCGCATTCATCCCAATGGATGAAGCCAAGTCATGATCTTCTTGAAACTTGTCCCAGTATGCAACCCCATTTTCCGGTAAATCTCGGGATACATAGCCAAGATCCATATTCCTCCTATCATGACACCACGCATACCAGTCTGAATTTGTATCCGGATCTGATAAGCCCATTTCAAATTGAAAACCGCTTTCAGAAAAACCTAATTTAAAACCATTGGGTAACATTCCTATCGATTATTCCGTATATTATTAAAACATTATCTTAAACACTATTTAGTAGTATTCCTACTGTTAACTGAAACAGATCATTTTCCATACTGCATTTTCAGCGTGATCTTAGACATTCTGACATCCTCTATTACCGCTGTTTTGCCACCTACAGAGTATGTGCGATCAGCGCATTCGAGGAAAAAAGTCTGTTGGACTCCTGGTAGAACCTTAGTTCCAGTCACTTTCCCAATCAGATGAATTGCTGTTCCGTTCATAATTCCATCTACTTCGCCTGACAAAGATATATTGTCCTTGATGAAAGAATCTATGATCTCGCAGGTAAGCCAGATATTGTTCAGGGTGTAATGACTTAACTTTGGAATTCTAAGTGTGTCCCGGTTGTTCTGCCATACCATCAAATAAAAATAATAACTGAGAAGATGAAGCATCTTATTATCATCAAAATATATGGCATAATCTTCCGGGTCGTCAGCAATGCCCAGATCAACAAGGCCAAGGGCCCGATCCACCATTACTATTTCTGCAGCACGTCCTGCTCTCCGGTTAACAATCACGTCACTCGGAATCAGGTTGATCGTTTCCTGATCAACATCATCAAACACAACGAGTGCCACCGTAATCCCATGATCAGATGCATTTCGGATGGCCTGGAGGTTATTTCTAAGTTTTCGTCGATCTACCGATAGTATTATTTCGCTTCTGGCCTGATGAACCATCGATTCTATTCTAGCGTCTATATTTTGTGGACCCTCAATTGTCCATATATAATACGCCTTAACTGGTTTGATGCTTTTAATACTCTCTATTTCTACATCAAGTCTCTTCACAAATTTATCCATGTCATTTACATATTTCCCAAGGGAAGACTGTACGGGAATAGCCCTGTACAGCTTTTTCCTGCCTGATGTTGATTCTACAAATCCTTTTCTTGAAAGCGACGAAAAAACGTCATAAATCCTGGGCTGAGGAATTCCAGACAATTTAACAACCCCTGACGCCGTCTGAGGACCGTGGACTAGCAAAGCAATAAGGACCTTGCTTTCATATTTGCTTAGTCCAAACCTCATAAGGTCCTGTTCAAACTGCTCTGCATTATCCATTGTCCACATAATTCCCGTCTGGCTTAAAAATTTGGTTCTTCCCATTTCAGTGTTAGTGATTTTATCAAATATTTGGATATATTATTTCCTGGGTGAATGCCAGGTATATTCAACATTGATCGAACTTAAAATGAAAAAAATGCCATAAGATTTAAACTGTGTCCGCTAAATCTGGTTATGCCGGATTCAGGTGTAGGAATGGGGAGTTGCGTGAAACTGCCCTTGAGGCTTTGAAATGAATCTCCCCCTGATTCATATGGCCCATTGGCACTTTCTTCTCTGTGGGAGAAGTAATAGGTGTATGCCATGGAATCTTCTCTCCCCGCACAGGAATGAGGGCAGGAAGTGGTATAATTCTATGGTTGAGAGTGGACACACACAGGGAGATGCATTATGCAGAGGTACAGGATGAGAAGAGGAATGTCCTGTGGCATGGCAGAATATATACAGGCACGGATTAATCTCGTGAATCCTGCTCAATACAGTTACGCAATCTTCATAATATGTGGTATTATTCCAGGAACAACCGGTCAGTCTCCACGCGCCTTTACGCTTGGCTGGGACTTAGCTAATATATTGCAGCAAATATTGCAGCGGAAGTAAAACTATGAATACAGCAATTTGTGAAGACGTTCCACACGATTAAAATAGTGCATCAAAACATAGTGCAAAAGCGAAAGTCAGATTGCATTGCCGTTCAGCTTAGCCTTGACAATTCTTGGAAGACTGTACCTGCTTTCAAACGGATGTATAAGTGTTACCTGGTATCCTAGCAGGCTTTCTTTCAATTCACTGAAAATATTTAACATTTCCTGAAAATTCTCCACAGCTACCAGAATAAGGATAGTCCCATCAAAATTTTCCTTGAAGGAAACATAGCTGGATTTAAGAAGATCAAGAACTTTTTCTTTTATCTCATTGCTCCTCATATCTCCGTGATTTATGGAAACTATATAGAAAAGAGGATTTACACCGTTGTATCCGTTGAAGATAGGTTCACATGAAATAGCATTGCTGAAAGCCATTTCATGTATCCTACTGTTTATGGTTCTGACTCCGATTCCGGTCATGGAGGATATCTTGCTTAGCCTTGCCATGGGTTCTGTGACAAGCACCCTGAGTATGGCAAGGTCCTTAGCATCGAACTTGTAATGATTTTCGGTTATATGCTTTTGCCTTCCCAATACATTAATCTGGCCGAATGCGCTGGAGAACAGCTTCAGCTGACTGTCCAGGTGCTCCTCATCGTAATGAATGACCTCCATTACGAGGCTATCACTGGAAAGACCATACCTGTGAAGATACATAATGGTATCAAGGGTTGAGAAATTATTCCAGATCCTGTCCAGAACACCTCTGTCCGCGGAAATGTAAATGGCGGTCCTGAAAAGACCGAACGACGTCACGTCAGGAACTATATTTATTCCGCCAAGCACACCGATCTCAGAAAGCCTGTCAAATTTAGTTCTTACAGCCTTCGGGGAAATGTCCAGATATCTTGCGATCTGCCAGTACGTTGGTCTGTTATTCAAAGCGTAATTTGGCCACTGGATAAGTCGAAGTGCAGAAAGCAGTTCTCTGTCCATCTTTGGGAAGTAATCGTACCTGAGATATATAAAACGTGCCATTTAATGCTTGGTGGCGTCCAGTGCTGTATTAATAAAACCTGAATATTAAAATATTGGAGTATATGAAAAACAAAGGAAAAAGATACATCGGTGGATTGGCAGTATTAATGGCTTTAGCCATGGTTCTGTCTGTTTTTGGTGCAGTACACGTTGAGACGCAAAATCCCCCTCATCCCGGAACATCACCAGAAATTGCCAGTGACATTTCTGTTGATTCATCTGCCGGGGCAAAAGAAATTGTAACATTCACTGAAAATGGCCTTCCATCAGGCACTCACTGGTCTGTGCAATTTGGAAATCTCTTTGCAAGTTCCAATAGTTCAAGTATAACTTTCAAGGTTATCGATGGTAGTTATAGCTATTTCGCCTATTACAGTGGATATTCAGGATATGTATTTCATGGAAACACCATTGTTTCTGGTTCATCCGTATCAGTATCCCTGGCATTTCATGCCCTAACATTCAGCAATACAGGTGCAACATCTGGATTTGCATGGGAAATAAGTTTGAAGAATGAGACAGGGTATTCAGACTCATATTGTGGAAATAATGACAGCGTTACTTTCTACGTTGCAAACGGTAACTACAGTTATTCTGTAATGTCCGGGAACAGCACAATGTACAACATGTATGAAGTCGCATCAGGTTACAGAGTGGTGTCTGGTAGCAGCATGACTGTTTATTTGAAGTTTTACAGGCTCAGTGTATCAGAAACTGGATTGCCTGTTTCACAGACAGGGTATTCATGGTCTGCCAGAATTTCAAACAAAACAGGCTTTAATGTTGAGATTGGAATACCCGGCAGTTCGCTGAGTCTCTTTGTGCTTGGCGGGAATTACACATATTCTGTTCAGTATATCAACGCTCAGATACAGGAACTTGGGGCCACTTCCTTCCCGGTAAAAACAGGTTACATCAACACATCAATATCCACTGGAGTTTCTCTCGCTTTTGAAAAGATTACCTTTAGTGAGAAGGGCATGCCTGCAGGTGCCAGGTGGGCAGTTGCTGCATTCAACGAATCCACTTCAGCTTCAGACGCGTTCGTAACAGGACAGTCTGCTGGCAGCCTTTACCTCTTATCAGGAAACTATGAGTACGTATCGTATATTGTCTCGGGGCATCAGCCAACATACTCCAATGACACACCACTCCCAATTAATGTGAATCATTCTCCAGTGAGTGCCCCCACTGTGGTTTTCAAGGGTGTGTACAACGTTACTTTTACGGAAACTGGACTTCCTGCAGGGACAGACTGGTCAATCCAGAACATATATCTTCCAACAACAGGTTATACAAGTTTTTCAACATCCGGAAGCACGTTGTCTCTTTACATCGCGAATGGGTCTTACAGCTATCAGTTATCGAACCCAACATTATCCGTTTATAAATCGTTAACCGTATCGGGCAGATCCCAATCTGTCGCTGCAACATTTTATAAACTTGCATTCCAAGAAATCGGTCTTCCGTATCAGTCGACCTGGTCGGTTAACATATTCAACAGCAGTATACAAAGCTATAACATGCAGCAGACTGCTCCTGATGATATTGTATACTATGTGCCGAACTTAACATACACATATTCATTTACAGCATACCCTTTCAACTCGCCATACAGTTCCAATGCTTTCCAGAATGGAACAACGCCAGGAAGAATATCCATAACTACTTCAGGAGCAACAGTGAATGTTCCTTTCAAGACCGCCCGCAATTTTTACACACTAACATTCATTGAAAATGGGCTCATCTCAGGCACACAGTGGTACACTACGCTCGATTATCCAAATTACAGAGGATATTACTATTCTTCCAGCAACGGGAACAATGTTACATATGTGGCAGAAAATGGCACCTACAGCTATACCATTAACGGTGTCATCAGTGGCACAGCATTTGTGAATGGACATAATGTTGTTATCCATATCAATCTGGACTGGACAAAGTATGCCACAATTGATTTCAGCGAGCGTGGGCTTCCTGCTAATACTCTTTGGGGTGTGACAGTTGGCAATATCTCTCATTCGTCTAACACATCTGAAGTATACTTTACTGAACCTCATGGAGAATACCTGTTCTCCATCTCAGCGCCGTCAGGTTACATCGCCTACCCATCGTCAGGAGAGATTCCCCTTTTTGGAAACACAGTATTCTCAGTTCAGTTTCAGCCGAGAACCAATGAAAGTGTCGGCTACGTCAGCAAAACCATCAGTCTTATAAGTGGACGTGTGTCATCAGGTGACTACTATGTGAATCAGCAGTATGGTTCAAGTCCAGCAATGATGGCTTACGATTCAGCAAACGGAATGATCTATATGGCAAATTCATACAGTGTTCTTGTAATAAACTCCAGCAGTTCTGTAATTCCCCTTTACATGCAGACAGGCTTCAATGGGCCATATGGCATAGCATATGATAGCAGCAACGGACATGTCTACGTGGCAAATTCTGGCAGCAATACCATAGCAGTAGTCAACACTTCGATCAACAGGGTTACTCAGCAGATACCCATGGGACAAAATTCACAGCCACTTTTGCTGCTTTACAACGCATATAACAAATATCTATACGCCTATGACCGCGGCACTGGAAACGTTTCAGTGGTTAATACAACCTCCAATGAGTTAATCAGAAATATAACAGTGGGGAATATCATAGGCGATTCCATTCATGCTGATTCATCCCTAATAACATTCAGCACGGAAGACGGCAATGTTTTCATTCTGAACCAGAACTCAGGAAATATAACGGAAATAAATGGAAGCGACAACAGGGTCATCATGAATGTTACATTGCAATATGCACAGCTTCCAACGTCAATTGCATTTATTCCTTCCACAGATTCACTGTATGTAGCAGGATTCCAGAATCATAATGTCACAGTTATGAATGCTTCCAACCTATCTTTCGAAAGAAACATAACACTTCCTGGAGTCTATGTTACAACCATGCTTTATGACTCTTCAAATGGATACGTGTATATTGGTGACCAGAATTCTGAGATATTCATTATCAATGCTAAAAACAACAGTTATGTTACATCAATCCCAGTGGATTACGGGCCTTTCTCAATGATTCTGGTGACTGGGGGCAACACTGTCTTCGATTACAATGATCTTTCTGAAACCATATCCGAGATATCTCAGTTTGAACCGGCAACACCGGTGACTAATATTCCAACTTTGGCGATTTACGCAACAGCAGCGATCGCTGTTGTGATAGCTGCCGGAGCCGGGAGCTATGTGTATCTGAGAAAGAAACACTAATTACCAATCTTTTTTACATTTATTCCATTGAACGAATTATGCTTATTTACCCGCATTATAGAACTTCAATACTTCCATATTTTCCTAAGGAACTCAACTTCAAATCCAAGATGTTCTTACTCATTACGTGTCGATTAGATGCTGAGGTTTTAACTTTTATAATTTTCAATGAACTCTTCTGAAGCCAAAACCTCAATATCGTCTTGATTTTTCAATTCGCTCTTCATGGAAATCAGATCCTTATCATACGTAATAATGAAGTCAGAGCCGATGCTTCTAGCAATTGCAATAAGATACCAATCGTTTCCGATCCTGTTAAGAATTTTCTGATTGTGCTCTAAATCTTTCATGGGGATGTAACTAAGCCAGGTGTCAATATCATCCATAAATTGCCTGAAATATACAGGATCAATTTTACTTAGTTTCGGGTCGCTCTTAATTATTCTTCCAATTTCTCCCATCAGGGCGTCGCAGGTGTAAGATGTGACTCTACCATCTCTGATCAATTGTATCACCAATTTACTTGCAGTTCCGGCTTTTCTGCCAAGAATTGCTCGAAAAAATACGTTAGAATCAGTTACAATTTTCATTTATGGGATGCCTGATTCTGTTAAATGCAGTGTCTAAATCATCAATAGTAAGATCATTTTCCAGTGCAAACGAATCAAAGTAGCTGTACAGATTATCGGGTATTATGGCAGATTTAACAGTATATTTTTTATATTTTTCATACACATAAGCTAAGAGTTTCTCCGAAGCTAATCTATTGTATCTTTCTTTGATTCTTGAAAGTGCTGCCCTGTGAGGTTGATCAAGACGGTTCCACAGTGCATGTGCATCTTTGAAGCCTTCTGGAGTGAGGATGAAACCGTCTGAATCATTTACAAGACCCGATGCCACCAGTTCATTGAGATCGCTGTCCAACTCACGGGAAAATGGTCCATAATAATGAGGGATGAATTTATATCCTTCCACCTTTTGGAAAACTGTCTCCTTTAAGAGGAGAAACATTTCCTTCTGTAGATGAGTTTTGGACGTTATGCCCTCATTATCCCGCATTGTGGATCCCCTAGCATAAATAAGCAATTTAAGAAGATCCAATTTCTGCATACCTATGCATATAATCAACCTTTATAAGAACTTCTTCACAATCCCTGCTCCGGAAGAGACGGTTAAACAAGTTCCAGATAACGCTGAATCTAAATATTCGCATTATTAAAATGAATATATATACCTAAAAATTTAACTTAATAAATTGACTGATCGGAATTCGATTAGTGTTTTAAGGTGACTACTATGGATAAACCACTATCCTTTTTTCAATTAGAAGTTCTTTATATTTTTCTCCGCTCAAGCTACATTCAACAAACTCCTCTAGTTCTCTTTTATCAAGATGCAACTGATCTTTCATAAGACCCAATAGATGATCACTGTACTCATCTGTCCCATGACTTATCTTTGTCCTTACTGATGTTTTTTTTCCATTAATGTAGAAAAAATAATACTTGTGGTTTGAATCAACGCGCTGAAATCCCTTAGAAAGTAAAGCTCTTTCTATATCTCTGGTCTTGATTACAGTCAATTAGGCCACAGTTTACTTTGTAATCGAAAGAAGATATCGTTTAATTTTAAGCGCGTCTGATGTAAGCTCAGAATCTTCAGCCATAACTATTTCCTTCCACAATACGGATATCTCCTCTAAAACATCATTTAGACACGTTTCATAGTTAGAATTTGAATAACTGATATTAAGGTCGGAATTCTGAAAAAAATGAAGCTTTGTGTCAGGCTCATAACTGTAGGCAAGCTTTAGAGGTAACGCAAAATCAATTTGTAAATCTTTAAGACCATACAATTCTATAAAATGAACCGGGAACTTCTTGACGGTCACATTTTCAGCGTTTCCCTGAAAGACGCTTGGTTCATCCAATACAGGAATAGAATAAACTTGGTCTGAAATCGACATTGGCGGGCGCGGATTAAATAAGTACATGCTAGGACTCGTAGTGATCTGGCCATCATAGGTTGAATAATACGAGTAATAGATTTCACCTTCACTCATTAGTCCACCTTCTTCTTAACCTGTACCTCTCCCTCGTCAGAAACAGTAATGGTGCAATTTTCCCACATTGTGAACTGAGATAGCCAGTTTTGCTTTGGTATGAAAAGATGCATCGCATGTTTATACAGTACCGGAGCTCCGATTTGAATTTGACCTGGTTGCTGTGGAGGCATTGGAACTGGTAGCCTGTATCCAAAAGAGACCTGCACAAACTCGGCACTAGTTGGAGGAGCAAAGTCTGCTTTTATCTCGGTAACAACGACATCAACTGTATATGACATTCAAGAACAACAAAATTAGGATAAAATAATCCTATTAAAAGGTTCACATAATAAAACCGCCCAATGAATAGTTGGGAAGTAACACGGATCGAGAAACCCTCGTGTTGCTATAAGTCTGCACTAAGCGTAGCGACATCGATCTGTCAAGCGCTCCTTAAGCCCCTCATCTGAATAACTCTCTGCAGAAGAAAATTACGTGCCAACAGATCCGAGGTTTATTCAGTATTACCTGAACTCAGATTTATTAGCAAATAAGAACAGCTCTCGAATCCGTGGACTGAGGGTAAGATGCATCAAGGTGAATTTTCAACATTAATATTAAATTCACAGGAAAGCTTGAGAGACTCTGAAAAATATCCAATAAGCTGGTATCACACAAAGAACTCTTCCAGGTCTTTCAGCATTCTCACTTTCCTTGTTTCTGGAATTTTTTCAACATAGCCGGATTTCACCAGTGTTCTGAAGACGGAAGCGCCGAGGGCTCCCCCAAGGTGATAACTTCTTACTGTCCAGTCCATGCAGCCATATGCAAATTTCCTCCTGCTGTTTTTCCTGATGGGAATCTCAACGTTTCTGGATAGTAGTTCCACACGCCCTTTTTCCGTCAATGATATTCCCTTATCGCCTGTGTCTTGGATCAGCCATCCTTCCGCGATACATCTTTGCAGGAAGTCCACTCCCTTTATGCCAGCCAGATGGTCGTAGCATGTTCGTGCATAATGTACCTCCACCATGGCCCTTGAAAGAACACGTGTTGTTTTGGGTCCTGCAGTTTCCTTTGAATTGAGTATGGAATCAAGCCACCCCACAATATCCTCGAGATATTCAGGGGAAAGTCTGTAGAACTTTTCTCTTCCTATCTTTATGGAATCCACTAGCCCTGATGCCTGGAGAACTGACAGACCATTGGAAACTCTAGGTTGAGCATAATTCAGGCCTGCCACAATCTGGTTAACTGAAGCGGGTCCTCGGGAAAGAAATTCAACAATGCTGATTCTCAGGGTACTGGAAAGCGCCAGGAAAATTTCTTCTTTTTTCAATTATGATAGGATGATCGCCTTCCAGTATAAAAATACATCAACGTATTTCAATCTGCAGATATATGACAACAAACCTATAGGAATCAATTATCTGCTAGTATGGCAACAGATAAGGAATCTGGGACAGCATGGAATCAGAAAAGTGCAGATAGTAGCGATGACAATACTTATGAGACCAGTTACGAACATGACATAGAAAAAATCAAGCCAAAAATACTGTATTTTGGCACCCCAGTGGTACTGGTCTCAACAGTTGACAGTGAAGGAAATGTCAATCTCTCTCCGATGTCATCGGCATGGGCGCTTGGAAACTCCATTGTACTTGGGCTCTCGACACTTGGGAAAACCTTCGAGAATCTCCGGAACACCAGAGAATGCACACTGAACTTCCCAGATGGCACAATGTGGAAGAATGTAGAGAAATTGGCACCCCTCACGGGAAAGAATCCCGTGCCTGAACAGAAATCAAGTGTTTTCAGGTATGAACCCCATAAATTCTCTGCCTCCGGCCTTACACCTGTAATGTCTGAAAATGTAACGCCGCCAAGGGTGCTTGAATGCCAGCTGCAGATGGAGTGCTCGGTGAGCAACATTTATGATCTGAGGGAGGGCAATTCCGCCTTTGCCGCAATCGTGGAGGTCAAAGCAATAGCGGTGTATGCGCACAGGGACATAATTCTGGACAGAAGCCATGTTAATCCGCCCTTGTGGAAACCCCTCATCTATTCTTTCCGCCACTACTTCACGCTTGGAATGGAGCTTGGCAAGAGCTTCAGGTCGGAAACATAGGCACCAGGATGAATAAATGTGGCCTGGATAGTGCTTCTGGGATTATTCCCTCTCATTAGCTTTATCCTGGACCACTTTATGTAAGAATAAATACACAATATGAATAACGTTGTGAATTCGGATTTTGTGGCTACTAACCAACAAATGAGGGTTCCGGGAAAACCCATAATGGTTTATTTGTAGAACCTAATCAAACGTTTATTCATTTGTTTACCATGGGCCTGTTTCTGCTGCGCATTTATTCAGGTGCTGTTTCTTTTTCATATTCGCCAATACCAATAAATGCAATGACCCGTTTCTTCATGTACTCAGGAAGCATGAGAATATACTCCTGAAGTTTTTTCTTGTTAACAGCCCTCAAAATCTCGTTTTTGACTTCCTCAAGCAAAAACTCATGGTAATACACCATATCGATTAGGATCTTTTCTGTGTCAGCGACTGGAATGAAGAAATCGCCATATTCCACAAGAGAGTAACCGAAAAACATGCTTCTCTCGATCCACCGTATGACATAATTCCTTCCCCGAAAAGTCCGAACGCCACTTCTGACCCGTCTTGGCGTAATTATGACTGGATTCGTCTCCTGCTCCCATAGATTCCGGATAGACAACGCATCCTGCAATCCGTAATAAAATGGCTTGAAAGCAAATCCCACGTACTGGATATCATCATAGAAGGAATATTTCCCCCTGGTGATCCTGTATATTCTTCCGGATTTAACAAGATTATTCAGCACAAGCTTATAGTAACCTTCTGGACCGTGTCTGAGCGTGAAGAAATTTCTGGCTTCGTATGATGTGAAGACCGGTTTGGAGGAAAACTGTGCAATGAATTCCTTCATGAATTTCATCTAATATGCCTCTTTATGTCTCTTACCATGTTCTCAAAGGTTGGAGTCAGCCCAGTGTAAACAAGTGTCCGCAGTACGGGTTCATCAACAGTTGGTGGTAAGTCGGATAGGAATTCCATAAGATTTATCCGGGTGGAAGCCAGCAATTGATAATTGGTTGAAATGTGGTAAATATCATAAATGTCTCTGATGTAACGGCGATCAGTATAAGCCAGCATTTTCTCGTTGATAAACTGGTCAGCTGTCAGACTTAAGACCTCAACATGAGTCACATCACTGAGCTCGTAAGCCATCTGATTGCCTGTCACACTGGATACGTGGTTGACTTCTACCCTTACCATTGCGTTATTGTTCTTTATGGTTAAGGATATTGCATCTCCGGTATCTTTAATCCTTGGAACTGACAGACCATGTGACATGACTGATTCCTGAAATTCCGTCAAGATTTCTGGAAAAGAGTGGGAATAAAAATCAAGATCCTCGCAGAATCTCTTACCTTCATAGCATCGCCAGATGGCTGTTCCTCCATGGAAAACCAAATCATCTGTCAGCGAATAGAGAACATCTATGATTTCATCCTGAAGAAAGGCAATCTGAACTTGAGATTGTTTTTTCAGTTGCTTTGCTATGGGTAATTTCATTATATGCAATTAACGCAAGATATACAAATTTATATCTTCGGTTAATTCATACCCACTGCCAATACATTTCATAAGATTACTAACGTTATGCCTAATTGCTCCGGCATAAGGGATGGGATAGCAAATTTATGCCACTTGATTTCGAGAACCATGCAGCAAAACTATGTATGTCAAAGGGTGAGCATGCCACCAGTAGACAGCAATTTGATTCGTAATTATTGACTGGGGCGCATGTTTTCCCATTTTATATATTCCAGCACCCTTGGAATGTTGATTTTCATTGGGCAAACTTCCCTACATCCTCCAGAGTGTGTGCAGTACTCTGCCGTTGCATAGTCCCCGTTGACAATGGCAGTCCACATAGCCCCGGTAGGTCCACCATAGGGCTGCCGTCCCCATTCCTTGCCCAGTACTCTGTATACAGGGCAGGCGAAATAACACCGTCCACACTTTATGCATAGAAGTGCTTCTTTCATGGATTCGTCCCTGCTCGCTTCCATTCTCCCGTTGTCAAGAAGGATGACATGAACCTCTTTCGGCCCAGTTGCCGGGCTCACTCTCCTCAGCTCTATATCTGCAGTTGAGCTTGGGCCAGATGTTATGTTAACATATGTTGGGGGATAGAGACCTGCATATGCCGACTGGACCATGGCCTCCTTCATGGCATCATTCAGGGTCGGCACAATCTTGTCTATTCCAGTTATTATGATATGAACCGGGGGCAGCACCGTATCTATGCGTATGTTCCCCTCGTTTTCTACAAGTACCACAGATCCTGTGTCAGCTGAGATTGCATTGGCACCGGATATGCCAATGTCGGCTTCCATGTATTTCCTTCGCAAAAGCTGCCTCACTGCAGTAACAATCTCCTCCGTGGTTGATCTGTCTGATAGCTGCAGCCCAAGCTCTTTATGAAGCATCCTGCCTATATCCTCCCTTGTCATGTGCAGTGACGGGAAGACGATGTGTGATGATTCATCTCCAGAAAGCTGAATCAGATATGCCCCCAGGTCCGTCTCTGATACTGAATTACCGGCTTTCTCAAGAGTGTTGATAATGTCTATCTCATGTGCCACGTTTGACTTTGCCATGACTATTTTTCGGCCCGTACCCACAATCTTCTTCAGGATGTCCCGGGCTTCGTCAGTTGTTCTTGCAAGGTATGCCCTGCCTCCGGTTGCCTCTACAGATTCCATGGTCTGCTTCACATATGAATCAAGATCGGCAATGACCCTCAGCTTTGCGTCCCTTATTTCATCCGCCATCATGTGAAGGTATGGATATTTCTCAAGGATGGAATCAACCTTAGGCACGTTGTTTTCCAGGGCACGTTCAATTGCAATGCTCCAGTTGCTCATTCAATCACCTCCGCCAGATCCTTCATGCCGCTCACGTATGGCTTAAGGTTCTGGTAGCAGAGCGGGCATGCCACCATGACGTTCTGTGATACGGTTAGCAGTTTCTCGGCCCTGTATTTTGCTATGCTGTCGCTGAGGTCCATATTGACAGGCCCCAGGGGTCCTCCGCAGCACGTGCCAAGGTCCCGGCTAGTGACCATCCTGTCCTCAATGAGCTCAACTCCTGCGGTGCCGGCGATTTCCCTTATCTTGCCCCCAATGGTGTCATATCTGGTATACAGGCATGGATCATGGAAGACAAATTTCCCCCTGCCGGAATATTTCTGGATCAGGGTGAGGTAATTATGGACCTCGATGTCTGCTCCGAAATGCTCCTTAAGCCTGTTCATTGCATTTGTTGTGTGTGGATCCACAGTAATTACCCGCTTTACCCCATGATCTTTCATCAGTTTCAGCACCCTGGATCCGTATTCCCAGAACTGATCAAGCATGCCAAGTTCCAGCAGTAATCCTCCGCTGTATGGCTCATCATCGTACAGGTAACCATGATCTATGCCGTTCTTCAGGAGCAGGTTTGATATGTTTGAAAGAATCCTGTAGCCTCTCCTGAGATCATCCCTGTCAGGCTTTATGAAGAACTTCCCGAGTGATGCAAGCCTTGCCGATCCTCCCATCCTTGCAAAGGTTGAAAGGTGCTTTTCGTATGCCCTGAAGAGGCTGGAAAGCTGGTACATGAATGATGTGTATATGATTGTCTCCCCGCCCTTTTTAAGTGAGTCGGTCCAGGCACTGCAGACTGACCTGTCGATGGGAAAAGGGACATAGTTCTTCATGAGGGAATCCATCATCACATCCCGTATGCTTTCAAGCTGCTGGAACATCATTCTTCCCTGCCGATCCTGCACTTCTCTGCCTTCAACGCTCATGCTGCCCCACTATCCCATATTCTGGAAACACTGGCCTTTGCATTCAGGAGAATGTGTTCTCAAGCCTGCCAAGGCCCTCTATCTCTACTGATACTCTGTCACCGCTCCTGATCCATACCCTCCTGTCCTCAGGCATCCCGAGTATCACGCCCTCAGGTGTTCCTGTGGAGATTATGTCGCCGGGATAGAGTGTCATGAATCTTGAAATGTAGCTGATGAGGTAAGAGCAGGAGAATATCATGTATGAAGTGTCAGAATCCTGCCTGATTTCCCCATTGAGCCTGGTTCTTATGGACAGCTTCTGGGGATCCCTGATCTCATCTGCAGTTGTTATGAACGGCCCGCATGGATAGAAACCATCACCCGATTTCCCAAGTAGCCACTGCGAGGTCCTGAACTGCAGATCCCTTGCGGAGACATCGTTGCCTATGAAGTAGCCGAAAACATGATCAAGGGCATCGGATTCCCTTATGTTGCTACCCTTCTTCCCAATGACTATGCCAAGTTCACCTTCGTAATCCAGCTGCCTGGTTTCCTGCGGTATTGCTATGGCATCCCCGGATCCTGCCAGGGAATTTGCATACTTGCTGAACAGCACGGGACTTTCGGGAATCCTGTCTCTGGTCTCCTCTACATGGCTCCTGTAATTAAGCCCCACGCAGATTATTTTCTGTGGCTGCATTACAACGGGCGCAAATGACATCTTTCCATCATCGATCTGGACGGATGTGGGCACATGATCTGCCAGTGCAGCGGCAGCCTGATACATTTCCGGATTCCGGATGATGTCATCTGTAACTGCACTCCCGTACTTTTCCTGAAACCCTTTAACAGAAGACATGGGAATGATTCTGTTTTCAATCTGCACAGCAGCTTCAACCTTACCGCCAATCCTGACGTTTCCTATCTTCATTGTATCAGGCCTCTGATGAGAGAATAATCTTCGAGAATGGCGCATCCGGCTTCAGCTGTTCCATGAAGGATTCGTTGCCCCTTTCCAGATCCCTCATGTCATACCAGTTGCTGTGGCTGCTGAGAAACCCTGAATTTATGAGGCCGGCTGACCTCCTGTAATCATCATCGGTGTAGCAGAATGATCCGGAAATGCTGATCTCGTTCCTGATAACCATATTTCCAGGAACATCGGCATCCGGCTCATGAAGACCCACAAACATGACCCTGCCTCCTGATTCAGCAGAATTTATGGCAAACTTCCTTGTTGCCTTCAGGCCTACAGCATCTATTACGACATCGTACTTTTCAGCAGCTGTGTTGCTGCCAACCTTTGTGGCGGAAGGATCAATGAGCATGTCTGCTCCCCAGTCCCTGCTCCATTCGCGCCTGTGCTGGTTCGTCTCTGAAACTGCTATGAATGACGCGCCAAAAAGTTTCAGGACTGCTGTTGCCATGAGCCCTATGGTTCCCGCACCAATGACCAGAGCCCGGTCGCCGGGTTCAACAAGTGATTTTCTGACCGCATGAAATGCCGTGGCAAGTGGTTCGGTCAGTGAACCGAGAAGCAGATCATCAGTCAGGTAGCATGATGATGCCGGCACAGCCACAAATTCAGCGAAGGAACCGGGAAAGTTCACGCCAATTATCTTTCTCTCAGGGCACAGCTGGCGGTCGCCCCTGCGGCAGAATCTGCACTTGCCGCATGTCACCAGCGGGTTCACTGTTACTTTTTTTCCCACCAGATACTCGTCCTCAGGCGAGTCTGCCTTAATTACTGTACCGGAAAACTCATGCCCCATGACGCTGGGTGGTTTCCTGAGTTCATTCTGGCCCACGTATGCGGACAGCTCGGAACCGCAGATGCCGGTGAATGCAACCCTCAGAAGCACCCATCCCGGCTTAAGCTCGGGCTCCGGCATTTCCCTGACCTTCATTTCCTTTATGTTTGACCATTCCAGGGCTTTCATGTAATCATTATGAGAGTTTAAAATTGCTAGATAAACGTGATCCTGAACCTGTGCGACATGTGAAAATATTTTTTCTTAGAAACATTTTAATTGCAGTGCACATTGCTAATGCATGAAGATTTCCGCCGGAAACGACAGCCGGTACATCCTGGTGCAGTTCAAGATCAGGCATGAAGGGTGCTGGTCCAACTCACTGGCTGAAACGGGAAGCATTGCACACACAATAATCATAAAGCCGTTCAAGGACAGGAATTATGTCTTCGGAGGAATAGAGGTCCAGTCTGAGTTCCTCAAGGGATTCAGGCTCTTCTACAACGGTTTCAGGCATTCCGGTTCCATAAGGGAGGTAATGCAGCTGGACGCTGTTGACAGCAGGAGAAAACTTTACAGGATCATATTCAGGGAGAAGTATGAGGACATGGTGTCCACAGTTATGTATGAGCATTCATCACTGTTCCAGAGCGATTTCATTGACGGAACAGGTGAGGAGATTGTTGCCATCCTCCCGCAGGACGATGTTCATGATGCCAGAAGGGAGCTTGAAAATCTGGGAGAGCTGTCCTATTTCAAGGTAAGGGATGTCAATATAGATGATTTCGTAGGCACGAACCTTGACCTGACCCCGCAGGAAAGGCATGCACTCCACTGGGCCCATTCTTCAGGGTACTATGAAGTGCCAAGGCAGGTGCATCTTGAGGATGTTGCTGCAAAGGTGGGGCTTTCAAAATCTGCGCTTGCTGAGGCACTGAGAAAGGCAGAGAGCAAGGTCATAACAAAGTGGGAGTCCGAACATATGTTTCTTCATGGTCTCTTCTCAAAATAACAATCAGTTTCTCTTTTTTAGCTGTATCAGAGTTCTGGCACTGATTAATGCCGTAACTGTACTGGGCAACTGTTATATGGGTGTGGCACAATTCTTCAGCATGAGGTACGCTTTTCATCTCACAATACGGCATGGCATGGAGGATGAATACGACAGGAGGCACGCAGATGTATGGGGCGACATGAAAAAAATGCTCAAGGAAGCGGGCATATCAAATTATTCAATCTTCAGGGACGGCACACATGTGTTCGGCTACTGGGAATGCGAGGACCTGGGCAGGACACTTGCAACAGTGAACAGCAGCGATGTCAATGCAAGGTGGCAGGAATACATGAATGATGTTATCATAACATCACCCTCAGAGAGAACTTCGGATGGCATGAGGGAAGTATTCCGGCTGGACTGAACCGGACTTATTCAGGGGAGAACATGTCAAAGCAATACACGTGTACTGTTTCATGTTATTACTGAAAACCTGGAAACAGAACTGGGATGGGTTATACAGTACCCATCTCCTGAAAATTATGCCGAACGCAAATCACTGGAGATTAACCAGCATTCCTCCGTCTGCAAGTAACTCAGTACCAGTGACGTAGGTATTCTGATCCGACAGCAGGAAAAGGGCAGGCTCCACCATATCCTCGGGAAGGCCAAGGCGCTTCACCGCAGTCCTGGTTTCCATGTACTTTCTCTTCTCCATGTTGGAAAGATCCTCTGCATTGATGTCAGTCAGTATGGTTCCGGGCTCAAGGCTGTTCACAAGTATTCCATGCTTTCCAAAAACTATTGCCAGTGAATGGACAAGCCCGTTCAGTCCTGACTTTGTTATGGTGTAATGCGTCTGGAATTCCCCTCCAACAATTGCGCTTATGGAACTGATGAAAAGAATACGCCCCCTGATGCCTGATGCAATCATGTTCCTGGCAGCGGCCTGGGTGATGAAATAATGGCTTTCGACGTTCACCTTCATCACCGTTTCGAAGAGCCCCATGTCGATATCGAAAAAATCCCTGAATGGGCAGATGCCGGCATTGTTGACCAGAACATCCACGTGCCCCATCTGCTTTTCAACATAATTCATCAGTGATGGAACATTCTCAACCCTGCTCTGATCAATTTTGAATTTGTAGGCCTTTCTTCCAAGTTTTTCAGCTTCCTTTACGAATGTGTCAGCTTCGCTGTCATGGGATGAGTAGGTAATGCATACATCTGCACCCTCACGTGCCAGGCCAAGAGCTATTGCCCTTCCTATTCCCCTTGATCCTCCTGTGACAAGTGCTTTTTTTCCACTGAATCGATCTGCCATGATAAACAATCTCCTGGTAAAATAAAAATTGGTGATGGTTACCCGCTCACCACTTCGATGCTCCGGAGAAATGTCTTCGTGCCAGAATTACACTTTCTAAAGTATAAACATCCATTGTGTAAGTTATCAACATATTAACAAATTTATGACCTATTAATATATCAAAATGCTTCCGAACAGGTGCGCTAATGTACCCCATCTATGTTCTAATATCCTTGAATTATAAATGCAGATACGGTCCTCCAATCAGACGGTACTATGTTGGCAATTTCTAAGAGGCTTAATAATATTATCGACCGCAAAATGCTCGGAAAAGTATATTATTGCTCAAAATTTTCTCATTGAGGTATTTTCCGGTATAATCAAACAAATAATTATAATTTTAGTGATTAAATAACGTACAGGTCTGGAATTAGATTTATATTTTTTCAATTAGTAATTCATTGAGGTGACTTATGGAGCATTATGTCAACAAAAGTAAGTTGGAGCCTAACCAGGTTTCTGTGCTTAGAGCTTCATTTTATTCATTGGCAACAATTTTGCCATTCGGAGTATTTGGATTTGCAGCAATAGGTGTAATTTCATTCACGCCCTTTGCTGTGGAAGCTTTTTTAGTTGGATTCTTAGTTACACTAGTATCTATAGGAATAGCTATACCATTTAGTAAGCGAATCTCAAATGCAGGTGGGTGGGCTGCATATGCGGCTGCTGGAGCAGGAAAGCAGATAGGGTATCTTACAGGATGGGCTTATGCAGGTGGATATACTGTTAGTACGGGCGCACTGGCCGCGACAACAGGTTATTTGACTTCTGTTTTTGTATCATATTTTTATAACGTCACATTGCCACTATATCTTATCTATATCATAGATATTTCAGTAATTTTAGTTGCCTATTTCATAGTTCGGCTGAAGGTAAAGCTGATGACTTACGTTGGTGCTATCATTGGAGCCATAGAGGTGGGTTCAGCTATTATTATTGCTATTTCCATAATCGTTCTAATGGGCGGGCATAATTCCTTTCAACCTTTATCGTTCCCCAAAATAAGCGCACTACCTGCTTTCTTTGTAGGATTTATCGTCGGTGCATTGGGAAGTTATTCAGGGTACGGTGTGATTCTAACCTTATCAGAGGAGTCTAGAATACCTAAAAGAAATGTTGCAAAGGCTTTGCTGCTTACTGTGATAACTGCCGCTGTTGTCTTCATTCTTGGAACATATGCAATAGTTGCGGGTTGGGGTTTCTCAAATTTATCATCATTAGTTTCACTTACTGCACCAGGCTACACGGTTATAGGAAAATATTTAGGAAAAACTATGGCAATATATGCTTTAGTCTTGCTTTTAATTGCAGATTATGGCACTGCCATCGGCCTAATGGGTGCGGCCTCAAGGGTATATTATTCCCTCGGGAGAGATCGTATAATTCCTCAATGGTTTTCCAAACTAAATAAGGGAGATGTCCCAGGTAATAGCTCTTTACTGATTGCACTAGTGGGGCTAGTTCTTTCACTTGGACTAACGCAGATGTTCGTATTTTTATATGGTGCGGTGGAAGGTGTATTTTATGGCGTAGCTGTGCTTGGTCTCTTTGGGACTTTCGTCTTCATATTCTATCACATCACGACATCAATTTCTATGCCCATTTATTTCAAGAAGATTGACCAGTTCAAATATTATTATATAATTCTACCTGTTATAGCAATTGTTGTGTTTTTGATTATTCTTTATTATTCGCTTTTAGGTATTGCAATGCCCCTCTTGATCATGCCTATAGCGGTAGTAGTCTGGCTAGTACTTGGCTACATTTTGATCAGAAGAAATGTGAAACTTTACAACATAAAAGAATTTAAGCTGGACCAACTAGAAGAAGGTAACGTAAAATGATAGGGTTTGAAACTGGTTCGTGGATTCACTCCCATACTGGAAAATACGATCTCTCTCAGAGTGGAATGTATGGAAGGATATCTCTTGAAAAATACTTCGATGTTAAATCATTAGTTTCAGAAGGAGATCTGAAGGAATCTATAGCAAGTATAAACAATTGTGACAAATCTCAGGTGGTAATAACCCACGGGGCTACTGAAGCATTTTTTACTTCTATCTATCACATATATGAGACTGGAATCAGAAGCAGCCTGACAAATCTTCCTGATTACGAACCACTTTATAAATTGCCTCCTCATCTAGGTTATACCTCCAAAGACTCTGGCTTATTCATTACTAGTAACCCCAATAATCCTACTGGTGACCTATTACAGATACCTGAGGGTTATTCAGCTTATTTGATCGACGAAACTTTTCTTATGTTTTCCTCCAATTTAGATGCTTTACATTACCCTGCCAACACTTATCGTATTAACACATTTACTAAATTTTTTGGTGGGGATGACTTGCGAGTTGGATACATTATCGCACCAAGTAGAGAGGATGCTGAGGCTATAGAGAACCTAAGAGGAATATTTACAGAGTATGTATCCAGGTATAATATTTCTGTTGCATACCAAATAATGAGCGATTTGGATTCAATTGTTCAAGAAGTTAGAGAGATTCAGGCTCAAAATTATAGCTTTCTTATTAATAACAAAAGTGATTTGAGGTTCTATTTAGATAGAAAACCTAGATTAGGAACGGTCTCGTTCATAGACTACTCAAAATATTCTGAAATTGATTCTTTTACTCTTTCCGAGCTTCTTTTTAAAAAGTCAATATCTGTCGTTCCTGCCAAATTTTTTGGGATTTCTGGCCCTTACATCCGCGTTTGCTATTCCCGCAGCGATTTTTCCGTTTCTTTTAATAAACTAATTGATTTCTTAAACGGCATTTTATAGCGTCCCGAAAGTTGTGTATTTATAAAGGATACCTCTTCTGGAACCTTTTCCTGATCTCATCCTGGCATTTATAGAATCCCCCCAGAGATCTGAGAGAGCATTTCTCATTTATCTCAGCCACCCTGAGATAGATCATCTTCACGGCGCTCTCCTCCGATGAGAAAGAACGAAGAAATATTACGGCCGTTCATGAAATGCATATTATTGGTATTATAGAAACATCAAATGAACGCCATTATAGTCGGTGTAACACTATCAGATGACCTTTTATTTGGGTTTTCTATGGTTTATCGACCCTTGGGTGGTTCCTGGAGGCATCCTTTCATTTTTCATGAAACTTCTCTCATGATCCTAGTAATAGGTCTAGGAATTACACAAAATTCGGTACACTATCCTTAAACCCTTCATAACAGCTAGAATCCTTTATGGATTAAGATTAGGAATGAAACCGATCCTATTTGCCTAGAGGATCCACTGGCGTAATTATATAATCATTCGTGGACGACGCTTCATATAGAGTAAAACTCCAGAAAATTAAAAATCTTAAACCAATTATAGGCACATTATCTAAAACTTAGAATCAAAAAAGTTTGAAAAAATATTTCTCACTGCACTCGACTAAAACTCCAGCCCGTCAATCTCCGGATCGTATGCAGAGAGGAATGTGCCTTTTCCACTGAATCTTGAATATGCATCCAGGCATTCCAGGGTATTTTCAGCTATGCCTATGGGTATGTTCTCCTCCAGGTTCCTCCTCTTGAATGAGCAGTCCGAGAAAATGACGTTACCTGACCTGGTTGAAATCTGGAAAGCAAGTGATGAACGGTGGTGGCATCCCACCCACATGACTGCAAGACCAGGGGCTATGCTGTAAGGGTACACGCTGTCAAACAATATAACGCGGTTCCACGCGTCAAACATCAGATGGCGCAGATTCTGTTCGGGGATGAAAAGGTTTCTTGACTGATGTTTCCTGACACGCGGTGCCACAATATCCTCCGTCCATCCTCTCCTGTCCAGGTAGATTTTCGCATTCTGGAAAAGAGGAATCCCTCCTGTTGTGTAATCCTGCAGGGGCGTGAAGGAAATGCCATTAACATCAGAAGGTTCCACGCCAAGGCGTTTCAGTTCCCTGGTGATGTCAATGGACCTGAAAATGCAGCGTTCTCCTCCAAAATCCACCATGGCCCTGTTTCTCTCGCTGAGATCGGATGGTAGCCCTGTGTTGATGAGAAAATTCATGTTTTTGTTCCGCAGCAGGAGTGCGTGAAATGAAAGCTTCTCCCACTGATTCCAGCCCTCCATCCAGAATACCTCAGGAGCAGGCACTTCGGATTCGCCGGTCTTGATTACATTGATGCTGAATGTATTATTTTCCACCGTCATATTCAACTCCAAAGCCGGGCCTTTCAGGCAGTGTGATGTAACCGTTCTTCGGGTGCGGAATTCCGGTCATGTGCTGTTCCATCCATTCCCTGTACCTGGTGAGGTACTCTGCCAGAGGGGTAATGGCCTGCGGTTCGGATATGATGAAATGCAGGTTATATACATTTCCTGCATGGGGAATGACCTGGGCACCATAGGATTCTGCAAGCCCCGCTATCTTCTTCATGCTGGTGAGCCCGCCTGTCCACATGGTGTCAGGCTGGAGTATCCGTATGCCCGCATCAAGAAGCTTCTTCATGTCATGAACATGGTAATGGTGTTCCCCCGCAGATATGGGCGTTTCCACATTCCTGACCAGTGTTTTGAACCCTTCGAAATCATCAGGATGGAGCGGCTCCTCAACCCATGCAAGATCATACTTTTCCAGCTTCTTGAGCATTCTCACCGCGAAGTTATAGGTCCACGACATCCAGGCATCCGCAGCAAGTTCAATATTGTAGCCAACCTGATCCCTTACGGCTTTGACCAGTTCCTCGTTCTTCTCCATTGCGTTTGGATCTGCCGGCCCTGAGCTGAAACGCATCTTCATAACCCTGTATCCCTCTTCGACATACTCCTGGGCTTCCTTCTGCAGTTCTTTCAGGGGGAGAGGGTGAAGGTGGCTGGCGTATGCTTTGATCTTACCCCTTGTCTTTCCTCCGAGGAGATCATATACCGGGACTTTCAGGTGCCTTGCGTAGAGGTCATACATCATGAGGTTGATCACGCTGATTGCATGCATGGAGACTCCGGCCCTCCCCAGGGGAAGCGAATAACGGTAGAGAAAGTCCCATGCCATGCCGATCTCTGAGGCATCCCAGTTTTCGATCTTCCTGAATAATGTAAGGGCGTAATCCGCCACAAGGGAAGAGGTGTTGAAATAGGAACTGGAACCGTCATCTGCAGTCATTTTCAGGATTGCTACATTGTCAATCATCGCAGCTTCTGTCGGGGATTTCTCTCCGAGGATGTCAAGGTAGTAGTCTGTTGGCTTTACATAGGGGTAGAGAGGCTGATTCACCTTGTCTCGTGCTATAATCTCAAATTTTGAAATCTTCATAACAATCAGATAAAAAGATATGAATTAATTTATAACAATATTTCCGGAATGGTTCGGATTATACCGCTTTGTTTTCATCAGCCGCTACTTTTTTAATTTTCTGCATTTTTATTATGTCTATGCCTAATTTATGATCCCACTATTTCTACACAAGTAACTTTATGATGAATTCTTGATTGATTCTTGAAGAGAGCACTTATAGATGTTGATTGCTATATGTCACTCTCTATGATAATGAACCTAGGATGGCAAACATTGGGCGGCACATCAATATGTCATTACCTCTTTACCTCATATTTCTTCAATATTATCTCTTCCGGATCAATGCTTCCCTCGGCTTTTAAGATATTTTCATACAGTTCTCTGGCGTTAGTTGACATCTTCTTGAGACCTTCGCGATCAGCAGCTAATTTGTCAATGTTCTCACCGAACTTGTCAGGATGACTCACTACAACAGAGCTAGAAATATCGAATCCTTCTAGTCCTCTTATGCCCACGGGGGTGCTCAGTATCGGCAGGCCATGGGCAAGATAGTCGATCATCTTCACATTCCTGCCACTTCCTTCTGTGACCGGATTTAACGCAAGAAAACACCTGCTCATGATCTCGTCCTTAGTTGGCCCATCTACGGTACCATGATATATCAGATTTTTTGGCTTATGTCTCCTTGTGCTGCGAACGCTACCTATGATCTCGAATTTGTACTTCGGATATTTCTGTGCCAGATCATATATTCTATCCAGTGCAGAATTATTTGGGGAGTAAACGGAACCAATGAAAACTATGCAGTTTGAATCTGAGCCTTTCCACCCTGCTGAGGCAATGTCTATCAAATGAGGTGTGAAATATAATTTTTTTTCTTCAACATGGTAAATGTCAATAAAACTCTTCATATCTTTCTTGGTGACAGAAAAAACAATATCCGCCCTTTGCAGCAGGTCTCCTTCCACTTTCTTGCATTCATCCTGGTATACGTTTCCATCCCTCAGATTATATTCAACATTGTGGGCATCGTAGACAACAAGTTTGTCCTTAATCTTGTCTCTCACCAGCGGATACTGCCACGGCCCCTCAAAAATAATCACTTCAGAGCTGCGAACCAGTTCATATAATCTTCGAAGATACTTCCTTCTCACGTATTTGCCTCTGGAAATGTAAATTTCGAGAGACCGGTTTCCCAGAAACAATGATAATCCGGTCAGAATTAGCGATCTGTATTGTTCTGAATTTCCAGACTTTGCATCCCTGAAAATAGCCCCACCGCATGAGATTAACGTACGTTTCAAATTCCTGATAACTGAGTGACATCTGAGAGAATATGCACTTGAATATTCCGGAATCAAAGGACCATGACATATTTGGACCACTGAGAAATCATTCTTTTTATGCTCCTGCATATATATTACTCCAATAATAGGCTACTCCATTATTCTTTTGTACACTTTCAGGGAATTAAGAGCAAGATTATCTATTGAATATTTCATTGAATACGATACTAATTCCTCCTTTTTTTTCTTGCGATTTAGCAGTTTTTTAACAAAGTCTGAACTAAAATCTTCGTTCCTGACATAAAAGGCAAAATCACCCATAGTTTCATGAAAAATCTCCAGATCGCTCACTATTACGTTTGTCCCGCATGCAAGCGCTTCGAGAGGAGGCAATCCAAAACCTTCATTATCCGTAAGAAACAGAAAAAAATCAGCAGAACTGATATTAGACCTTATGGATTCAATATTCATTTCACCCATAAAATGAATGTTTTTGGCTCCAGCGCTCAGTTTTTGTATTCTGTTACGGACACCGCTCCAGGCATTATCAGGACCAATGTGATAGAACTCAATATCTGGATCATTTGAAAGAGCTTTCACAGCGATGTCAACTCTCTTTCGCGGATTGAAGTCGCTGACCATAACAATGCTTATTTTATTGTCCGGAAATTTCTTCGCTTCCTTGGTGGGATAAAAAATATCATGGTCAATCGCATGTGGCACAACAAATAACCTGCCTTCATCCATATCCACGCACGAGAGAAACTGTTTCATGCTGGTGTTGGAAGACAGTAATAGATACTGGGTGTGGAGAACTCTTCGCATTGTCAAGGCAAACGAGGTCTTCTGAAGGTAACTTTTCAGGTAAATATCACGGTTGAGAAATGGGATGACATCATGTACAGTAACCAGATTGGTACCTCTCACAATTGCACTGGGGGAAAGGGAATGAGATACTGCTGTGTTGGACCTCTTGAAATTTGAAGTGAGATACTGGGAGAGGAAACCGAGCATTGGTTTTCCCGCGAAAGAAATTTCACTCTTCTTGATGGGTATTTTTCTGTATGGCAGTCCAGTCCTGTCCATGCCTTTAAGGAAATTGGTTACATAAGTTTTGGTGCCGCTTGGCGTCGATATCTCCGGATAAATTATTGTTATCCTATCCGACATCTCGCCTAACATCTTTTACTCTTATAAAACGGATAACTTAAGCCTTTCCAAGGAAATCAGGAAAATCATTGACAAGCGTCCGGATATTATTCTAATAAGATACGCAAAGACAAGAAGCATTGTTGAGGAAATGGAGTTAAAATTGTTGAGAGGCATATTCCTAATTAATTCTGATATAATGCTTTTATTTTCCACATCATAGTCAGTGGTACTGTATATTGTCAGAATTATTTTTATCTTGGCAATAATCCAATCAAAGTAAGTGCTGATCTCCAGACCATTGCCCATAGCTTTGTAAATTTCATGCGATGAAAGGTATCTTCTATAGATTTCGATCTTTTGATCCTTTCCGTTTTCTATATTGTTGAGTCTTTCCCCGATTATATCTGGCCGTCTGCGGTATAAAGTCAGGGGAGTGTCTTCTATAAGTATTCTTGTTAAACTAACAGCAAACGCGTAAAACCAGAAATAATCCACCATCCACTTCCCCCTGCTCAAGTAATCAAGGTATGGCACAACTAAGCTCTTTCTGATGGATATGCAGCTGCTGTTGAATGGGGCTCCCAGCGAAGCCAGATGCTGAAAGTTAACAGACCCTCTTTTGGCAGGTAATTCAGAATATTCCTTTATCTTTTGAACGGCATAGTAGTGTCTCAGCTCCTTATAGCCGTGAATTATGTTCCCTGAGAAATCAACACTTTTGTGGCCGTTGTGAAAATATCCCAATAAATCATCATGGTCGAACTTCTCCTTTACGTAACTGAGCTTGTTGCTGACCCACATGTCATCATCGTCGAGGAAACAGAGCACATCTCCCTTGGATGCTTCAATAGCCTCAGCCCATTTCCCGCCCGGATCATCCCTGTCCGAATAAATTATTTTAACTCTGGGATTATTTTCAAATTCTCGTAACTCTTTCAGTTTTGTGTCCGCTACAACCAGAATCTCATATTTATCTCTGTCAAGATCCTGATTTAATACGCTTCTTATGGCTTCTACAACAACTGGTCTATGATGGGAAGCAATCAGTGCAGACAAGAAGCAGTCACTCAACTCTTTATCTTTCAGCTAATGAACTGGTCCTGATAAATTTTGCCGACCGTAAAGAAAAATAGTGTATAACTACTGAATGTTTTCTATTGAAGGTGTACATTCACAATGAGTTGATCCATTTTTAGAGCAAGTCCGTTCCTTTCCCGCTTACAAAAAAATGGAAGTATACTAACAGTTCAGATATTACCCTCTGAGATAGAATTTGCCCGTTGAAATCAAAACCCGTCTAGCTCCAATTCACTATATAAGGCGCAGACATCAGATTTGAAGCGTTCCAAAGAATAACGCTCAGATTTCTTAATCCCTTTTTTAGCAAGGTGTTCACTATTAGCTATGGCTTCTTGTATAGCTTTGGCCAGTTTTACAGGAGAAGGATCAACCAGCACTGCTGCATCACCTGCTGTTTCACGGAATATTTCTATATCCGAAGCAACAGAAGGCAGGCCAACAGTCATTGCTTCTGCCAGAGGGTAGCCAAAACCCTCGTCCAGGGATGGGAACAGCAATGCGTCGCATGCATTAAATATCATATTCAACTTCTCATCATCTACGTTAGTAAAAGAATAACATCTATCAACTGGCTTACCAACCCTTACCAAGGCAAAATCATTTCCCAGCACATTCATAGTCTCAACAACGGCCTTAAGATTCTTCCTTGGGTCCTGCGAGGAAACACTTAAAACAAGAATCTTGTTATCTGGCAATCCCAGGTAATTCCGGGTACTGGATTTATTCTCCAATTTTTTGAAAGAGCTTGAAACCGGAGGATATATTGTTGTTGTTTTCCCTGAGGCTCCCAGTGCATCTAATTGCTTTTGCACATGATTTGAATCCGTAACTATTCTATCTGCTGAAATAATATCTTTTAAGTTTTGTTTAAGGATCTTTTCAATTTTATTATTGCCAAATTCTCTGTTCAGCCCGAAAAGATCGTGAACTGTGAAAATATATCTGTTTTCAAGGTTAATCCATGGAATTAACTGTGATGAGTAGTGCAATACAGTTTCTTTAGATATTTTATCCTTCACCCACTTTTTAGGCATCCTTAACGAAATAGCAGGAAACCTGTGGTTAAAATACCATCCATTCCCTACCTTCACAATTGGAGTGAACACCATTACATTGCCTGGGTAGTTAGAAGGATTAATCGAATAATCCAATCTTAAGGAGAATAATTCAGAGTTTGTAGCCTTTGCAAGGTACTGTGCGTATCTGCCCAGACCTGAAAATTTTGTAGACTCATTAATTATCGCTGTTTTCATCTCGTTCGAACACGCCATACCGATTTTCCCCTTAAAAATTTGAAATCATTTTTTTCAATTCTCATATTTTATCACTTCGATGCTTTCCAATTGAATCTTTCCCTTACAACTGGATAATCAACTGGGGAATTCCCTGATAAATTTTCCTGAAAGAAGATAACCATTGAATGAATGCGAGATGCGTTCAATGTATCTCGTAAATGCATTCTCAATACCTTTGGATGCTTCATGATGATGCCTGAACTCATAGTGTCATATATTGCCTATATTAATTAAGTTGCGAAAAGATTCAAATCTTATGTCTGTAGTCTTGCGCATGTTTTTCAACGTGTTAATTTGGATTTGGATTTCTCTGCACTTATTGTATTTCGCTTGCCCTGCAGCCGGGGTCTGGCTGGATTTCCTGTCACAACTGTTCCTGGCTGCACATCTTTGGTAACAATGGTGCCGGCGCCAATCATGCTGTGCTTTCCAATATTTATTCCCGGTAGGATAACGGAACCCGCTCCAATTGAAACATGATCCTCTACATTCGTACGAAGAAGTTGCCATTCCTCTCCTATCTTGGGATATTTATCATTAGTAAATGTTACATTTGGACCTATGAAAACATAATCGCCTATTGTCACACCGGTTGGAATGAATGTAAAGGGGCGAATCTTAACGAAATTACCTATAACAACATCTTCTTCAATGTAAACGAAAGAATCAATCTTACTGTTGGACCCTATTTTACATTTATAAAGGTCAACAAAATCATGTATTACGGTACTTTCGCCGATGTCACACTCGAATATTGATCTAAACCTTCTTTGATCGTTCAATTTCCTCAACTCGCTTAATTGCCTCGATTTCTTTGATTATTAAAGCACCAAGATGTGCCGAATTTATTTTTATTTTCTTCTCAGCAATACACTCAACGAAGTTCTTTATTTCTGCAAGAATTGTATTATTTGGTTCCATAACTATTTCCTGTTGCTTTCCAGATCTGTAGAGCCAGCCATTTTGAGCTACAGGATTAAACACAATTGTACCAGTTTTGCCTTGAATTTCAATCTGCCTAGTTGTTTTATGGCTTGATAGACTGATTCTTACATTAATGTAAACATTGTTTCCGTAGTACAGTAAGACATCAGAACTCTTGTTGACAGTTTCCCCGATACCATCTCTTTTAGTTGAAACACTAACAATTTCTCTTGGCCAGCTTCCAAGAATAAAGTTAATCATATCAAGGATATGTGGCATCAGGTCCCAAATGACATCTTCATTGGATGAACTGGGACTCGGTGAGATATGATCCCAAATGAATGATAGATGGACTACATTTCCGATCGTATCGTCATCTAACAATTTCTTGATCTCCACCATTGCATTAGAGAACCTGAAAATATTCCCGACCTGAAAGACTAGACCCTTTGCTAGTGCGATTTCTAGAAGTCTGAAGGCATCATCCGAATTTGTTGTTATCGGCTTTTCAACAAGGACGTTCACATTTTTTTCCATTGCTTTCATAATTATTTCGAAATGTGTGGCATTTGGAGAGCAAATATGTACCCCATCAACTCTGTCCAGGAGATCATCAATACTGCTCGCTATTTCCAGGTTGCTAATGCCTTTGAATTTATCCGTCATGCTGTTTTCATTATCGTAAAGGACCAAACCATCAATTAGGTTGTCAGATAACAGTGAGATATATTCCGAGACGACTTTTTTTCCCCAGTAACCAATTCCAATAATTCCTATTTTCAATAATTTTCACCGAGAAAATCTCTTGTGACTTCAATCACATATTCCAGTTCTTCATCAGTAATGTCATTATATATCGGCAGGCTAACATTTTCACTGGCCCATTTTTCGGTGTTTTCTAATGAAAAATGATATTGCCCCATATTCTCGACATATGGCACCTGAAGATGGACGGGAATCGGGTAATGAATTCCAGTTTCGATATTTTTAGACTTCAGGTAATTAATCAATTTTTCTCTCTGTTTTATCCTGACCGAATATATATGCCAAGACGACTTGATATCATCACTGTCGGCGGGGGGTAGACCTATTTTCTCAAAAGTCTCAAAACGCTTATGATAGATTGTTGCTACTTGCTTTCTCCTCTTATTCCATGAATCTAGAAGATGTAGCTGAACATTTCCTATTGATGCGTTAACTGAGTTTAGCCTAAAATTGTAACCCATCACGTCATTTTTATATCTATTCTCCTTGGAACTCCCTTGATTCCTCAAAATTCGAATACTTTCGGCTAACTCTTCATTATTTGTGGTTACCATGCCGCCATCACCACCAACAGTCATATTCTTGGAACTATAGAAAGAAAATGCACCAAGTTCTCCAAAACTTCCTGCTTTCTTGTTCTTGAATGTAGCTCCATGTGCCTGACAGGCATCCTCAACTACTGGAATTCCAAAGTCAGACGCGACTTCTAAAATGGGACCTAATTCTCCAGTCCTTCCATATAAATGCACAGGGAGAATTGCCTTAATCTTTTGCCCATATTTCTTGATTGCAGTTATAAGCTGCTGTAATGAAATGGTGGTATCATGGTTATTTATATCAAGAAAAATTGGTTTAGCTCCAGTTTGACTTATTGCATTAGCAGTTGCTATAAATGTTGCAGATTGTGTCAAAACTAGGTCATTTTCGCCAATGCCTAGAGACTTTAATGACAAGAACAGTGCAGCTGTTCCGCTATTCACGGCAACTGCATGCTTTGTTCCTACATATTCAGCAAAATTGTTCTCAAACTCAGTTACTGATTTTCCCCCAACAAGCCTATCATTGCGGAGACATTCAATTGCTGCATTAATCATCGTTTCATTAATGACGGGTCTAGAAAACGGCACTTTCACGGCATGTCAACATTCTGCCGCTTATTAATTTTATGGTTCTTCCCACTTTTTTGGGGACGTATATTTCTTCATAGAAATTAGAACCCCATGTCCAGATTGCCACAGTGGAAGTATATTGCAGTTTTCAGATTTTCTTTATTCCGGTAACCATAGGCCATCTTCTGGACTGTTGCAATCTTTGAGTTGATGCCTTCTGCTATTGCGTTGGTTATATGATGTTTGAAAAACGAAAGTATTCCGTAAAGGTAGTGCTTCATCATCTTTGCAACTCTGGCCACAGGTGCCAGTCTGGAATGCAGTGCCCACATGTACCAGTCATTCCAGAATGATCTGGCCTCCTCCTCTGTGGACGACTGCCAGAGATTCCTGAGATTCTCCTTTATGGCATAGGCCCTTGCAGTTTTCAGATCGGATTTCTTCAGCAGTTCAAATCTTTCCCTGTATCTTTCAGGCAGATTCTCCTGAGAATATGTCCAAATGTACCTTGATCTTTTAAGCAGATCCTTTGCCTCTGCAGTTCTTGACTCGGATCTCCGAACATCGTCCACAGCTGAATTCATGTGCTTCATTATGTGGAATCGATCGAATATGATCTTTGATTCTGCATCATTCACATGTGATTTGGTGGATGCTATGTACGGGTCCCACATGTCCATGGATACTGCCTTGATACAGGATGCCTTATCTCCAATGCTCCTGTAATACTGATCAAGGGATGATTCTTTACGATCGAATTCCACATGATCCACCCCGGATCAATCCCGATCGTATATTATGGTCATGTAGTGGTGGTTCTTTCCATACGATTTTTCATCTATGCCCATGCGTTCCGGCACGGATGATTTTCTTGCAAGGCCTCTTTCCACTGCTCTCCCCATGATGCCATGTGCCATATTCCACGTTATTCCCAGAATCATGGATGAATTCATGATATCCATGTTCCTAATGATTCCCAGTGCCAGGGATTCGAAACGCATTGAGAACCTGGAATGTTTCGCTGACCATGGAACTGTGACCTGCAGTTTTTCATGTTCAATACAGTTCACCCTGGGTATTCTGGCATGAATATAGACCTGGTATATACCACTGTCAAGATCCCGCCATATCCTCTCTTTCACATGGTCAGAGATACAGTATTCCTTACTGCAGACAGGACACTGCCATCTGCAGTTCTCCTCATGATCAAGATAGGCGTCAAGCCTGAGGCTGTCTGGAGAGAGTGTGATCCTTGAAACAAACCATGGTTTGGTGATTGAGTACAGATCTTCAACAAGTTTCCTGTCATCCATGGCAATGAAATGGAACACCCATTATTATTCTATCCCCAATATTGTAGGATGAACCAATTTTATTTCATATGCCCGTATATCCTAAGATAAGTGTATTAATAATGTGATAATGTATATTTGACTTTTCTCTAAATTAGCGAAATTTTTATTCATATCACGTAGGTATCCGTTTCATACCAAATAAAAAAATCCTAATAATTGTGACAAACTGCCGAAGAAATAAGGCGCAGAAGCATTCTTCGTGAAGGCCGTGAGAATATTTGGAACAAGGGCAAAGGTGGATTTCCCCTAGGGATTCTCAAGAAGGACCGTGTATTTACTAGTTTATGAATGAACCTATCAGACGCCTGACCTCACTAACCACTTTAGAGTGGCTCACAGACGATACCCTGGAACTCATTCATGATATGGGTCATTTGAACGGTTTCACTTCTATCATAATCATCTTAATGTGGCACTGGCCAGTACGTATTTGGAAACAGTGGTGCCAGGGCAGATTCAATAATCAAAGAGATTCCAAAGTTCTAAATTTGGATAGGGTAAGTATTGCATTGGCTGTTTTCATTAAGAATAACTGATGAATGGACTTGAGATCTGTTCCAGAATATCCAACGTAACCGAATCCATGTCTTGTAGAGGAAAGGATTTATCTTCATCAAAGTATTGTTTCATAACGGAACTGATATAATTTTTTTCATCTTGGGAAATTTCAGACGCGGATAGGCGGGACTTTATATCTTGTGGATTTAACGTTATATATCCTTTCCGCCCGTAAATTAAAGTCATAGCTATGTATTGCAGACTTCTTATTGTCCATTTAACTCCTAATAGGCCGTCTCTCCAGCCTTGATGTTTGAAAAAGACATACAGTGAATATGTTGCCCTCGTTATCAAGTCCCACCTAATTGATTCTTGGGCAGTATATCTCTTGGCTTTTCGGTGCCATTCCTGCCAATCTTCCTGACTAAAGTTACTTATATCTCCATTTATTTTAACACAATCTTTAACAGAACCAAAGAGGCCTTCGTGAACCCGCCCAATATAGAAAAAATATCTTTTATCATATAATTTTTGCCCATATTTAGTGGTCATCATCATTTTATATGAACCAATGTACATGTTCACCCTAACGCAATAAAGCCTGAATCTGAAGTCCAAATTTTCGAGCGTATTTATCAGGGTGTCGTCCACCAGTTCGTCTGAATCTATCACGAAAATATGTGTGGTATTTGCATAATATGCGCCTAGATTACGTAGATAAGCATAGTTTTGTGATTTTGAATAAATTATTTTCAGGTTTTCATTAGGCGCCAAATCCTCTTTACTGTTAGTAACTATAACGATATGTTCAGTAACTTCCAAAAGTCTGTTTAGCGATTTAATTGCACTGATTTTCGAATTAGTTATTATTACCGCAGATAGTCCTGTCTTTAACCCCTGTGCTATAGCCAACCTTAAGATAATTATGTTATGTTTAAAAATTTATGCCGCACTGCATTTGTGCACTCTTTCTTACTTACGGAAATGAGACATAGAGTGTCCAAGGATCTATGGAATGTTCCACATAACCTGGCATTCAACAGGAAGCAGGGAATAATCATTAGGGAAAGGGAGAAATCCAGATACAGGTTAAGGTTGGAAATAGAGCGGACATTTTCCATTCTGGAGGAGATAATCCATTGTGAGCATATCCGGTATGTCAGCAACAGGAACTATGAGGTTGCTGTTGACGAAAGGAAAGTGGTATACAACTGAATTGTCCCGATCAATCATATAAGACAAAGATCAAATAGGGAAATACTGGGCCTCGTTGTTTGACGCAAGTTTGGACACCCCAAGGATATCCAGGTAATGGCATAGGATTCTGTAAAGGTAACATCATTCCTGAATTTTATCATACGAAAATATTCATTGATTGAAATAAGACAGGGAAAATTATTAAATAATGCCAATATGTCACTTAATATTGGAAACATACCAGATAGTTCACCAGCCAGACTTCACACATTCGGAGAAGAAAAAAGAGATTCCTGATATATATCTGAAGAGATTTACCGTCATTATACCGGCATACAATGAGGAAAAACGGATTTCTCCAGTTCTGAATGACATATGCCGCTTCATCTCTGAAAACAAGCTTCCCTGGGATGTTATTGTTGCAATTGACGGTAACGATTCCACATACGATATTGCAGTAAATTTTGCTGAAACCTATGATTTTATTAGTATTGATCGGAGCCATGAAAGAAGTGGGAAAGGCGGTGCAATCAAAAGGGTGCTACCAAAAATTGACGGCGAATTCACCATAATTATGGATGCAGACAACAGCATTGGTTTCATCGATATCGTCGAGGCGATACAGCGGCTGGAGAAGAGTGATGCCGTAATTCTGTCCCGTTATACCGGAAAAAACAAGATACCACTGCTGAGGCGTTTCCTGAGCCGGGGCTTCAACATAATTGTCCGATCTATTACCGGCTTAAGTGTCTCAGACACACAGAGCGGCTATAAACTGTTCCGGAGCGATTTCTTTGTTGGTGCAATGCGCAGAGTAACAGTAACAAACGCATCGTATGATGTTGCACTTCTGTATCATATAAAAAAGATGGGCGGGCGCATTACGGAGACGCCGGCCGAATACACTCATGCCGACGACGGAAAACTCAATCCCTTATCCATGGCAATGAGCTTCGGCATTTCGCTGGTTGCATTCAGAATCCGGAATTCACCGCTCTATGCGCATATTCCACAATTCCTCGTTAAGCTTTACCACAGGAAGTTCAGATGGATTTAATATCATTCTGCAACATCTTCCTTATTCCAGATCTCAGATCAAATTCCGGCTTGAATCCAATGTCCCTTGCGGTCTTTGTCATATCCGCCTGTGTGAAATACTGATAGTTCTTCAGCGGATTTGGCACATGATCCGCCTGCGCCTGAGAATGCATCTCCTCCCTGACAGTGTTGAAAATTTCATTGAATGTTGTGCTAACGCCGGTTCCTACGTTGTATGATTCACCAGGTGATCCATGCAGCATTGCCAGAACTGATGCCCTTGCAGTATCTTCAACATATATGAAGTCCCGCCTCTGTTTGCCGTCACCGTAGATCACGGGCCTATCCCCGCTGTGTATTGCCTTGATGAAGCGCCATATGACGCTGGCATACTGCGACTTGGTGTTCTCCCCTGGACCATAGGTGTTGAAATATCTCAGGGAGATGCATTCCACCTCATTTCTGACCGAATAGTACCTTGCCAGGTGCTCGTCCACTATCTTAGTCACCGGATAAAGGTTGGAATATGCCTGAGGCAGGTTATCCTCCACAGAAACTTTTCCAGTGTCGCCGTACGTTGCCGAGGATGATGCAAGCACCACTCTCCCGATTCCCCTCCGCTTGGCAAGCTCCAGAATATTCAGGGTGCCGTTTGCGTTCACCTGAAATCCATATAGCGGATCGTCCTCAAACTGCGGAGGTGATGTTACCGCTGCCATGTGGAATATGCCGTCGAAGCGATTTTCAATCTTCATGAGGGAAGTGAAATCTGTGACAGATATCATGTAATCGGGATTTCCCGAAATATCCAGCGTTGACGCATCCATGCCGTGATCAGCAATATACTTCCGGATGTTCCTTCCAATGAATCCCTCTCCGCCCGTGATGAGAAATCTTTTGCCCATGCCAATGGAAATATTGCGGTTGTATTATTATTTTCCCGGATCCCTGCCAAAGATCCTCCTACCGTTCGCCTTCTCGCGTAGGCTTTCATTCTCCTCCCTGAGCTCCTCAATGGTGCTCTGGAGCACCCTGTTGATGCTTGCAATGTTGTTGCGGTCGTCACGCATCTCCCTGAAATCATTATCCTTCTGCTTTACCTCATCCAGAGCCATGCCCAGTTCATGCGACACGGACCTGATCTTCTCCGTCAGCCCGCTCACCGTGGCATTCATATCGTCAATGCTTCTGCTCAGATCCTGAATGACATTGTCCTTCTTTCCAATGATCTCGATGTGCTCGTCTTTCGTCAGTATATTCCCGTGGTTGTCCGCATAAAAATGCAGGATATCCGATATCAGCCCGGACATGGGCTGCCTCTTCTCCCTTATGTCCTCCAGCCTGTCGTATAAATCAGCAGGTATTGACAGCGATATGCGCTTCTTCTCCATTGTGCATCATGACCAGCACTGATAAAAATTTCACTCACCTGAGCATCTGGTTTATGATGCCCTTCATGTATGACATAAGTTCATCCATGTCTGCATTCCTGATGCGAGATATGCGCTTCAGCGCCTTCCGTGTCCTGCCGGATGCCATGAGCTTCATGGCCTTCCCTGCATCCCTCCTGACAGTTTTGCTCTCCCTGATGATCTGCGCCATGACGAGATCAAGATCGTCAAGAAGCTTCAGGCTGCGGTCTTTCTGCACACATGTATATGCGAAGGAGAATATATAAAATTCACCTGTTTCCGCCATGGTTCCCGCTGTGGATGTACTTCAGCATGGAATCAATGAGCCTTGATGCCTGCTGCTTTGACATCTCCTGAATTTTTTCGGAGCCGCATGCATGCATCATGGCGTCCATGACATCATCGGGGATCTGGCTGCCCCTGGCGAGGCTGGAGATGTATGAGAGCTGGTTCCTTGTTATGGGATCGCCGGATTCGCCATAATCCTGAGTGAATATTGAAGAAGCGCCCGTGACGCTCAGGACAGCATCGATGTATGACCTCTTCTTTGCCATCTTCAGTGCCACATTCCCATCATTGCCGTGATCCGATACAACCGCATAGCCCAGGCCGTTGCCCAGTTCAGTGCCATCACGATATATCACGGTTTCGGCAATGAACTCTCCTGTGCTGTGCCCGTGGGATAGAACGCGAGAGCGGAATATCAGCCCCATCTGCATCATGATGAGCTCGGCTCCTGCCTTGAGCAGCGTGGGCTTCTCACCCCCGATTATGAAGTGCGTGTTCTCAGCCATTCCCGCAAATATCTCACGAAGCCTTGCATTCATGGCCTCTGCCATATAGCTGGGCATGAATGTCCAGCCCTCCAGTTTGATATCCATGATCCATGCATGCATTACATGTATATAAGGTATCCGCCATCAAGCTTGATTGTGCATCATAACCATTAAGAATGCATATTCAATCATGAATTATGATAGTGAAGACGCTGTCCGAGAAGCATGCAGTTTCGGTTATCCTGGGCATATACGACAGGGGAGAGGTGAAAAAGATGCAGATCATGGATTTCGGCCCCTCCATAAACACCATTGACGCGCTGCTGAAAACACTGACGGATGAGGGCATCACAGCCATGAGGGAGGAAATGCAGGGCAGGAGGGTGTTTTTCATATCCCTTACGGAGAAGGGGAAGAGGATTGCATCCATTCTTGACACAATCAGGAAGGAATTTCCAGACGTGCAGCAGCTGCGTGGGTATAGTTTATATAAATGAATGTATTGATTTCGCAATGGCGGAACGGAATGCGGATTGCCATCTCGATGCTGTTGATGAAGATTTCAGGAATACGGTTGAATTCCTCATTGATCTTCTATCCCATGATGCCATGATGAATGGCATTCTGCATGAATTCCAGGACAGCATTCCTGACCTTGCGGCTGAGACCATGGAGAGGCTTCTGAGTATTGGATTATCAGACCCTAGAGACTATGCGTGTGTCATGGCAGCTTCAATCCTCGCATCCCATGCTGAGGAAATGCAGATGAAATCATCCTGACCCCTTCCTTCCCCCCATCTGATCCCTATTGACCAGCCCTCCGTACCTTGTCATACCGGCCTTTTCATGTTTATCAGTCTTATTGATAACGGACTCCCTCCAGGCCTTCCTGAGCATTTCCAGCGTGGCCGGATCCAGATACATTTCCAGTAACTCCATGACTGCAGTGCATGTGTCAAGCGATACCTTTCCGTTACCGGTCTGCATTTCCACGGACCCGGAACCTGATCTTATCCGTGCCACCAGGTCCTGTATGCTGATTGATCCCACCTCAACCCTGCCCGATGATCCGCTGGGTGCAGCGAGAAATATCAACGGGTTCCCGGCAAGCTTCCGGTTCAGTACGTCTATCGAAGTCTCCAGATCCTTTTTCATTTCATTCTGCCTGCTGATGACATCCTGGAGATCATTCATACTCACAACAGAGCCTGTGTACTGCCTCAATTTTTCCACAGCCTGTCTGGCCCTCCCTCCATCTGTTCACTGTGTCCTGGACAGTGGATCTGGCAATGCAAGTGCGCTTTGATATCTCCTGATAGCCAAATCCCCTGAGGTAGAGTTCTATTACTTTCCGCAGCGTTTGAATGTCCATGTGAAAAATAACAGTTTATTGTATTTATATTTACATTGAAATTCCGAACCAAATTTTCAGGGTCTGCATTACAATTAAAGAAAGGAAAGCTTGTAATTTTCATAATCGCACAGTGCAATTCCGGAGCATAATTGAATCTGTTATTGTATGCTTTACAGATCAAACTTCCATTTTCGGTTCTAATCCGTTCAGTTTTTATTGATGTCCAATCATTACCGGAACCCCATGAAACAACATGCGAGATGCCATGTCAGAAGCCTGTACGGAAATTTTGCCAGCCAGCCCGAAATCCGATCCGAATTCCCGTTGGCGAGTCGGCGTGAATTTGCAGTTTCTGGAAATTCTCAGCCGCTGATGTGGCAGGGAATACCTCCCCTATAATAGGTTCACCGTCATGTGTCCTTTTCCGTACGCTGACTGGTACCGCCGCCGGTATGTCCGTACACCGCTCCGTATATCTGCCCATACGGTGTCCCGTATACCGGCCGTACGGGGCAATAAAACAATCGTGTGAAATGAAAGCACTGAAGTTGTGCATTCCAGAAGGATGCCGGCATAGTGAATGATAGTCTCAGTTTATATGCTTAAAAGGTCCCGATGTCATCCCGTGAGGTCTATATCGTTCTTCACCATTATTTTTACCAGATCCCTGAAGTTGGTTTTTGGCTTCCACCCAAGGGTTTGTTTAGCCTTTGAATAGTCTGCGCGATAGTTATCAGATTCCAAAGGCCTATAAAATTCCCTGCTGACCTTAACTCTTGTCATACCTTCTGATAACCCGACCTCATTCATCCCGCTGCCAATCCATTCAATATCCATGTCAATCTCCTTGAATGCAGCCTCGGCAAATTCCCTGACTGTATGCGATTCTCCAGTACCCAGAACGAAATCATCTGGGTAGTCCTGCTGGAGCATCATCCACATGCCTTCCACATAATCCCTGGCATATCCCCAGTCCTTCACCGCGGAGAGATTTCCTAGTACGACCGGTTCCTTTGAGCCGTTATATATCTTGGCAACTGATTTTGATATCTTCCTGGTCACAAACTCGGGTCCGCGAACTTCTGATTCATGGTTGAATAGTATGCCGTTCGACATGAACAATTTGTATGCCTCCCTGTATGTTCTCACTGTCCAGATGCCTGCAAGTTTCGATACTGCATACGGACTCCTAGGAAAGAATGGCGTCATTTCGTTCTGTGGAGCCTCCTTTGGCTGCCCGAACAGTTCTGATGTGGCAGCAAAATACATCCTTGTATCGGGAGATGAATCCTTCACAGCATTGCAGACATTAAGGGTGCCTCCGATATTGGCATCGTATGTGGAAAGAGCGTTCTGAAAGCTGTATCCAACAAAACTCTGTGCAGCCAGATGATACAGTTCTTCAGGTTTCTCCTTCAAAAGAAGATTTGAGAGAAAATTTCCATCCGTTATATCACCGTAGTGAATGATGATCTGTTTTCTGAAACTCTCAGGCAGAAGATCTACAGTCCCCTGTGTCATTGAGCTATTCCGGCGCAAAATGCCGTGCACCTCGTATCCCTTCGACAGGAGTAACTGCGAAAGAAAATACCCGTCCTGACCTGATATGCCAGTGATTACCGCTTTCATCTAAGGGGATTGAAAATATTATATATTATGATTTCCCGGGAACTTATTTGTTGCTGCGATCATCAGTTATTTCTTTGATCAGCTTTTCCCACAATTCCGCGGTTTTGTCCCATGAATACTTCTTTGCGACTTCAACAGAGGAAGACCACCATTTTTCGGGATTTCTCAGGATCTCCAGTGCAGCTTCAGTCAGTGATTGCCTGTTGCCATTCTCAACGGTTATGCCATTTAAACCGTTTTCCACGCTATCAGAAACCCCTGGTACTTTAAACGCAACGGTAGGTGTGCCGGCCGATGCGGCTTCAATTATGGAGATGCCCCAGCCCTCTGTAATCGATGAGTGGATATTTAACCAAGAGGAGGCGACAATCTCCGCTACTTCACTATCGGAGATTTTACCTGTAAATGTTACATTTTCTTTTAAGTTCAGTTTCTCGCACAACATTTCAAGGCCTCGCCTGGAAAATCCGTCGCCTATCATTGTGAGCTTAAGATCAGTAATTTGACTTCTAAGTTCTCTCAGTAGATACAGTGACTCTTCGGGTCTTTTATACGGACGCATACCGCCAAAATAAACAACTGAAGGATATCCGGTTTTTATTGCAGGGTGGAACAGTTCACTATTCACACCCGGGCGTATTATGGAGATATTTTTTGATTTTATCCCCAGAATTTCTAGATCAGCAAATGATGTATTTGAAATGGTTACAAAATGTGAATTATGGTAAATTATGAAGTACAATTTCTCCAAAGCAGTTATAAAATACGCAAGTAACCTTCCAACCTGTCCTGGAAGTGACCTCGCGTGTAGATGCAAAAATGAAACTATGGTCTTGTTCCTCAACAGGACTGGGGATATCCAAGGCACAGCATGACCCAAATCAGCAATAATGACATCATATCTGTGCTTCAAAAGGTGCACGAGCAGGGCTATATGGGGCCCAACGCGGTAGCCATATCTCATTACGTGGATTCCATTCAGAATTTCAGCTCTTTTACAGTTTTTCCAGCCGCCTGCCAGAACTGAGACCTGATGACCACTTTTTATAAGGCGCATCCCAACCTCATAGATTATTCGTTCGGCACCACCAGCCCTTGGGTTCAGTGGATCACGGTGTGCAAGCCAAAGGATCTTCATGTAACCTTCCTTTGGTAGTGTTAAAGGTAAATAACTTTTGGTGTGATACTTTAGGCTGAACAATTGTTTTGTAAGAACTGAATAATGATGTTTACCAATTTCATTTCTTAACCGTGTCTTTTGTAACCGTGTTACTTCCTGAAATATAGCCCAAAATGAATGGAAAACCTCTTATCGCTTGTAGAGGAATACTTAGAATTCTATCGCCAATAGCGTATCCATATCTTGTTCGACCAGAAATATTTGCTAATTGGGAATAAACAGTTTTTCTCAGCATTTTTTGCGTGTATCCATATCTGTAGTATTTGCGAAAGACTGATTTCACAGTTTCATCTCCATAATGTAAGATTTCCGGGGATGAGATATATCCGATGCTCTGTGAAATTCTGAATGCCTCGAAATAAATAATTTCAAGATCAAGTCCAACTATATTGTTAAGGATTTCTGGATTCAGACTTGCCTTTATTCTATTGAGAGACTCGACAATAATATCTCTTTTGTAAAGCCTGGGTATTACACTTTTGTTTTTAACCGGATTCAGCTTATTTTTATTCACTACAATTGCCTTTTTATCAAGGTTTGAAAGCCTTATCAGAAGACCACTTCCAATATCTTTCTCCCCAATGGCTATTATATCTTCGGACATAGTATCTAGTCTCTCGAAAAGAGTATCAGAGACAAGCCTGGTATCATCAAGTATCAAGATCCTGTTACCAGACGAAGCCAAAACCGAAATCATCCTGCTCTCGAAACTTTTGGTGTGTTTTTTAATTATTCTAATATCATACTCAGATATAATATCACTAACATAATAATCTTTAGATGAATCATTTACTATCACCTCAAAGTCCTGAAAATTACTCCTAAAAATATAACTTAAACATTCCTCGATATATTTATTACTGATCACAGGTATACAAATTGAAAACTTCGGGCCCATGTTGACCATAACCTTATACGGTACAAGTATATGAATTGCCAAGTATTCAAAATAATTACGAGTAATTCGTTCCAGTTCTGTTATGGTGCAGATCAGTAACATTTATTAATATTTAATCAATGAGAATTAGGTGATTAAAAGAGACCTTAGTATCTGGAATGTCAGCAAAAGAATACTAAAGGAGTATTTCCCGTCTCCACTTGATTTAGTGATACTTTTTTTAATGGTTGTTCTGGCTTTAAGAGTTACACTCTTTACTCCGGGTTATTTGGGTTATGCGGATGTTGGCTGGCCCCTCTCTCCTAATTTATATGGTAACATTGTTTATGTCCCTTCTTTGTCTGTAGAGGGTACTGCTGTTTCCTTATTCAGCTTGACTCGAGACTTTATTTCGTGGCCATATTTAATTATTATAGCGTTTACAAAAAATATGCAGACCATCGAGCGTATCTATCTTTTTTATGGTTTATATTTGTTCGGTATTGGATGTTATATTTTTGCAAAGTTCTTTTTAAAGACAATCACTAATAATACAGGAAGAAAATTAAATAGATTGAATTCTGAGATTATAAAGCATTCTGCTGCAATTTTTGCATTTTCAAATCTTGTTGCCATTAATTACCTCGTCGATGGTGGTTTTTTCTCTGATGATCTTATCATGCTTTTTATCTCAATTGAGATTCTTGCTGTATGGACATTCAAAAGCGACATAAAATATTCCTTGCTGACTGGTGTTTTATTGTCTCTCACAATATTTCTTGACCCGGATTATTATATTATGTCAATAATTTCAATCGTAATCGTTTTGTTCATTTCAATGGGTCGTAAATCAATACTTCAAACTATGAAACGCTTAATGATTGCAGTTGTTATTTCATTACCTGCCCTCATATTGGTGCAATATTCATTGTCGGATTTGGCATTGCCAGGATCGTCAATAGTGTTTTACAGAAGCTTAGGCTCGGTTTATTTCAATGGAGGTAACCACATATGGTGGCTCTCATTGGCTCTCCTTGGGCATGCCTGGTCAATAATGACGTTCGGCCCCCCCTCCATAATGCTACTAGGGAATCTTATATCCAGAAGTCCTGGGGTTTTATTCCCGACACAAATACTTTTGCCAAGTGGTTTTATTACAGCATTGTGGCTGTTTGCAGTATTTTTCATTCCGTTAGTCGCCATTGCGTCTTTAATCTTTAGACGCACCATCAGATTTTCAATACCGCTATTTGTGTTGATCATAGTTGGTATAATTTTATCAGTTTATGGAACAATTCCTATTCTTTTCAACGTTGTATCCGATCTTACCTTATTACCATATGTAGGTGAAAGTATTGCCACATCTTTTTCACTTCCAGGTCACTTTCTTATGATAATCGCATCCGGATACCTCATCCTTTTTCCATTGACACTATATAATGTGCTGCTAGTGCAAGAGGAAAAGGATAAGAGCACCTCAACTCGGATTAAATATGGAGGTGATATCTTACATGGGATAATACTTAAGAGTGTTCGAGCAAAAAAGATCACTTTCAGAATCAGGAACAGGTCTAGTAAGCATCAATTCCTAGCTATTATTGTAGTTATTATTATAGTTCTAATGATATTTGCGGACTGGCAGGCTTTTAACGGTTCGTTCTATCCCGCTAGAGCAGACAATTCGTACCGGATATATAATGGAGTGCCAAACGCTGGATCATTTTCACCATACATGGTGCCCAATTCATATATGAGAGGATACGATTATATTATGAGTCAGAACGGCTCTTTTAACGTATATTGGCCAATAGGTTTAAGCAATCCACCGACAATGCACCCCATTTCTCTTCCCGGTTTTTCCTACCTAGGTAGCCATTTCCTGACTTCGGATTTGTCTCCATATCTCATTTCTCATAGCGTTAAGTTTGTTGTAGTATACCACATAACAAATTTTACCCAGCCACTTTTCTACCCTGCAAACAATGTACCCGAACTCTACTACATGTATTTTGGACAATATACCTTCAATAGTACACTTAACTTTCTTAACAAATCTTCGGGCCTAAGTATTGCATTTCATGATTCAAGCGTATACATTTACGAGGTTAACGAAGTCGATGGCCTATTTTACAAATCGTCACTACTGTTGAGGAATTCAAGTCTACAGGACTTCCCATACATATATAATTTATTTAGGAATGTGGGAATCAACGTTTCGACCACTAACCAACCTGGATATGGGGTTGGATTTGGTGTCAATTCAGTGAACAATGCAATAAACGTTATTTCTCCTTCTTATCTTATACGAAATGTTAAATTCATGGGAACACCACAAAACGTAAGCAATCTGAAATTAAATGGCATAGGAAAATATTATTCCAACAGTTTCATTGATACCCATAGTGCAATATTCAATGAGACTCCTGGCAATAATGAAAACGACGGAGGATATGTGACCACTGACTGGTTTGGTAATTTTACTACCAATATTTCCGGAGGTAGTTTTGGTCTCTCATCAAAAAACGTTTCAGAGGCCTCAGTCGAATATGGCGGTCCACCAGCAGAAGGATTGACAAATGGAGTATTCACTGGAAATCTACCTTTTTTGTCAAGTATCTCATTTAATATATTAAATAGCACTGATAAAGGGTCTGTATTGTATGTAGCTGCCATTGGATTAAATGCTACACAGAAGGCTGTCATGGATCAGCTATTCCCAATCGTTGCACCGAACAACCTAACGCATGAAAATTTCACTGTGAGCCCTCCCCCAGGAACAAAGTATTTTACTTTCATGATAGAAGGCGTTTTTTCTGGTGAATTTACTATTTCTAATATAAATATGACATTTAGTGTTTATCCATCTATTTCGCCTTTCTTTCCCAACCTTCCGTTAGGTAATTTTCTAAATGTAACTAATTCAACTGGCACATTCTTCGGTTTTCAAAAAATCAACGGGACTGCTTATGCTTCCGTCTCTGGCATCGGTTCACTGAACGGTATAAATATTTCAGGTGCTACAGGAGAGTTTAGAACAGTGGCTCTTAATATAAACCACTCACTCATAGTTACGGGAAATATATCCATTGCTTACTTGATTGTAGTGAAGAACTCAACAATTAAATCATTAGAAGGAAATTATGTCGTTTATAACGTGGGTGCAGTTAAATCATTTATTCTAACAACCTCCAATGGGTCCTATCAAGCTATCGTTACTACTGATGGCCTTGCTCTTTTTTCAAATGTAACTGGATCCAATTATTCTATCTCCGCACCATCTCTAGTGTACATACAATATGCATATTATGTAATAATTCTTTATCTATTTATAATTATGATATTTGTTGTATTGCTTCGGAGGGAAAGGATATGAAACAGGAAGAACAGAAATTTTACGAGAACATTCATGAAAAATTTTGGGGAAACTATGGTAATTCTGATGAGATAGCATTGGTTTCTCTACCTAGACTTTTGAAATGTAAGACCTTAATTGAGAAAGTCAAGCCAAGAAAGATGTTAAACTTAGGATTTGAATCAGTGGAAGTGGCGCGTTTTTTGACCTCGGAAATTGAGTTACATCCTGAGAATTATATTCTTGTTGACATCGACAGAATGTCGGTTACAAAGGCAAAGGATGCTGGGTTCAAGTCCATTTCCCTAGACCTATCCCATGAAATTTTGCCTTTTTCTGACAATCACTTTGACCTTGTATACATGGGTGAGCTGATCGAACATCTACTAAACCCTGACTTTTCAATACGCGAGATATACCGTGTTACCAAGAGTGGCGGAAAGATTATAATAACTACACCCAACCTCGCCTCTTGGTACAACCGAATTTTATTACTTGCTGGTATGGCTCCCATCAACATTGAGGTAAGTACAGAAGAGGTTGTTGGTAGAAAATTTAAATTTCTTGGGAACGGCTCTCCACCGGTCGGGCATATCCGGTTATTCACTGAAAGAGCAATGGTGGAATTTCTTCAAAAGAAGGGAATTTACCATTTCCATATAATTGGATATGAACGGGGAGATGTCAAATTTGACAGATTATTCTCTAAATTCCCATCCATCGCAAGCGGTATTATTGTTGAAATTACAAAGGTTTAACCTGAGTCTGCTTAAAACACCAGTGAAATTCTCACCTCAATAATATCTAACAAACGGACTGGAAATCTGTTCAAGCATATCTAAGGATATTATATCCTTCTCTGAGCTATGTTGTTCCCCTGGGCTACGGAAGTATTTAGATAGAACCGCAGAAATATACTCTCTTTCTTCTTTTGATACCGTCTCCGTAAGAATAAGCTGCTTAACCTCCTCTGGTTTCAACGTGACGTGTCCTCTCTTTCCATATAGAAAAACCATAGCCATGTACTGGAATGCTTTCAAGGTCCATTTCATTCCCGTAAGGCCATCCCTCCATCCCTCCATCTTGAAAAAATTGAAGAAAGGATAGATAGACCTCAATATCAGTCTGCCCTCAATACGTTCCTGTGAAGTATATCTTTTGGCTTTCTCGTACCAGCCCTTCCAATTCTCTTGGCTGAAATTGAAGATACTGCCTTTGAGTTTTATGCAATCATTTCTATTTCCGGTAAGAGCTTCGTGTACGCGGCCAATATAAACAAATTCTCTATTGTCATATATTCGTGGATTGTATCTTTGAGCCATTGAGACCTCCTTGACTCCCACAAATGTTTTGATATTGACACAGTACATTTTCGCTTCATAACTGATCTGTTTGACCTCTTTTAAAAAAGTATCATCCAATATTTCATCCGAGTCGATTACAAGTATGTGCGTTGTTTCCGCACAATATGCCCCTAAATTACGTAGATAGGCATAATTTTGTGATGATGAGTAAATAATCCGAATACTGTTTGAAGTTGATGGATTTTCTCGGCGATTTGTGACTATAATTACCTTGTCTGTGATTTCAAGTATGGTCTTGAGCGACTTTATTTCAGAAATCTGGTGATTTGTGATTATAACACAAGTAATTCCATTATTTATCTTGCCAGAATCGGACTGCATAAAAATACCCTTTATAGTAATATCAAAACATCCCCAAAAAGCTATTTACCATGAAATCTAAATTATGACGCGCCCCGGTCTTAATTCCTTCCTTTACTAATTTATAACGATATTGCTTATTACTTATAAGTTCCTCTACCAGACCTGCAATTTCAATGGGATCAAATTGTTTCGAAACGATGCCATTTATGCCATTTTTCACAAATTCCCTGATGCCCTCATTGTCTGTTGTTACAAGCGCTGCGCCGCATGCCATGGCCTCAAGCGCAGTTAGACCGTATCCCTCAACAAGAGATGGAAGAATAAATATTGCGGCTTGATTATATAATTCCGATAAATGTTCATTGTTCACAATCCCATGATGGTGAACATAATCTGGCACAGTGGATTGAGGAAGGTCTCCAAAAGAGTGAATGGTGATTGTTGGGTCTTCCTTATGTATACTACTTATTATTTCTAGACCCAAACGTGCTCCCTTGTACGCCTGTCGTCTCAAAGGTAGTAGTATGTTTTTATCATCTCTTTTTTCTGGGGATATATAGCACTTAAAAAAGTTATTGTCTATCGACAAAGGTATCTGACCTACAACATAGTTCCTATATGTGTTCGTGACAGAGTTATTGGTAGATATAATAGGGATGCCGAAAGTGAGTGCTGTATGTGCGATACTGGACAAAGACGGGTTCCACCGTTCGTCTGAATCATCCTGTTGCAAAAAAATGTATTTCTTCCCATTTGTTTTCCATTCACTCATAACTAGAGAAGTATGCCAGCCATTAGCAATTAAATAGTGTGCGTGTATAGGTTTCTCCCCGTTGGAAAAGAATAATTTAATTCCATTAAATTCCTCATTGTAATTTATTTTCAGAAATTTTCTCATTAAGATCAGTGGAATTATACCGGCCCTGTGATTTACAATATTACTGAAGACAGAATAAGCCAAATTCTTCCTCACGTAGTTTTTTAAACTCTCATCTGGATAAATGCGACTTAAATTCCTGAAAATGTCCCTTATGAACAGTATTCCGACACTGTAGCCTTTGTCCCTCAGTGCAGAAGCTAGCTTATATGTAATTTCAAAACCGCCGCTGGGCCTTAGAGTAATACCCGCATTTATAAAAAGAAAATCTAGTTCACCACTGTCTTTCATCGCTTTTCTCAATCATTTTCTAGATTTAAAAACTATTTTTAGTTTTTTCCTTTGAATTTATAGCCAATTACCTATATAATTATACTTTTGTTGAGGAATTTCTCTACCCAGCTTTTTGCAAATGTTAGACTTTCTAAAAAATTAAATGAAGCTTTTCTTTATGGCATCTTTGAGATCGCCTTCTGAATCTATTGGCGCTATGGATACGGTTCTCTTGATGCTTTTCCATATGAATTCTATTGGATTCAGATCGGGAGAATACGGTGGAAGGGATATCAGCTTGATATTCAGCAGCTCAGCAGCCTCTGGGACGATCTTTGAATGATGTGATCTGAAATTGTCCAGTATTATGGCTACAGGTTTTTCAGGATTCCTTTCCCTTATCCCCCTTATGAAAGAAGTTACGTTTACCTTCCGGGAGCGATCCTGAAAATCAATGGCGCTTTTACCGTTCATTGCGTAGAAACCCAATGTGTAAGCCTTATATTTTGAAGTATCCCTGATGATCTCAGGTTTACTGAAAGACCATAATCTAACCGTGTTCGCCGTAGTCTGTGGTGCAGATTCCTCCAGGAATCCGATTACATATTCCTTCAGGGATATTTTGCCTAAGTTTTTTTTAGAACGTTTTCCGCATCTCTTGGCCTGCGTTTGTCATGAGGGTATGGCTTTGCATACCTCACGCCCATCTTCTTCAATATGACCCATATCTGCTTCATTGTATATTCTATCCCGAATTCATCCCTTATCATATCCCTAACCTGAGAGGTTGTGTACTCCCAGTTTTTAAGCTTCTCCTTCAGCATTTCTTTCTGTTCATCAGACATCTTTGATGGCCCCTTCCTTGCGTATCTCGGCATAAGGCCTCTGTATCCATCCTGATTCCATCTCCTCTGCCATGCGTATCCCATCATCTTCGTTATTCCGATTCTCTTTGCAGCTTCCCGGACAGAATCACCATTGTATCTGTACTTAACAAAAAGGAGTCTTTTCAGAACCTTTGTGCTTCTTTTAAGGCTTTTTATCAACCGATTCAGATTATCTTCATCCATCTTCCTCTCGATGTGATACATCTCCGTTTTGACCATGAAAATCTAATGTTAATAAGTATAATAATATTAGTAATTAACTATAATTTCGTATATTGTCCAGAGATGCGTGAACCAATTCGAGATGGTCTCTCGGATCACTAAGGGGATTCTATAAATGCATTGACGAGATCAGGGAAATGTTCCAGAAGAGGTATCCTTCATGATAACACAACTTTTGGGACGCTATGCGAAAGGAGGATCAAATCGTGAATAACTTCAGGCTAACAAATATAGCAATATTAAACAACAAGGAATATGAAACTGGTATAGGAAGATATTCTCTCAACATGCACAAAACCCTCCTGAAGCATGGTATTAATTCAACTCTATATCAGCTATTCACACACAATCACTACAGGGTAACTAAACAAGAAGATATATATGGAATTAACCTGGGCAAATATTCCAATTTTTTAAATACAGCATTTTTGAGTTTATATCAGCGAAAGATAAAACATGTAGTTAAAGGAAACATAATCCATATTTCAGATCCATCTATATCGAATCTAGTAAAAATATTCCCCAGTGCAGTATTAACAGTACATGATTTATATTATGTAAATAATAAATGTAATTCGAGAATAACATCGCTTATGATGAAGGAGTCATATCGACAAATTAATTCCTTTGAGTACATACTTGTTGATTCGGATTTCACTAAAAAATCGTTGATAAAAGAGCTAAAGACCAGCTATGACAAGATATTCTTAGTTTATCCTGGAATTGATATCAACGCATTTAAAAATAAAAATATAAAAAATAAGAAGCTTATAGGGTTTACTGACAGTGACATAGTGCTGCTTAATGTTGCATACGATAATCCAAATAAAAATTTAAAGTTCTTATACAAAATCTTATCATCTCTTCCTGCAAATTACAAACTTGTTAGAATAGGTAAGAATACTAAGGAAAATGTAGAATATACTAAAAAGATCGATGTTTATAGTAGGATCAAATTTATCGAAAATTTGAATGATTGCGAACTAATAAAATACTACCAGAACTCAGACATTTTTGTTTATCCTTCCTTTTTTGATGGATTCGGTTATGGCAATGTGGAAGCTATGGCATCTGGATTACCTGTAATTACATCTGATATACCTCTAATGAAGGAAATTGTGGGAAATTGCGGAATACTCTTAGACATTGAAAAATTTGATCAGTGGATAGACGCCATTTTAAGCCTTTCTGATTTGGAGAAATACAATTATTTTTCCTTATTAGGTGTTGAGAGAGCTAATAATTTTTCTCTTGAGAATGAATTCAATCAGTTAAAGAATTTTTATGAATTAGAAAATTTAGTCAAATAAGATATTTTCCTAAAACCTTTACTTTAGACGTTTTCTTTTAACTGTTAGTTTTCCAAGGTTCCATTGATGTTGTGGAGAATTCCTGCAAATTCAGTCAGTTTTCGACAAAAAACTCTCCGCTATTCCCTCTTTCTGCATCTCTTTTCCTGGTTTTTTCTCCCATCCGCCAACGCTTACGCTATCATCCCCCTTCTCTTCAGGTGAACCACCGTGGATAGATTGTATGCCATATTGACAAATGTCATCTTCACCCTCACCCTTCTCACCATGGTGACAAGGGTGTGACCACCATTCTGCACTCTCTTGATCACTGAATATGGCCGCTCTCCCGGTGTCCGCTTCCTTGAGATCCTGAGATTCCTGCGGACCTGTTTCATGGTCAGGGGAGTGTTTCTGGATGCACGATCCATTGTGGCGTTGAAACCCCTGCATGGTTCTCCCTGATATCCCCTGTCACGATAGCACGGCATCCCAGAAACGGAGAGATCGACCCGGGAATCATGCACTGAGGCAGTGGTGATGACAAATTCACGGATCAGGGGGATGTCCGCACCATGGGATGAGTGCTGCTTGTATCCGAAGAAGTTCTTTCCATCCTTCTTTGTGAATGTGCCATCCCTGGATCTTCTCGTCGTTGATTCCCTGCGCATATCCTTCCTGAGGCGTTTCTTCTCTTCCATGGCTGTCATGGCCTGTCCTTCAGCCTCCTTCATGTCCACCGGCGATTGTGTCTCAGAGGGTTCAGGCATATCCGGTGCTGGAGGCTTCTTTCTCCCATGCTTTCCATGATTAGATGTGATGAAGGAGGCATCCTGGATCACTCCTTTCCTGATCACAATCCCCTTCGACTCAAGCTGCCTCCATAATTCCGACCAGATATGTTTGTCCATTCCCGGAATGCCCACAGCGTACGTGCATCCGGCACCTTATCCGGATAGTGGAGAAAGTTGTGAAATGATATGCGGTCATACAGTTCCTTTTCGAGTTTCTCATCCACTATGCTGGATAAGTCCTGGAGGAAGAGTGCCTTGATCATGACTATTTCATCGAAGTTGGGCCTTCCACCCTTTTCGGTGTTATTGTGGAACAGGCTCCTGATCATGGGCCTCATGTATTCCCAATCAATTGAACAGTCTATCTCAGGGAGAATATCTTTGCTTCTGATAGCTTCATACATTTCCGAAAGGCTGAAATCCTTGAATGTGGACATCATTATATGCATGAAAAGGGCATGAATAAAGGTTTGTACAGAGACCTACAGACAGCAAAGTGGAGGGGTTAATAGAAAACGCCTAACGTGAATTATTTTTACCTCTTATTCATGCCTACAACCAACAATGAAAAATACAAAAAGTGAAGGCCGACAAGAGAGCAGGTTTGCAAATTTAATCTCTAACTCCCGCTAATTTACATAATAGGTATGTCCAGCCCGTCAATTATGATCCTTGACTTCTTTGGTATCTCCGATGTTTTCTATTCGTCGCCTATCTTGAGCCTGTTCACCCTCTCAAGGTGGACAAGCACATCGCCAGGGGAATATTTCCTCTGCATGCCCTTTGACTTCAGCATGGCATATATGCGGTAATGCATCATGAGTGCAATGAAGTTGATGTGGTAGAGTAGACTTCTGGCGTTACCCAGAAGCCCCTCGTCGAACCGGGCTGGCGGTTTTCCCGCATCCGGCTCACCGACTGCTTTCATGACATGGTATTATGGCGTTTTGCCCATAGCATTGTTGGAAGATAATTCGTAAGTGAGAAACCGTTCTTTTCTATGTCTTCATATCTCCATCTGCGCGGTATGTTATGCTGTCTGCAATACATATACATGAGCCTGTTTTGTGCATAGTTCCATACATTGTGTATTTCCTGTGAGACTGTGCTGTGTGCGAAGTAGTTTTCCCATCCGGTAAGAATGGGAATGAGGACTTCCCGGATCTCTTCAGGTGTGGCAATAGATAAATTTCTTCTGTTTGTGAGGTCCCTGATTCTTTCTCTTATTCTCCACTTCGATCTCTCCGACGGGAACCATCTTGTTGTTAATTTCCCTCTTCGTCTGGCGTAGTGCCTGACGAAGTGAAAGCCAAGGAAGTCGAATCCATCTTCTGCCTTCACAATCCGTGTCTTTTCAGTATTCATTGTGAGGTCCATGCTGTCCATGATCTCGTCAAGTTTCTTCTTTGCCATTGCAGGATTACCGCTCATTATGATGAGATAGTCGTCCGCGTACCTTATGAGATGGGCATTCTCTCCGTATCGATTCTGCAATCCCGATGCCTTCCACTGCTTGTCCAGCTGATCGAGGTATATGTTTACCAATAGTGGCGAGAGAGGAGAACCCTGCGGTATACCACGATCCTGCGAATGTATCTAGCTGTCCTCCATGATGCCTGTGTCGATGAATTGCCGTATAAGGTGCAGAAGTGTTCCGTCTGATATTCTTTTTGCAACCTGTCCCATTAGCCTGTGCTTGTCAATGTTGTCGAAGCATTGCGATATGTCTGCATCTATTACGTGTTCACAGCCGTAATTCAGGTATTTCACGATTTCGTCAACAGCATCATGAGCAGACTTATTCGGCCTGAAAGCGAATGAGTTCGGCTCGAACTGTGTTTCGAAGATCGGTTCTATCATGATCTTGATGGCTGTCTGTGTTATTCTGTCCTTGACTGTTGGGATGCTCAATGGACGTTTCTTTCCATTCGCTTTGGGTATGTATACCCTCTTCAGTGGTGATGGTGTGTATGTCTTTGATCTCAGTTCGGACTGTATCTCTTTCAAGAGTGTTTCCGATCCTCCGTTCATGATCTCCCTTATGGTTATTCCATCGATACCCGGGGAACCACCATTCTTCCTGACGGATTCTGTAAACGCCGGTCAAGATTTGTGCAAAATCGCCGGTTTGAAATTGACCCCCTTATATATAGCTTTCATTGCTTTTTCACTCCTTCCTCATTGTTGGCAGTGAGTTCTTCTTCCTGTCCTTCAGCCTGTATGACTCGCCCTTTATGTTTATGACAGTGCAGTGATGGAGTATCCTGTCAAGGACAGCTGAAGCCCTCACTGAATCGCCAAGTATCTCACACCATTCGCTGAATGACTTGTTTGATGTGTAGATCGTTGATCTTTTCTCATACCTCGAAGAGACGAACTGGAAGAACAGGTTGGATTCCTCCCTTGTCAATGGCAGGTAACCGATCTCGTCCACTATCATGAGCCTGAACCTGGAATATGTCTTTATCCTGTATTCAAGCCTCTTGAGATCATAGTCACGCTTCAGAGTCTGCACAAGCTTCATGGCTGATGTGTAATATACCGGAATATCGGACATGATTGCACGCATTCCCAATGCCACCGATAGGTGAGTCTTCCCCACACCTGGTGGACCAAGGAATACAACATTCTCAGTGTTGTGCATGAACCTCAGTGTCATGAGATCGTCCATCACCGATCTGTCAATGGAGGGCTGGAATGAGAAATCGAAATCATCCACTGTCTTCCGGAATGGAAAACCGGACCAGTTCAGCATGTTCTCCGTCTTCCTTGAAAGCTTGTGCTTCAGCTCTTCGGAGAGGAGATGATCCAGTATGTCCATGACCGGCCTGTCATGGGATGTTTCAAGGTATGAATCAATGATGCTTTCCATTGTTGACATGCCCAGCCTGCTGAGGTATTCATGTACCCTCTCGTATGAATCCATCATGACACCTCCTCGTATCTCTTCAGGTCACGTGTTTCCACTGCCTGGGAATACACATTGGAATTCTCATCGCGTATTGCCTTGAGAAGGCCCTCGAAATGTTCCTTCTTCCTTGATATCCTTCCTGTTCCGGGTATCGGGGAATGTTCAGCAACAATGCTGGAATCGATCTCTATTTTCACCAGTGCTGGTTCCTCAATGATACTGCATTCCCTGCCTGCATATTTCCAGGGAACGGAATACCTGTTCCCCTTATACGAAACATAGCAGTCCCTTGATATCTTTCTGGATTCCTCCTTCCTTGTCATGTATGCCGGTACTGATGAAAGTGGGCTGAGTGATTCCTTTTTCCATCTTTCCACAGGTACCTCATGTGTTGTTCCATGTATCTGTGAATTGACCTTTCTGAGCCATTCCCGGCACTGCACATTGATGTCTGATAGCGACTCAAATGTCCTGCCTGCCCAGAAGTTGTTTCTCACATACTTTATTGTGTTCTCGATCTTCCCCTTCGTTTCAGGCCTGTATGGGTAACATAACCTTATCACAATACCATAGTACTCTGCGAAGTCCAGGAACTTCTGGTTGAACCTGGATTCTGAGGCTTTCAGTTTTCTGTCGATAACAACCTGCTTCATGTTGTCGTATAGGATTGTATCGGTGAATCCTCCATAGAATGAGAATGCATTGATATGCATCCTTATGACGTTCTCGGTGGATATGTCTGTGGTGAATTCCACATAACGCATACGGGAATATCCAAGTATCGTGGAAAAGGCGTAGAGTTTTCTGTGCTTTCCATCAATATCAATGTGGCCGAACTCGCCGAAGTCCACCTGTGACTGTTTTCCCGGATCTGTTTCGTAGCGGTACACTGCCTGTATCCTCCGATCCTTTCGCAGTTCATGGCAGTATTCCTTCAGTATTGTGTATCCGCCATTGTATCCAATCTTTCTGATCTCCTCAAGTATCCTGACAGCCGAAAGGTTGTGTTCATCTATGAGTGCCCTGATCTTCTCCCTGTAGGGATCAAGCTTTGAACCCCTCTTCCTGTTCTGCTTGTTCTTCGGTTCTGATTTTAGATACTTTCTCACGCTGTTCCTTGATATGCTGAGTTCCCTGGCTATGGACTTTATGCTCATTCCCCTATCCTTCATGTCCCTGATCATTCTCCACACCTCCAGCCGGTACTATTCAGACCCTCTTCCACATAAGGAAATGGATCAGAATTAAACCGGCGATTACAATCTGCAAGGACGGAATGAAAACATACCAAGCAAAATAATACAAAGGGCTGCACTCGGCCTACCCTTATGCTTACAATAGGTTGTATAAATCTGTGGAAACGACAAATAAGCAAGGTACGGTTAATCAGGAAATATCATATACTGGGCGGTATTAGAGTCCTACTTACCAGGTGAGGGCAATATTCGCCGTATAACAGTAGTTTTAAAATCGCTAGTTGATTTCACAGTCTCTCTATTCTGCATTAAAAATCAGACAAAATTAATCAAAGAAAAAAGGAACAGCTTCAATGTACGATAACATGTTGCCTTGACCCATAAAAGAGGTTACTTTTTCTTATCCCTCCCTTTTATAAATACGGCGGCCGCACCTATTATGATGATTGCGGCCACAGCAGCTATAACGTAATAATACAGGGTCATATTATTACTGCCTGGTGCCTTTGGAGGAACAGCTTCAGGACCGTATAGCCATAGCATTGTGGGATCCTTGCTTAAACCTGAAACCTTGAGGATTACGGTATAGTTTGAACTCAGGCTCACAGAGAAATTACTGTATTCCACATTATTGATGTAAACCCTGCTGTTGAGTATATTGCTCAGATTCACATTATTCAGGTCGGAATACGGAACCTCCACCAGCAGAGTGCCATTCGCTGAAGAGCTGAACTGCACCTCAAATGTAGAATTAGGGGTACTGGCCACTGATGAGATTGTAACGTTGAAGCCCATGACGCTGAAGTTATCCCTGCTCATTGCAGACTCAGGTGAAGGTTCTTTTGAAAGTGTAAGGTTGATGCTCCTGTTTCCGCCAATGCTCACTCTTTCAGATAGCGGAAAATACCCATCAAGATAAGCGGAGACTGTATACGTGCCTGGCATTACATAAATCTGGTAGTTTCCAGATGCATCCACTGAAGCAGATATGCCGTTAAAGAGAACCGAAGCTCCCGACGGCGAAACTTTACCCGTAATATTGTATGTGGTGGCAGTTTGATTCAGATTCAGGGCAACGCTGGAAGTGGAAAGACTCGTTACCCTGACATTCTGTTCCAGAGGGTTGAAGCCCTTTGCGAAGGCACTGACGTAATAGGTCCCGGGGTGAACAGAAGCAGCAAACTGTCCATCAATCACCGGCACGGAAACCCCATCTACTGTAACTGATGATGAAGGGCTGTTGACTGTACCCTGAATATATCCATATGAAACTGCGCCTATTATGGTAACAGACCCCATGTAGCTGTTGCCCACAAGAATATTATTATTTGCAGGATCAACTGAAATCCAATCGGGATTTTGCCCCAGTTCGGTGTAATTTACCATGAGGCCATTTGAAGGCTCGTATATGTTGAGCTGCCCAAGTTCCAGTGGGTAGAGGATACTGGAAGCGTCATACTGATTCTGTATGGGTATGTAGACATAACCGTTGTTGGGATCGTAGGCAATGCTGACTGCAAATCCCTGCCCTATTGATGGTCCCATAAGGAACACATGGGATGTAATGTTGAAAGAGACGAGATTTGTTGGAGAGGTTCCTGTGATATCATTGTATTGCAGCAGGATGAAATAGATCAGGCCGTCTTTCTGATCCAGGGAAGAACCACCAATATATGCATTCTCCCAGTTCACATTAATGTTGAATGTATAATTTCCCAGTATTTTGTTGTCTGAAGGATTGATAGCAACGACGCCATTTGCCAAGTAGCCGGTGGCGTATATGAGACCGGTCACAGTGGAATACATTAGGTTCAGCCCTTCTCCACCCTGGTATGAGGCGTATGTGCCGTTCACCAGGATGGTGGAGATGATATTCAGCGTTTCCGGATTAAGTTCATAAACTGCGTTGTATCCTGCGGCGTAGATCATGTTGGTCTGCGTGTCAACTACCAGTGACGTGAGTCCCGGAATTGCTACTGGTGTGATCAGCATCTTACTGTCGGCAGTGTTGAGAGAAACAATATAATAGTCACCAGAATTATAATTCAGCTTCATAACAATGTAAAGGATGCCACTGGCCTGATCAAGCATGGAGTATGTCGGAACGGCACCGGAACCGAGAATTAATGTGGCCATCGGGCGATAATCTGAGGAATTCAACACTGCAACGTACGACTGGAACTGATCAAAGAAATCTGGCGCGTACGTTATGTATGTAAGTCCATTGGAAGGGTCAGATGTGATAGTATCGATGCTGTCCGTGCCTGAGAAATTTAGCTGGGAACCCGAACTTGCCAAAAAACTGGAGATATTCAGTGTGGATACTGGAATTCCGGATTCACCCGAGAGAGTTTCAGGATTGAATTTTACAGGCACCTGGAAATTGACGGTGCCGTTGTTGTCGTAGAAGTTCTGATTTGCTGCTACAATGCTTCCCGATGACGGATCAGGAAGGTAATTGCCTGCCCTGCCAATGTTAAACTGAATGTTCTGGCTTGCATTTCCGCTGGCCACTATGGCACTGCCTGTTGATTTGTATGATATGCCGCCATAGGTGAGACCCCAGGCCATACCGGCAGGCAGGCCCTGTTCCCTGAACATGGTATATGCATCTGTGGAGAGCCTGAACTGCTCACTTCCGGTGTTGGTGATATTGAAATGTGTATTATTTGAATAATAACTGATCCCGTTAATGTATGATGTGATGTAGTTTGCAAAATACATTCCCTTGGGGAGCCAGACATAACCGGTGCTTCCGGATGTTAACTCAAGATTCGCGCTTCCGGTTACATTTCCTGAAAATAAGGAAAGTGACAGAGAATACGAGTTGCCTGGCGGGAGGCCTGTTGTGGATATGGTAGTATTGTAATAAGCGGTTGGAATTTCTCCAGTGACTGATTCTGACCGACCGGAAACGGCAAACTCTCCGGATACATACAGAGCTAGCGAATTTAAAGTGTAATTGTTACTTGAAAATTCGTAGGAATAGGATCCATTGAGAAGATACACATAGATGGACTGACCAGGGGAAGCAGAACCAATAAAGTAATGAGATGAGGTTAAAGGACTTTCAAGAGACAGTTCAAAGCCGTTTGTCCTGTAATCACTGGAAAATGTCACGTTATAAATTTCAAAGTTAGATATTCCCCCTGATCCTGAAACACTGAATGAGAAGGGAACAGACATGGAGGATGCAGTTTGAGGTGAGCTACCCACACCGTAATAGAAGCCATATGTTCCATTTGGAGCTAGAATGCTCAGGTAATCTAAGGTCTGTGATGAACTGAAGGATGTGATGTTACCGGAAACTGACCGCAGATTGAGGTAGCCTGAAGCGGGCATACCTGCAAATCTTATTGTAACATTGTACAGTGTACCAAGATGAACTGACTGCGACTGATTGTTCTGGTTTATCTGGAAGCGATCCTGCGGCTGCTGTATGAAGTATGATGAGGAACCTGCTGAACTGCTGTTCATTTCCATGAATGGATCCTCAATAAGATTAACCGCCGGCACCAGGACGGAAAATGTTTGCGAACCGGAAACAGTCTCATGGAAGCTATCTGAGAATGATCCATAGTAAAAGCTTGCGTTAATTCCCCAGGCTTTGAAAGCAGCGGAACTGGGGAAATTTGTCGCAGAAATACTGGCAGAATAAAGCGGCGGGAAATTTATGCTGACTTCCGATTCAGATCCAAAATCTACAGAGATGTAAGTCAGATTGATGCTTGATCCATCCATCAGATATCCGGCAACAAATGTGTTGATGCTATTCATTGCCTCTGCCACAATGGTTCTGCCTGAGCTCTGGTTATATAAACCACCTGCATCAGGACCCGATACCTGCCTGATAAACCATGTAGTCCCTGCGGGCAGGTTTGTCTCACTGAAGGTTACGTTGCTGAAGGATGATATTGGTAATGAAAAAGTGAGATTGGACTGGTCAAGGAAGAAATTTGAACTGCCAATGGTGACGTTTCTTCCTCCCTGGTTCTCCAACCAGCTGTAGGAATACTGGCCACCGACTGCATAATATATTACGGATGACCCTCCCAAAATCATGTCTGAGGGCGTATATACCGGATGGCTTCCACTCAGGTTAACTCCCCAGTGATATGTGGAGCTCAGACCTGTCTCATTGAAAACTATGGTCAGAGGCCGAGTGAAGTTCAGATAGACTGTGGTGTTGGAATCAACAGTGACAGATGGCGAATACCCGTCACCATAAAGGTCCTGGAAATAATCATTAGCCTGATACTGGTAAGTCCCGCCTGGAACCATCTTTGAAACCGTATTTGAGGTTGGATACAGGGGGAAAGCACCAGTACTGTTGAACACAAATATGTACCAGCTGTTTGAGCCGTTGAAAATGTCTGTGAGCCCCTGGGCCACGAATGTTAGATTGTACATGGCGGCTGGATCAGCTGAAGCTACAGCATCTCCGTTGACATTAGCGACTGCAGCGTTTTCCCATTAAATGTGACAGACCAGAGTGTCCCATTAATCTCTGATGGCGCCATAAATACTACCACCGGGCGAGTCCATGGCTTCATCAGCGGATAGTGATCGGTGAATGTGCCGTTCACTGTGAAGGGGGAATCACCTATGCCATCCCTGTTGGCATCAGACCCTGCGTAAGTGCTCCAGTAATTGCCTCCAACCGGAAGCGGGAGGTCAAATGCATCATTTGAAGACGATACAGTCCGGAAACTGTGGTTGTTCTTTGCAATGAAGTCATTGTGATAGAAGACGCTGTTATTGGTAGATGTAAGGTTAAGAAACACTGAGGCGTTGCTTAAATAATTGCCATAAAAACTGAGGTTGCCTGATCTGTCTGAATAAATGGTTGTATTATAACCGGATACCGTGCTGTTTGCAACGGTGCTGTTTGTTTCGTCCTTCAGAAACATCCCGTAACTGTGTTCAGGTAAGTTTTTTGGCACAGTGAATGAGTCACCGGATAAGGCAGCATTGTATAACGTATCTGTCTTCAGGCCGTAATAATAGGACAAGTTGCTGCCGGACTGGTATAACGTATTATCCTGAAATGTTAAATTCCTGAAGTTGGAAACGTGGAAACCAACTGCAGAAGAGGATGCGCCTGTTTCATACATGGAGTTGCCGGATATATTGTTATTTGCAGCCGCCTCAATTGAATTTACAGATATGGCTTCCAGCAGTGGCGAATTTGAAAGGTTAAATGCATTCCCCGTAATTGAGAGCTTTGAGTTTCCGGTTGCAGAGATACCTGTAATTGATGCTCCCGAGGAGACCATACGATTATGATGTGCAATTAGAAGGCCGCCGCTGCTGTCAATACCATATCCAGTGATAGAGGAAGAAACACTCTGGTAGAAGATGGTATTACTGGCAGCGGTAATATTTGTGTTACTGCCCTCTACTGCATAACTGTTGTCATTTTCCGTGTTGATCATGGAAATATTATTTCCCATCAGAGTCAGGTTACCGCCGCTAGCATACAGGCCATTGGCAATGTTGTATCCAGTATTGTTCAGCTCGATGTGGTTGTTGATCAGTTTCAGGTTTGATCTGAATGAAACTATGCCGTAGTAGACATTACTGTTGGCTCCTGGAGACGCGTTTCCAATATTCATTAAGTTGCCATTCATCGTGAGGTTGGTATATTCAGTATTAACAGCTTCAATGGGATATCCGGAATTGAAATTTTTCGTTGAAAGATTGAAAGTACTGTCCATGAGATCAATGTTGGAAACCATTCCAGCATACTGAGGGGATACAGAAATCCCGGACTGGGCATACCCGTTGAAATGACTGTTCATTATTGCTGTGTTGCTTTTATCAGTTACAATTCCATAAGATGCAAATAAGTTAAATGTAACGTTATCAAAAACTGTTTCTGCCGAATTAACAAACGCCCCTGTCCCGTAGTAGTTGAGTGCCAGATTACTGATTGTGTCATTGACAAACTGGATATTGCTTGATGAATTAACAGATGCAGCAAAGTCTGCTGATGGGAGAGAACCTGTTACTATGGTGTCTTCTTCAAAATTCTGGGCGATCTCCGACGTATTCAGCGAAAATTTGCTGTGCAGGAATGCGAGATGATCCGTATGCGCACCAACTAAAAGAGATACCAGTGCAGACGAAACATTCAGGTATGAGAAAGTGTCATTGGAAGACAGATTCACAAATATACCAGGCTGGTAAGCTGTGTTTATCTTCAGGAACTCTACGGAAACATGGCTTGAGCCTGCAATGTTCAAAGAAAAATAATGGTTACTGCTACTATTCGAGATGGAAAAATTCTGGCCGTTCAACACTGTGTAGTTGCGCATGATATTGATTGTTCCATATACGTTTCCCTCAAGAGTGTAATTGTTGCCACTGCCAACGACTATATCTGTATTCCCTGTCCCATTATAGTAAACAGCGCCACCTGGAGTGATATTTATTATTCCATTGAAGGAAGCAGCAGATGGCCCAAAGGCTGGTGAATAAGCCGAAGATACCAAGAGTGAATCAGCTGCAACAAACATAGCAATTACAAGAAAGAGTACAATAAACAAAGTTGAGACTCCTCTCAATTTCATCAGCACTGATACTTCATCTTACATAATAATTTATGCTATTTAGTAAAAATAGTTGTCAGCCACCTGAAGAATACCTTTTGTGCGTCATCGAGTTACAAATGCTGTGCCTGAATTCCGTTCCTGTGCTGAGCATAAAGGACTTATAAAAAGGTCGAGCGATCTTAATGGAGAACGTTGATGTTGTTATTAATAGGAATTCAATACCTCCATTTTCGTTTCTATAGCTATCAAGACACTAATAACACATTACTTATAATTTGCAGGACAGAGGAGCTATGGGTGATTCAAATACAAACCTGCTTTCGTAAAAAAAGCAAAACAAGCTCAGGAGCATTCTTACATAACTGTGCAAGGCAGAATCTCCCAAAACTCTAAACTGGCTTTAAGCTAAGCAGCAATGGTGTTATGCACAAGAACGAAAATAATTAACTTTGAAACGGGTTGACTCACCCCAATACATCAACGAAAAATCCCAAAGATCTGCAAAGATGGAATGAAAAAATACCAGGCAAGATAATACAAAGGGTCGCACTCATGCTACCCTTATGCTTGCAACAGGTTGTATAAATCTGTGGAAACGGCACATAAGCAAGGTACGATCAATCAGGAAATATCATATACTGGCCGGGATTAGGCTCCTATTTACCAGGTGAGGGTAACATTTGCCGTATAACTATTGTTATACAGCATTGCGTGCCCATACCAATAGACAGATTACCCGATATCTGGAAGATTGTATATCCTAATTGGTAGGTGGTAAGTAAATAGAAATGCGCTATAGTATATATTTACATCCTAATAATGCGTTTTGAGCTTTGTCATTCCATTATCATGTTTCGTCCGAACAACCGTATTGAAATTTATTCAGCGTCAATTTAGAAACCATTTAAGCAAGGTTAAAACAACTGTAGGGGAAATACGTCGTACCAGAACATCCTTCCACCCTTTCTCTATGTCCTTATAATGAAATTATTGAAACGCGTATCTAACCAGGTCATGTAATGGTAATCTTTGCCTGCGAGCAGTGGCAGATCTAAAGTATCAATATCTTATTTTATTGCAGGTGGCCCTTTTACTGAATTCGCATAAAATCTGCTGCTCGCACTGGCAGCAGCAAAAGTATATAAAATGCGCACGGATCTGTTCCTGGGTTAAAATGGAAGTTACAAAGAAAGAACTTAGAGAGAACATAAAATTCTTTACAGAAACCGACCCCATAGGCAGAATTGTTTACGAGAGATTGGGGAAAGTCTAATCTTTTCTTGCCCTTCGTCTTCACTCCCATAATAGAAATACTCTGACGGAATGCTTCATCGTCTGACCATTAGGACTTTCCCCAACGACAGTAAGTGCTCCATCATGTGATCTGAATGATACATATACCACCTTGTGACATTTCCCGGTATGAGCTATTCCAGACTGTTGTCATGCACAGGCTGGTTCGCGTTAAGACCTCGATGATCAAAGTTCCAATCCTTCACACCTCCTATTATTTACAATCGTTATGATATAATTCCTTCTTAATTCACACTTTTCCAAAAATGGCCTTTTTAACTGTGTACCTGCTGGGTGAATTATTATTCTCATAGATTTAATGTATCCTTATTAGCAGTAATATAATATGTACAATACAGTTAATCTATAGATAACATATGGTAATTATCTTTAAATATTATTCATGGACACACTGATGGCCCGGCAGATGTTTTTAAATGATAACCTGATATAGAAATGAAGTAGTGTATATAGTAATATCACAACAATCATATACCTATTAATTACATACTCATCTGGATATCTTCGCTTAATTATTTTTCAGACGACAATTCGTGTCGATTAATGGAAGTAATGTGATATCGGTCAAGCATAATACAATATCGTAAATAGCGGTTTATTAGTTATAGAATCAATATCAATCAAAAAATGGCACGTCAAAAAGCCGTTCGCATTCGATGCAGATCTTTATGTTATTCTGGCCATCCTATTTTTCCAGAAGCCACTTCCATAGAGGGATGTAACGAATGTTTCCATTTTCTCCATAATCCCAGGTTATTATGGTCTTATGATTGCACTTTAGCTCTTTGAAAGCCATTTCAAGCCCTACTGTTTCCCTCGCCATCACATCCTCCCTGGACCTGATATATGAAACGTTGATCAATTCCAACACTCTCCCCACCCTTGACAGTTACAAAGTCAACTTCTCTCCCCTCAGATTTGCCATATTCTCTCCAGTAGAAAACGTTGAATTTGGTGAACAGTTCGGATCTCCTGCACAGCTCTATGAAAACAAGATTTTCCATCCCTCTTCCGAAGTCAACATCTCCGTTCATACTGGCAATCAGGCCATTATCTGCAAGATATATCTTTCTTGGGTACTGTTTTCCTGTTCTGGATCCTCTGGAAAATATCTCAACCGGAAAGACTGACCGTGCCTCATTGAAGTAACCAAGGACCTGGAGAGGACGATCCTTAGCAACAGGGTATTTTATTGTCCGTAAGAATTGATAGGCCCTGGCACCGGAGAAATATTTTGAGTATCTGGAAGAGAGATATTCAAACATATAGGACAGAAGCAGTGGCTCCACATTGAATCGTTCTCCCACGTCCCTCAGAACAATCGCATCAATGTAAGACTGAAGCAGCTTCTCTCTTATTGCAGGATTGTCCAGGGTTTCCGGATAACCACCATGTTGGAGATATTCTTCGAGAACTGCTATGATCTCTCCCCTCTTCTCTGATCTTGCAAGAATTTCTGTATCCGGAATATCTATGTCTCTAAGCTTCAGTATCTCCCTGTATGAGTATGGAAAAACAGTGTAACTCACGCTGCGTCCCCTCATCTCTGTTGCTATTTCCCGGGACAGCAGTTGGGAAGTGGAACCGGTAAGATATATATGATAATTTTTCGATTCGTATATTCTGTTGATCCATCGACTCCATCCATCCACCACCTGGATCTCATCCAGGAAAAGATAGATGGGTTTCATATGGTCTGGTTTTCCTATCTCATAATACGCTGTGATCAGATCCCCAAGATCTTCAGCCGAAAGATGCCTCAGCCTTTCGTGTTCCATGTTGATGTACAGTACATTGCTTGTGGGGACGAATCTTCTAAGTTTGGAAATAAGGCTGTACACCATGAATGTTTTCCCGGATCTTCTTGGGCCAACAATGGATACAACCACGTCCACGTCAAGAGGGATGTCAATGTCCCGCTCATGGATTCCAGGCAACGTTCTGGTAAACCATTCAGCTATGACCTTCCGGAAATCCTCTACACGTGACATAAAATGTCATTTTATCATCATATATAAATCGTACTTCTGCAGGGTAATATCAATAACAAATCACCCGTAACCAGGGTAACATTGATATCGGTTCACGGAAAGTCTTAACTTTAGCGCATGTACAAATTTCTCGATAATTAAAATATTGTACCTACAGCTCCAAGCTTCCTTATGTGCTTCTATGGCAAGATTCAGCATAATAGAGTCTCTTCTCAGTGACATGAATTATTTCGGCCAGTCTCCATCTATTTTAGATCATTGCAGGGACTGCTGAAAGAGGATTCTTCCAGGAACATCTATATGAGGTATCTGAGAATTTCTGAGTACTTTCTGTATGCTGCCATCCCCTTCTCAGTGATTTCTACAATTACCCGTGGACCTGAGCTTCTGAGAACGGTTCTCACGTTAACAAGGCCGTTTGATTCAAGCTTTTCAATGTGATTGCTAAGGCTTCCTTTCCCGATGGAAGTTATTGTCAGCAGCTCGGTAAATGTCAGTTTGGTGTTCAGTGCGAGCGTTATGAGTATGGACAGCCTTGCTGTTGCCTTCAAGGCAGGTTCATTTAAAATAGTATTAAGCTCTTCCAGCTTATTGTTGCGCTCACTTTGAGAATTATCCCTGGAGGCATCCATTGAGGAATACAATCTCAATTGCACTCCTCTTGACTTGTGTTATGAAGCAGTTCCTCACCGGAGTTTGCGAATGAGAAAATTGATGCAAGAAACCAGGCAATTACAGTGGGAACCCAGAATTCAGGGTAATAATATGCACCTTTTGTCAGTATAATTGTAACGGCACTTCCTATATCACTGAACAGAAATATGCCCATGGCGAGTATTGCCTCAAAAGGAACTTTTCCAAGTGACTGGGACACTCCGCGGTAAATATAAATGGGAATTGTAGCAAGTATGGCGGCCTCAAGGAATAGACCATAAAGCGATCTGAAGAATGCAGTGGCAAGGAGAACCACAAGAAGAAACAGGACAATGAGCACAGAATATTTCAGCATGCGATCTTTCAAGCTTATTTCAGGCGGATTTAACAGAGCTCTTTGCAACTTTGCGGTTCTTGCGATCTTTCTGAAAGTCAATCCTGAGAAGTATGAAGCCACTGCTATGATAACTCCATATGATAGAATGAAGGCAGAATCCTGCAGAACTACAGATTTTATTGGGTTAAGGAACTCAGGGATGTAGATGAAAAGAAGTATTGAGAGAGCCCAGATGGCATAATATATTCCCCAGGCCCGCCTCAAAAGGTACCGTTCCATCACCACTGCCCGATTCCCTATGCAAAGGAGCTGCTGAGCAACGTTTTCTGTTTGCTGATCACTCATACCTGCCTTCCTTCCTCAATGGATGCTGGCCTGATCCTGGATACCAATATAATAGATACTGCAAAAAGTAATGCGATCCAGAAAAGCAGTGAAACAATGAACACATTGGTGTTGAGCAGAGGTCCGATTCCTCCATTGAGGTTGAGTGGTGTCCTGTGGCCGTAGTAGGTTGTCATGAGGAGTCTCTGTATGTCAGAGAAGGGGCTCGCATATACAAGGTCAACTGGAAGAGGCTGACCAAGGGCCGAAAATGCGAAAATGTATGAAAGGATCTGCGGTATAAATGCCACAAAGGATATGCTTTTCAGACCTGTGTAGTTATTAACTGACACAACAAGAATTACTGCAAGCAGAAACATGAAGATTCCCGAAAGGAAGAAGACCCCAAGTGACTGCAGCGGCATTACAGGAATAAGCGAGTAATGTGATTTATAACTGTACATCAGGGCGGAAACTGCCATCAGTATGGCGCCTATGATTGTGGCTACAACTGCGGTTCCTGCCATGAGGCTGAAAACATAAGTTGATGGCCGGAGTTTTGTGAAACGGAAGGAATAGGCAAGTGAGGCATTTGCATAGTACACAGAATACGATATGGTTGTAGCTATTACTCCTGAAGCGATCAGGCCTATTATTGAATACCATACTGAGGTGTATCCGAGAGATTCCTGCTTAGTGGTCATGTTGAAGCCGAAAACAAATGCACCCATGAAAAGCCAGAACACTGTGAAGCCAGTTCCCCAGGCCCACAGGGGCCTGTTTGATAGCAGAGATTTCAGGTAATATTTAAAAAGCATCATGCCACCTCATCAAAAATGGAGTTCAGGTTCCGTATGCTGAATATCTTCACGCTTCCTTCTCCCAGAGTTATTGAAAAAGTGCCAAAATCTGTCCTCCATACCGATATATTTCCTGCAACCTCCCCTCTGTTAAGGTATAGGTCATCAATCTGGGAACCCTTGAATTTTCCATACAGTTTACCCTGAACCATGAAATACAGATACCAGTCTGCGAGCCTCTTCACGATTTCAAGCTCGTGCGTATTGAGCAACACCGCAGCATCAAGGGTGTTCAGGAGATTGAAATACCTGGACCTCCTGTTCTGATCGAGATTTTCGAATGGCTCATCCAAAAGAACAAGATCTGGATGAAAACTGACTGCAAGCAGATTGCATAACATCTTCTGCTGTCCCGTGCTGAGGTTGAATATCCTCTTTTTCAGTATGTCACTGAGCCCATAATCCTTAAGGAGCTGGTACACATCATCTGACTTGGAATCCTTCAGTTCAGAATATACCTCAATAATATCGCGCACAGACCCGCTGATTAACCTGTACACTTCTGGAAGGTTTGTGGAAACCTTCAATTTGCCCCTTATATTATCTGGGTCCGTTCCAAGGACCTTGGCAGTCCCAACACTCTGCCGCACCATTCCCAGGATAGATCTGAACAGTGTCGTTTTTCCTGATCCGTTGGGTCCCACTATGATGGACTTTTCCCGACCCATGACAAAATCGATGTCACTTACTGCCTGATTTCCATGGTCTCTACCGTATCCAGCGGTGTAGTTTTTGAGTTCAATCATTAAAATTGGATTGTTTCAGTCAACATATAACCATACGGGAGTTCAAATATTGAACCACTAAAGTAGGAGAAAAATGACAAAGTCAAATTAATCCATCTGTTCGTCACTATGAATCATCTGTGAAGTATTCCACCTTCATTCTAAGAGAAACTGATTCAAAAGCTCATCTGGATACATTGCAAAGAACTCAATAGGACAGAGAAATATCTTAGCATTGCCGGTTTGTACCATATCGTAAGAATCCTGGGTGATCAGAATTCCAGAGTTCCGCCCAATCCTGTTGAATGCCTTTACCACTTCCTTAATATCATATTGGCCGCTTTTCACCTCTATCGGCACGGTCCGTCCGTTAATCTTGAGAACAAAATCTATCTCAGTTGGCCCGCTTCTGTAATAATATTCAAGTTGGACAGAATTCAGAACAATATTTTCAAAGACCTTATCCATATCCTGTCTTTCTGTTAGGGATAAAAGTGACGTATAGAATGCAGGCAGGTACGGATAAACCTTCTTTAGCTTTCTTGAAGCCGATGAAGTTCCAGGCCTGTAATTGCCAACTGACTTTATCAGGAATGCATATTCCATATAGGATATGAAATTAGAGATCGTGATACGATTTCTTCCCAGAGAAGATGCGAGTTTATCAACATTCACTATCACCCCGGGCGACTGCAAGAGTATTTCCATGAGGCGCTTGAGCAGGTCCATGTCCCTGATTCCAAATTCCTGCGGAATATCTCCTGTTATAATTCGATCTATAACTATGCTCCGGATATATGTTCTTATCTTCCATGAATCGGTTTCGTCAACCAGTTCAGGAAACCCACCCATTTCAATGTATTCAGTGAATAGTGGACGCAATATGTCGCTGGCGAATTGCAGCTTCTCAAACGTTACGGTTCTCCCCTTGAGCACAACAAATTCATGAAAGGATAGTGGATCGATTTTTATGCGAAATATTCTTCCGGCAAGGGTTTCTGTCGATCCTTTTACGATGTTCAATGAGGCCGAACCGGATAGAACAAACTTCAGATTGGGATACAGATCATAAAATATCTTTATCCCATTTTCCCACTGTTTCGCTTTCTGAATTTCATCCAGAAATATATACACAGGCCCGGCTTCTGAGATGGGCATTCTGAGGATGTTCCCAAGATAGAGGCTGAGTACCTCTTCAATGTCCCATGAAACTTCATCGAAAGAAAAGTAGAATATATTCGTGGGTTTAATTCCGGCTTTCATAAGATCCGAGATGAGCCTGTACATTGTTGTGGTCTTTCCAACTCTTCTTAGACCATACAACAATAAAATTTGCCGATCCTCGATCCTTTCCTTTATTTTCTTGTAATTCTCTCTTTCGAACTTCCCGGTAAGTTCTGGCCTTATTATTCCGTTGAGCCACCATTCATTGAATCTGTATAGGATTTGCTTTTCCATACAACTAACATAATATACGAATACTTTAACTATTCGTATATTACACTATACGAATAGTAATGAGATCAGTATTGCGCCAAGAGAATCATCCTAGAATAATCCGAGAGAACGTCCTAGCAATCCCCTCGGGTGACCTGAAGAGATGGAGTACACTGCTTTTAGTTTTGCCAAGAATATTATGAATGAATGGCTCCTCTTCCCATGATTGTTCTCATCAATGGGTATCGTCCAGTCCATGAGGAATGATGGATCAAGGAGTTTCTCAATAATGTTCACCAGGGACCTGTTGCAAATTTCAATCATGCTGAAAATCTGCTCCTGGAATGAAATGATGAACCTATTGATTTTAAAGTCTATTTTTGGGTTCGATGCTATATTCTAAAATATGGCTCATAGAGTAGATTAATAAAGTGATTTACATTATTACAGCTTATAGATGCCTGCTTCTGACGTTGAAATATTGAAAGAGAGAAGTTTAGATTATCTTGCTGAATCAAAGCGTTTGGTTGATGGGGGGAATGGGACCTGGCAATGGTTGCGATTCATCAGCACCGCGAATTGTTGTTGAAATATTATGCTTTAAAACTGAACAGCTCTTATCCAAGAACTCACTCGCTTAGAGAGCTAATAAGACTGCTAGTTAAGCACAAGAAAGAACTGAACGACCTGATAAATAATGAGTATAACATTCTTAAATTAGCCAGGCTAGAGGATGTATATATAAGTTCGAGATATTTCCCAGTAAGGGCATCAGAACAGGATGTTGTACCACTTGTTAGGTTCGTGGAGGATGTTTTTGATGAATGTCTCTCAGGATTATGAGTTAACAAGGCTGGATAAACTTAGAAATTATCAAGCAGTCCTCAAAGAAGTTAAGTCACTGGTTAAAAGTATAGATCCAGAGGCCAGGATCATTTTTTTGGGTCAGTCTTACGGGGAGATTTTACCGCGAGCAGTGATATCGACATCATAGTGATACCGAGCGATATGACGTTCAAAGATAGAATAACATTGGCAGTCTGGAAATCCGTTGACGCTCCAATAGAATTACATATAATCACTCTGGAATAGTTTGAGGAATGGTATCTTCGTTTCATTGATACGTATAGGGAGATTTAGTTCATACCATGCTTTTGCACTTCTATGAAAAAGTTCTTTAGGCGTACTTTTGATCCTTTTCTCCCTTATGTATGTGATGGTCCCCTCAACATCCTTTACTATTGGAGGATTCTTTGCCCTTCCCTTCATGGATTTCATCTCCCTCTCTGTCAATGTATCTATCTGGTCAACGAAATGCTCTCCCGTCTTCAGCATTGTGTAAATGGTCTCAAGCAGTATCCTTGCAATTGCAACAATTGCACGGTTCTTCCCCAATCTCCGTACAAGGCTGAGATACTTCTTCCTCATCCGTTCGCTGTACTTGATGACAATATGTGCTGCATTCACCATTATGAATCGGAGCATGGAGGGTCCATGCTTTGATATGTGACCCTTTATGTCACGAGTCCCGGACTGGTCCTGTCTTGGAACAAGGCCTGCGTATGAAGCAAGCTTCTCCTTTGTTGCAAACCGGGATATGTTATCGATTTCTGCCATTATTGTCGAGGTGGAATAGACATTCGGGCCGGAGACTGTCATGACTCTGGTAACGCTGCCGTTGTTCACCACCATTTTAGACATCTGATCCTCAACAGCCATGGCCTGATCCCTGAGTTGCCATATCCTTTCAATCAACCACCAAATGACGAACCTGTCGGCCTGAATATAGGGAAAAAATTAGAATTAAGGGGCTTACACGATGATCCTGTGACGATGAATTTCGCTTCACACTTTTCAAATATTCTGAATTGCTAGATTATCCTATCATGTATTTGATATCATATGTGTCTGATGGGTAGGTGAATGGTGTTGACATCAGAGTTTTCACATCAATGTTGAGCCTAATGGCCAGCGAAAAGATATTTATGACCTCCTCGGAGTTTTCACCAAGAATATGGGCCCCCAAAATCCTTTTTGATTCACTGTCCAGTATAACCTTATAGAAAGATTTTGGTATCATTCTTCTTGCCGAGTTGTACCATGAAGTCATCTCTCCCTTTTTCACTGTGATGTTTATATTCTTCCTTGCAGCCTCATCTTCAGTCATTCCCACCATTGCCATTGGCGGCGATGAGAATACGGTGGTTGGAATCCCGATATATTCGGCCTTGACAGAATTTCCGTGCAGCAGGTTTTCGGCTGCTATGCTACCCTCCATGACTGCAATTGGCGTTAATTTTGGTCCCGCAGTGTCAGCAGAATCGCCTGCAGCATAGACTCTTGGATTTGATACACTCTGTAGAAAGTCATTTACAGCAACACCCTTTTTAGACCATTTCACCTGGCCGGCCTCCAGGCCCATATCCGAATCGAACTCCCTCCCTGCACCGTGAACGACCAGGTCAGTGAGGATTGAATCTTCCTTACCGTTTCTCGTAAGATATATTTGATATCCGCCGCCGGACTTCTTGACTTCCTTTACAGATGTACCTGTAATTATTTTTATGCCGGATTCCCTGAGGAGATCCGTGAGTATTCCTGCGACCTCACGATCAAAATTAACAAGCAGTCTCTCGGGATGCTGTATTATGGTAACCTGAGACCCTGCTTTTCTAGCGATGCTGGCAAATTCCACAGATATGTACCCTCCACCAATAAATACAATATTTTTAGGAAGGTTTGCAAGGCTGAGAAACCCCTCATTGTCTATGAGATACTCTGAACCTGGGAAATTCAGAGCTGCTGCCTTCACACCCGATGCAATGAGAAGTTTTTCTGACTCAAGTGTTTCTCCCTGAACATCGAGCAGGTTTGGTCCTAGGAATCTGGCCTTTCCGTGCAGTACTTGAATGCCGCCATTGATAATGCTATCCTCTATTCGTTTGGACATTGGTTCGGTAAAGGAGCGCTTGAACTCCATGAGTTCACCCCAGTCTAATGCTCCACTTAGATTTGATATGCCATGTCCCTGAAGCCTCCTGGCAGATTCCAGTGATTCAGTGACTCCAACCAGGATCTTCTTCGGATCGCATCCTCGCAGTGCACAGGTTCCTCCAATGGGTTTCTGGTCGATTACGGCCACCTTCTTTCCCTCCTTCAAGGCACGGAATGCCACAGTAGTTGCAGCCGAACCAGAACCGATGATAACTAAATCAAACATTGATTTCATTTTTTCCTCCATTTCACAGTTGGTCAAATTATTTAAGTTGTGGGGTTATAATATTTTCCCCACATAGAATGTTATGGCCCCGAGAGTAAGCCCATAGACAATATGTCCTATGAGACCTACTACAAGAACGTCAGGGAGAATCATTGCCGCTTTGGCGCCCATCAGGGCCATCATCACTGAAGAAAAAACTATCATGGCCATGGGCAGGAAAAATACAAGATATACCACTATACCGAAGATCAGGCCAAGAGCCAGTGATCTGTGCCCTTTTCCAAGCTTAAGTGGTTTCACGTACGATACCAGTGCCCCAAATATGGCACCGGCAACTATGCTTACGGTGAAATGCCCTAGAACACCCACCATCACAGCCGACCCCATTGATACGCCCAGACCCATTCCCATTATGAGTGCGAATGTATCTGAAGGCAGTCCCATCCCGGCTGCGCCGGCCATGAGCACTATCAGCATCAGAACACCCCCAACTATCCCGCCAATTACGGAGGAAATCACAACTCTACTGCTCTTTACATCCATTTTTGCATTGCCATTATGCACCTTAGCATGTTCCATCAGGTGAACCTTTGAATCGAATACCTGACCACATGCATCACACTTGTCTTCTTCCATGTTTATCGAATGTCTCTATTTAGCTGTGGTATAAAAGCGAGTTCTGTCAACGGTTGCATGAATGCCACCCCTGAAAAAATTGGATGTGCCTCTTGAAGTAACCCCAAGCATATTTTGCAGATATTATTGATCTGGAGCCATTGATCAACTACTTCTTGATCCTGGAGCAATATTATTTTCCTTTAGTTTGCCCTCTTCCTCTAGCACCTTTATAGCTTGATGATGAGAATGATTTATCTGTTCCACCAAACGGTAAGTTGTCAGGTGTTGTGATTGTATTCGCTTCGGCAGTCAACCCTTGACAGGAAACATTTGTAGATGGGCAATGAATTCATCCAGTATGTCTAATAACACGGAATGTATCATAAGAACAATGGGTGAGAAACAACCTGAACCGAAAAAGACACTGCAGATTGCCATCTTCACTGATGGTCAGTCGTATAAAGGCATTAGGGATGGAATAAGACTTTTACCTATGGATAAGATTGTAATAATCCATGAGGAGGTCCATGACAGAATTGCAAGACAGTCTGAAATGCCATTCAATGATTTTGTGAAACAGATAGCGAATGCACTGATGACGCAGGTGGAAGAAGTAAAGGTAAAATCCGGTGATCTGAATGAGGTACTTGAAGCTGTAAAATCAGTATATAGAGATCACTGCAAAGACTACGACGAATTTCTAATGAATGTGACAGAGGGCGGAAAACTCATGTCCTGCACAGCCATATCATCAGCTTTCATTTTCGGCATAAGGGCTTTCTGGATAGACGCCAAGGGTATTCACATGTTACCTATTCTAAAACTAGGATACCAGAGGATTTTATCAGAAACTAAACTTTCCATCCTTGGTGCCCTGGTAAGGAAAAAGGGAAAGGTTGAAAGTCTGGAGCAACTTTCAGAAATTACTGGCCTTGAGAAATCCCTGATCAGCAGGCACATGAACGGTACTGAAGATTCAGAGGGGCTTGTTGACCTTGGTCTTGTTACTGTTAACAAAGGGACGAGAGGAAGAACTGAAGTGGAAATCACGGCTCTAGGGAAGATTGTTACAATTTGATCTTTCCTGTAGCCGGAATGTTCCACGGTACGTATCTGTCTCCGTATCTGTACCGGAAATCATCGCTTGGGATGAATTTTGGTGCATATAGTATCAACATTTCTACTACCGATCCGTGACCTCCTCCCATATCTTTCGAAAGGGGATTTCCCGCTCAATTTTGGTTAAAATCTGTGGCAGAATTTCTTTAAGTACAATATCAATTTTTCTGTTCTTCCCGATGCCCATTTTGCAAAAAACATAGCGAGAGCGGGTGTTGTCTGTACAAATTTAGCTCACCGGCCGTGTTACATCTGAATCATTTTCATGTGATTGATCGGTTAACTGCCGGGTTCTTCACAGACTTTCCTCTTGATCTCATTGTATCGGTTGCTGACTAATGAACTGCAAAATACCCCGAATTTACCTACAACGGTTGACGGAAAGACCTTAAGAAAGCAACAGGTATTTGGCGATATGGTTAATTTCGACAATGATTTCAGAGCCAGAATGCAGGAGAGGATGGCAAGATTCTCAAAATTCGATGAGAGAGGTAACGTGTCATCCAAAATCAGCGTCACAGTAAGAAAGGGAGACAATCTATCTTCAAAAGCAGGTCAGGATGGACTGGATCTTTCTTGGGTTTCCGATGAATCTGGCCCCAGCCCACTGGCATACTTTGTTTCAAGCCTGGGAATGTGCCAGATGATACATTATGCTGAACATGCTGCTTCACAGGGGATCGAAATAGATGATCTCAGCATAACAGTTGAGGGCAAATTTAGTGTAAGCAGACCAAGGTACTTCTCCGAGATCATATACCATGTCGACTTAAGGTCTCCTGAAAATACCGAAAAACTGATTAGACTGGCTTCTTCAGCTGCCTCAGACTGCTATGTCACAAACACTTTGTCAAAAGCCTGTGTCGTCAAGGGAATGCTTACAATAAACGGCATGGGCTCCGGAACGATTGAGTAAATCTTGCATGTCATGCTAAAAGAAAGCCAATCATCCATATGGATAACTGAGTAATGAAATTCTATCAATATTCCTCCTTGCGAACGAAGATCAGAGACTATTTTCTGTTCCTGTCTATTCTTGCTGCCATTTTCTCTCTTGTGGAGTTAAGGGGTGACTATATTCTAGCTCCACCGTATGCAGTATCTGCATACATCATTGTTTTTCAGAGAAACACAAAGTATTCCAGCAGGAAATCCTTGGCCATAACATATATCCTAGTTATAATTTCATCAGATGTTTTACATGTTATTTTCAGTGATAGCCTCCCTGGAATGATACTTGATGTTCTGGTTGTCTCTGGCTTTATAACGTTTACCAACTATTCACACCCGCCCGCCATCGCCTTGACAATTTTCTCTTATTTGGTTGCAAGTCCTCTGGACTTCACTTTTTCATCCGTGTTATCGCTTTTGTCATTGCTCATCTCGTCAATTCTCATGGAAAATGGCTTTTTCAAGACCCATGACAAGATCGATGCCAATTAACGGCCGATTTTCATATCATCGGCTGTATCCAGCGATGAAATTTCGGAATTCAGTCACTGAATCGAAAAATGAGGTTCGGAAATTGATCATTGGGCATGCATCAGAAGATTCAGGACATTAAATGTAGATCGTCCCTTAGAATAACACCGTTTTCAAATGATTCACTAATAAACCGATCATTCATTTTCCTCTTTTTAGCCACTTCATCAGGGGTCAACAGAATAGCCTCGTACCCTGGCGGAAGATTAAGATTCTTCAATCTTTCCAGAGGAGATCCACTGAATTCACCGATAATCAAGATGTCCACATCGCTCCACAGATTAAAGTCTCCCCTTGCATAGGAACCTATTAACAGGGCAGTACATTTGAAATTCAATCCCTTGATGAATTCTGAAACCTGGCCAATCAACTGTTCCCGTTGTCTTTTGCGTTTTTCAATGATCTCCACTTCTCATCCACCTCAGAAATAACTTTTTCAGAAGATCCCAGGGCATCTTCAGCCTCTTCAGCTGTGTAGTAGTCCTCTGGAAGACCTTCTGACCAGGCATCTGTGTATCTTGTAGGTATATAGTATTTGTCAATTTTCTTGGCCAGATTTATTATGTTTTCTCCAAACCCAGCCTTTTTGAGCAGCATTGAAACAGAGTGACCAAAGGAATCAGAACCTACTCCCCTGAGAAAAGCCTTAACTGAATATTCTGCAGATTGCTGTGCCTTAAAGCAAGCCCAATTATAAAAGCCCGATGACTTGTCAATATAGGCTGACCTCAGTGTTGATCTGGCATGGGCCTGCCAGCGATTGAATTCTTCTTCATCAAGATAATTTGGCATTATGGCTGATTAAGCCACACTTTATATATAACATTTAGTACAACTTATGGATTCGGTTGATCCTATCCTGGATTTTCTTCAAAGGATTCATTATCCTCACATGGTCATGAAAGGAATTTCGTCAAAAATAAAACGCTGCGGTCTCAGACCACACTGCTAGCAATAAACGGGAGAAGAAATTGATAGTAAAAATATTGAGAATTACATAATCATATGTACAATAATTCATAGTGGATCTGCTTTAAAATTTTCACCAGCGTACGTTATTCTCCTTTCAGTCAGGAAGCACACCCGATCATAATTGATTTCTAAATCAGTACATATGCCATATAAACACATAATCCATTACCTGATCGCTCCGAAAAATTAAGAATGCAACTAATGGAGCTTCAAGAGCGACCTGCAATATAGCAACAGTCATGGCATTTCCGATTTCGTCGAGAATAGATTGCAGTATTGATTCAATCCTAAATTTCTATGACATAAACGTGAAATTTGAGGTGGTTGTCCTCAGACTGTTGCGGTGAAGAGAGCATACCTTTGCTCTGAATCCTGCCAGAATTCTATCTGATTAAATCCGCTGTCCCTGAGCATTCCTGAGAACTCGTCAATTGAGTATTTGTAAGAGTTTTCTGTGTGTATTGTTTCACCCTTCTCAAAGTTGATTTTATTGCCTGCAATGTAAAATGTCTGCTTTTTTGTGCTCTGAAGATGCATCTCAATTCTTCCCCTGCTCTCATTGTAAAAGGCCCTGTGAACGAATGTGTCTCTGGGAATTCCAGCATCCAGCTCCCGGTTGATTCGTGAAATTAAATTGAGATTGAACCTTGCAGTCACCCCCTTACTGTCGTTATATGCCCTTTCCAGGGTCTCCTTATCCTTCTTAAGGTCCACTCCTATGGTGAGAGTTTCCCCTGCCAATAGAAGCTTCCTGCATCCTGAAATGAAGCGTTCTGCTTCCTCAGGTTCCATGTTGCCTATTGTGGATCCAAGAAATACTATGCCCTTTCTCCCCGGGATATTCATCTGCCCCATGACGTCTGTGCTAGTGTAGTCTGCGCATATTCCCTTCACGGCGATATGTGGAAAATAAGTGTGAACCAGCTTGACAGCATTCCTGAGCGCCTCGATGGATATGTCGACAAAAACCAGTTCCCTGGGCCTGATAAGCCCCTTCAGGAGCATGAGTCCTTTGTTACCGTTGCCGCTTCCAAGTTCAACAACAGTGGCGTCCTCCCCTATGGCCCTACCAATATCATTGCGCCGGGTCTCAAGTATCTCCAGTTCTGCCCTGGTTAGGTAGTATTCAGGCAACTGCGTGATTTCATCGAATATCCGGGACCCTTCATCATCGTAAAAGAACTTCGGACTGATATTCTTGGGTACGGAAAGGAGACCCAGTACAACCTCCTCCCTGAAGTCAGAAAGTTTTGGCTTCATATCCACTATTTCATTGGTTCCATGCAACTTACATCAGTCCCTGCATAACCTGAAACCTGCGAACTGCCAGCGATCCTCCGGATGGTAGAAATTGCGGTAAGAAAGCCTGGAATGCCCATCTGGAGTAACGCAGCTTGTTCCGCGAAGAACCATCTGGTTCGACATGAATTTTCCATTATATTCTCCCATTGACCCTGGAAGCGGCCTGAATCCTGGATATGGAGAATATGCACTTGAAGTCCACTCCCACACGCCACCTGGCCCTGCCATCTCCGTTTTCCCAACCGACTGAACATCAGGGTGGTAAATCCCGCTATCAAGAGTGTTTCCCTGATGGTTCAGATCCGCAGCCCTCATGGCGTATTCCCATTGGGATTCTGTTGGCAGTCTGAAACCTGCCCATCTGGCATATGCATCTGCTTCATAATATGACACATGCACCACAGGTTCATCCGGATCCACCTTTTTCCTTCCTGAGAGAGTGAAGTAATAAAATTCACCGTCATGGTTGTCCCAGTAAAGCGGGGCAGTCCAGTTATTTCTGCGCTTCGCAACCCAGCCATCAGAAAGCCACAGTTCAGGCCGTGTGTATCCTCTGTCCTGTATAAATTCCATATATTCTGCATTGGTGACAAGCCTGTTGCTCATACTGAATTTTGGAATCAGTTCTCGGTGCCTGGGTAATTCGTTGTCAAAGCAGAATCCATGCCCTTCATAGCCTACCGTTGCAATTGCTTCGTCGTATGATAGCCAACCGGAAGCCCGCATCTCATCCTTCCTTTTTTTAGCTGGCTTAGTATATGCAGGCAGGTACGGCGACACATAATAGTTCATCTTTATATCCATCATGAGCAGTTCCTGATGCTGCTGTTCGTGGTTTATTCCAAGAGCCATTCGTGCTTTTACCTCCTGGAGGTCATCGCCCTTTACATTCCCCATCAGGTCTGATATGGCCTCGTTAACATGGGCCCTGTAGTTCAGTACATCATCGAGATCCGGCCGGGAAATTGTGGATCTCATGGGTTTCGGCAGAAACTCGCCCACGGTCTCATAATACGAGTTGAACAGGTACATATACTTCTCGTCAAATGGCCTGTAATCCCCATGGAAAGGTTTCAGTATAAAATTCTCAAAGAACCATGTTGTGTGACCGAGGTGCCATTTTGGAGGACTCGTTTCCGGGGTGGCCTGCACCATGTAATCATCCCTGTTCAGTGGCCTGCAGAGTTCCAGCGTCTTTGATCTGGTATCATGAAATGCTAACAGAAGCTTCTTTTCCTCTCTATTATCAATGAATTGATTCGACTTCATTCTTCACCCCCACGTGTAAAACATACTGTCCATATTTACCCCTGCTGGGACATTTTGCCAAATCTTCCGATGCAAAACCACGTATGTGTCTTGATTGAATCATGATTCCTCTATGCTATCAATGGAATTGTCATAGAATGCTACATAATCCATGATGGCTGTGAAGTCTTTGGATGGCTCTGAATAGCGCCAGACCGAATCCTTCAGTTCTACACCGCCAACCACAAGTGAATAATAATGGGCCCTGCCTTTGTATGGACATACGGACTCTGTGGAAGTTTCCCTAAGAAATTCCCGGTTAATATCAGTGATTGGGAAGTAATACACAGGCTTATGGCCCTGTTCATCAAGAAGATATGCATTTCTTGTTTTGAGGATATCATGGCCATTTGCTTTAACAGTTAATGTTTTGCCGACCTTTACTACCTTTATGGGATGATTGTGCTGCCTGTAATCTATAACAACTTCATTCCCGTCTGTTGATTCCATCAGTCAATTAGCAAGTTATGTGATAAATAGTTTATGGATTCATGGCGTTTGAAAATAGCCCTAAAGCAATAATTTTTGCTGAATTGCATGTTATAATTCAACAGAAATCATAGTGTCCCGAAAGTTGTGTATTTATAAAGGATACCTCTTCTGGAACTGTTATTTCCGTGATCCTTGATATGGTGGATTTGCTGTATTTATTGTGGAACAGTTCCTCCAGTATTTCAGCCATCTTCCTTGTTGATATTCCCTTTGAATACATGGAGACAACAAGATCGTCTATTCCAATGTTGCGCTGATATGGTTCGAATAAGGCTGTCTGGAATTCATTGCTGCGGTCCCTTGGAACCCTGAGATCATCTATCTTCCCATATCTTGTACCCATGTCACTCTCGTAGTATCCATTCCTCTGGCCTTCTCTTTCCTCAAGGAAGGCCTGAATCTCTCCCTTCATGAGGGATTCCATGAAGCCCTTCACTGTGGTTCTGACTATTTCAGATATCTTTTTATCCAGTTCTTCCATTGTTTATTGCCTCCTGGTTGGTTCCTGGAGGCATCCTTTTCTTTTTCATGAAATTTCTCTCATGATTATGATCCTGATCTTTTATTTACACAAGATTCGGGATACTATCCGCCTTTCAATTTAAATTAGAAATAATGACGATTCTTTTTCATCTGAATATTTAACTTTGATTTATTCACATGATTGCAAAAATGCAACAGCAATAATATCTATATATAACTGAATATAATCCACTATGTGAAATCGACATTAGTAGCTTTAGTTGTAGTAATCGTAGTAGTAATTGGCGCGGTTGGATTTATTGCAGTGAAAGACCCTAAGTTACTGTCAATTAAAACTTCTTCTCCTTTGCCTGATACTTCGCCAGGCATGCGCGTTCTTGCAACTTCAGAAGTGAATACTTCAATGACCGGTGGCTGGTATGAGGTTATGAACCTAACTGCGGGAGTCACAAATCTCTCTGCCCTTGGAAATGCGGTAAATGGTCTTTCCGGATCCTCATCATCGTCATCTGGATTTCCAGTGAATGCCCCTTACGTTCATGTAAGCTATGCACAAGCTGCCCTTTTTGCAACCGCAAATGACAGTGATCTTGTTTTCGGTTATGCAGCTTTTTCGTCCGTAAATTATGCAAATTTGACCAATTCAACAATCTTTAGCAACATAACCAAGGATCACCTGAAAAATGTTACATATGGTGAAGTTTCTGGTGCATTCTTCGTATACGGATTTAACAAGACCAATGGCAATTATTCAGCGGCCATTTATGCAGTCTATTCCAATTACCTTATACTGGGATTCTACCACGGACTTAGAAACAGAACTATGGATGCATTCACAGGAATGGTCTCAACTGAAATCTCAATTCTCAATGCATACAAGATAAACTTCGTTCAGGCGGAAAAACTGGTAGGCACATCCAACATAACATCTGTCCTTGGATCTTCATTCAGTTCAGATTTCAACATGAGTGTATACATTATAAATCCTGACCTTGCACTGAATAATGCCAGGAACACCAGCACATTCAATTCAGAGAGAAATACATACAGTCCCGTTTTCAATATTACGAACAATGGAACTGCCGTCTCTGGATTCGCTTTGGAAACCTTCTCTTCATCAAGCTCCAATATAACATTTGCAATGGGATATCTTCAGGCTACCTCATTGTCGGTAGTCTCACAGGCCTATATGAATATCACAACTTTGATGAATCAGTCTCTAAAGGGCAACCCTGATGGTCTTTACATAGAGAATCAAACATACAACGGCTTAAAATTCTTTGAACTTAACATATCGAGTACTAACGGGCCAAACATAACATTTGCAGTGGGAATAAAGCAGAATTACCTTGTCTTTGAGGCAGATCTTGGTTCCGGACATATGAAATCTCAATTGAAAACAATCATGGAGCAGGAATCTGACCTCCTATGATTTCCAATTCATCCCATATATTATTTTCATGAACTACATTTTCTGGCATGCTGGTATTTCTGCGATGTACATTTATAATCGCCAATATCTTTCGGAAGGAATTAGGCCATCATTCCAGGTCACATCGATTTACGAGTTAAAGGCATGCATGGGTGGTATGCAATCCAACCATTTTTTGCATCCGCCAGCCGGTAGACGGAAATAGCTCTTTGTGATACATTCATGTTAATTTTCATCCTTTTTCCAGCGGAGAGAAGAATTTACGCTCAGAAGAGTTAGGGTGAGACCAAATCGCGTTATAGGATTATTAAAGCATTTATGCGTCACTTTAAGTTTTTTGTGTATATTTTGCTCCTCACATCGACGGTGAGCATCTCACCGTCTTGTAACACTTAATAGGATGCATCCAGTAATTACTTATTATGAAGTATTTGTTATTGTTTTTGTACCTAAATAGTTTATAGTTCTGAAAATGATCAAGAAAGTACGGGCTATTAATTTTAAGAGTTTTGAGTCTTTAGATATTGACCTCTCTGATCTCAATGTTATAATTGGCCAGAACTCGGCCGGTAAATCCAATTTTGTATCTATTTTTCAATTTATAAGAGACATTGCTACTGTCGGACTAAGTAATGCCATATCACTTCAAGGCGGTCTGGAATATCTTTTGAACTACAGGAATTCAGCAGAGGGACATCTGGATGTAGAAATACAACTAGACATTAAGCATTATATATCTCTGAATGGACCACAAACCGTTCGCCTTTCTGATTTTTCTTACAAACTTCAGCTTTATCCATTCAAAAGAAAGAAAGGGATTCAGAAATATATTGAGGAGGTATCACTCAGGACCTCCAGAACAAAGGGTGATACCAATGAAACTGGCACCATAAAATTTTTCTTGCAAAACGGAAAAATAAGTAGCGAAGGAGAAGAGAAAATAATAAAGCAGATCATGCCCTTTCCTACATCTTTTAGCAAAGACATGGGTAGCCTTATGCAAATTCCCCCACTGAGCTTTTTCCTGGGCTTCGGAATGGACCACCTTATTCAAGTATATGACTTTGACCCAAAATTATCAAAAAAAGCAATTCCTATTACAGGTAAAGCTGAATTGGAACCAGACGGCAGTAACACTGCACTTGTTTTGAAAAAAATGCTTGCACATCCAGATGAAAGGAAGAAATTTATCCAATACCTGAAAGTTTGTTTACCATTTGTCAAGGATGTATCCATTGAGAACCAGGTAGACAAATCTGTTATATTCAAGATGCTGGAAACCTATAATTCGAAGACATATATCCCTGCACCCATTATCTCTGATGGGACCATTGAAATAGTATCTATAATTTACAGTCTATTTTTTGAGAGAAAGGAACTCATCGTCATTGAGGAACCGGAAAGGAACATACATCCTCGCCTTATTTCAAACCTAATGAGCCTTGTTAAGGAGGCCTCACAGAAGAAACAGATTATTATCACAACACACAGTCCTGAAATGATAAAATATGTGGATCTTGAAAATCTGTATGTAATTGATAGAGATCAATACGGGGCATCAAAGATCTCCCGTGCTTCAAACAACGATGAAATAAAGGCTTTTCTCAAGGAGAAGATTGGTATTGATGAACTCTTTGTTGATGGGATTCTCAATTGAATCAACATGTCGAAGTATATTTTTGTAGAGGGATATTTTGATGAATTGTTAATAAACAGGATCATTGAACTTGAAAAAATAGGGCCCCAATTAAAGATGTTCAAATACTCTCAAAAGAAGGATGAAAAGGTTGACAGCTACATTTTCTCCATCAGATCGCAAGGAGAGCAATTCATGTTCATTGCAGACGATGATACAGGGAATTATGCATCTTCAAGTTCCAGAATCTCCGAACTGAAAAGAAGATATACAAGATTGACGGATGAAAACATATTCCTTGCAGTTCCTGAAATAGAAGGATGGTCTATTTCTGGACTTACCAGGACAGCAGCAAAAACGCTTAAGCTCCGGGAGCTTCCAAGAGCCGACACCGGTACAAAGGAGAAATTTATTTCAATACTTCCAAATCCTTCCGATGGTACTCTAATCAGAAGCCAAATTCTTGAGCTTTTCGATATAAAAACAGCATCTTTACACTCCTACTCATTCAAGAATTTTCTGGAGAAATTGAAGCAACTTTGAACTTCGTCATTATTCATAACACATATTGAGTTAGCTTCAAAATTTTCTAAATTTACACGGTTGTAATGAGTCAGTCAGTATCGTTATTTGTAGAATCCTATAGTAGCTCATCGTGTGATTTACAAGCACAAAAATGTAGTTAATTTTCTTAAGGGTGGTCACTGCCTTTTACGGATCAAGGCGTTGAGACCCGATAGCAGAGAAATCTAAAATCACACTTTGTTAGGGTGGCATGATATTACTCTTCGACTTTTGCCCGTGCTCCAAGCGTTTTCGTTAGCAGGTCAGAATATCTTTGGAAGGTTTCGTCATCAAGGCGTGCCATTTTCTCATAATTGTTGTGCATCAGCTTGTATTCAGTATCACCCTGGGAAGCTGAGATCTCCAGTAATGGTAATCCCATTAGTTTCCCCTGCTTCAGCGAAATATACCTTATTTCTGCGTAATCAATTCGTTGAAATTCTGGGGGCACCTTGGCAATCTCCGCATCAATGTTCTTTTCTATCTGATTTCCTGCTTCAATAGCCATATTGATAATTTGCTCATGAATCTGCTTGCTGTCCCTGTAAAATGCAACGTCCTGAACGGCCGAAATTGGAGCAAGAGTAAGAGGGTCCGATCTGAGATATTGGATTACATCCTTTCTAATCTCCCGCTTGTTAAGAACATCAAAAATCAGCAGTGAATCCGGCAAAAATATCAGGTGATGAATATTTGTAGTTTTACCGCGTTTCCACGCATTGTCTATTGAACCTTCGATTGTGGTCATTTCTTACATTAATTTGCCAATAATATAAAAAATTTAACATACTGATTGAGAAGAATGATCATAAATACCCTGTTTATCTCACTTCAGGGAACATAAGCCATATTTTTACTGGCCCAAGGATCCTGAAATGAAAATGCTTACTTGGCTGACGTAACCGGCGATATGACAACCCTTGAGATGCGTCTTGTGAACATTCTTCCCAGCAGGACGTATGAAACTGCCACTATGGTGGTGCCCAGGGAAATATATAACCAGTAGGCGCTTGCAACTTTCTGGAAAACAAATAAAAGGTAAAGGCCTATTATTGCACCTGCGAAACCACCGAAACTTGTGTAAAGGTTATACACTCCAATGTATGAACCCCTCATATTTTCAGGCGCCAGTGTCGTTATGATGCTCTGGGTGGTGGGCGAGAGCATATCCTCGCCAACGGTTGCAACTGTCATAAAGGCAACAAGGATCAGGAACACCGGGGATGATGTGAGTATGAGAAATGAAATTGCATAGAAAACCGTCCCTATGCCTCTCCACATCATTGGATTTCCTGACCTGGTCATGAGCCTGAGAAAAGGGAACTGAAGAGCCACAACAAGCGCTCCGTTCAGGGCCCACACTATGCCGAGATACAGATACGGAAGATGCTCCACAACTATTGTATATACGGTGAATGTTGAACCTCTCTGCCTCATGAAAATGCCAAGAGCGATACCAACAATTATGAAAAGTATGAAGAACCTGTCACTTCTATAAGCCCTGCCAAGATCGCCTTTCTTCAGGCTGATATGTTCAGCGGGAACATATGATTCCCTGAAGAGGTAGTACAGCATTATGATCTCGACAACGGTCACAGCTGCCGAAACCAGGAATATATACTGCAGTCCATGGTAAGCAAGATACGCACCCATGAGCGGGCCAATGGCAATGCCCAGGTTTGCCATTATTCTCATGACAGTGTAGCCTGACAGCCTGTCACTGACTGAGGTTACGTCTGCCACTGCGGCCTGCACTGCCGGGTACTGTATGGAATTTATGACTATTGTTCCATACCAGGATAATAGCAGCAGCAGAAAATAATGGGGAAACGCTATACTGTAAAAAATAAGCAGATAGAACAGCACCGCTGGTATCTGCGAGTACACCAGTATCGATCTTCTTCCGATTTTATCTGTTAGAATACCGGAAAAATACTGTATGAAAGCCATGATGAGTGTTGCAGTGCCCAGAAACAGGCCAGTTACAACAAATCCCATGTGGTAGACCACTATGAACACAAGAGGCACAAATATGAAGGATGAACCTCGCCCGAAAGCCCTGATAAAGCGAGTGGCACTGAGGATCCATATTCTCTTGTCAAGGCCCCTTATCTTGAATTCATAGGGATTTTCAGCTTTACTTTCCGATATTTTTGAGGCCAACGGTATTCCTCCACTTTCATCCATTTCAATTCCGGTGGACTTCAGGAAGCATGATCAGCAAAAATTGCTTTCATGCACGATTCATCCGCATATTTTCGGCTTGAATTTTCAGATACCTTCATCTCACCCATCTATAACTATGTTTTCAAGATTTCATTTGACCACAAGTTGGCTGATTCAGTAATGGTAAATCAGTGAAGTATCAGAACCTCGATGGCCCTCCGTATTTTCCTGTACTTATCCGGAAACAGTGATATGATGAGGTCCTTGTCCTCTCTCTTGAAAATCTGAAGTATCCTTGCAGCAATGACGTACACGACAAATCCCAGTGCTATATACAGCGGCAGAAGCAGTAACGTGTGATGCAGGAAAGCCTCCAGAGGTTCCTCTGCGGACATCACAACTGCAAACATTATCATTGATGCAATCCACACCTTGGCAAATGCGGAATAATTGAAATGAACTATCCCGTTCTTTCGGGCAAAATAGTACTGGATCACAAAGGTTGCAGCATAGACGGAGGAAAAGCCGAAAGCCGCGCCTATGAGACCGAACCTTGGTATCAGCACAATGGAAAGAACAACATTTGCAGCCAGGGCTGCTGCGCTTGAATAAATGAATAAATGCGTCTTCCGCACGGATGCTATTGCCTGGGTGAGTATATTCACAGAGATGAAAAGTGCCGAAAAACCCATAATTATTGCCAGTGCAACGGAGCCTCCGGTGTATTGATAACCACCAAGGAGTACCAGAATCATTGGTGAGAGTGCTGCAATACCAAGTGCAGCAGGCACATATATTGATGATAGAAGAACAGAAGAGCCGTCAACTATGCTGGCTATCTCCCCTCTCCTCCCTTCGCCGAAGAGTTCAGAAAACTTTGGCATCAGTATGTTATTGAATGGTGTTGCAAGGAATCCTATTGATGAGGCAATCAGAAGTGCAAAGTTGTATACTCCAAGAGAAGAGAGATTCAGCAGCCCTGCAACAACGAATCGATCCATGTATGATGCGCCATATCCGATTATTCCGGAAAGAAGTACCGGAAGAGAATACTTCAGGATAAAATTGCTCCCAGGGGCTTTGCCACTGGATGGATAACGGCTCACCTGCCTGAGTATTATGGCCAGTTCCAGCGAGACTCCAAGGAATACACCGATAATCCAGCCGAAGATTATTACGTCAAGGCTTCTGGCATACAGTGCCAGAGCTATTGACCCAAAATAATAGAAGACCCAGATGATTATGTTTATTATGGCCGAAAGCCTGAAATTCTGAAGGCCAAGCAAGGCGCCGTTCAATATTCCAAAGAGGATATTTCCAAGAAGGACAATGCTGAGCAGCCTCACAAGGAAGGAATATGATGAACTGTGAAGGAATATGAGTGATATCCCGCCACTGGAAATCAGCAGAATGCCGAAACCTACAAGGGAGAGAAGAAAGCCAAAACCTATCATCTTCCTTATGGTTTTTCTTACGGCGGCATAATCACCTATGCCAAGGCTGTATGATGTGAAGTGCTGGGCGGCGGTCCCAAGACCGAAGGAAAAGACAATGTTAAAAAGCCCAATTATGGCAAGGAACAGAGCTATGGCGCCCACCGCAGTGGTACTGAACATCCTTACGATGATGATATAAAAAATTGCTCCGGAAAACAACTGAACGCCGGAACCGGTGTACTGGAAAATTGCATCCAGTCCTAGCGATCTGGACGAGGTAAGTTCAGTCATTTCTACCCACATGCAAAGTTTGCTTTAAAATTATTCGATCTGCAGTGATGCAATGTTGTGTAAATCTGTTCAGACCTGCGTTTCTACACACACAGCTCAAGCCTCCGTTTCCTGAATGCTCATTGACTGAATTGTGACTGTACCATACAAATTCAATCCGGTCATGAACAGGTCAGCACTGGCATAGAAGTTGTCCAGCGTGAAATTTACAATCACTGAATTCTGCCCGCTGTCGATCTGCGATGATGCCACCATTATATTGCCGGCAACATTATCTGCGGAAAGCCTAAACTGAACAGATGAAGGGGCATCCAGGCTTACGTTTGAAAGATTCAGCCGAAGGGAATATGTTCCGGGATAGAGCAGGAATGCTGCTGAAGGTATGACTGTCACGTTGATTGCGTTGGATATTTGCAGGCCGCCTGCCGATATTGCTGAGGAATTAAGGGCGAACATCTTTCCGTATGGCACAGTGGGGTAATGCATCGGGCTGAATAACACAGGAGAGCCGTGATATCCCCGTTCCAGCAGGAATGCGCCATGATATTCGGCAACTATGCCAAAGGCACCGGATGCCATGGCATTCTGTGTAAACTGGTACTGGTTATAGCCTGTGGGAGCTGGAGTTGAGGTGAAATCGCCCGGAACACCTGAAACATACTGAATTGAACTGTTTGTAACCATGTACTGTGGAGTCCAGGACAGCGGATACCCGTTGATTGTATCTGATACCAGTGAGCCGTTTACGTTTGGGGAATGCACCATAATTTCAGGCATGTTTCCTCCAAACACAATGCCTGTGGCACTGGCAGGAATCAGATTTATTACTGACTGAAGCTCGGGCTCTGTAACCTGGCCCGCAGTTGTGTAATCCGAAATATTCAAAGCACCGTTTGTGTGTGCCGCCAGCGGGCTGTATGGCTGGAAGAGCATGGCAAATATTGCTATTGCCACAAATATCTTGATGGCAGTCCTGAACTGTGCATCAATTCCCCTCCTGGAAATATTTAGTGGTTGTGACGTGGTTTCACCGGCATCGCTCTGCCTTTTTGCCATGAGACCTGCAAATACACTGATGAAAATCAGGGGCACAAACAGCGCCGAGTACTGATCAGTGAACACGGATGGGTATAGATACCCGCTGTAGTTGGTGTAAAAGGCAAAACCAAACAGGGCCCATAGAATCAGCGAGAACTCAGAGTAAAAGAGGGGCAGAAGAAGAAGGGGGGCAGAGAATATGAGAACCGTTATGAGGTCTGTGCCAAGAGATCCGCCCAGGAATGATGCGCCTACCACATAGTGAATGTTTCCCATTGATGATACACCCAGCACGTATGTGTTGGCATAATACTGAAGCAACGTGATGATGAATGCTGCGAAGAACAGCGCCATGTCAAACTTCATCCTTGTGCGCATAACGGTTCTGTCTGTTGTGCGGTATCCTGTCCTGAAGTTGTATATGAAGTCGGCCATTGAATAAAGGACAACAATTCCGATTATGGGAAATCTTGTGAGGCCAGCCAGGATGAACAGGACAAATGAAAGCTTGTACCTGCCTGAGATCTCCAGATAGTATGCCAGAAGCATGAAGGGCAGGAAAAATGTCTGGGCATGCACATCGAAAAATATTGATCCATTAATTGGGAAATAAAGCAGGTAGGCGATTGAGATCAGCACTGGAGCAATGGGATTCCTGAAAATTCTTCGTGATATGAGATATACTGTGATGGCTGAACCGAGCACAAGTACAAGCTGGATGTACAGCAGTAATATGAAGCTGTTAAAAACTGACAGAGGCGAGAGTATTATCCTCAATGCTGACCCGGCAGCATACTGATACAGAATGCTGCTGGAGTGGATGTAGAATATGGAGTGGAGAGAGCCGTAGAAAACTCCAAGATCGAAGACATAATCGTGCAGTGTAATATATTTCAGCCAGATTATTGGTACCCAGTAGATCAGGACCAGTGCAACCGCAAGGAACGGAATTGCACTAATAGCAGTCTGCAGGGAATCTGAAAACTTATGATCAGTGCGGGTATGGCTGGAACTGCTTAACATTGTTTAAAATGTTTAAGGAAATATATAAAGGTAGTATGTAGGTTGTTATGCCCCTATATTGTTTGTCGACAGTAAGTCTCCAACATTACAGCATTACATAGAAAAAGTGAGAGTTTTAAAAAATTACAGGGTCAGAGGCCACGGGAAAGATATTCCCCGGCCTGGTAGTACCCATAGAAATCCATGGAGAGGTTCATCGCGCTCATGGTACCTATTCCTGCGAAATCGTTCCATCCCTGGCCAAGATATCCGCTTCCCGTTTCGCCCGGATAGGGTTCAACATAGTTCACCTGATGGAATCCTGGGGCACCAAAGAGTGATCCATATCCAAGCCCATACAGCACCGGCTGTATCCAGCCCATGTACCCTCCACCGGGGGCTCCCGATTCATTCAGGAACTGTGCAATGTCAGCAAATATTCCGGCCGATATTGGTGTGGCATAGCTGGTTCCCCCCGCTGTATAGAAGCCTCCACCCACTGTGGTTATGAGGTTTGTGGAAGGCATGGATATATCAGGCTGGGCCCTGTTTGTGTAAACTGACGGAACAATGATCCTCTCAGCCGACTGGTACAGCGGCCTTGAGAAGAACAGGCTGTTTCCTCCTCCAGATCCCACTGGGCCACCATACCACTGGTATTCTGGCTGGTACCAGCCGCTCTCATTCACTATTGCACCGGTGCTGTTCAGCTGAGTGTAAACCCCACCTACGGATACTATGTATGGGGATGCCATCACTGTCAGGTACAGAGAGCTGTGACTGTCTGCAGATCCAAGGAATATTGTGGTTCCCTCCGCCACAGCCTGCATTCCAATCTGGGTATATATTGCTGCGAATCCGCTGTCATGATGGAACTGGAGTTCTGCCCAGCTGCCGGATATGACATTTGGATGTATTACATTCAGGAAGTAGTACAGTTCCAGGTTGATCGCGTTGTCACCGATACCGGTTATGTTGAAGGGAACCATCACGTCATAGATGGTCGCATTTGGCGCCATTGCACCTGACCATTCTACATCGAGATCGGCCTCGAAACCCTCTCCATATGGATTCATGCCGTTGCTGGTAAGGTTTACAAAATTCACTGTGGGGTTGTGTATGCCGTATGTGTTCCAGAACTCACTGACGCTGCTCATGTTGACAGCCTCGCCAACGCCTAGTATGCCTATGCTTATGCCCTGTCCTGTGAAACCAGCATTCTGCAGTGTAGTGACATTGTAATAGTTCTCAAGATTTGGAGGTGTCAGCACACTGCTGCCGGCAAATGGATCGCTGACTTGTGTTGCAGCAGTCAGGCCTGTCTTTACCTGCTGCTGATTCACTCCTCCAAGCAGTACATCTGTTGAATAGCTGAGCCCGTAAACATGCAGAATGGTGCCATTGAACTGTGCCGGGATATACGGATTGGCCGTGTTTGTCATAAACTCAGTTGGATAGGCTCCGGGATAGTTGAAGTAGTAGTTGAATTCAATAACTCCAAAGGCTGATTCTATCTCTCCAACTGTCCCTGATACAACAATTGCAAGAGGGGCGTAGGCATAGTTCCAGACCTTGAGGCCAAGCGAAGAGTAGTAAGATTCCACAGCCGCCACTGTTGACTGACCTGGGTAAAATGCACTCATGAACTGCTGTGGCGTCAGGAAGTGATGGAAGTATGGCGACATTGGAGAGTTCACTGCCGAATCAAAGGTCTGCAGCTCTGAAAGATTCGTCATGTTGAGGTAAATCACCACACTCATTGGTGCACTGGCATTGGCGGAACCAATATTCAGCAGGTATGGCTGGAAAGCTGGATCTGTCATGACGTAAGGAATATTGCCTGCAAGCTGCACTGAATTGGCTGGAGGTATGTCTATCACGTTCAGAGGCAGGTAATCTCCACCGTTTGCTATGAGCCCATTGTCATTGTATGGTATTGTCCCATTGAAATTGTACCAGTAATTGCCACCATAATAAGGACCACCGACAACACTCCCTGATCCGGGGAAGTACCCATAGCCGTTCACACTGTACAGGTAAATCGTGGTTGATGAACTCAGCTTACTGGTTAGGTTCCAGCGGTTGTGGTAACTTGCATAGTTGCCGCTGTATATGCTGTAATCGGGGCTTTGTGCTGGTATAACCACCGTGAAGAAGTTATTTGTCACAACACTGTTATTGCCGAATATTGAGATACCAACAGGTTCTCCCCATATATTCCATGATGACCGGAGTGAGGGCTCAGTGAGATAAAGGCTGTTATTGAAATGGTTTCCCCAGACACCCACCTGACTGTTGTAAAGAAGCACGGATGAATCCATTGAGAGGAAATCATTGTTGAGTATCCCTCCGGAACTGTTCCAGAATACAACGTTAGCCTCAGGGAAACCCGCCTGGTTGTAGGTGTACCATCCAGTTATGGATGTGCTGTTCTCAAGAACAACTCCAGATGAATTGTAGAACCAGTATCCCAGGAAATTGTCAGGCAGGCCTGTGTAGAACAGGGAGTAGAGCTGGTATGTATCGGAGTATACTATGGGGAAAGCAGGCATATTGTTGAAAACAATATACTGGTTTGTGTTCAAAAGCATTACTGCCTCGAACTGCGGGAAGGCAAAGTCATTGAGCTGCCCGAACAGCGGACTCATATAGGTATACTCCTGGTTGAAGGCAATATACGGATTTGATAATGTTCCGTCACCTGAAACAGATATATTTGCCAGCTGTGCATTGTTCTCAGCATACAGCGGTGTGTATATGCCTGTTGAAGGGTTACTGGAAAGCATAAAGTTCTCACCGGGCGTAAGAATACTTACCTCCGGGTTGTGATAGCTCATGAGAGCTTCAGCACTGTACGTGCCTGCAGGAAGCCAGAAGTTATAACCTCCGGAAGATGTCAGAGGCACATAGCCATTGTAGTTATTGCTCATGACATTACCCGGGCTCACGAAGAGAAAAGCATTGCTGGGTGCAACCTGACCATAGAACTGCTCCATCTGGCTCTGACCGCTGATGTTCCACATTCCATACAGAAGTGATGGACCGGGAGTTAGAATTGCCTGATGGGCTGAATTCCAGGCAACTGCCATACCCACGGAGGTCTCTCCTGTGTCAGTGCCGAAGTCAAAGGCCGAAGGTACAGTAACATATCCTGTGCTACCCCGGTTACCTTGATTTGGCCCTGGTGGGGCAGGGTGATGTTGTGCTTCTGGATTTTCCTGCGGGATGTATTTCAGGCTCATTGTTCCATCTATGTTCATCACGTTTGTGGTACTCCCACCGCCTGGGCCTCCAAGCATTATCTCACTGTCATAAAGAAGCCCGTTAGGTGCTGGAGTTGTTCCGCTGACGAGGAAATCTGAGATCTTCACATGTGATTTGGGTTCAGGACCGACGGGATGATCTGGAGCGTTATTATTGTTATCTGACGGTTGAACTGGAGTAGAGTTGAACGTTACACGATCATAGGTTCCACTCACGCCTATTGTTGGAATGGAGTAGTTGAAGTAAACGGCATCGTTACCGTTGAAAAGGGAAGTGTTCAGGTAAAGATGAGCAACAAAGGGCGTAGAAACATTGTAGGAAGGCCCTATGGCTATGTGGACACCGGGATATGGATATACTTGGCCGGTGGAATTAAGTATTGCGTTGTTTGTCATGACTGCTGTCTGGGACGAGAAATTCCATATGTTATCCTCGAAGCTCAAAACATGCGTTCTGGTGGAATATACAATAACATTCTGGGTCCAGAATGAGTAATTGGCGACACCGAATAGAGTGGTATTTGCCATTACGGTGTTCAGCTGGAACGTCAGGGAACTTGGTCCGTCATTGCCAAGGTTGTAAACACTCAGGTTGTTAATCCTCAACGTTGCCTGGAAACTGTTGCTGTAGTAATTATGGCCCACAAGGGTGCCACTTTCATTCTGCAGTCCGAAGAAACCAAGACCCATTGGTGCAGGAGCAAAATCATAGAGTGGAGTTACAGTACCATTTTCCAGCTTATAATTTGGGTGTGCATTTGGCAGAAAGAGAAGCTTGTTTACGTTGTTCACCGTAGCCTGGTTTACAGAGCTAGCGTGATTCCCTGTACTTCCCGGGCTAGCTGGTACGGAAGGCTGACTGGAAGGACTTCCTGATCCATTACCAGGGGAAGGATTGTTTTTTGCTGTAGAATGGCCATTAATTGAAATTGCCATACCAACGGCGCTAACCACCATTACAATTGATACAATCAGAACTAGAGCTGTGACAATCTTTTTGCTCATAGAAATTCATTGTCATCAGGATGAACAATTTTTCCCTATCTAAGGTTCATATATATTTAAATACATTGATAGTCAACGACTCTCAATGTCCGAGACATAAACTTTAAGATTATAATCAATTTCATTCATTAAATGCTAATGATATCTTTCTATGGATTTAATGACCGGTCGAATATATGAAAATGATCAAATCCTATTACTTTCATCTGATGACCTGGAACTGTGGTAAAATACAGTCATTTAATTTAGAATGACATTACTGACTGAGTACAGGAATTCCAACGGGACATTCACAATTTTATCCCATCCCTGGTCGTCATCACGTATTTATCCCTTAGGTGTTCCCAATCAATGTTGCAAGAAGCTGCCTTGAAAGCTTGGAAATTATTGCGAATGAGATTTATATATAACAATAGTATTATTTGCGCGTGAAAAGAAACATCATGATTGCTGTAACGCTGGTACTTGCTCTTATGGTGCCGGTTGTAACTACCGCAGCGGTTATTGTTAGCAATAATGTCACAATTACTTCTACCAGTAGTCATACCAATATGGTGTACCTGACCGAGGGACCTGGATACAGTTACGCTAATTCATCTGGATACATCAGTATTATTGGGAATAACTCGAAATACACAAATGAAACAGTGGATATTTCAACCATACCTGGCAGTGGTTATGTTGTGATGACGAATGTCCTTGCAGTATACAATGACAGTGGCACGACTAATCCTCTGTATTTATGGTTCAATGGAACGATACCATCTGGTGTGCAGTTATTCTACAGCAGCAACCTGATGACTTTCAACGGTAGTTCCGTGAGTGGCACTCCAATGTCATCAGGCACCAATGGCCCAATTCATTTAATGAGTAAGGGTGATGCACTTTACATTTCCATAATTGTGACATCAAATATACGTAGTTCATTTGTGCTGAATATGCAGCAGGAGTAAGCTGGATTAAATGAGAAAGAAAATTCTAGGATACCGGCTATTGGTCCTATTGGTTATATCGGTAACTATTGCTGCTTCTGTTTCATTTGCTGCAGTTATAGTGGATAACAGCTACCAGGTAAGTGTCTCTCCAATTCATCCAGATATAGAACTTCAGCAAACCGGGAACGCATCAATTTCCAGTTCGATAAATGCTTACAACACTTCAGACAACGTAACATATTCTTCATCTCACGTTAATGTGGTTAATGAAAGTGGTGTTGCTTATTTTTCAAATCGCGGATCCTACCCTCTAGTTTTTAGTATGAATCTGGTTAACTACTCAGGAGATAAATATGTGAGTCAAATTGTTGTTTACGCCATTTCTGTAAATTCCTCATATTTCCCAATCATTAACATGTCATTTGAAAACGGGACTCTACTTACTAGCCATAACTACTGGGTGAAAGTGGGTTTGGGAAGAACTGTATCAATTGGAGAGAGAATCATCATGGTAAATGATAATGCAGCAAGTAGCATAATTCACATCAGAATGTCCATTCCATTTTACATTGGGTCTGATGCCCATTCTTATGTCGGATCAATTTACCATCTGGCCATTTCAACAGAATACGGCAAATTCTACTGACGGAAAAACGCCATGATAATTTACAATTTTTATAAATTTCTAAATTTTATACCTCAGTACATTATATCAACAATAATTGCCTTTTTGGTATATTTTTACATAGGTTGGAGAGCCCCAAAGTTGACGCTGTTCTTTAAGTTGAACGGCGAACTCAATGAATCCTTCTTCAAATCTCCATTATATGAAAATGGCAGAAGCGTTATGGAATTCTTTTCTTTGGATGATCACTCTGAAAGCGGGCGTTATGCAAGCCGGCATAAAAATTCAGATTTCAGACCCTTATCCTTCTCTATTCTTTACTGCTATTTGGCAGGAACCTTCAGACCGGACGTTCAAAAAATCAGCTCACCTTACTCAAAAAATATGGATTTAAATTATAACAGGGCATTTTTTGATGTTTACCGCATCTTTTTCTCTGTTATAATTTGGGCTGGATTACTATTTCTTATCACCCCTTTTCATGATATCTATATTTTTTTACCACACTTGAATTCCACAGGCAATATCATAGTTGCAGTCATTCTTTCGGTTTCCATATTTGAAGCAATCATATCACTTCTATACTTTATTTCTGGAGCAGAAAGAAGAACAATTCTCATAATAGAACTGGGAATCTTTTCCATTTTCTCCTTATCCTTGTTTGCCCCCTCCATGACATGGTTCAATGTTTACAGCACATCTGGAAAAGTAATAATATATTTGACCCTCCTGGCACTGTTTCTTGCAATTGGCATTATTATTCCACAGCTCAGGAGAAGGATAACAATATATAGAACCTCCTTTGCCTTTACACTCATTGCCTATCTCTTTATTCTATCAGTTGTTATAATAAACATTCTGAGACTGGTTCGATTTTGAATTCTAATTTACAGAATATATAATATAAGATGCAAAAGTTAGGAAATCATTTGGAGGCAGCTGTGGAGGAGCTACACCTGGAGGACTAATCATGGGTTGAATCTGAGGAATGTTGATGCTACACATAATAAATCCAGGCATGGGTGGAGGAAATGGATTTGAAGGAAACGCTAATTGCATTGGTGGCAATGGCGTGGTATCTGGCATAACAACTATCCATAATGCAATTGGTGTATCAATTAAGAAAACCTGAACTGGTTCACCCGCCACAGTTAGCATTGCCTGGATAGGATTGCTGAATGGAGTTCCAGTAAGATCTAAGGACAGATTGTACGTCCCATTTGGAAGCATAATTTCACTTCCTGATACAGCAGTGTCATTCACCGTTATATTTACACTGACTCCTAACGGCAAAAATTCCACAAAGGATACAGAATAAACATCGGTCACCATATGAATAAAATGAATGTGAAGAACAACATTTCTGTTGTTCACGTTGAAATTTTCTGATTGTATACTGGAATAGCCGCTAACGTGCGAAACCGTGTAATTGTAATTACCGTTGTGGAGGAAAAATACTATCAAATGATTTGATGATGAGAGATTAGCTATTCCCGTCACGTTAACCCACCACAGAGTACCCTTCGGGAGTCCGTTTTCCAAAAATTTTACCTTATGCAAACTGCTCTTAAAGTTAACATTTACTTTGACAGAACGGCCATTTACAGTAAAATGCCCACGAACATTGTCGTATCCTGAGGATGTGGCAAAGTAATTGTATTTTCCATCCGGGAGACTTATGACCAAAGAACTATTTGACGATGAGTAGTTATATTTATTGGATATCGAAATATTCCAATGAGTTCCTGAATTCAGGTTGCTTATGAATGTTATGTAATATTGGAGTTCCGGAATTACTAGTTTCAATGTCTGGTTTCTTCCGGAAACAACCACATTTGAAATATAAGTCTCATATCCACTTATGCCAGAAATTACGTAATTATAAGTACCATTCTGTAAGGCAATTCCAAATGAACTCCCTTGTATGGTGTAGTTATGGCCGGATATTTCTAAATTCCATTTCTTCAAACCTAAGGGTGAAATAATGGCAAAATTTACATCATAAAGTACCGGCCTGAAATATACTGAAACAACCACATTTGAACCTTCAACATGAAGAATACTGCTATAATCGTACCATGAGTTGTTCATTGGAAATGCTTTAAACCAGTACGTACCGTTTGAGAGATAAATGGTTATGTTCCCATTATTTGGTCCAACAGTATCGTTCCCAGAAATAATAAGATACCATGACCTTGGAATGTATTGACCAGAAATGTTGAATGATACACTATAGGTAACTTTGGTGAAAGTCACATTTACCATTTCATTGGCGCCATTTACTTTAACTGTGAGCTCAGAGCCCCTGTAGATGTTATTGCTTGTTGAATACGTGATATTGTAAGTCCCATTCATCAAGTTAAAATAGATGCTTGAAGAATCGGTGTAAGCAACTTTCCCGTTGGAAAAAGCTACCTGCCAAAACGTGTTATTGGGGAGACCTGATTCATTTATCATAACTTCATAAAGAACTGGACATAGATGAATCGTGCTTGACACATTGTTGCCATTAATTTTTACGGTAAAGTAAACGGGATAGTAATCCCGGCTGGAGCTCAGAACTTCAACCGAATACGTGCCATTGGGAAGAAGAATCGAATAATTATTTGTGCCTATATCCTCTCCAGAGATTTTGCCATTAACATACAGTGACCAGCTTGTTCCGTATGGTAAATTAGAAATTTTCACTGATAGACCAAAAGTTACTTCCATAAAGCCTGCTGTAATGATTTCTCCAATACCTGACACATGGAATTCCCCTGAAGAAATTATGGGACGGAACTCACTGTTAGATGACGTGATATTGTAAGTATATGAGCCATTTGTTAAAGAAAAGTTGTAGGAGTTACCGAATATAATTCCGGAATTCATTCCGTTGCTGAGGCCAATATGCCAGGCAACACCTGCAGGCAGGCCGATTTCCTTGAAACTTACGGTGTAATTAACCTCGATAAAATTTACAGTTTCGGATATGGATACACCATCAATCCTTAAAGAACCTGAAGATTCAGATGGTTTGTATATTTTGTTGAAGCTCGCTATTGTGTAGGCATATGACCCATTAATTAGCGAAAATGTATACGAATCTCCTGTTATTGACCCAGAGTTCATTCCATTCGTAAGATTCACAAACCACGGTGTGTCAGCGGGCAGACCTGATTCATAAAATTTAACCATATACTTCACTTTCAGGAAGTTAATTGATTCAGACAGGGAATTTCCATTAACTGAAAATGAACCGAATGAAGGCGATGCTCTATAAACCTTGTCTCTCACTGAAATTGTAAACTGATAGGATCCATTCAACAAGGAAAAGAAATACGAAGAACCATCAATAGGCCCTGAGGATTTTCCATCGGACAGATTTACGTACCACACTCCAGAATAGTTTTGCCTAACAAAGTACACTCTGTACAAAACCGGAGAGAAGGCCACATTCATTTCAATGCTTTTGCCATTAACTGTAAACTGAATCATATCGGCTGAATAGTCACCATTTGTGGTAAATGGATGCATGGTGTATGTTCCGTTTGGTTCGTAAAATTCAATTATGGAAGTGTCTGTAGCCGCTGAATAGTTTCCTACAGATACTCCCCAGGTTATTCCCCTTGGAAGCCCAATTTCAGATATCTTTATGCTGAACAGGACTGGTGACCATGATATATTAACAATTGTATCATTGCTGGATACAGAAAATGTGGATTTGATTGGAGTAGGAATATAGCCTGGAACTGGATTTATGCTGTAATTCCATTGGCCTTCGGTTACATTGAGGTAAATGCTGGAATTATCAGCGTAGAAGAGCCTACCGTCTATATTTACTGACCATATGTGACCAGAGGGCAAATTGTGTGAAACAAATTCAACCATATGCAATTCTTTTGAAAAGAAAACGGTAAAGTTTGCATTCCCAAAGATATGAATTATTCCCTGAGAAAGAGCTGCCAAATATGAATTACTGCTGTTGATCATATAGGTATAATTACCGGCAGTCAGATTTACTTCTATTTTATCTCCAGTGGATGAGTAAATTTCATGGTTTATATTCACACTCCATGATGTATCAGCCGGAATTCCGGTTTCAAGAAAATTCACAGTATATAACCTGTGAAAATGAATGATAACGCTGGAATTAAATGAAGTTACAGCAGCATGACCAGTAATATTTGTCGTGTAATCTGACGGCGCAATAACGGTATAATTTAACATTCCAGGCAGAACCTGTAAGGTAATTGACATGTTGGATGTGCTTACTTTGTATCCATTAATTTCAATACCCCAATTTTCACCCTTGGGTAAGCCCTGTTCGCTGAAAGTAACATTTACTGGGATCATTGAGAAGTTCATGAGTGAAAGGCTGTTGGAATATATGCCACCAGTAACAATGGAATTTGTCAGAGGATCAAATATAACAAAATAAGGTTCATAAGAAGTCCTCAGGATTTCAAGTCTCGAGTTATGCTGGTAATTGATTGATACAATTCCATTGCTGGCAATTTCCGAAACGAAAAGACTCCCTGTTTCGTTGTCGAACGTAATTGCCATTCCCCATGATACTCCGCCTATTTTAGTGATAAACCCAGTATGAACATCTAAAGCGAAAAGCGAGTAACCATTTACGGGGAAGGTCGAAATAATTAAGGTATTGAAATTTGGACCAAAAAGGATCGAAATTGGTATTCCAATGGATGAACTGTATGAAACTGGGATGTAATTCTTAATGAACCATATGCTGTCATTGAGAAAGTCTGCGGCCAGTGTCATGTGATTTACGTTGTCTATGGCAAATCCCTGTGTGCTAAGTACATCAAGCCCGTTCAGATGCTCTATCTGCCTGAGTGTTGTAGAGTTGAAAATATATGTACCGTTGGAGTAGGTTCCAACAAATATTAATCCCGAGAATTTATTGTATGCAACGGCCGTAACGCTTGAGCATGATATATTGATTTCAGCCCTAACATGGAAATTCTGTGAAATTACCAAAAGCTGATTTGATGTCGTCGCATAAATTGTACCATTTGGATTTAATGCCAGTCCTCCCGGATTTCCGTCTACGGTCAGGAAACCGTTGACATGATAGTTACTGGCATTCAGTGATATAATACTATCATTTCCATAGGAGGAGACTATTATGGAACGTGAATAATTATCAAATATTCCATATGGAATAACATAACTGTTCAAATTGGAGCCTGGATTCTGTGAAACATTTCCAGATGAAATATTCACATAGCCTGCGGTATGAAGGTAACCATAGTAGTGAACTATCTGCACTGCATTTGAAGTGTTGACAGTACCTGCTGATTCTGGCGAGAAGAAGTTCAGGGCATTTGAAACGGAATAATTATACACACCGCTCTCTAAATTGAAATATAAAGAAGTGCCATCGGTCTTAAGAGTGGTGTTATCCACTGTTACCAACCATTGAGTTCCCACAGGGAGACCAGTTTCTATGAATTGAAAGCTTGCTTCCGGAGAATAGTTGACCATTTGCGATACCTGAGATGAAAATAAGCGTGATGAGTTTTTTAAAATGACTTTTGGAGTTGATGAGGAATTGTTGGAATATTGCTTTTGATGATTATTATTGAAACCATCTGCAGTTATGATTGTTATGGCAGAGCCTATCATGAGTAATGAGACGAAGAATACCAATATTTTTCTGGAATGGCTCAATCTAGTTCCATATTGTAGATGTATAAAAATACCTTTGTGTATGTTTGAACCAAATAGTGAGATCATGAAAGACAAAAATAAATTGAGGAAATGGTTACTAAAGATTAGATTCAAGCTAATCCAAGAAGTTTCATTATCTTAGGATGTCCTGGCCCAAGGCACCAAACCCTGGAAGCTTATCTAGGTGGAAATTGTAACCAGATGTTATAAGCCAGTAAGGGAGGCTTATAACAGTCAGATATACGGCAAACGCATTTCCGAATATTGTGTTTCTGGAACCGTAAACACTTAAAACATTGGGTGCCGGTGAGAGAGTTCCGAGAGATGTGGATATGGCTATTGGCACATAATTATACCGGTTGAGTGCGGATGATTGATTGAAAAAGTTTCCAGAAACCATATTGTTAGCATTGACAGAATGCTCATTGCATATTGGCATTGAGCTATCCATGGTAATGAAGATTTTTGATGGGACATTAATTTTGGTTAAATCCCAAAGCAATAGGATTGCCACAGGAAACTCGTCAAGTTGGGAACTGAACCATCTTGTAAAGCTATTATCTTTAACAGTAACTTCGGAAGAGTTGTATATGACGTAGCTCATCTGATCTTACAATGTTACTTTCGTTGGAAATTTTCTGCAATTGCTGAACATTCAAAGCTAGAGAGGCGTCTCTTGACACGCGTATAAAATATATGGGATCTCTATTTGAGCGTTTTCAATATCAAATTCTTTTACCAGGAGAAGAAGCGACACACACATAACATTCCATTCGCCTGTACTGTCTTTGCAATATGCATCTGAACAATAGTTAAATGCAAAGTAAATGTAGGGAAAAACTTTCAAACGGGGATTCCACTACACTCTATGATTTGAGCTATAATTACCGCATGTTCCTTACACCTATGGATTTGCAGGCGTATTATTACAATCCAAAAAACCCAATTCAAAGTTTATCTCGAAAGAAATGGACCCTAAAAATGAAGAACCGAGTTTATATCTTAGTTTCGCAAGAAGCTGGAAAAAGTGGGTCTAAAAATTACACATGAATCCTTGCATCATTAATTTATTTCATAAATTAAAAGGATAGAGAGAACTGGGCAGGTATGAGAGGCTTCAGTGTTCAACGCGTTATGAAATCATGATCTCTGCTGTCTTATTCATCCTTTCCGGCAGAGGCCAGCATGGCATCGAATAATATCTGCGATAATGTCATGTTGAAATCGTTTTGATTTATGTCATCGTGCAGCGAAGATAAAGCTGATTCTACTGCGTCCTCATCAGGCTTCTCATAAATGCCTGTGTACACACGAATAAGTGTTGACAGGGATTCCGGCAAATTCTTGTCGTGGATCAGCTGTTCAATCTCGTCTTTCTTTCCCTGATCCGACAGGTTATCGATGAGAGAATAGTAATAAAGCGCGTTTTCGCTGTTCCTGCCATATTCATCACGGAGGATCTTCTCACCCTCGTCGGCCTTTCCTGCAAATGAAAGTGCCTTAACCTTCTCCAGAAGGTATATGACCCTTTCATCATCTGAACTGGCCACCCCCATGGCCCTGTCCAGGAAAGATATTGCATTTTCAATATCCCCTTCTGCAATTCTGACCTGTGCAGACCTTTCATAGTATTCTGGATCAGGTTGCTTGCTGTGTTTTATGGCAGAATCTATGGCAATTTGTGCATTTTTCAGATCGTCAAGGAGAAGATAGGATTCTGAAAGAATGAAGTAGGCGTAGTCGAATTCAGGGTACTTGCTGTTTATACGCTTCAGTTCTGTCACAGCCTCTCTTGCCCGATCAAGAGTGTTCAGGTAACCGGCCTTCATGAGGGAAAGCCTGACATCGTCAGGCTCCACCCGCTGCGCCCTTATGATGGCCTTAAGGGCATCCTGTGATTTTCCATCATCCTCGTAAACTTCTGCCAGTTTTATGAGGTACTGGATGTTGTATGGATCCTGATCTGAAGCTTGATTCAACAGGGTCAAACCCTGCTTTATGTCACCATTTTCCGCAAGTGCCCAGCCCCTGACATACTTGAAAAAAGGGTCCTGTGATTTCTTGTATGCGAAGTCCGCCTCCTTCAGGGCAGCTTCTGAATCCACGCCTGTCTCCATGAGAGCCATGGCCTTCACTGCGTGCAGAACTGGATTTTGATTATCTGTTGAGATCATCCTGTCAACCTTATCCAGAACATCATCGTATTTCTCGTCGTCCATCAAGCCAAACAATTCCTCTATGGGGTCAGACTGCATGGAACCACATCCTGATCCTGTTCAATAAACTTTACCAGGATTCTCATATCTCTGAAAAATGTTGCCTGTTAGCGTTGGGGGATTCAGAGAAATCTATGCAGTGTGCGAAATAGCTGAAGTAAGTTAAGATCTTACGACAGACCCAAAATTTGAAGATTGCGGGATTCATAAAAGATTCATGATTTCTGGATCTGGCATTGAATCAGGAGGAATTTCCTCTTCTATGCTTGATTCGTGTATCCCGCATATCTCGTAATAGGCATGAACAAACTCATGAATGTCCTGACCTGTCACTATTCCAAGGTTCCCTACCCGTATTATGGAATCAGCCAGTTTCCCCATTCCTCTTGAGACCGTGATACCCCTTGAAGCAAAACCCGCAATGGTATCCTTCACGGGCAGTCTGGGCCTGAAGGCTATTACCGTATCCGAATAATTGTTGGAATTGCCCAGAATCTCAGACTTACTCAGTTTGAGAGATTTTCTCAAATACTCAGCGTTGGAATGATGCCTAGCCCATCTTTTCTCCAACCCCTCTAATTCAAGAATCCTCAATGCTTCTCGAAGGGCGTTGAAGCTCCCTGTTGACGGAGTATATGGTGTTTCATTCTTTGAAAGAAACTTCAGGGATATGCCCAGGTCCAGATACTGTGGAATATCGTTCCTGGCTTTGACCATACCGGCCATTTCTTCTCCCAGCAGAACTATTCCTATGCCAGGAACAGAAGCCAGCCCCTTCTGGCTGCATGTTGCCACTGCATCGATGCCCCAGTCCCTGACATTGATGGGGACACCTCCAAAGGCTGATACTGAATCGACGAAGACTCTTACACCCATGTTTTTTGCGGCCATTGTTATCTTTCTCATGTCATGTATGGAGGTGCCGTTTCCAGTCTCATTCTGCACCAGAAATAATGATTTCATCCTGCTGTTCCTCACTATGAAATCCTTTATATCATCCTCTGTGAGAACATCATTCTCCGTCATATTAAGGGTGGAAACATTAAGCCCACGGCGATGAAGGCTGTCTATAAGCCTATCCCCGAATTCACCGAATGTTACTGCCCCAACATCGTCGCCTGAAGATGTCAGGGAAAATATCATGGATTCAACAGCCGTCGTGCCTGATCCAGTTGTCATTATGGCTCTATCTGATCCGGCAAATTTGTTGAGAAGACTTTCGGATTCCCTTACTATGTCCCTGAACTGCTGTGATCTGTGATTTACGACAAGATCAGACGCCTTCGCAACACTTGAAGGAACATTAACCGGACCGGGTATGAGCATCATAGCTTCATCACCTGAATCCGATCCAGAAGGTTCTGCAGGGTATACCTTGCAACCCTTTTCTGGGCCTCTGCAGTCTGCGCACCTATGTGCGGTGTAACAATGACGCTGTCCATTGAGGCAATTTCCTTCTCCCATTCCTCTTCAGGAGGCTCGTGCCAGAAGACATCTGTTGCGTATCCTCCAACCTGTCCATCCCTGAGAGCATCCAGGAGATCCGGACCATTTATGAACTGGGCTCTGCTGGTATTAACAATGAGCAGACCATGTTTGGAAATGCTGAAGTGGTTCTTTCCTATCATGCCGCCAGAATCGCCTGAGAACGCTGCTAGAACGAAAATGACGTCAGAACTCCTGAAAAGTTCTTCCATGGAGACATATTTGCCTCCCGCCGTTCTGATTGCTTGATCATTTTTCACCGGATCATGAGCCACAATAGTCATACCCATTGATCTTAGTATCTGAGCAGTTGCCTGGCCTATCCTGCCAAATCCGATGATTCCTGCAACCTTCCCGTGCAGTTCTGTGCCGGTATCCTTTACCCACACCCCTTTTTTGGATCTCTGATTCAGAAGCGGTATTTTTCTTGCAAGGTCCACTGCAAGCGCAGTGTTAAGCTCTGCCACAGAATCCGTTGATGATCCCGCTGCAGTTACGATCTCTATCTTTTTCTTCTCGGCAGAATCCAGATCTATATTGTCTGTGCCTATTCCGGCCCTAGCAATTATCTTGAGCCTGTTTGCCCTGGAAATAATATCGCCTGTCACCTTTGTGCGGCTTCTGACCACAATGATGTCATAGTCCTTCACCTTTCTGCCCAGTTCATCAGGTGTTATTGCTGGCTCATATGAGACTCTTATTCCCGAGGATGCAAGACCTTCCATGAGGTATGAATCCAGGGGATCGCACACCAGTGCAGCCAATTCTTTGGAATGATCCATGGATACCGTGCCCTACATTGTCAATGACGTAATAAAGGATTCAATCTGGATCATGACAAAATGTTGACTGAACTTCGCTGCGCAATGAGATATATGGACTGAAGATTTCTCTGTAAACCCTTTAATAATAAGCACATCTTATCGCTCGCCCGATTCGATGGCCTCATGAGCCGGATTTCAGAAAGTTGGAATGCCAGGCAAAAGTAATTTATCATCCCTTGGAATGATTTTGCAATGATCTGCCATTTTCTGCTCATAATTGAGTGTAGATACATGAAAGAGTGTGATTATGTCTCATGGTGAAGATTACTCAATTCCGGCCATTTCTGTTCAATACAGATATCAATGGTGTAATATCTCCCCCCTTTGATGCCATATCACAGAAGCAGGAAAAGCAGTTGAAATCAAGGAAATATAACATAACGCACCTGACGTTGCCCGATACTGCCAGCATTGAAGAAGCAAGGGATATTTTCGCATCGTGGAAGTCTCAGGGCATTCTGAAGCGTACAGATGATCCCATTATTGCCATTATTGACCAGTCATATGTGAGAAATGGTCAAGAGAAAAGGCTGACCGGTCTCATGGCCCTGGTTAACATTTTTCCGGATGACGGGCATGTGAAACCGCATGAACGCACATTCCCCGGCCCTGTGGAAGAGAGGGTCCGCATCATGGGATTGCTCTCGGCCCAGCTGGAACCCATATATCTTGCAGTGGAATCACACGGAATTGAGGAGCTTCTCCGCAGTATGATCTCCAGTATAGATCCGGACCTCAACTTCACTGATCACGCCGGTGTTGGAAACAGAATCTATTTTATCCATGATTCCGGCAGCGTGGAAAAGATCGCGAATGAACTTATGGATAAGGATGCCATTGTTGCAGATGGCCATCACAGGCTCGCGGCCACCAGAAAGCTTGCCCAATCCACAGAAGGATACGCGCGCAGTTTCTGGAGCAATATAATGGCTTACATTGTGCCACTCTCCAGTGACGGGCTCATGGTGGCTGGGATTCACCGGTACGTGAGATCCGGGAGATCGTTCTCAGATATCGTCCATGAACCGGGAATGGAAATGACTGTCAGCAATATGGAGAAACCTGATGCTGATGCACCACTGAATGTTTATGACGGAAAATGGCACGGCCTTGAGCCAAAAGATGGTTACTGCCTCAAGCATCCTGAGGACTGCCTGTCACCGGTGCACATGCTTAACGGAATCCTGTTCAGAGACACCATGCATTTCCAGGAACAGGATTTCAGGGACAGAATACGCTACACCCATGACGTGGAAGAGGCAGTATTCCAGGTTGATGAGGGAAATGCCGATTTCTCAGTCATAATGCCGGAATGGGACAGAGATAAGCTTTTCAGCCTCATTGAAAGTTATGGTGTACTTCCGCAGAAGTCCACATACTTTTACCCAAAAATATCATCTGGCATAGCCCTGAACTGCATGGACACGCCTCAGGGCTGACTGCTCCGTGCCTTCCTTCTCTTCTCAGCCATCTTCCTGTACCAGTGGTATTCCAGGGGCACGTCAATGAGAATCAACGCTATGGGAAGGAGATCGAAGAAGTAGAATCCTGGGATTAGCTGATACACAAGGATGTGTGCTCCACTTGCGTATGCTATTATTGCTGCAGAATTGTATTCAAGGTTATTTATGGTGGAAAACACATCAGGATACGGTACGACAATTGTGGGGTCAGTATATGCATAGGAGAAATTATGGCCATTGAGGCTGTAGGATACCTGTGGGGGCGGCATCACATAGGCTCCAGGATTCTTGAATTCCAACTCATAGCTGAATTTTGATGGTGTTGATCCCAGTGATGGCTGCGAGAAGTTGGTGCTTCCCCTCAAAAGAGTAACGAGACCCGGATAATCCTGAATGATGGCATATTCGCTTATGCTGAAATTTCTCAGGCTGCCGGAACCCTCAGATAATATCGTGGTGTTGACCATTGCAACAGTGCCGTTTATCATGCTGTAGTTTATGGTGACGTTCAATTCTGCCGGGAATGTGGCATTTGTCTCAAAGTAAATGCTGCCGGTGTTCAGAGAAGACGTGTAGTTTATTGCCCTGGGAGTGGATGTCCCTATGGCGGAGACTGGAATATCAGGGTAGTTGGAATACGATGAATAATTATAGTTCAATGATCCGGAAGTGCCATTTTCCACCGGGTATGCGAAGGCAAGGCCGTAAAGGGCAGAATTTGATGTGAATGACATGGTTGTGTTGGCACCCATTATTGTAGCTGCACTGATTTTCTGCATATAGGGAGGTGAATGGAACACATTTCCCTTCTGGAATATGCCTCCAGCAAATATGATGCTGGATCCAAGCAGTTTGCTGGCATTACCAATACCCACACTGCCGGAGAGGAGCTGTGAGACCTCTTTGGAATTCACATAACCCGTAACAAACAAGGAACTCCCTACAGAGTTTGAGCTGGCGCCTGGAACAAGATATCCACTGTCAAGTCCGGACATGAACATGGGAAATGATCCAGTGGACGGCATGTATGGCGAAACGCTACTGAGAAGATCATAGGTTGTGCGGGTATTGGCTGAACCTGCGCCATACAGATACAGTGTGGTGTTGAATGAAACATTGGAGATGAAGTTCCCGGGGAGAGTGAAGGAGCCAAGAAGACTCACCGCGGAATCATTCAGTGATGATGATATGGATGAGGCTTCACCTGATGCCATCGCAACTGTGTGGTTATATGATCCTGGGAAATCTTCCACTATGGTTACGGGAGGGATGAGATTCAGGTATCTGTTGAACTCCCCGCCTATGCCTGATGATGTGGTGAAGGAGGGTGACAGCCCGAAGAGACTGTCTGATTCAATGGCATTCACAAGATCTGTCAGGTTTGATGAAACAGCGACCATTGTGAATAAGGAAGAATTTTTCTGAGCATCGCCTGCCCATCCCGAAAATGCAGTACTGTTTGTTCTCTGGAGATAACCGTAAACGCCGTAAGTATCCCCATAGGCACCCACAACCCCTGCTGCGTAATTTATGCCGGAAACATTTGAAAGGTTCAAATGAGCCTGTGAATCTGAGTATATGCCTGAAATATAATGTGACGGAAGCGGAGCCATAAATAATGGAGATGAACCACTGGCAAGCATCTGCATGTCATGATTTCCTGCTGGCAGAATGCCATATTTTGCGTTCTGATTTTCTTCAACGTGAAATACCGGAGCAATGGATGCAACAATCAGCACAGCTATGGCTATGACCACAATAACAGTGCCCGCTCCCTTTTTCCGTCCTTTCTTTCCTGAAGATGGATCAATGATCCTGTTGGCGTACTTTCCAACCAGACCGGCCACAACCACAAATATTACAAAATTTGCAATTATGTAAGGGACAAAGAGAAGGAGGACTTTTTCCACAACAGGATATATGGATGAGCCTCCCGGAAGGGCCTGAGTCACAACGGCAGGGTTGACGCTGAGGCCTCCCAGGGAAAGTGATCCTGTCAGGAATGATACAGCAGAAATGAACCTGCCCAGTATTGGTTCAGTAAGAATGCTGTATAGATTTGTTCCCGGTGGTGGTACCAGAGAACCGGAGGACAGTGACTGGATGAGCCCTGTGCTGGTGGAAAAATTAAGACCGGTGCCGCTGAATGAAACGAATAAGGTTGCGAGAGCCAGGCCCATTACACCAGATACTGTGACATATGTTGCAATGGCAGCACCCACGGCCTTGCTGCCTTTCCGCGATCCAAGTCCAACAATTACGCCCAGCAATATCCATACACCCAGAAGTATGGGCCAGTGGAGGGGATCTCCCATGTACAGAAACATCAGCCCCATGACAATGGCAAGGCCGGAACCAAAATAAGGGGTAAGCCAGTGAAGCAGGGCAGAATAGTATGTGGAAAGGGAGTAGTAGCCAATCACCAGGGCCGCGGTCACACCCAGAATGTAGCCGGTTAATTTTCCCATGAAAATATACATAGATAACGATATTTCAATTTGACGGTTACCTGCAAATTGGAGATAACATGATTTCAGAGGATAGGGTTCCTAAAAGAAGTGCCGCCTGACAGGAGAATTACAGATATTTAGGGAAGAAGCTGTCTGGCAAAGCATGAAGTCTTCAGTATCTGAACTGGCATGCTTATGACTGTTGACGATATAATGCATGCATATGTCAGGAAGCTACTGGATCAGCGCCAGAAGTGCAGCAAAAGTAGTGGAACAGAGAGTGAAACAGATAAGTGCTGGTGATATGCTGAAGGTGGAGAGTTTCAAGCGGGACAGGTGGATCCAGTTCACAAGAAATGAGGATGATACATACGACATCGTTGAACATGGCTTCTCCAGTGCCATGCTGACTGTAAGCAGTGCAGATCTTAAAGGAGAAATCAAACGCCTGATTGACGTGGAGTTCCCACGCAGTAACCAGCTAAGGATTCACCTCTCGAAATCGAATGAAGCAATACACAGGAAAACAAATGGGGAATAGCTTCAGCAAATCTTTTCTACCATGATCCCCATCATGCAGCATGGAAAAGGGGATCGAAATTGCATTCCAACTGAACAACGACAGTGAGGGGACAAAGACTGTTCTTGCCCTCGCCGACCTCACAGGGAATTATTTCCTCAAAAATCTTGACCTTGACTGGAGGGTTTTTCATGTCACGCTGGACAGGCAGAAATATTTCCGGGTGCTTTTCACCGGCAAAAAAACTGGCGCACTCCATCCAGAAGTCCACAGGGAAATAAAAGAAAAGTTCGATTCCATGTCAAAGTTGCCATATCCTGAACTGATGCACCTGTACGACAGAGAATCTAAATCAGGTGATTTCAGGAAATGCACAATAAAGGAGATACAGGAGGAGTATGACCTCTGGCAGGATAGGTTCTGGCAGTATTTCTGACTATCTTCTAGCGTCTATTTTCTTGCTCAGCACATCCAGCGTTTCCTTGATGTCCCGGATATCCTTGGATATTTTCGGTATGGTCTCCATATAGATTCTTTCAAGCCTCTCTATTTTCGCCATCAGTACCTCTGCGCCTTTGCTTGGCAGTATTATGGTACCCGGATCCACTTTCTCATCTGCTAGCTGCTGCATTTCAATTTCCTGCGATCCCCCGTCGGCCGTCCCTACGAGACTCGGGTTGAGTATCTGATAATCCCTTGCTGAAACGAAATTCGAAAATATGTATTCCGAGAGCTTCTGCCCCTTCTGTAATGCTCGGTAACATACCTGAGGATCAAGGGTTTCCCGCAGGCCGTTTGAATAAATGATTCTTATCTGGGCCCTGTCACAGAATGGATAGTCAAATGTGTGGAGCTTCTCGTTAGCCTTGCTTTCAAGATCCTTGTAAATGCTGAATGGAATCTTTTCCTTGAGTCTCTTTACCTCGCTTGACAGGAGAAGTATACGGTTGAATCTATCGGCCTTCTCAATCTCCTCTTTAAGTGAACCGTAGTCAACCATGTGTCTGTCATTCGTACTAATGTACTAAAAACTTTGCACTGAACGTGCTGCAGGGAAATACGCAAGTTCAGGGTTCCCAATCACAATTACCGGATCACAGTCCTGCACAGAGATAGTGTTCTGGAATGCCATGGAAATCTTAAGCCCTGAAATTTCTAAGAATTATAAGATTACGGCTCGGATACCTATGAAAAAAAATAAAATATTGAAAATTTACGGCACTGTCTGATCCTCTGCACGCTGATCGATGTAGGGATCAGTCCATTCACGATGGCTGAACTGATCCTTGAATCCTGAAAGAACTCCCCATGGGTAGAAAACTGCAATTGTCACAGCGATGACTATGCCAGTTGCCCACGTGAATGGAATAAGACTGCCCAGAGGGCCGTGATAACCAAGGAATGAGATCATCGGACCGGTAAAGCCATCCGATCCTATCATGACCATTACTGTTATGTAGACTATGTAAACCATGTACCACATGGCATTCCTGGCGCCTATCTTTACCCTGCCCAGTATTCCAAATACCGCTGAGGCAGCGGCTACCAGCATTACAGCATATGGTTCCGAAGGCCATCCAGTCCAGAAAACTATAAGCGAGCTGAGTCCAACGGAAAGCGGTGCAAGTATCTTCATCCCTCTGACCATCTGATCAGGCCGCGTAACCCCCTGGCGCCTCGTCACCATCAGTGCAATTGGATTGACCACAAGCCCGAGATAACCGGCGGCAGTTGCATCGTCGATGAACGTATAAATGGAAGGATCAGGCGCAGTTACAAGGACAAGTACAGCACCAAGCACTGCAAAGATAATGAGCGACCAGATTGGAACTGCGTGCTTCACGTCAATCTTCTTGAGGGCCTTGCTGATGAACCCTGACCTGCCCATTGCGAAGAGAACCCTGGTTCCACTTCCCAGATAGATGTAGCCTGTTACAAAGGGTGTCAGAAGTCCTGTGATCAGTGCCGCTATTAGAATGTAAAGGATGCCTGTGTTCCCGGCGAATGTGAAGAACGGATTTGTCTTGTTTGCAACAGCGTCATATAGCCCTAAAAAATTTCCCCTGGAAATATTGAATGTGCTCCAGTGAAATCCCATTATGACGGCAAATGCAATTCCTATGTAAATCAGTGATTCTATTATCACCGTCATGATTATTGCCTTTGGAATCTTTTCCTTCAGTTTTGTCTCCTCTGCAAGATCTGGAATGACACGAATTGAACCGAAGTCATACATTGCAAATGGCATTATGCCAAGAACAGCAACGCCTCCATACGGCAGAACTCCATAGGAATAGAGATTCTTGTAGTTGAAGACTGCTCCAATGAGGCCAATGACCAGTGACAGGTAGAAGAAGAGCTTCACTATTCCAATCTTCAATGTAGAGGTACCGAATTTCTTTATACCAAAGTAGTTAAATGGCACGAAGGCCAGAAGCATTGCTGCACCTGCAAGAACCCCGATGACGGTTGGATGTCCAAGTGAGTTGATGAAGGCATCCTTGAAGAAATAGTCCAGACCGTAAAGTATTGCCACAACCTCTATTGGAGGTATAAAGATGTACCATACCAGGTCGGAAAATGAGTTGATCAGGTTTGTCATCCGGCCATGAGTATATATGGAATACCTGGTGGGGCCGCCTGCTTCGGGATACACCCTGCTCAGCTCCATATACGTGAAACCTACAAGTGAGTAAATGAACGCACCGAACACAAATGCAAGTATTGCACCGGGGCCTGCGAAACCAACCATCTCTATGGTTCCGAAAAGTGCCCCATTTCCCAGGGCACCCACAACGCCAATCATAACAAGCTGCGGGAAGGTAAGTTCCCTTCGGAGTCTGTGTCTCCTGATTCTGTGTTTTGGTTGATCCAATGTGTTGTCCATGATAATCATTAGCCGCAATATCTTATAAATTTTGTTAAAATTCGCATGAAAACAATTTAATATATGTAGCTAATCATGCGACTTATTCAAAATATGTTAACAGTTAAATTATCATCCTATAAATATAAAAGCCTTATATCAATGTTATCTTTACATTCATTAAAATGACCTGAATGCATAAAATGTATAATTGTAGTGTTTAAGGATAACATTGCATTGATTTATCGTGTTGCAATAAATTCACAAATTATCTGGATAGATTATTCCAAAATTATAATGTGAACATTATTTCATATTTTTTGCACCTATACCAAAACATAAATCAGTTTACAAATTAAGGTCAGGAAGCATTATGGGTTCCGTGGAACTTTTGAAACAGGTGTCAGAAACAATGGGATACGCCGGAAATATAAAGCCGGATATTCAGAAAGCATTCATAGATTTCAACAGGGCCGTAATTTCCCCGGGAAGTCTGAGTTCCAAGACAAAGGAGCTTATTGCCATAGCAACGTCCCTCACCGGTACCTGCGAGTGGTGCATAACGTACCATACCAAGATGGCACTGGATATGGGGGCAACAGTGGAGGAAATAATTGAAGCATCGTATGTTGCTGTACTTATGGGAGGGGCGCCAGCACTTATGCATATGTCACTGGTACATGATGCCATAGAATCTTTTTCAAAGCAATAGTTCCAGAATCAAATTATTAATTCAATGAGGAAATACATGCCTATGAATGATTACAGCTATCACAGGACCGTGAAGATCAGCGCCGACAAGTGCTTTGCACGAATCTCGTCCATGGTCAAGGAAATAGGCTTTATTCTTCTCTCTTACGTGGACATGCAGGAAATAATGAGAAAGAATTTCTCTGATGAATTTCATCCCTATTACATACTGGAAGTTTGCAAACCAGCCGCTGCCAGGGAAATGATTGGAATGAATGAGGAATATGGTCTCTTCCTCCCATGCAAGATTGTTATTGACGAGAGAAATGGTGCTACTGAGCTCATGCTTGCCAGAGTTTCCAGGCAATCTGCCGATTACCTCTCTGCTGACCCATCTGTGGCGAGAAAATACGAGGATGAACTAACCAGCATGCTTGAGAAAATCTGAATTTTCCTGATCAAAAACCTTTTTATCAATCATGCAGATGGGATAAGGTGAAATCGGGACATGGATTGCGGAATGTTGTCCTTGCCGTCACTATTGTTATAGTTGTTGCAGTGGTGTCATACGGGGTGTTTCCGTATGCCGTTTCAGCAAACATCAAGGATCTGAAGCCGGATAGTACAGTATATCTGTATGGCAACGTATCTTCGAGAATTTCACTGCTGACTTTCAGCGGGTTTGAACTCAACCAGGGAAACAAATCAGTTATGGTCTTCTGGAATGGAACGTTGCCGGCTGTAGGCGAGAATGTGCTGGTTCACGGCACAGTAAGCCAGAAAAATATCTTTGGTGTCGAATACGTTCAGGCGTCGAGTGTATCACAGTGGTATTTCTGATTTCCATTCACTTGCTGCCTTACTGCATGAGTTCATATCTGTTGATATAAAGCGGCCCCATTTCGTCATAATAAACGGATTTGAAACCGTGCCTGGCAAAGATAGCGTCAAGATCCTCCCTTGATATCCTTATGCTGATTGGTGGCCCCATCTCCGTGGCATCTTTCTTGAATTCGGCTATTGCTATCTTCAGTTTTCCTGATGATTTCTTCTTGATATCCTCCAGCATGTCATCACGACAGGCGAAATCGTGGAAACTTGTGACCATAAGGGCTGAAGTGAAGCCAGTCACCGGAATTCCATTGCAAACATCGGCAATAACAGGATGTATATTCCTGTGACCATCCCTGGCAACAGCTTCCTGAACAACCCTGTGGCCCTCTTCATTGACATCGATAGGATAAACATCCCTGACAATGGCTGCAAGCTTCAATGAAAACATGCCATCGCCACTGCCCACATCTATAACAACATCGTCCGCAACTGGATCTAATGATTTAAGAATCCTGTCAACATCAAGAAATGAAGACCTTCTTCTGTGCATATGGCCATAATCGTGTCCGTGCCAGTCCATGTAAGTTTATGGCAATTTCATTTATGAATGTGTTGAATTAACCCTGCGCAGCAAATCAACATAATTGTTTTGCAACATCTGAGTTAGTGAAACTGGTTCCTGACTTTTCTTTGACAACAATCCAGAAGTCAGTTAGACTAATCACCAACAAAGACAATCCTGCTCCCCTGGTACTCTATTCGGAAATCCTCCCTTTTCAATGGATCGAGAGCTTTGCATATTTCTCCCTGCCTGGATTCATCCGAATAGATCAACATGAATCCGCCTCCGCCCGCACCTATCATTTTTCCGCCAATTGCGCCGTTTTCCATTGCAGAACTGTAGAGTGAATCGATCCATGCATCCGTAATGCCTGCTGCCAGAGATTTTTTCTCGGTCCAGTTTACGTGCATGAGTCTTCCCACATCATCCATATTTCCTGAAGACATGGCCTGAAACGTCTGATATGCCAGATCCTTCATTCTATCATAGCTGGAGACCTTGACCTCAACATCCCTGGCCTGGTTTCGGTGTATATCGGTTGAACTCCGCTCCCGGCCTGTATAGAAGAGAAGCAGTGATCGCTCAAGTTTATTCCGGCTCTCCTCGCTCATTATGACAGGCTTGACCTCCACACGTTCATCAGGATAGAATTCCATGAGCTGTATGCCGCCATAGGCAGCCATGTACTGATCCTGCTTTCCGCCTGGTTCGCCAAGAATCTCCCTTTCGATCTTTACAGCCTCCTCTGCCAGCTGCTTTGGGGAGGCATGTTCACCAAGGTATGCATGCAGAGCGTTGAGGAGCCCAACTATGAAAGTGCTGCTTGATCCCAGTCCAGTGCCCCTTGATGGTATGTCTGATATGCTCACAATTTCGATGCCCCCCTCAATGTTCAAGAGTTTCAGTGCTTCACGAACTGTGGGGTGCTTTATCTGGTCCACTCGATCAACAATCTCGGTTACTGAGTAACTGACACGGATACGGGAATCAAACTTCTTGTTTACAATCACGTATATGTATTTGTTTATGGAAGCAGAAACCACGGCCCCCGGCCCATGTTCACGATAATAAGAAGGTATGTCCGTGCCCCCTCCCACAAAAGTTATCCGGAGAGGGGTTCTTGACATTATCATCCTTCTTTTCCCTCCGGATGCCTGCATTCCAGACTCAGTCACTGAACCACCTTAAGATCACTTATAGTAGCGGTTGATGAGCTCAAGGCCCTGGTCAAGTGCAATCTTTGGAGTGAATCCCAGTTTGCCCTTCATCTTGGTAGTGTCGGCAAGCGTCTCCATGACGTAGTTCTTAACCGGCATGGGTATGTACTCTGGCTTGATATTCTTCCCAAGCATCTTGTTAAGTTTTTCAACAAGCTCATTGAGGCTGTAATTCTTTCCATATCCCACATTAAATATCTCAAAGCCCTTAATGTCAGCGGCCTTGATCAGAGCATCTGCAACATCTCCGGCAAAGATGAAGTCCCTTCTTTGCTCGCCATCACCATAAATGACAGGTGCCTGATTTTTCTTCATTGCCCAGAGGAACTGCGTGGCAAGGTTGGCATATCCTCCCTTTGACAGTTCATGATAACCGTAAACTGAAAAGAAACGCATTGCAGACACATTGACTCCATGAAGTTTCTGGTAGAGGAGACCAAGCCTCTCAGAGGCAATCCTTCCTTCAGTGTAGAGATCAGTGACATCAGGTATGATGTCTTCCCTGTGCGGTGGTTTTACACCATTGTATATTGATGATGTGGATGAGAAAACCACGCCAGAACCATGTTCCTTTGCGTATTCGAGAACGGCGGTCATGCCGGCAACAACCTCTGATACAAGCATCGGGTTGTCCCTGTACATGGGTGATGCAGAGTAAAATCCCAGATGGAAAACCGTATCGGCATCCACATCAAGTCTGGCAATGGATTTCGCGTCATCGTTGATAACCTTCAGGTTCTCTGATTCAAATTCCTTCAGGTTCTGGTTTGACCCCGTGTGGAGATTATCTATTACTATTACCTCATTGTCATTAACAAGTTTTTCCACCAGGTTCGTCCCTATGAAACCGGCTCCACCGGTCACTATAACTGTCTTGTTTTTCATACAGTGAGGAGAGTGAAAGGAATATAATAAATAATTCTTGCTTGGACTGCCTCTTCAACATAGCAAAAACATTGCCGGTAAGGCAAGTGCCTCATCAGCATGAGTTTCAAAGGACAACTGCTGAAAATTTATATATGGATACTGAGGAATCCTTCCAAGCGTTGGAACTGAGCCCTGCCTTCTCACAGGTAGCCTCAAGAAATTCAAGAGAGCCAAAACCATTCTCCGTGGCAACCTGTGGAAGCAGTACCCCTGAAGCCACAGGGCTCACAACCATCAGCCCTTCCTTGCCTATCTTAAGATTCTGAATATCCTTGGACTTCATGGGCTCCAAGGGGCCGAGTACCGTGATCTCCACCTCAATGTTATCCAGCTCAGATTTTGATACCGACCTGAATCTTGGATCTTCCGAGGCAGCCAGAACCGCAGCCCGCCTTGTGGCATCCCAGATCTCAAATGTGGGATATATGTAGCCAATGCATCCCCTCAGTTCCCCCCTGTTCTTCAGCGTTACAAATACTCCTGCTTTCTTTTTCAGAACTGGGTCATCGATCCGTGGATGGTATGCCATGCCGGAGAGATTCGACCTGATGGCAGTTATGGCTATGTCTCTGAGTTTGACTCCGTCAACCTCACTGAGGTTTTCAAGAAACTCCTCGGATACGTCACCCTGCATGTTCATAGAATCACATGCGGATTGGTTTAATCTACTTTACCGATTGACAGATTGTCAGTATTCACCTGCGGTCTTATATTTATTTACGTCGAAATTCATAAAATCCAGCTGAGACCAATCCTTAAAAGCCAGTATTGCTTATTTATCAAATATGCAGGATGATCGATCTCCCTCCGTAAGCGGCGCATTCTATCCCTCAGACCCGGAACAGTTGCGAGATTCAATAAACTCCATGATATCCCTGGTTCAAGTTCAGAATTCAGTTGACCCGGAAAAGCTGATCGGTGTGATTGTTCCCCATGCAGGTTACGTCTATTCCGGCCAGACGGCAGCATATGCATATTCCCTTTTGAAAAACTCTTCTGCAGGAGACTTTGTAATCATAGGACCAAACCATTCATCCTATCCACCTGAGACTTCTATTTATCCGGGAGGTGCATGGATAACTCCCCTTGGAAGATGCCCGGTCAATGCCAATGAGGCAGAAGAAATAAGAAACTTAGTCCGGGGATCAAAACTGGATGAGAAGGCACACAGGAAAGAGCACTCCGTTGAAGTTCAGCTTCCTTTTCTTCAATACATGTTTGATGGAAATTTTACCTTCGTGCCAATCATAATGGGAGACCAGAGGCTGGAAATGGCCACATATCTGTCAGATGGCCTCTCATCTCTTGGGAAGCTCCCCATGATAATTGCGTCTTCAGACCTGACACATTATGAGCCGCTTGAAACCGCCAGAAGAAAGGACAGGATGCTTCTTGATGCAGTTGAATCCCTTGATCTTCACAGATTCTACCGAACGCTTGAACAGAATGTCATCACTGCATGCGGTTATGGTGCTATTGCCACCCTGATGTCGGTAACTGCGAAACTTGGCGGCAGGATGCATGTCCTGAACTACTCAACATCCTATGAGACGTCCGGAGAGAGCTACAGCGTTGTGGGTTATTCTGCCATTGCGGCTTATCTGGAATAGTGGAATGGATCAACATGAAAAAGGCAAGCCTTTACAGGAAAAATGCAGATGAGACCATTACCTGCACAGCATGCAAGAGATACTGCAGACTCCATCCTGGCCAGACCGGATTCTGTGGCGTGCGAACATTCCGCGGAAAGGACCTGTTTCTTGATGTATACGGTCTCCCCTACGCCATAAACATTGACCCCATAGAGAAAAAACCTGTACTCCATGCATATCCGAATTCACGTATCTATTCATTTGGCACATCAGGATGCGACTTTGCTTGCAAATTCTGCCAGAACTATGACATGAGCCAGAGAAGGGAAATGATCGGCATAGAAATGGGGCCTGATGAAATAATCAGGGATGCTTTGAAGAAGGGATGTGCAGGCATAGCATATACCTATAATGAGCCAACCATATTCACCGAATTTGCACACGATGTTGGTATGATGGCCCACAGAAATGGCCTCTTCAATATATATGTGACAAATGGTTATGAAACACCTGAATCCATGGGCATGATCTCGGAGTTCCTGGACTTTGCCACCGTGGATTTCAAAGGGAATGCCTCTGTGGACTTCTACAGGAGGTTCATGTCGGTCCCTGATCCATCCTTCATATATGATACAATTCGTCTCTTCCGGGATGCGGGGATTCATGTGGAAATCACAGACCTTGTTGTTCCCGAGGTTGGGGATGACCTGGAACTGGCGGCAGAGATGATCCGTAAAGTAATGGAAATCCTGGGTGATGAAGTACCAATAAGTTTCCTCAGGTACCATCCTGATTACAAGATGGCTATCCCTCCGACCCCTGTTGAGACACTCATAAGGCATTACAGGATGGCGAAGGAACTGGGTGTGAAGTATGCTTACGTCGGGAACGTCCCCGGCATCCATCAGCAAAACACCTACTGTCCCAATTGTGGAGAAATGATCATCAAGAGGGATTTCATGAAAACCATATGGGTTCACCTCACAGCTGACGGAAAATGCCCTGTTTGCAATACACCAATACCTGTGGTTGTTGGGAAGTATCATCCAGTGAGACTACCAGCAGTTTCTCATGGGGGAGTTTCCTGATAAATCACGTTTTAAGGCATTTGGCCGATTCACAGTCCTGATTTAGTATATTGTCAGGAAACAAGGTTGAGAAAGTTGCCAAGTACTGTAACCACTATTCCAAGAACGAACATTGTCATAATCCAGAAAACATAATTTCCATGGACCGATTTGGCAATTCCTGCCCCCAGAAGGGCCATCGCTCCATCTGCCAGGTATATGGCAACGAGACCATGTGAGGGGAATAAAATGGCAAGGGTGAGGGGAAGCATTGCTCCAGTAAAGCCGCTTATTATTGACGCTCCAGTGCCAATTACAGATTCCACCAGTATGTCCTTCCCAATCTTACTCTTAATAAGATAACCGGGTGATCTCAGCATCAACTGCCTGGAACTTCGCGATATTTCTCCACGCAGCCTTGAATATTCAGCAATGAAAATGCTGAAGCCTCCCACGAAAGCCGATCCGAATGCCACCCTGAATGCCAGGCCAATCCCTGAAAAATTGCCGTCGATCACAGTCCTGGAAATGAGCATAAGTGTGGTAATAATGCCATCTGAGAGACCCAGGGTGAGAGGGAAAATTATACTTGACTTATTCATCTCTTCTTATGCTTTCTATGATTCTCTTTCCCACCACAATCTCGTCCACAGAATGAATTACTGATCCAGTTTCTTCGATTGAATTTATCAGCTCGGAGAAATCAATGCCGTTTCCTTCAACAGTTATGATGGTGCCCATGGTCTCCATATCCATCTCTGTAACACTGACATTCACTGCTTCAACTCCCTGCACCTTCTCTATTGCTGAGGCAAGTTCAAGAAGCGTGGGGCGGTTAAGCGCCTTGTCTACATCCAGAATTACTCTTCTTACGGTCATTGGCAAAGCCTCCCAAAACTGCGGATTTTACTCACCGAATTCCATCCTTCATCAAGGTATGTTTTCGTGAATAACTCTAAAATTGGGGGACTTATTTCCATTTTTTCTATCCGGGTATTAAGGTAACTCCTAACACATTGTCGTGACACTTTTATCTCTTTGTTTTCCATATTTATCTTTTATTATTAATTCTTTTGGAAATCCGTTCCTTCTAGCGGGAACTGCTCATGCTGGATTAATATTAACATGACGGTGGTTACCGACTGCCACTGTGATCGCTGCCTGACAGTTTTCTCATGGCTGTTTTTATTCTTCCCGAGTACCGAGATAGATCAGCAATAATGACAATGACAAAAATGCTGAATATTATAGTTACACCGAAGAATGCACCAAGCAGGGTTCTTGTTTCAGACAGACTCTGCGACATACCGGACACGGAAATCAGAATATACATCACAGCAGCAATGGATATCCCATATATCAGGACCAGAGTGTGTATTAACCCTGAGACGAACCTCACCCTTTCGAGATCTATGGACGGCTGTAGAGCCTTCTTCATTGAACCGTATAATTTTTCAATATCATCTCCGGACCTGCGGGCTGCACCCGTAACGGATTCCACAACCCCGCTTTCCCCCTTATCAGCAGAGTTCACGAGCCTCTCAGCAGCCTGGCTGGCATTGCTGGAGACGAAGAAATTCAAGAGTTCTCGCATGAAGGACAGGTTAAGTACACTTTCAATCTCATCGACTTTAGATTCAAGTTCTGCTACGTAATCTCTGAAGCCATTTCTAACAGCTATTGAGACAAGCACCGTTGCAATAAGCACGGCTGTGGGAATCAGGTAGAGGATTAAATTCATCTCGAAAAGGTAAAGATGGCTTGTACTTAAAATATTTTCACATTGTTAAAATCTGTTTCCGAAAAAAAACGTCCGGGAAATTAATCTCTGGCAAATGTAAAGTGTCGGATCTCTTCCAGCATTGAGAGACCTTCCGTCGTTATTTTGTATTTCTGTTTTGCGCCGCCATTGTCCGAGATTTCAAGTAGCTTGTTGTCCAGCAGTTCATTGACAGCGCGGAGAGCAGACCTGTAGTTCAGATTGCACTTGTATATTATCTTTGTAATCCCCAGATCCCCGTATGTTCTTGCCAGCGAAAGAATATCATGCATGATCATGGTGTGGTCTCTCCGGTGCCTCATTGCTATTTCGTCTTTCATTGATATTTCCGATTCTGTATCCTCATGCTCATGCTTCTTTGTTATTGGCTTTGGAATTTCCGCGATAACTGAACTTTTGCTGTTTATACCGTCATAGGAAATTCTTACTATTTTATCATCATTCGCAAGAACCACCGCCTTTATGACCGGAACGGAGAACATTCCAGAAAGGAAGTTCTCATATGGGGTCACGGTCGATCCGGATATGGCAAATTTTCTGGTGAGCGAGAGATCTTTTGTCCTGAGATGCAGAAGAACGATGGCCTCCATTCTCTCCTGTTTTGTTCCTGTAAGAACTGCAATCGGGATAATCTCTGAACGATCATGTGCGGAGACGAGAGCATAGTCAAACTGGTGAATGATTTTGCTTGATCCCATGATGCTGAAATTCGTTTCCAGTTCCCAGTCATCCAAATTAAACATGATTTCATCGGAACTGATTGGCGCCTTCCTCTTTGATGAAAATTCAGCTACTTCCAATTCAACACCTTCCGTTTTTCGTACTTAGATTGTATCTTTTCACCGATATATATACATTTTGTATCGACGCCGAATTTAGCAATGTCAGACAAAAAATTCGATTAAATATGTGTTATTTTATTCTAAGCCTGTATTATTAAGTTTCAATCTATATCTCACTTTTATGCTGTCCGACAACTCCTTTACAATTGCGAACATTGGCAAATATGACGGATAAGGTAACTTTTCAAAGGGTTTTGAGTGACTATTTTCGAAAGATTTGCAAATCTTTCTCCAATCGTCAGTTGTCTATTAGATATCCTTTCTTTTATATACTGATATTCCTGGTAAATTAAGAATTTTTTTGAAATACCGCATTTCTCGGGATAATAAGCGTCGAAGTACTGTATGCCGATGTCAGACAAAATTTATATCCTTCTAAAAAAATAACTTCAGCATGAGGAACTTGAAAATAAGAGAAACTTTTTGGGATGAGGTGGCAAGGATAATGCAGATCATAAGGGAGACTGGCGAACCACAGATACAACATAAATGATCACCAAAGCTTTTATTTTTGATAATCATAATCGTTTGTGGAACAGAGAGTAAAAATATTTTGGGTTGTGATGCTGGTTGCCATTCTTAATATGGCAATATTGCTTTTGGTAGCATTCCTTAATGTTTCATTTTAGCCAGCCTATCCGAAAATTTTTATTGTTGCAGTCCATCTGGATGAACCCGGCTTAGCTCAGTTGGTAGAGCGGCGGACTGTAGAGGGAATCCACGGCATGGAAAACCGCCGTAATCCGCAGGTCTCTGGTTCAAATCCGGAAGCCGGGATATATATGGTTTGGCGTGTTTACCATTCTACGCCAAAGCGATTTATATTGATTTATTAAAAATAATCTTCTTTTCTGTCTTTGATAAGTCTATCCTCTTATGTCTGGCGTCATAAATTACTGATGCTTTTCAAGCGCCACAAGATAACTACCCCCAGTTCCCATGGCAAGCTTCACATTTTCCTGGAGCAAGTTCAGGCAGTCAATGGCGTCGCGTGTGTTATACCCGCCGAGATTGGAAATTCCAGCCAGAGCATTAAAGATCTCACGGTCAAGGGAGTTTAGAACCATCTTTCTTCTCTTCAGGAACATCCTTATGGAATTCAGGGATTGCAGCAGGTCAACGTCATCCATTGATGGGTTTTTTACCTTGTACTCCAGTATTACCTGATTTAGTGTGTTAAAAATGGGAGTAAATCTATCTCTGGAGTTGTTTATCATCTCAGCTCCATGTTCTATATTTTTTGGTTTTATAAACTCTGATTTACCTTAGATACACTTTTTTGAAAATGAGATGACATTGACTAGCGAAACCACATTTTGCGGCATTTCCATGCACATCTGTGTCACCTGATAAAGGCGTGAACGCTTTCTCTGTTGGCACCCGGTCATCCTTCATGTCTATTAGCAGTGTGTAAAGAAGAATTCCGTCAAATGACTCACTAAAAATCTATACTGGAATTTTCATTACTGGCATTATGCCTGCGTGGCACATTAAGAGTTGACAGTTAGAATTCCCGGAGTCTGACGCTGACGCTTTTCGTTTCGTGAATGAGTCAGCACTCAAGCAGAGTAAACGTAAGAAAATAGAACATAAAGTACGATAAATGTTATGGCAACTGAATGCCCAGCAATAAGTATTATTATGGCAGCCGTCACAGAAATATCCCCTTGAATGAAGTAGTAGAAAAACACGGCATAATATATTCCCAGGCCAAGCAGTGTGTAAATGAGCATTTTCTTGATGTCTCTCTTGCTTCTGGAAAGAGGTGGGAGCGGGTCTGAAGTCTTATAGGTGCCCAATCCGAAGCAAATGGGGCAAACATCCTGTTTGCCGGAGTTATCCGTGATGTAACCTGTTCCATTGCACCTTTCACATATGAGCTCACGCTCCATGCTTATCCATGCCATTATCCTATTTCTAATCTATTTTGCAACCGGAATGACAGTTGGGTCAACGGAACGAAAAATATTACAAACCATGCTTAATAAAATCAGGCCTTCACTGAAATTCCGGAAAGCTTCAGCGCGAAGGAAAGAAATGCAGTATGCCCGATTACATCATTATCTGGCCTCGTTGCATTGTTTCTGACAAGTATTTTCCTGCTGAGAATTTCAAAGGAATCCAGAAAGTGGAAGCCCGATGAATCCAGTGCATTAACTGTCTTCTCAGTCTGGTTGAAAGTAGGGCAGTAGAAACAGAGTACGGCCCCAGTTTTCAGTAATGCAGAAACATTTCTTAAGGCCACCCAAGGTTCTGGTACATCAAGTATACAGGAGTCGAACTTCTCATCAGCCCGATACTCTGAGATATCACCCTCAACTGTTGTCCATCTTCTTATTATGGCGTCCCGCAGGAGGCGTGCTACATTTTCCCTGGCCAGTTTAATGTATGACGGATTGATCTCAACGGATGTCAGTGAACCTGTTTCGCCAATAGCTCTCAGTATCTGGTAAGAAAGTGATCCACTTCCAATGCCTGATTCTAGCACATTTGAACCTGGACCTATTGTTGAATATGACAGAATTACTCCCGCATCCCATGGCTGAATAATCTGTGCGACCCTTTTTGTTGCAGACGAAAAATCATAAGGCCCGGGATTTTTAACCACAAATCTTTCTCCACCGACTGAAATTGAATCACCGGGAAGCACTTCCAGACCGGGATCTAAATGATGATCCTTTCCTTTTACTGTTGCCGTTCTCTTCTCTGTGTCCAGTGTACCGGATGTGGTCCGGGAATAAAGAATATATATCAACTCTTCACCTTAGATAAGGGGATGATGCGTTCCATCTTATTGTTAACCATGAAAGAAAATGGGCAAGCTACTTCCTCGCTACATGGCTGGCCAAGCTCCCACAAGACATTTCTGGAAATTTTTGCTGTACTCACCCTGCAATGTTGGCTTTAAAATATCGTGTATGCAGCCAACCGAGTTTCTGTTTCATTCTTAATTATTTTATCCCATCATAGTACATTTCAATTACCGCTGGGAGCACTGTTTCCTGCATAATAGCATATGAATATATCAGACACATTATTGCCGGTAAAACCAGATATCACTGCAGACCTGTATTTATCCAGCAGGGTAAAGGTATCATTCTTATCCAGGGATGCCTCCACTTCCTTTTCTGTGACCCTATTCCTGAAGACACTGTCAGTGATGCCGCCCATGGCAGGGCTCACTCCGTCGATTCCATCAGTACCAAGGCTTGCAAATGCAAATTCTTCATCCCTGCTGAAGAGGGCACTGACCATCACTGAAAGCTGGCAGTTCCTTCCGCCTATGCCGTTTCCGTGAACTGTAACTGTAGTCTCTCCGCCGGCCACCAGAAAGAATGGTCTGTGTAGATCGGCATACATTGTTCTTGCTGTTTCCACGAAAAAATGGCTGACCTTATGAACATCGCCAGTGACTGGCTCGTACAGTACCCTTACCACACTTCCATCTTCCCTCAGGATATTCGCTATTGAGTCGACGAAATCTGAGTTCTTGAGTATGATCCTGTTCTGTACCTTTCTGAAAATCCCATCGTAACTTTCGGGAAGGTTCAGGTCCAGCTTATCTTTCACTCGGGCCAGATCAGGACAGAGAGCTGAAAACCTTTCAAGGTTCTCCCGGAGCAAATTTTCTGGCATATCTGGAGGAACCAGTGGTCCGGATGCGATTACAGAGATATCGTCTCCGGGTACATCCGAGATGATCAGCGCCGTGACTCTTGCAGGATAAAGGAATCTCGCCAGCTTTCCTCCCTTCACCTGCGACATCGTATATCGTATTCCATTCAATTCCTGGATGCTTCCACCAGAGTTCATGACGCATTTTGATACTGAAGCGAAATCCTGCACACTTATGCCCTCAACCGGAAGCTCGAAAAGGGCTGATCCACCACCTGATATGAGCACTATGGCAACCGACGCCTCATTCAGTTCTTTCATATTGTTGAGGACCTTTCTGGTTGATTCAATGCTGGAGGAATCCAGAATTGGATGGCTGCCCCGGAGTACCTGAACCTCTCTGGGAAGATCAGGCTGTTCCATTCCATTTGGAATGATTATGCCGGCATAAGCCGGCTTACGCAGGACTTCCAAGGCTCCGGCCATCATTTTTGCTGATGCCTTGCCAAAGCCAATTATTCTAACGTCCTCAGGGATATCACCTTCTGAGAAGAAACTCAGGAAATCCCTTACAATCCTTGAAGGGTCAAGTCGGCCCATTGTTTCTTCCACTGCATCAAGTATTTTTTTTCCTGGCTCTGTCACCGCCAGAGATGACATGTTCCTGATGATTTTTTCATTCATAATCCACATCCAGACCGGAGAGGTGCCATTGCACAAGTCCTCCCTTCAGGTGCAGTACCTGATTGATCCCGTTGTCCATCAGATACCTGCATGCAAAATAGCTTCTGTCTCCTGTGTTGCATACGAATGCGATTCGTCCATGGTTTCTCAGCATTTCCAGATGTTTTGGGAGTTCACCTAGCGGAATGTTCATCGATCCTCTAATATGACCAAGATCCCCAATGTATTCATCCATCTCCCTGACATCAACCACAAGGACCTTGCCATTATCTTCCTGATCCATTGCCTCAAAGAATTCCCATGGATTCAGCTCTTCAACTTTTCTGGAGATCATGGAATTTTCCCATGGTTTTTAACAATTTAAGACCTGCGTAGCATCATCTGATCTGTACGGGGAAAAGTGAAATTTATTAACTAGCTAATAATTAACTGCAAATCAAATCCCACACTTGACCTTGCAAACAGTACAGACGTATATGGTAGGTATATTAAATGGCATTCACGAGGAGAGCAAAGGAAACCATTGCTTTGATGTCAATAATGGGGATTCTCATTACATATGTAGAAACAATGGTAACGCCTGCTCTTCCGGTTCTGGTAAAATTTTTTGACACCAACTATGACCAGCTATCATGGATAATAACGGCTTACATCCTTATGGGAACAGTCTCCGCAGCCATATTCGGCAGGCTTGCTGACATATATGGAAAGAAAAGGATATTTGTTCTTCTGGCGGGTATCTATACTCTCGCAACCTATCTTTGCCCTATTTTAACACTACAGTTCAATTGAAAGTTTCTCCAGCAGTGTTTTCTGATCCTTTGTGAGTTCCACAGTACTGTGGGAGCCATTGGCGTAGACAACCTCCTTGATGCCCCTTATGGTTTCCAGAGTCCGGTTGTATGTCAGGCCGCACCTGTATGCAATCATTGCCATGATTGCATACCCGAGAATGGAGAGGAACACCCTCGCCCTTGTCCCCTCCTCTGTACGTGCATACAGGGGTTCCATTACGGATTTTGAATGCATGAATGCCTTCTCAACCACATCCTTCCTTCTGTATATCTGCAGGATATCCGCCTCACTGATCTTGGTGTTTGTGAGTAGTATGAAGAATCCCATGCGTGATGTGTGTGACTGTATTGCTCTGTGCTTCAGTGAATATGTGAATGTTGATCCGGTGAATTTAAGCGTTATGTACCTTCCCATGCCCCTGACAGATTCCGTGACGGACCGAATCATGTCGTTCCTGCTGCTGAACTTCACAGCCATCATGCCCCTGAGCCTTTTCTCTGCCTCCGAGAGCCTTGAGTAGAATGATTCTATGCCCTCCGCTTTCCTCATTGCGCTGTAGTACACAATGTAACGCATCTTATTGATCATGAAGGACCTGTGGAATATTGTATCCTCACCATACTGCATGTAGTTCCTGGAGCTCTCTATGCCCGAGGACTTCTTCAGGAGATCCGTATATACGGAAAGCGTACCGGGGACTGAAGCGATTATGCCGTGATCCTGGAGTTCCTTCACGTTGGATTCAGAATAGAAACCCCTGTCCATGACAATCATCACTGAACGGATGCCGAAATCCTTCAGTTCCATCACAAGATTGCTGATGGCTGAAACCGACACTATGTTGCCGGGCATGATCCTGTGGTGCACCGGTATTCCGGAATCCCCTGTCACTGCCAGAACAAAGTTGATCTCCCTGTTCTCCCCGTTGGAATCATAGTAATGACCGTACTCTGCAAGATCATTATCCTTTCCGTAGTATCGTATTGCACTGAGATCATATACTATGCCTGAGGATCCGAACTCCTTCACTATGCGTTTTGATATGGCTTTCTGAAGGACTGCTGCAATATGTGGACTTTCAGAACCGATGAAATCCACCAGATCACGGTTCTCCTTCACTGTGCCGTCCCTTATGCCCGTATGCATTTCAATGGAACCGGCGGAACCGAACATGTCCATTGCAGCCAGTACAACGATTCTCCTGGCTGCCTCCCTCATGCTGGTGAAACCGCTTATGGCAGGTATGAAATCATTTATTATTCCGAAATCCTCCGCATATCGGTACATTATGTATGGCGCAGATTCGAGAAGCCTCCTAACCATGATCCGCTTCTTCGGTTCCTGTATCACGGTTTTTCCATCCACGGTAATCTCCTTTCCAAGATACACAGAATCCTGTTTCACTTCCTTTGTTCCCTTTATCCTGTGGTTTGTCACACGGTAAACGTAGATGTTTTTTCCCTTTGGAAGCCTCCGGGTGAATGTCATGTAGTGATAATAACACTACACACTATAAGAATCTTTTCCTTCACAGACACCTTAAAACAGCTTATTTTAGATAGAATGTAGTGTTAATCAGGGGAAAAGATAGGTCGCAATCTCATTTGGAGGCTTTGCAACAACACTGCCGCAGTTCATTGCAATAAGGGCTGTCCAGGGTCTTGGTATGGGGATGTTTCCCGTTGCGTATGCCCTTCTTAATGATCAGGTTCCACGTGAGAATCTGGCACTTGCGCAGGGCATAGTGAGTTCCACCTTCACTGGGGGCGCTGCAGTAGGACTTGTACTGGGTGCCTATATCACGCAGTATTTCGGCTGGCAGTGGTCATACCATTCTGCTATACCAGTTGCTTTCGGTCTCTTCATTGCCTCTATTTACATAATCAAAGACTACGCACCTCGCCACAGGGAAACAGTGGACTTTGGAGGCGTAGCTGCCCTTGCTGGTTCAGTAATATTGCTGATTCTAGGCCTTTCTGAGGGACAGTACTGGGGATGGGATTCCCCATCAACCATCGGAGTATTTGCTGTATCGATCCTGGCATTCGTGGCGTTCATCTATGTGGAGCGGAAGGTTTCAATGCCTTTCGTGAGCCTGAAGCTCCTCAGGATAAGAAATGTTTTTCTTGCCAACATGGCCGGAATGTTTGCAATGGCTGGAATGTTCTTCCTCTTCTATACAGTTCCCACAATGCTGCAGGACCCTGAACCTGCAGGTTTCGGGGTTTCAATCATAACTTCCGGGCTGACTCTCCTGCCTGCTGCACTTGCTTCAATGGTATTTGCACCTCTTTCTGCCAGGATAACAACAAACCGTGGCCCGAAAGTTGCAATACTCATTGGTTCAGTAATACTTTTCCTGTCGTATCTTGCACTTCTCTTCAACCGCCAGACAACACTATCCATACTTGAAGACGCAACAGTACTGGGAATCAGCCTTTCCTTCATTTTCGTTGGGGTCATAAACATCCTGCTTGTGTCCACTCCACCCGGGGAAGCTGGAGTATCCACAGGAATGAACACGGTTTTCAGGAACATAGGGACCTCCATTGCTCCCGCAATTGGCGGTGTTCTTGAGACCACTTACACGCTTCCTGTTCTCGTGGGAGTATTGAACGTGAAGATTGCAGGTCTTCCCTTCATGCCTGTATATGAAAACTTCCCCTATTCCCTCTCCTTCGAGTACATATATCTGGTAGGCATGGTCTTCCTCGTCCTAACCGTGATTTTTGCACTCTACATGAAAAACGTGACATTTGGAAAAAATGGTGAGATAAATGAATAAACAAAAAGCTCTGTTATTGACTGGCGTGATATTTTTACTGATGGCATCTGTTGTGGCAGTTGCTCCCGCATCCAACGCAGCTACCCCACCAGCTCCGGTGATCAAGGTCATATCGGCCACATGGTACGGCCCAAACTCATCGGCACAGGTTTCTCCAAACTCCAGCTATGTGCCCATATTTGTGACCATTGAGGATACTTACTTCACTGCAAACTGGCAGAATCTAAGCATTAATCTGGGATCGTCCGGTTTCTTCAGTTACAGTTATGTCCATGGACCCAACACCACTGTGGTTGATTACCAGAACCTCACATTTCCTTCTCCCACTTCCAGCCCTGCTACGGTTAAAATTGTTCTGGAGCAGCTTGTAAATATAAGTTCCAGCACGACCAACGGCTTATACCAGATGAGTGTCAGGGATGTCAGCAACGTTTCCACAACTGAAAGTGTTCCGTTCCAGATTGGAGTTCTGGCCACACCAAGCATAGGGCTGGTGAACTATTTCATGGATCCACCAGTGGTATACCAGAATGAGAAATACATATCGCTGGATCTGATCTTTGCAAACACTGGTCTTGGCTCATACCAGAATTTCAATGTTTCCCTGCAATCAACAGGCTTCAGCATCCTGACTTCAGAATACCATATTCCTTACTTTGCATCCGGTTCCACTGAGAACCTTACCTTCCTTGTGGACGCTCTGAATGTTACAGGCGCCCAGACCATCACTGTTTCATATGGGCACATGACAAGCGCCATCAGCACCTACGTTCACGGCTATGGAATCCTGGGGATTACATCAACCATAGGAACAATGCAACCTGGCAGCAGCAAGAACCTTGAGGAGTTCAACCTGACCAATACTGGCAATGTTACAATGTATGATCTTGAAATACACCTTGTTTCCCCAAGTGTGATTTCCATACATGTATCCAGTTCAAATCCGCTGTCCTCGCTTACAGCAGATAACGTAACCATCGGAAAACTTCTCCCCGGCCAGGAGATGACCATAACATTCCTGGTAGACGTGAGTTCGTCAGCAAAGCTTGAGACCTATCCGGCCCAGCTCATAGTGACATGGTATACCAACAGCTCACCTCAGCCGACTTTACAGGTGTACAACTTCAACGAGAAGGTAACGCCCACAGTAACTCAGCAGCTTCAGAGTTCCCTGACGTTCACCCCTCTGAACATAGCAATACTTGTGGTCATTGTGGTTCTGGTTGCAGCACTGGTGGTGGTAGCCGCCAGGGGAAGGAAAATAAAGAAGCAGGTTGAGAAAACATCCCGTGCAAACACTCCTTCACTGGAGCACAAGGATATCCCTTCGGAGAAGAAAAAAGAATGATCGGGAAACTACATTCATAATTTATTCCACATTCTATATTCTGATTCATTTGGAAGAACTTTATGTTGATTTGCCAGGGTGCATTCATCCACTGTTCCGGTAAATTAAAGGGCACATCTCATCCTGCAGTTAAAATTTCAGAAAATTATTTGCAAAGCGTTATATCATATGCCATTTTCTCATAACAATGACTGATGATTTACCTGAATTGAGAAAAGGACACCCATATGTGATGTATGATATGTTGAAATCAAGCGCCCATGGCATCAGGAATACCATTGATATAATGGAGAGGCTTGATTACAGCTTTCTCGGGAAGAACCTGTTTGTGACCGGAAATGGCACTGCCTATCATGCTGCCGCAATAGGTTCAGGAATTCTTACTGAACATGGAAGGCAATGGTATCCTGTACAGGCTTTTGAACTGGAGAAATACTGGAAGCCCATGGATCTGGTGATGGCGTATTCCCACACGGGCAAGACAAAATCAACTGTGGATGCAGTAAGGCATGCAAAGAGAACAGCCAGGACTGCGGGAGTAACCCATTACAGGGACTCCCCCCTTTATCTTGAGGCGGATGTCCCCATTGTTATAGGCGATTCGCCAGACATGTCTCTGTGCAACACCAAGGCTTTCTTTGATAACGCTTTCGCTGCCCTTGAGGTGGCAATTCACTTTGGTTCACTTGACTTTGACATCTGGGGACTGGCCGGCACTGTAGAGAGAGAGCTGAACCGTCTGGAAAAGCAGGCACAGGAAATATCCGGCAATTTTTCAAGCATAAGGGATATTTTTGTACTTGGTGCAGGTCCGAACTATCTTGTTGCAAGAGAAGGGGCCCAGAAGTTGAAGGAATCGACCCATCTTCACGCGGAAGGCATAGAGCTGGAGGAGTTCAACCATGGATGCACGGCAGTTCTGGACGAAAATTCCCTTGTGGTAATCGTTGATTCACCCGAAGTGAGGGAGAGAACCGCGGAAATAGTCCATGCATGCAGGCATACTTCCACGAAGACCCTTGTGGTTAATGGCGATGGTGATTACCGGATTGATTTCGAGAAAACTGGAGATATCTATGCGGACGCCATAACTGCAATGGTTCCGCTTTACTACATGGCATATTTCATGGCTCTGATAAAGGGAGTTAATCCGGATTACCTGCGGTTCGAGGACAGGAGATACCTGAATTTTGATAACACAATATTTCCGCCCGGCGCTCACTGATCGTTTTCATTGTCTCATTTTTTATTCAGCATTTCCTGATGCCTCTTCTTTATGCTCTCCAGTGTTGCTCTCACCACTTTAACTGCGGTTGCATCGTCCTGGGCTGTGCCGGAAACCTCAATCTCCAGGACAGGATGAGATACTTCGGCTGATGAGGGGTGGCTCTTGATATACACGCTTCCTCCGGCCTTCTTCATCTCATCTGCAACAACTGGGGCAAATGCACTTTCCATGATCCCGTGCAGAACCACACTTTCCTCGTAATAATGAACTGTTGGAATGCGTATTCTTGGGATCATGGATTCCAGTATTGCCTTCATCTCGGATGGTACGCCCGGGAGAATCAGTATACTTACTCCGCGGTAATTGAAGAACACACCCGGGGCTGTGCCAACAGGGTTTGCTATTGCCTCGGCATTCCTTGGCAGCATTGCCATCTTCATGCGTTCCGGCGTGAGTTCCAGGTTCTGTGCTGAATATTTTTCCCGGATCATCCTCAGGGCGTCCGCATTTGTCTCGAGAGGTATTCCCAGAGCATCTGCAATTGCCTTAACCGACATATCATCGAATGTTGGGCCGAGACCTCCTGATGTCACAACAAGATCACTGAAGCCTGTGGCTTGGGTTATTCCCCACGCTATTTCGGATGGGTCATCACGGACAACAAGACCTCGGAAGACCTCGTAACCAGCAAATGTCAGGACGTGGCCTATATGGGAGAAATTTGTGTTTACCGTCCTGCCCTTGAGGATTTCATTCCCAATGGTGAGAATTGTTGCCTTCAAGCGTTTCCTGCCTTCTTCTGTGCCTTGGCCATTTTCCTCTGATGCTTCTCTATCTTGTCCTTGAGCTTCTTGAGGCCGTAGTTATCCAGGGGTTCCTTCTTCTTCTGTACCCAAACCTTGAGCTTTTCCTTGAATTCCTCATCCTTGCAGATGTCCAGCGCATTCATTTCAAATTTTTCAAGATTCCTCAGTTGTGCCACGTTGATCGCTCACATATATCTGGAGTGCTTGTCAATTTTTCCATTCAGGGAGATATGACCAGGGGAAGTTATGCAAATACACCGGATCGCCTCTTCTTATGTATTTCACGCTTTTTCCAGGTTCCGGAGCCTGCTCCACGACCTGCTGGTCAGGAGCATATGAATAAGACTGAATATTTTTGATTAGATATGCTTAAATATTGATAATTCAATAACATATCATGATGAAAGAAGACAATAACTTCTACAGGGAAACATACAACTTTGTGAAGAAGCACAGCGCAACCAACAACGAATTTATTGACAGGTTTGCGCGTGGGGATATTTCCAGGGATGAATTCATGAGGTTTTCCAGGGAATTTTACCACTTTACAAGGGAGTGGCCGTCAATACTTTCCGTGCTGCTGGTAAATACGCCTGACGAGGATGATGCAGCTAACCTCACCACAATCCTTGTGTCCGAACTTGGTGACGATGACCCCCGGAAAAGGCACGAACTCCTTTACAGATCGTACCTGAGAAGCCTGAAAATGGAACCCATGGATCTTGTTGGAAGCAGGCAGCTTCCCAGCACAAAGGCATGGCTTGACGGCATGCGGAACTACTTCGCCGGAGATCACTTCCAGGCTCTTGGGGCGGAATTCGGGCTTGAGAACATGGCAATACCAATGTGGGACAAGATCCTTGCCGGGATGAAGATATGGATGCAGAAACATCCGGAATATTCCAGCATTGATCTCAAGTATTTCACATTCCACCGGGAGCTGGAAGAACATCATGAGGAGGCAATGGAAAATGTGCTGGGACAGCATGCTGATGATCCAGTTGCCAGAAAGAAATTCATGGAGGGAGCAAAGGGAATACTGGACCTTGAGGAGAAGTTCTGGCTCGGCCTTTCGGACAGTGCCAACAGAAATATATGACAGTTCAATTATGAACTGTTGAAGACCCTGATTTTCTTCCTGAGGCACGCCGTCACAGAATCGAATAAGCTTGGTGTATGGCAGTGCTCCATTGATGAGGATCTGAGCCAGGAGGGAATTGAACAGGTATCCGCCGTTGTTCCCATAATCGCATCTCTTTCACCGGATGTCATAATTTCAAGCCCAATGAAGCGAACTGTCCAGACTGCGGAGATCATCATGAAGAAAGTCCATCCCCTGGATTTCAGGACATGTGATGATCTCAGGGAACGTACAGGCGGAGTCATTGAGGGATTGACAAGTAATGAAATCAGGGAACGCTTCAAAATTGAAATGACCACCATACTCTCGGACTCCATCGACGGCCTGCCGGGAGTGGAAACACTTCCAGCGTTTCTTGAGAGGATAAACAGGACAGTTGACAGCATTTACAGGGAATATGAGGGCAGGAGGATTCTGGTGGTTACCCATGGCGGATTCATGCGCGGTTTCTACCAGAGCAACATAGGCGCGGCCGATGGGGTTGTGAGATTCAGGAACTGCTCCATCCTGGGAGTTACCAGGGAAAATGGCAGGTGGTCTGTGTTCTACAGCATGGGAACTGATGGCAGTGCCACCTGAATATGATCAGTGTTATCAATATCCTGCGGCATCAAACATTCAGTTATTATAATTCACAGATTATATCACAGAATGTATATTCACAGCTTATTTCTGTATCAGTTTTTTATCCATAAAGACGTTACTGGAACCATGCAGTCTAAATCCGAAGGAAACAAGATCTTTCTTAAAATTGAATACGGCGAAGACATTCGGGATTGTCTCAATTCTGTTCTTGAGAAGTATCATATCAGTTCAGGTGAAATAGAGTGGGGGCTGGGAGCCGCAAAAAACCTGGAAATCGGTTATTACACCGGGACTGAGTACATACGCAAAACGTACGAAGGCCCACTTGAGATGGTTGTGTTTCATGGAAGCATTGCCTCTGTGGAGCCCAGGTTTCATATCCACTGCTCGGGTGCCGGAGCTGACCACATAATGGTCGGAGGACACTTCTTTTCTGGCACTGCGATACCTCTTATGGAGATCAGCATCACAAAGTTTGACCAGATCAATATTGTAAGGGAAAAGTCCCAGAAATCAGGCCTCATGGAAGCGACTCTTCTCTGAGGTTGCCGCCTCTTTCAGATCATGTCTTCCAGGACTTCAAGAACTTCGCTGCCAGGAGCATTAATCTTTCCCGCAATATATTTGAAATCGTCACGGGTTATCCCGTAGTCACCAAGGCGTGGGACAAATCCAAGACCCCTGATGAAGCTTTCCACCGTTCTTGCAAACTGCAATGCCAGTTCCCTATTATCTGATGCGGAAAGTCCAAGCCATGATCCCATGAGTGCCAGTGGCTCAGGATTCACTTCCACGTAATGCCTGAGGACTGCGGGAAGGGTTATACAGCTGGTAACCCCATGCGGTATCTCCCACTTTGCGCCAATGACTCTGCCAATGAGGTGGCTCAGGCCGAATGGCACGTCGAACACTTCAAAATACGAGTACCATGCCGCCAGCTGACATTCATGCTTTTCCGGCAATGTATCTCCGTGGAGATTGATGAATATCTTTCTCATTGCCTCTCTGGCCATTATACGGGCAGGTTCACTGCTGAAATTTGATACCACTGTTTCAATGACATGATCCAGTGCCCTTATGCCCGATGTCCTCCATAATTTTTGGGGGGTTTCCATGGCCGGCTCCGGATCCAGGAATACGTAATGTGGTGTGATCCTGGCATCCCGTATTCCGGTTTTCTCGCCCCCGATGGAATACCCTGCAATGTGGGAGAATTCAGCTGCAGAAAGCGTTGTTGGAACTGCGATCTGGGGTGCCTCTATGTCGTAATAATACCTCACCACCTTTGCAGCATCCTGAACACTTCCACCACCAACTGAAAGTATTGTATCGCAATTCCTGTTCCTCATGAGTTCGGTAGCGTGCTCAATCTCCTCCATTGGAGAATGCTGCGTGACCTCCCTGAATTCGGCATAATCTCCAGGAATTTCGCTGAGCAGATCGCCGTAAAATACCGTTTTCGAAACTGAGCTTGATGACATCACCATGACTTTCCTGGTTCCAAGCTCCTTCAGGAGTTCTGGAAGTTCTCTCAGCACACCAGTGCCATGGTAAACCCTCCTGATGGGGAGATAATTGAACCTCATCTGTACCATGATTCCATATAGGCTCGATCTTCTATCCCAATGGCATCCCTGGTAACTTTCAGCGGCTCATACGCTTCCACCATGACTGCAACCTCGTCCGTCTCCTCTTTACCTATGGCGGATTCAAGCGCCCCTGGCTGCGGCCCATGGATGAGGCCCCTGACGTGCAGCGTTACTGATCCTGCAGATATGCCTTTCCTGCTCATGAAACTCCCTGATGAATAGAAAAGAACCTCATCGGTGTCAATGTTGCTGTGGTAATAGGATATTGGTATGGATCTGGGATGGAAATCGAATTTTCTTGGAAGGAATGTCCCTATCATGAAAGATTTTCCGCTGAATGTCTCGTGAACCGGAGGAGGCTGATGCAACTTTCCCACAATTGGCGCCATTGACCCGGTGCTTATTGCAAATGGGTAGAGGTAGCCGTCCCAGCCCGCCACGTCGAAGGGATTCATGTCTCTTTCCTCCCTGAGGAAATAATCTCCGAAATCCACCAGTACATCGAACGATCCGCCATCTGTTGATGGATCCTGGAGGCGGGGAACACGGATATCCCTGGTATAGTATGGCGAACCCTCCTTTATCTGGCCGTAAATGTTGAGGTATCTTGGTGGAATGGAAGCCCTTTCCCTGGATTCAACAAGGAAGAAATCCAGACCTGATGATGAATCAAGGGCGTAAGTTGTACCCTTTGGAATGTACAGATAATCCCCCGGCGAAACATCCAGGTTTCCCAGCATGGACCTCATTGTGGCGTGACCGGATTGAATGAAGTAGACCTCGTCACTTAGTGCGTTTCTGTAAAGAGTTCCCGCGTTCTCAGATGTCTGTGCCACTGACAGCCTGACCGTGGAATTGAACATCAGGTATCTCCTGCCAGTTACGAAGTCCCCTCCTCTGCCCAGATTTCCTGTCTGGAAATGCCTGTGAATCATCACATCTGCTGAGCTCTTATCCAGTGGCTCGCGGGATATCTTCTTCACGGATTTAACCCGTGTCGGTTCACCAAGGTGGTAAAGGAGAGAGTAAGGTCCGTCAAAACTTTCCTCCCCGAAGAGTTCCTCCCTGAGTATATTGCTCCTATCATCGTATGTGTGCCGGCTTTCTGGCATTCTGCCCTGCCTGACGTAAAACACCAACTCATTCCGCCTCCACGATTCTTGTGACCAGGTCCCCCAGTATGTCTGAGTGAAAACTCACCTGGTCTCCTGCCTTGAGCCATCCTGCTCTTTCAGGTCCTCTCTCAAGGATGCACCCTCCTGACACCGTGCCGCTCATAATGACGTCTCCGGGCTTCAGCAGAGTTTCAGTGGATGCCCATGAAATCATCTCCTGGAAAGTCCAGTGCATATCCTTCAGGTTCCCTTCCACGAAAAGATCGCCATTCAAGCTTGCCTGAAGGCTGCAGTCAAGTTTCCGGTTCTGGTCAAGGTGTGTTTCCATCTCGTCTGCGGTTACAATGAAACGGCCCATACTTGTGGCAAAATCCTTGCTCTTGGAGGGACCGAGCCCGATCTTCATCTCCTTTCTCTGCTGATCCCTGGCGCTCCAGTCGTTCATGAGGGTGAAGCCGAAGATGTGCGACCATGCATCCGCCACGGAGATGTTCTTGCCCTCCTTGCCTATTATTGCTCCCACTTCCAGCTCGAAGTCAAGTTCTGAAGAGAATCCTGGATAGGGCAGATCATGATCACTGGCATAGATGGATGAGTTGCCTGAGTAATAATATGCAGGGAATTCATACCATTCCGGTACCATATCAAGCCCTCTCAGGGATCTGGCTGTCTTCACGTGACCCTCAAATGCATAGAAATCCCTGATCTGGTTTATGTAAGGCATGGGAACTAGATAGGATGTTGGGACATGGTCAGTGATTCCGGCGTAATGTCCGCTCGCAATGAAACTCCTGATCTTTTCAAGGTTCTTGAGCACAACGGAGTAAAATGACCTCCCCTGTTCCTCCACAGGCATCCCTATGATCTCACCCAGATCCAGGAAGCTTTCTCCAACTGCGATAACGGTCCTTATACCGTCCTCCGTTTCGACCCTTGCAATCCTCATGGTTACAGGTTCCCTCTCTTGGCCTGTTCTGCCTCAATGGACTTGAACAGTTCCCTGAAATTTCCCTTGCCGAAGGATGTGGCTCCCTTACGCTGGATTATCTCGTAGAAGAATGTTGGCCTATCACCAACTGGCCTTGTGAAAATCTGGAGGAGATATCCGTCATCGTCCCTGTCAACCAGTATGTTCAGGCGACGAAGATCCTCGACCTTTTCGTCAATCTTTCCAACCCTGTCCAGAAGTGTATCGTAATACACTGAAGGGGTTGTGAGGAACTCCACACCCCTTGATTGCATCTCTGCCACGGTTTTCAGTATATTGTCCGTCTCTATGGCAATATGCTGTACTCCTGGTGAGTTGTAATAGTCCAGGTATTCCTGTATCTGTGACTTTTTCAGCCCCAGGGCTGGCTCATTGATGGGGAAGATGATTTTCCTGTTCCCGTAATGCACAACCTTTGACCTTAGAGAAGAGTATTCTGTGCTTATGTCCTTGTCATCAAAGCTTATGAGCTGGTCAAAGCCCAGCCCCTTGACGTAATAATTTACCCAGGAATCCATCATTCTGTCCTCAACGTTACCAACAGTATGATCGATCTTCTTCAGACCGACATGTTTTCCCCTGGTCCCGATTTCCTCAAATCCGGGAGGAATTCCTGATTTGTAGCTGTCCTCCTCAACAAGCGTGTGCACTGTTTCACCGTAAGAATATATTCTGGCGGTATCAAAAGTGCCTTCCCTGCCCGTGATTTTTGAAACTGGTGAAATCTTTGCGACGCCTCTCTTTCTGACGAAGTCCACGGTGTCCCCAATGTTTTCAACGCGAAGGGAAATGTCCTTCACTCCATCCCCATGATATCTCACATGATCGGCAATTGGAGAATTGTAGTTCAGGTAACTGGTGAAAATCAGACGGACGTCCCCCTGACCCAGGAGGTATGAAACGCGATCCCTCACACCGGTCTCAGGACCGGCATATGCAATGAGGTCAAAACCCAGTGCCTGCTGATGGTAAAATGACCACTGCCTTGCTGAACCCACGTAATATTCCACAGCATTGACGGCATTGAATATGTTATCATTATCCATGAGTCAATAACAATAATACAGTAATAAGGATTTTCAATTGGGAATACTGAAAACAGCCACTGCGGCGTGATAGCCATTGCCATATATTAATTGGAAATGCATAATTATGAAGTAATGATTACTGAATGATATCATTGTCAGATGAAATCTACACCTATGTGGCAACTTTCTCCTTCAACAATCAATTCTATTCGCTGGAGCAGCCGGAAAGGGATGCAGTGGTTGAGGCCCTGAACGTAACTTTCAGGGAATATGAGGGGAGGCTGATCAACCTCAGGATGTACCGATCCATAAGGCATGACTGCGACGTAATATTCTGGATGTCCTCCCATGACCCCATGGATATGTCCAGATTCAAGGAGAGCATCATGAGGGCAATGGGAGGATATGGATCAGCTAGGTACAGCATGTTTTCGCTCTACGAGCATTCTCCATACCTCAGGGATGTAAGAAGCCTTGAGGACACACTGAGATTCGTCCCAAAGAGATATTTCGTCGCGTATCCCATGAGCAAGACGCCTGACTGGTATCTTATTGATTATGATGAAAGGAAGAGGATACTTGCTGAGCACATTGGAATGGCAACATCACACCCCGAGAACCGGGATATCCGATCGTACACCACATACTCATATGGGCTGGGTGATCAGGAGTTTGTGGTTCTTTACGAAACAGATTCGCTTTCCCAGTGGTCCCATGTAACCGGTAAGCTCAGGGAGGCAACAGCACGAAAATGGATCATAAAGGAGGAGCCAATAATCATTGGAATACTCTCTGAGCCCATTAAATTCTGATTTTGTCTTTTTTTTACCGAAGGCTGAGCGTCAGGGTCGGGCCTTCAGTGCGGATGAGACGTCATGGTGGGTTGTTTCTTCCCATCCACTTCTTCAGTTTGTCTTTCACGCTGTCCGGAATAAGTGAATATCTGGTCTGTGACATTGAATATATCATGCGATCCCCATCACGGGATATTCCAGTTGCATTCAGTATCTGATCCATGATGCTCTGCCATCCAGCAGTTGCTGAAATCCCCTTCACCTTTTCTGTGAGTTCAGATTTACTGACTGTAAAAATGCCGCTTTTTGCCAGTTGTGCCTTTATGTTGACATCTTCCTTCAATTTCAGTGCATCATCAAGAACCGCCACGCCAATATCTGATCCCATCCGGAATTTCGCCCTCACCATATCCTCCCATGTATTGGAATTTGGCTCCGACGTGATTTTAACCATAATGACCGACGGGCCGGGGGAGACTATGAGAAGGTTATCATCACCGGAAATCAGCCCTGGAAGCCCACTGACGGAATGCGCCGATACGTCAGATTTGTTCAGAACCTTCTCCAGCTGGGCAAAAACCGAACTTACTGCAGGAGGGGGATCAGGGGGAAGGTTTTGATGCTCATGAACCGGTACATTCTGCTGAAGTCTTGATCCACATTTCTGGCAGAACAGGGAGCCATCTGGCATGGACGAACCGCAAGATGGGCACTTTATCATGTCCTAATAAAATTCATGGTGAGATATTAACATATGCAGTCCCGGTTCAAAACAAATCCAGAGTCCCAGTTGCGGGTTGAATTCCCATAACGGCGATGATGCAGCGTTATATGTCACGGACCGATTTAAAGCCGTAATCCTTCACTGCACAGTGAATCAGGCTCTTCTTGATCTCGCTCATGTCGCTGTACCTGTTTGCTGGATCGGGATCGATGCACCTCATTATGAGAAACTGGAGGGGTTTCCTCACGAGGGGATTAACTTTTGATGGCTCAGTCACAGGCACAGCAGTAGCTTCCCAGAGAAGAGCGTTCCTGTCAGTGTAGAATTTTCCAGAATTCACACGGCTTTCAATGAAGACCTGCCTCCTGGCAAGACTCTTGGCAGTCCTGAAATCGTTGGCTGATCCTGTAAGAAGATAATACATCACCATGCCGAACTCATATACATCATAGGTCTCGTCCGTGTCATAGTTGCTCAGGAGAATCTCTGGAGGAGAATACAGCACGGAAAACTGAGAAAATACAATGTTACCGAGACCCCTGATCTTGGCTGAACCGAAATCAACAATCTTTGGTGTTATGTCGTTCTTCCTTATTGCCTGTATGAGCTTATCAGGCGTCCTTGAATAAGACTTGACAGAGAATCCATTCCTGCTTGCAAACATTATGTTGTCAGGTTTTATGTCACCGTGCAGGATTCTGGCATCATGTGCATCCTGAAGACCCTGTGAAACCCTGATAGCAATCTCAAAGAACAGTTCCATCTGCTTCATGGTATTGAACTTGAAATCCAGATCGGAAAGTTTTCCACCCTGCAGCAGTTCCATTATTATTGCAGGTGGATTTTCCTTGTACTTGTCCATCTTTGTTCCATCGTCAGGATATGTCCTCAAACCCACCCCAATTATGTTGACCACATACTTCTTCCCGTTCAGCACCATGACATTCTGGAATTCAAGGAGGAATTTCCTCAGAAATTCGTTATCGAAAGCAATCTTGGTGCCATCTGAAGCAAAGGGCTTAAGGATCTTTATGGCAACATCCGGTTCACCAAATCTTGATGCTCTAAGGACGTAAGCGAACCCAGTCTCACGGCTTATGATATCCCTGACAGTATATCCGGATATTTCGCGTCCTATCCAGAAGTCGGGAACGTTCACTGAAGTGGGCACAATGGGTGTGGCTGGCTGCTGGATGTGTACCCTGGCAGGCGTGGCCGGCGCGGATCCAGCTGAAGGCTGTGGACTCCCCTTTCCCTTCACTTTGACAGTCTTGAGGAGATCGTAATTACCCAGGAAGCTTTCCTTAAGGCTGCGTGATATCCCTGTAGCGCTTCCCACTGCCACAGCTGTAACCGTCATTCCAGCAATGAGAGGAACCTGGAAATGAGCAGAATATCCTGATCTGTAAATCATAATTATGCTGAGAAGCAGAACAGAGCCATACAGGACTGTCGCCTTGCCACCCCGTGTTGCAATGATTCTTCCCACGAGAATTATTATGGCCAAGATAACAATGGCAATTACAAGCATGAAATAGATCCGGGCCGAAATAAATTCCGAATAAGTCAGTCCTCCGTTCTCGAATGAGATGGGAAGAAGATGGAAATATGAGAGAACGAAATAGCCGCCAGCAAGTGGTATAACGGCCCCTGCCAGTTTCCTTGCTGCAGACGGCGGCGCTATTCCCCGGAATATATACACAACTGCTGTCACGGCTATTATGAGAATGATGTATGAAAGCACAAGGTACAGCAACGGGTATACAATAGTTGTCGGAAATGTAAATCCCCTGATTAGGAATATTATGCTGTTATTGAATCTCAGTGGAAGCATTACCATGTTGCCAAGAATCAGGAACTTCGCTATCTGCCTGTGAAACTTGAAGCGGGTGAAGTAGGCCTCCACCGCCACAATGGGTGCAGAGAAATAGAGAACTTCCCTTGCAAAAACTGGCACTGTATCGAAAGCCACCATCCCACGGTTGATCACGGGAATGAATACAAGAATCATGAAAGACCCCAAAATTATTGCTTCTCCGGATATTCTGTTCTTGACCGGGGCTCTTGATGCCAAGGCGGCGATGAATGCTCCACCTGACACCACTGCAACAGCGTATGGGAGCCAGAACAGTATTTCCATCACGTATGCTTCGACTGTTGATGAGACCCCGGCCGGAAGAGTAAGTGGGTTCAGGCTGATGTAGTCCAGAAACACCCACATAACGAAGAAAATCCATGCAAAGCCAACCAGTGTGGATCGGGCTATCCTGTAGCCGGATTTTGTATTCTCAGATATTCTGCCAGCCACAAACAGGGCGAATGCTGCAAGGAAAAGCAGAATGATGATCTCAGTGGTGTGTGGAAGAGACGGGAAAACCAGAACGTACACATTTGCAAGTAAGAGAATCCCAACGATGGCCAGCGCTGCCGCAATTGCACGCAGTATCAGGCCGGGTCTGCTGGCCATGCGATTGAGCCCTCCTCATCGGGAACAATCATGATTTCCTGCCTGTGGTCAGGGCCAAGGTCGATTCTCAAAATTGCAGCCTTTCCCTTGTGGTACCTTGACGAGAAAATTGAGATAAGCTTGCCCTGGAACATATACTCGTAGCCGGACTTTTTCACTTCATGTGCCCTGATGAGGAATTTGATATCATTTTTCTCAACGAACTCATTGAAGGCGTCTGGTCCGAAAAGGTAGGTTCCCTCGCCTCTGGTGCCGGGAAGAAAACCGTCAACATATTCCCTGGGATCATTCCAGAGTATCTGGAAGGCGCCTGGATCTGATGGTTCAGGGTCATCCATGGGGAGGGATTCCCAGCCCTTAAGCGACAAGGGATCACTGGCGATTCCTCCATGCACCGCCAGGATGCAGTTGTTCAGCAGCAGGGCATACGGGAGCCTACCGTAAAGCCTCACAACATGAGGGTAAAGCTGGTCGAAAATACCGAGGCTTTTCAGTTCGTCGGAAAAACCATAGTAGTCGTTCGTCAGCGTGCTTTCATGATTGCCACGTACAATGACCACCCGCCCGGATATTATTGCTGATTCAACCACGAACAGAAGATTGAAGAGCTGGTTCCTGCCCCTGTCGACAAGGTCTCCAACAAAGCATACGAGTGCACTGTTCCTGGAAACTGCCAGGGCATATGAGGAAACATCAAGGGCACCATGGGTATCGCCCACAAATGTTGCTTCACCGCATTCCACGACCATTTTCCTGACAGGTACCGGATGGCCGAGTTTCTCAACATACCTGTCCAGTGTACCCGCCATCATTTCCGGTATTATGAGATATGGAAAATCCAAGGTCAGCACCTCAGACTGCCTTTACGGACGTAACCTTCACTATGGTGTCTTCTCCAAATTTCACTAGGGATTTCTCCTGAATCTTTGTTTTTTCCTTCACTTCCACAAACTTCGATCCGTCGTAAATGAATGTGCCGTTGCTGCTGCCAACATCCTCAAGGTAATATGAACCACCATCCAGCATGATCTTTGCATGCATCCTCGACACACTGGCGTCAGGGATCTGCATAACATTTTCAGGCGAACGCCCCACCGATACGGAAGGAAACACGGAAAAATTCACCTTTACCTTCTTCCCCATAAGACTGTCCATGGGGCTCTGGACAAACTGGAACTCCAGGAAACTCTCCTCCTGGGGCTCCCCGGCATGCTCCGAAACAGGAGCCTGGGGGGGCTGCTGGACCGGTGAAGGCTCAGGTGCAGGCTGCTGGGTCTCTGGATCCTGGACCATAACTCCCTGCTGTGATTCCATCTCGCTGATCCTGCCTGATCCACATAGGACACACGCTGATTCCGAATCCTCATTCTGCGATCCACACTTAGTGCAAAACCATGTCATTTCAATTCCTCTTTATTTTTGTTGTCTGGTTATACGCTTCCTTTCTGTCAACCTCACCGGAACCGGAGGAAAGCACCCGGTCCAGTTTTCTTGTTGCTTCTATGAGCTCAATCTTTCTGGTTGCGTTTGCAGCGTCCATAGCCTGCCTGTTAATTCTTGTGGCATTGTCGAAATCACCCTGCGATATGAGGTATTCCACCTGGTTCATCTGCATCTTCAGGCGTGCCTCGTTCACAAGATCCCTGTTTATGCCTGACACAACCATTTCCGAGTTCTTTGTTCTGTTCAAAGTCACAGGAAACTTGTCCTCCCTGGAACTGCCGTCATTGTCCCTGTAGGAAACTATGGCCTGCAGGGCAGTGATGCTACCCTCTGCTCCACCCTTTATGTCCACGGATCCTGTCACATTTACTGGAGTTGCGCCCACAGAGCCCAGATTTACTGTTACAATCCCATCGTCCACTGTGAAGGACTGATCAAAAACATTCACTGAACCGGATTCCCGGGGGACTATCTTCAGCGTGACTGATGTACCTCCAGCAGTGGCAGCCTCTCTGGCATGTTTCCTGAATGTTTCTGAGACCAGATTCCGGTCAGTAGCATTCACGAAGTCACCATTTGTAATGTCAGAAATCTTCTTCAGTATGGTCTCATCGTAATCTCCTATTCCAATACTGACTATTTTCATGCCAATTTCGGATGCACTTGCCGCAAGCTTTTCATACCTGTCCACATCTGTGACATCTGAGGGTTGGCCGTCCGTGAGCAGTATGGCTGTTACTGACCCTCCTTCTGATGAAAACTTCCTGGCATCGTCGTAAACCGTTTCCAAAGCCCTGTAAAGACTTGTTCCTCCCGATGCCCTGATCCTGTCAATCTCCTTTGAAATTCTATCCACATCATCAACAGGGCCCATTGGTATAATTCTTTCCACTCTGCTGGCAAATGAATACAGGGCCAGTTCATTAGCTTCCCCCAGAACATCAAGTACCATCTTGGCAGCATCCCGAGCATCATCAAGCTTCTCACCATGCATTGAACCGCTTCTATCCACAATAATTGCAATGGCAGACCCGGATCCTGCATTATCGCCCTGTACCGCACTTATTCCAACCTGGAAGTAGATCTTCGTCAGTGTGTCTGAGAAACAGTTCGAATTGCTGGTTTTTATGAAAGTCTTCAACATAATATAATATGAAATATTATAAGTTTAAAAATATTGTTGTCTGGATTATAATTCTGATTTTCTGAATGATGCGGAAGATTCGGTCCACATATTTTGGCATAAAATGTTCCGATCTCCCGCCGTATTCCCATTTGCAGTGCTCCACATAATGTTTTATTCCACTGTCCCATGGGGAAATATTGATCATAGTCAGATACTCCGAGATAGGACTCAAGGGATCGCACGCAAGAAGGATGATGGAAAACCGCCTTCGTGGGAATATAATTCAGGGACTTCTGCGGGCAGGTGAAAATGCTACTTTCAGGTGGGAACGTGGGAGGCTCTTCCTTGATGGATACTCAAATCCGGAAACGGTCATGGAGGTTCTGAGCCGCACAATGGGCGTGAAATCACTCTCTGAGGTTACTGAAATGGTATTCTCCAGCCCTTCTGAAATTGTGATCAGGGCAACTGAGCTGTACGCAGGGAGCCTCCGTGGAAAGAAATTTGCAGTGAGGACAAGAAGAGCTGGAGGACAGAACTTCACTTCTATCAATCTGAATCTGCTTGTTGGTGATGCACTTTTTCCTTATTCTGCTGGGGTGGATCTGGAGCATCCTGATCTGGAGGTAAACATCGAGTTGCGTGACAACAGAGCGTATTTTTTCAACAGCTCCCGCCCGGGCCCTGGGGGCCTTCCCATAGGCTCGGAGGGAAAGCTGGTGGCACTTGTATCTGGCGGAATTGATTCGCCTGTGGCAGCATGGATGGCCATGAAGCGGGGATCACCTCTGGAATTTGTTTTTGTCTCACTTGCACACCCTGTTGACACAGTGGATTTCCTTTCGGCCATGAAGAGGCTTGTTGCCCGTTGGGGCCATGGATATGATCCTGTGATTCATATAATGGATGGATCATCCATTGTTGCAGAGCTGGCTGGCAGGGATGATTACTCCGCCCCAAGTGTCACATTCAAGCGCATTCTTTATTCTGTTGCGGCAAGGATAGCTGTGTCCACAGGAGCCTATGGCATAGTGACAGGCGAATCACTGGGGCAGGTCTCCTCACAAACCCCAGAAAATCTCATGGTTATAAACCGGGGGACTGACATTCCTGTATACCGGCCACTGGCGGGAATGGACAAGGATGAGATAACTGATCTTGCAAGAAGGATAGGCACTTTTCCGGAATCCAGCAAGGGTGAGTTCTGCTCCCTGTTCTCAAGAAATTCCATAATGGGCGTAACCGTGCAGCAGGTTGATCACGACATGGCCATGTTCCCATTTGTCGATAAGCTGATAGCCAGCGACACCACAATAAATGGAAGTGAAATCGACCATTACACCATGGGGATTCCTGACATTGATCTAAGGGGGAAGGACATAGAATTGGATCCTGTGGTGGTGGACCTCAGGGGGCATGATAAATTCGATGAATGGCATTACCCCGGTTCAGTGCATGCGCGCATAGGGGATGTTAAGGAACTTATTGACAGATTCGGGAAAGGCAGGACATTCGTATTCTACTGCCAGAAGGGTCTTCAGAGCGCGTATGCAGCAAGTGAAGCCAGGAAGATGGGTGCAGTTGCCTATTACATGGATACTGAGGGCCTGAAAAAAACCCTGCGAAGCCGGAAGCCGGATCCCAGTTGAGGCGCACGAGTCCAGTAAGTGTTATCTCCATACTTTCACTGGCTTTTTGACATGGTGTCCATAAAACCCGGAATCCCCATGAATGAGGCTACTGTGTTGGATCTGTCGCCAAGCAGGGATAACCTCTGATATATGAAATTGCGAGTCAATCCTCCCTGATCTGAGTCATCAATTTCCTGGGTGGAACCCAGGACTCCTGTGACTTCCTGCGTGATAAGCGGCGACAGGATCTCCAGGATGGTGTAGAAAAGATCTGTGACCTTCATTGTTGCCAGTATATCTATTTCCCTGAGGATAAGGCGGCTGAGACGAAGCTTATGATCCCTGAGATAGAGCATTGCCACGCGGATCTGGCTTATGAGGGAAATGAGTACATCTCTGTTAACTGCGCTGTTCATTGCAGGTTGGGATGTGATGTTTACAGTCTGCATCTGGTCCCGGTACTCAATCTCAAGGAAATGTGAATCCTCTGATACTGAGGAGTGAAAGGTATAGGAAGAATCGGTCTCATCGTTTGAGAAGGTCAGTACAAGGTTTGTTGGTGACAGGACTGCAGAGGACAGGAAATAGTGATCAAGTTTCTCAAAGTCAACAACCGGGTCCTTGCTGACCCATGTCTTGCCGATCCTGGCTGGAAGCTTTATCCCCTTGACCAGTGTGTCAACCTCCATTTTCGATTTGAGGAATTCAACTTCTGAGGAGTTCAGCAGGAACTCATACTGAAGATCGTGCTGCGACGTGCAGATGTATCGTGTCTCATAACCCCCTTCAACATACTTCAGGCGAATTTCCCATTCCAGGAGAGGGAGCGGTTCCCTTGAAAGAAATGCCTCTATGGCCTTTGTGCTCTTTGCCCTGTATGAGTTCATCTCCTGAGTTTTTGAATCTATATCTGCCCTGAGTGCGGGAATGAGCTTTTCCTCATATCCCTGCAGGCTGGCACGGGTGTGGTCCAGGATGCTGTCACGGTACATGGTAAACTGATCCATCCCCTCCTCCTTCTCATAAGTATCAAGAATTTCAGCAATCTCATTATATATATTTCTCTCCCTGCGAATGCTTTCCTCCATTCTTTTCTGAAGGTCAGTAAGCTCGGCGCTGCAATCCGCCGCCCGGTCAGAGTTTACCACGGCGTCCACAAGCTCGGTGAGTACCTGCCTTGTGAGTTTTGCGCCCCCAGGTGTATTTCTACTTTCCATTTTCATCCTTATAGTGGTTCAGATTTATTATGATTTTTCAATGAGAAGGATCAAATATTTATCTGTTCTTACATAAGTACTATTGATAACGTGGCTGAAAAGAAGACAGAGACAACGGAGAGCTACAGGAAAAATATCGAGAAGCTTAAGCTTGACATGCGGTCCGCCATGCTTCTGGCCAGGACGAGCAATACATTCTCCGGTATTTTAGGCCGCGAAATACTTGATTCTCCGGATCCGGAGATAAGATCCTTCATTGAATTCATAGTGTCAAAGCAGAAAATCAGTATCAGGGGGCTCGTAATGATCGCGGCAGGAGAAATAGCGTTTGCAGCCCTTCTTATCTTCCTGAGCCTCTCATTCATAGTGCCTGCATTCTTCGCTTATGCAAACCCGGACGTATTCCTGGGATACCTTTATCGCGCCACTCAGGCAGTGAGCGTCAGCACACTGGCAGACAGGATTGTGGTGCTGATAGACTTCGTGGTCTGCGTGTTCATGCTGCTTTCTGCACTTCAGCTTCTCAGAACTGCCTCTGATACACTGAGAAACGCAGGAATGAGGGTAACGGAGGCAAATTGACAGCAACCTCATCCTACATCAGGTCGTCAGTTATCACGTTCAAGGTTATCACAGTTGTAATCGGACTCATATTTATCACGGTTTCAGGTGTGATACTATATGAATCCGCAAGAAGCTATTTTGCAGGAGGAGCCCTGTTTTTCTCCGGAACAGTGGAGATTTTCGCAACTCTGGCGGCCCTAATTTCTGGAGTTACCCTTGTTACCATACTTCCGGAATCCGTAAAAGTCAGATTTTCCCGCCCCAGGTCAAGAACGCAGCCTAACCCCACGTATGGATTCACCACACTTCTTGCAATTGGTCTGGGTGCAACAATCGGTTCACCTCTTTTCATCATTCTTCCTGTGAATATAGAACAGTATGCCATTGTTTCGGTGGTCTCACTTGTAATAGCAGGACTCTTAAGCATTGGAATCGCCAGAATATATTCGTATATGTTCCGGTATTCGTCTGCCAACGGAGTGGATGTGGTGGGTGGCCCTACCTTTGTCAGGATTTCAACCAGAGAAAAATCCGTTAGGTATTTCCTTGCAAGATTTTCACTCTGGATTGCCAATACCTCACTTGCCGCGTTCTGCGCCATATTCTTCTTTACCTTCACCTTCCAGACCCTTCCCGTAATTGCTCCGGCGGTTGGGCTGTCCCAGCCTTCAGCCATGTTCCTTGGATACCTCATAGTGGGTCTCTTCGCAATGTGGTTTGTCATAAATGCATTCTTCGAGAAGAGATTCATAAGGATGATTGCCAGGGCACAGATTCTGTTTCTCTCTGTAATGGTGATCATAATAGTTGCTCAGGGCCTGATTCTCGGCATACATGGGAACTGGAATTTATCTGGAATCATGGCTTCGCGCTCCGGGAACCTTCCGCTTGATGTGATAGAGAACACAGGATACCTGTTCATTCTATTCTTCGGCTTTCAGGAAATCCAAAGCGTGACAAAGGAAAGCCTGAAGGAATCCAGGATTCCTGTACTCTCCAGACTGTTCAACAGAGGAAGACCCTACCCGGCATCCAGATACATCCCGCTGTCAATGTACACAACGGTGATTCTTGCTACTTTCATAATGCTGTTTGACGCCATGACTATGTTTTCTGTCCATCCTTCTCTTGGTAAGCTGCAGCAAGCCCAGATACCTGCACTATACATTGTCAGTACCTATATCAGCCCGCAATTCCAGATTTACACGCTTGTGGCATTTCTTCTGGCGACTGTGACAACTTTTGTGCCAGCATTCATTGCAGCGTCCAAACACCTCAGGGAACTTGTGGAAGATGGCTTCTTTCCCAGGTCCCTGAGAGGCCTTTCCTGGGTCTTCACAATCATACTCATTGCGATTCTTTCTCTGACCAACCCGAATTTCCTGGTTAACATAACAGACTTCATGGTACTTGTGGCTCTTGCACTGATCTGTCTTTCTGCCTTCTGGCTCAGGAACATAAGCAAGAAGGTACCTAGGGGAGTGATACTGGTTGCACTTGGATCCGGAATGTTTGCATTCTTTGTGGATGCCCTTCTGTACCCGCAAAATCCCACAGTTGTTCTTCTTGGTGTCATTGCAGTCATACTTAGCTTCCTCACATACGATGTCGTGTCCCTGGGAACCATGGGGCTCCAGATTTTTGTCATATTTTTCGACCTGGTGGCGTTTATGTTTGAAGCGATATTTCCATCAACAATTGCCATAACCTATCCCTCATTCTTTGGACCCCTTGCAGGGCATGTACTCCTGCCGTTTATGTTCCTGAGGATTATACTGCTGCTCAGTGCTGCAACAGTTTTTGTGAACATTATTATGGACGTTTTCGTCATCAAGAGGATTGATTTGACAGGGGCGCCTGTCGGAAAGAGTTGAAACAAAATCCCCGGTTTTTGCTTAAATTATATTGCCTTGTTTCTTCTTTGACTATAAGATTCAAAACACCTAAGGTACAGAAGGATCGCAATTTAACCTGAATGATAAAGGGAGCAGTATTTGGCTCACGAATCCATATCAGGGGGCTCCTGATTCAGCCTGTGCTTCTCGGCCTCCCTCAGAGCCAGGTCCACTGCCTCCTTTGCCGAATCTGCATGGAACATGATGCCATCATCCTTCTTGGTATGATCAATTCCAAGGTCTCCTATGACGATTACAGATTTGCCCTCGGTTAAGGCAAAGGCAGCCTCAGACATGGTACCGGTTGCACCATCTATTGCTATGACGGCATCAGCAGCCCTTATTATGAGGAAATTTCTTGCATAGCCTATTCCGGTCGGGAGGCGAAATGTGAGGAACCTGTTGCCCGAGGTTGTGGAGTATCCAGGCAGTATGCCAATTATGGTGCCTCCTGCCTCGCTAACTCCCTGGGCAACCCATTCCATAACCCCGGTCATGCCGCCACAGATCACAGTGGCATGACGTTCTGCCAGGATGTGGCCCACCTCCAGAGAAATTTCTCTATACTTGATGTCAGCAGTGCTTCCGCCTATTACCGCAATGTTGTACACAATGGGGTATTGGTTTTTCATATACAAGATTTGATCTGTTGAGAACAACAGATTGCGGAAATTTTATTTTTAATGGTAAATTTAAGGTTCATGACTTTTTCTGTTGTTTCTTATGATCCAGAGGAGAAAAAATGGGGCGTTGGCGTTTCAAGCAGGTACCTTTCCGTTGGGTCCATTGTGCCGTGGGCGGCGGCTGGAGTAGGCTGCATAGCTACCCAGTCATATGCAAATTACGCATACGGACCAAAAGGACTGGAAATGCTAAGGAGCATGAGTGCGGAAGAAGCGGGTATTGCACTCACTGAGGCTGACAGTGACCGCGAAAAAAGACAGCTTGGAATAGTTGATGCAAAGGGTAATGCGTGGGCCTTCACCGGAAAGAAATGTCATGAATATGCAGGACATATTGTTGGGAAAAATTTCTCAGTACAGGGCAACATACTGGCAAGTTCTGAGGTTCTGGAAGCCATGGCCCAGGAGATGAAGGGACCTGGTAAACTGGAGGACAGGATAATGAGATCTCTTTTCGCTGCAGAATCGAAAGGAGGCGACAGTCGAGGCAGGCAAAGCGCAGCAATTCTTGTGGTTTCCGATGTCTCCGGCTTTGTGACAGGCACTGATAGATACATTGATCTTAGGGTGGAGGACAGCAGGAATCCACTTAAGGAGCTCAATCGTTTGCTGGGACTCTGGAAAGCAGCATTTCTTGACACGAGCACTGTGGATCTTTCAATCCATCAGCAGGAAATAGAGAGTAGAATCAGGCATCTTGGATACAGGCGGCTGGATGACTGGCTCAAGGACAATGATCTTGAGGGCTCAGTGGAAAACGGAAAAATGGGGCTTGTAGCCATGAGGATACTCATGGGAAATGACAATCCCGAACTTCAATGAAACAGCTTCTTCATGGCGGGTTCCTGATCTGCCATCTTTCCAGGATATATATGTATCAGGAATCTCTGTGGTGATTCAGGTTCCAGCAGCTGGCTGCGCCTTTTCTTCAGCTTCCGGTTTGGAAGCAGAAGACTGGGGCTTCGGAACATGTTCAGGAAACGGAACAATGAGATTGATCACAACAGATTCGATTTTTTCCCTGCTCTTCAGCAATTTCTCAATGGATATCCCTCTCTCGTTAGCCTCCTGGCATATTGCTCTGGACTCCTCGGGACCAAGGACTTTGACCTTGTCGCCAGCGTAGGACCCGGGACCAGACGGAAGGTACATTATGGTAAGCCTGTGAATCTTGTCACAGTCATAGAGTTTCATGATACCATGATGGCTTGAAGAAATTAAGAACTTACGCCTCATGACATCTGCAGTCACAATAGATATTTCACAGGGATGGCGCGTTCTTCAGACGGATAAGAATTTCGCATCACCTGATTCCATTTGATTTGCGTCTTTAGAAGCATTGCCTTGAGCATCAGATCGATTTTTCAGTATGCAAATTTACATACTGACACAGAAAAAGATTTCATACTATGAATCAATCATATCTGGTCAATGATACTTTCAGATGGCGATTATTCAGATCTTGTGACATATCTGACCGGCCTTTTTAATATCAAGCGGATTAAGTCTGTTACCATTGACCGTTACACCATTTCATACGGCTCAAGTTTTGTTATTGATGATCTGAACACAGCAGAAGGACATATTACAGACGACTTTCCAAGTGAGAACGAAAAGGACAGGGTTAAGTCGGTTATTCTCCATGTCAGCGGAATAAACGGACGATCATCAAACACTGTGGAGATTGGCTGGGATTCTGTTAAAATTGAGCCAGATGTGCATCCGAGGCTTGCCCGAGATTTCATAGATTTGCTTGACCGATCGACATTCAGATATTTCTGAAACGCATGGGCAGTTATGTATCTACTCACTGGAGTGGTGAACGGCAAAAAAGAAGTACTTGTCAATGAGAATGGCCGCATATACCGGTTTGCGGATGAAAAATCCAGGCCTGCGTCTGCACTGGAAGCCATACTGAAGTGGAAAGACCTTGCCAGAGCTGACAGAATTGAGAATGGTTATAGATTCACCTATGATGTTCCCGTTGTCCCCGGTAAGATGTTCCTGCCGGCAGTAAATTTCAGGAGCCATTCCGCAGAGACCTCAATGCAGGAACTGAAGGAACCATATTTTTTCACTAAGTTCAGCCACACCCTTGTTCCACATAATGGCAGCGTCATAAGGCCCAGATATGTGGAAAGGTTCGACTACGAGGGTGAAATAGGAATCATCATTGGAAAGAGAGGAAAGTATATAGATGAGAAAGACGCAATGGAACATGTTTTCGGTTACACAATCGTTGATGATATCAGCCTGAGGGACTACCAGAACGCAGGCAGCCCGGTTTACGGGAAGGACTGGGTTCTTGGTAAAAATGCGGATACTGCGCTGCCAATGGGCCCATGGATTGTCCCCCGGGAGGAAAATGAGCCATTCCACGCCAAAATACAGACCAAAATCAACGGTAAGCTCAGGCAGGACGGAGATACTGATGACATGATTTTCGGCCCTGCAAGGCTAATTTCACGCCTTTCAAGGGCAATAACTCTTGAACCGGGAGATCTCATATCCACAGGGACCCCAGCGGGCGTTGCAGAATACGGAACCAGAGAATACCTGAAACCGGGAGATACCGTGGAGATCACAGTGAGTGGCATCGGTACCCTCAAGCATTCAGTGGTAGAAGATACGGCCTGAGCCCCATGTACAGAAGGGAGCCAGTTATTTCCAGTTCTGCTGAATCCTTACTGTCCGAAAAAGGCTGGAAGATTGGCAGAACACATGGCGGTAGTGCTGTCCGCCTGATTCCAGAACTCCTGTCCACACATGCTGCCATAATGGGCAAGACTGGCAGTGGAAAATCAAATATCCTGAGGTTGATAATCTCCAGTATCATTCAGTCCTCAGATGGGAGCATCATCTTACTTGATCCGCATGGGGACCTGGCCACTGATGTTGCAAAGAGCTTCCCGGAATCCGCTATAATCATTCCGGCGAAGTCGATTTTTATTGAAGAGGATGAAAGATCCATCACCATGAATCCGCTCCAGGGCGCTTCTGAAAACCCTGAGTTCTACACGGGATGGATAAGGGATACGTTTGCTTCAAACGGCGTGTTCTCGCAGGGAACCTGGGGGCCACGTCTTGAGGTTGTTTTTTCGGCAATTCTCGGAGAACTTATCCGAACCAGGAAAGACGTCACTCTCCTGGATTTACTGGATCTTCTCCTGGACCAGAACAGGATAAGGAGATTCATGGCACAGGCAGGATCCCGTGAGCTTTCTGCATTTCTCAGGATGCTGTCCTCAGACTGGAGGGGATGGAATCAATACATCACAAGCTCCATCAACAAGATGATACCCCTCATAACGGATGGGGGAATAAGGAACCTTGTGGCGGGAAAACGTGATTCAACGGACTTCTCAGCCATGTTCGGGATGCCGGGCTCCCTGATCATACCTGAAATATGGAAAGGCAAGGTTTCTGAGGAATCCTACAAAATCACCTCAATGCTCCTTCTACTGAAGCTCTGGAGTATACGGATACGCCAGGGGCAACACTCCAGACCAGTGTATGTTGTGGCGGATGAATCCCAGCTCCTTCCGGGAAATGCCATTGACCATATCCTTCGGGAGGGGAGAAAGTTCGGCATAAGGATCATAATGGCAACTCAGTTCCTGGGCAGGGAAAATCCACAGCTGGAAAGCATACTTTCCAACGTTGGGTGCGTAATTTCTTTTTCCCTTGGTTTTACTGAGGCCAGAACAATCGCTTCGAACTTTTTCAGCGGCCCGCTGGAGACAAGACTGCAAAATACACTGATGTCGCAGGGACCACGAAGAGCCGTCATATGGGCAAGAAACTCAAATGGCAATCATGGCCCGCTTTCGTTTATTCCTGATTTATTTATTCCACGTGATGATGGTGTTAATTTAGATCAGCTGAGGGAACGCTCCGTAATGAAATACGGAACAAAGATTACCAGCATACCTGAAAAAACTTCTGTGGACCTTCATCAGTACCTCATAGGCCAGGCTGCTGCTTTCTTCGGAAACCATGGATTGTTCATGGACACAGGAATGAAGATGGGTGTGAAAATACCTGATGGCGTTGTGGACATGGGGGCATTCAGGATTATAGTCGAAGCTGAAGTTTCAGACCTTGTAAACCATTCCAGGATTGAAGAAAAAATGAGAAATTACAGCGGATATAACATTCTCTTCATTCTTCCACCTGGAAATGCCCAGGCCCTGTTCATGAAGATTCTTGAGAAGGCAGCCCGGGAAGTTGAAACTGAAAATGCGGATTTGCTGAAATCTTTGAGCCATATATCAATTGCGGAATATTCTGGAGGCTTCAAGTTTCTGGCGGCAGGCCGGTTGAGGCAGATGAGATTATCTCATCTGGAAAGTGGAACATTCCGGACAACAATGCGGGAACTGGGAATGCAGGAAATCAGGGAGTTTCTCTTTTCCCGGATTTTATCAGCAGGTGATGGACATGTTGAATCTGATCTGGTCAGTCGTTTCGGGATTGAGAATGCTCGTCGTGCCACCCATCTGTTGCACAGGGATGGCAAACCTGACCTTATGAAAATAATGGGGGTTGAAGCATGATACTGGAACTGGATAGCTTTGGTGATATCCCGGTGAATTCCATGCCCTTCATTCCCGTAGTACCTGAGAACATTCGAGCTTCTTCCATCGGCCTTAGAATACGTGATGAAAAATGGCCCACACTGAGGTATTTCATAGATTATGGAAACCATAGAATCAGGATCAAGGAATTTTTTATGGACTGGTTCTTCACGGGGTTTCCCAAGTCACTCATGAGCAGTTTCGCCGACGCCTATTCAAAGGTTTCCTTTTCAGTCTCCGGGGCAATGCAGATCTATTCTGGAAAGAATTACAGGAACAGCGACTCGGCATCGATTTATTATCACGGTACAACCATAGAGGCTGAATCATCCAATTCGATGAATCATGAGGAATTCGTGGAACTATTCACCGGTAGTATGGTGGCTCTGGATGAAGCCTTTTGCCACGTGAATGAGATGCCGTTCCATGAACGATCGTTCTTTGCATCCGGCCATCATGGACAGTGGTACGAGGACGAAAGGATAGCTAGGCTTTCCTGGCAATCCGGTACCTCAGAACGTATTGTTCTTCCAGATGGCGAAATCTTGGATTCATCCAGCTTTGGCAAGATTAAGAATGAGTGCGGTGCACACTGCATAGCTATTCTCCAGAATAATGCCTATGAAGGGGTACTCTGGCTGGAAGCTGCACCCATTGGCACAAAAATCCCTCACGCATATTATAAACTCAGAGAGGGGGAAGGACTGTTCAATGAATTTCTGCACCTTTCAGAGAACTCCAGTGCAATGCTTATGGAACCATATGGCCCGCAAGTTATGCAGTTCTTGCACGATGGGAGAATAATCACCGCAGCCATGAATCCCGGAATCCACTATCGGATAAAATCTGGAATACAGGATTTCAAGGAATCCATAATCAACACAATGGATGGAATATGCCGAATATGATATGCAATTCACCCATGACAGACCTTGAGAATTCAGCTACCTTTAGCACAGGCAGAATCAGGACAGTTGCGGAGTGCCGCATCCCATCCCTCTGCTTGAGGCATATGGGTGGAATGAAAACTTGATTCTTTCAGTAGAAATGTTCAAAAATAAAAATAAGGTTCTTAACCCGTAAATTTGTTTACTGCTTTTTTTCCAGTATTCTGCTCAGTTTCTCGTTGATTTTGCTGAGCCTGGCCCTGTACGGTTCGATTTCCGGACCAAGGTCTTCAAAGTAGGTTGTGTATGCATCCATTTCCTGAAGCATATCTTCCTGAGACGAAGGCGCTGCAAATGGAGAGAAGTTCCTCCAGACATCCCTTCTAACTGTCACCTCATCCTTGCCCAGCTCTGTAATCTGGTATCTTCCATCCTGGTTCCTGACAATATATCCATCCTCTTCCATTCTTGAAAGCAGGGGATATATGGAACCAGGACTGGGCTTCCACCATCCCATTGTCCTCTTTCCCATCTCGTCCATGATCTCGGAGCCCTTCATGGGCTTCTCATATACAAGATTGAGTACAAAGGTTTTGAGACCTCCGAACATTCCGCGCCCTCTCATTCCGGTGGGTCCTTCGTATTCGCCCATCATGTGTCTTCTGTTATGCATTTCTCCGTGCATTTTATCACCAACAGTATATCGATTACCGATATAAATAGATATCGAATACCGATTTCCATGGAAAATAATTGCAGAAAAATTTGCCCCGGGATGTTCACATATCAAGTTCTCCGGCTGCCATTATGACAATGACGAAGCCAATGAATGAAAGTGTGACTGCTATCCAGCTGGCAATCTGGTGCGGGCCAACCTGGGAATTGAGCGTGGGGAATACACTGTAGAAAATGAATACTGGCACAGAAATTATAAGTATCACTATTCCTGCAACAAGCTTGGCCATGGCCATCTTTCTCTTCACTATGTCAGTTATCCATTCCTTCTGGCTTTCATCGCGTGAATATGGAGAATTCATATTCCTGCCACCCCCAGTAAAATGTAAGCAAATGCGAAGAGGACAACCGGCGTTATGATTGTGGGAAGGGAAATACCTTTCCTGCCCCAGGAGGTTCTCTGAACGGATATCAGGTAAAGAACCACCGACACCGTCACAAATACCAGTGATATGATGAAGAGGTCACGCAGATAGGCGCCATAATTTCCGAATATGGGTGAGACCATCTGGGAAATGGGTTCATGGTACATGTTTGCGATTGGCCTGACGATGAGGGCATAGAGAGTGAGGGGGATGGCCCCAATCATGTATACAATCATTGATCCGTAGTACAGCCCAAGTGCCTTACTGTCCATTCCTGACACCTCCCCCTATGTAGCTTCTGAGCATTACCAGAATAACCATGGCGAACAGTATTAAGTTCACCGCCAGAAGTACGGCCCAGTAAACCTGCCCTGAATAAGCATCGTAAAGGGCAAAATACCACATGGCCAGATCAATAGCAACCTGGATGGCGACCAAAATTCCAATAATTAATGATAATTTCATTTCGCATCAGCGTCCTTTTTGGCAAACCTCATTGCATATACTGTGGCTATGGACACAAAGGTGATGCCCCACCACATATCCATTGTGAGCAGTCTTGTCTGTGTGAGCCCGGGCTGTGTGTATCCCCATAGGGCCATAACTGGCAGGGCAATCAGGAAAAATACACCGAAAGCGGTGATCATAGGCCTGTCAAGCGCTCCCGATCCCTTGTAGCGATCAATGAATGGGACAATGAGCAGGAAGATAAAGAAGAACGTCACCAGAGGAACGCCTCCCGTGGAGAGTCCATAGCCTGCCAGATCCATCAGCTTGTACACGGGCATTATGTACCAGTCGGGAAAAGGTACGTCGCCATATGTCAGTGCTCCGTACCTGGCCGGAAGAACCTGCATGAATAGAGCAGAGAATATGAGGACTATACCAATGAACACCACGGAGACAAATATTGTGTAGAGAAGGTTTGCGGGGAACCATGGGATGTATTCTTTCTTGCCCTTCCTGCTCTGGCCGTCTTCTTCATCACCTATGCCGTGGGGCCCTGATTTTTCAAACAGGAAGAAATGCACCAGTATGAGCAGCACGATTACTGCAGAAACTGCAGTAACGTGAAGTGCAAGCAGATGCCCAAGGGTCGATGCCGTTGTCCCATTTCCTATGAGCATTGCCACCAGCCAGTTGGCCAGGCCTGGCAGCAACCTCCCAATGGCACTCCGTTCGATGAGGTTCTCCATCACATGCATTGCGGCTATGCCGATGTACGTCTCCTGAAGAAGATACCCAAGAATTGCAATGATATTTACAAGAATGAAGAGAATGACGCCGGTTATCCACTGGAGCCAGCGCCATTTTCCACGATATGATCCGGTGAAATAGTTCCTGAACATGTGAACGTAGACCAGCGCTACCATTGCGTAGGCCATGTAGAGATGTGAGGTCAGGATAATATGTCCCAGGGGAACACCATCAATTATGGCTATGGTGGAAGAGTACGGATTACTTTGCTGATAATACAGGAACAGCATTATTCCTGAAAATGCCAGATACCCGAATGCTGCAAGAAGGAAAGCGCCTGTCCAGTAATCTATCCTGAGCTCCCTGCGGGATATGGGCCGCAATGATATGGTATAGGCCCCACCTGGCATTCTGTCTTCTTTCCACAGATCGGAGACATCGTACTGATTCTCCTCGTCAGGCGACATCAGAGGCTCCCGGCCATGGGCCGTTGCTGCTGGAAACAACCACTGTCTTGTACATGTTCAGCCTGGAATCGAACAGAAGTTCAGTTCCCCCCGAGAGATTCTCCGATTCCACCAGCTTACCATGAACTGCGCCATCGGGCTGCCAGAGATGCCCCCTGATCACAGCGTTTACAGGGTTCATACCAGAAGCATAAATGTAACCGTTTGAGTCTGTTTCCAGAAGAACCTGCGGAAGTGAATGGTTTGCCGGACTTGGAGCAGGGCCGTCATTGTATAAATTATCCGCCCCCTTTGTGGGATCGTACTGGCTCCCATGGCACTTGCAATACAGTAAACCATACGTTGGCCAGTTTGCAGATGTGTATCCGATGAGCTGTGCTTCAAATGGAATCGATTCGTGTGGGTGATAATCCAGCAGGGGTACGGTGCATCCCAGATGCTGGCATATGCCACTGAGAGCCAGGATGCTGTCCCTGCCGGTGTATATTACCCCTGGCCCTGGAATCTTAATGCCGTGTAGCCGCATGAGGATGTTGGGTTCATCCTGCAGCGGATAATTGAAGGACATAATTGGATAATTGCTGGACGATGTGGTTGCAGAAGGTATCTGGGAAACAGTCACAGGGTTTCCAGAGGTATCAACCAGTATTGCCTTTGGATATGAGCTGGTAACTGGCTGATTTCGACTTTTCGGAACGAAAAACCTTTCAACCGATACCCCACCAACAAGCAGTGCACCCAGGGATACAGCGGCACCCTTCAGGAATGTTCTTCGTGTCTGATCAACACCATTTGAATCTGTATCATCCTTTTCATTCATTTTATCTCCCATTTAGAAAAAGCTAACAGATTCATCATATAAAATTTTGACCCATAAGATATCAGGAATGCTACTACGTGACAATACGGAAGCTTTATTAAGAATGAGGAAGCCAGATATCCTGAAAACAAAAAACCGGACTCACCGGGATCGGACCAGATGTCCTGACAGGTGCCCCCTGCTTCCTCTCGATCCCGCACCCCTTCAGCATCAAGAGTCCAGGATACCGGTGCTCCCTTCCGGTCCTGACGGGTTCTCCTGGTAAATCGGGATCTGCAGTTCCTTCGATCTGCAATTCCCGAACCTTCGATCCGAAGGGACAGAACGTCATTGATTCCACAGGGCCTGCCAGAAGTCTGGTTGCCCTTTCCCGGCTGTCGCCCCCGCATGTAGGCTTCGGGTAACAGGAAGTGTCTGGCTTCCCGGCCAAGTCCGGCTCATTGCAATTGGTAATCAATTATAAAATGTTTCCATGGAAATGATTGCCTTTCCTGATGGTATTGAAGACGTGAAGAATGTCACAGGGCTATGCGCGTATCCTATCTGACCTGTGCAAGTTCCCCGTAGACACTGTTGATCTCTTCCATTATTTCCTTTCGGCCACTGACAGAGGATGCCAGATAATATGATCCACCCATGCCGGCTCCCTCCCTCACGTGTCCTTCGTCGTATTTACGGAGCCCCTCAAAGGGAGAATCATGGAATGAAATATCGGTTCTCACAAGATTTTGTTCCCTGACAAGCTTCTTCATGGTATCCGGTTTATGATCAATTACCCAGCCGGTTGTAATAACATCCCGGCCTGCAGTGGGATTATTTATGGTTCTGTCGAGCTCGAAAACAGTGGCCATCTGCGTGCCTCCGCAGTAGTGGAGCCGGCTCCCTGAAGCTCCCCTGCTCAACCCCAGCGCTAATGCCATCATATAATCACCGTATCTTCTGACCGCATCAAGTGGACTCAATTTTCTGGTCTCCTTCCCTGATGTCAGGGTGTGCCACAGGTCTTCCTTGATGTCGTCAGAGCCCATCTTCAGGCTGCTGCTTGTTTCAACGCTGTAGCCCATTGCCCTGAGAACGAGATATGCAGTGGTGGTGCCGCCCGGGACAGATTCAGCTATGTACAGGTCACTGAAGGTTCTGGACAGGAATTTTCCAATTTCTATGCCCGTTTTGATAGCCCTGTCCAGTTGAGGCAGAGCTTCGCCGTTTACAGGATTCCCTGCAGGTTCTAGCCCTGTTTCCATGAATATCGATCCGGGCTTGTGGGCCATGCCTGCATTTATTACCAGTGGCCAGAGAGATGCAACTTTAAGGCAGGCCCGGGTTATGATTGATGGCGTTGGGATGCCATCTGGTGTCATGGGAGGGTCATTCATGCTCAGAGGCCTGCCCTCGGTGAGGATTTCTGCATCCACAGCAGGGGTCAAAAATGAGAGTTCTGGAGTAGCACCTGCGGCCGTTATTCCCGGGATCTTTGAAACCGAGGTACTGCCTGCCAGAAGAAGAAATATTTTCCCTTCCTGATTTGTCTGCATGTACTGAAATCATAGAGCCGTATAAATGAATATCATCAATGGCAGCAGTAGAATCAGGACCGACAGATATGAGGCAAAAGTGAAAATTGACAGCGCCTTTTTCACGTCATCTACGCCGGGATTCCTGTAATCAGGGTTGAACACATACTCGCCCTTCTTTTCCAGCCTTACCCCAAGGCAGTTTGACATTGAACCCATTGGCCAGCCTGCATTGGTGCTGTCGGGTACTGCGGCTGCTGGCATCATATCATAGGATGCCGGTTTGATTCGCATTGCCGATGCCACTGAATATATGATAAGTGCGCTTAGCCTGGCGGGAATGTAGTTCAAAATGGTGTCAAGAATTGCAGCGAACTTCCCGAAGGAAAAATTTCTTGCATCCTTGTAGGCAATATTTGAGTCAAATGTGTTTGCTATCCTGAAGAACAGTGCTCCTGCGAGCCCAAAAATTGAAAAGTAGAATAGAGGCGACAGCACGCCGTCAACAAATCCTTCTGAGACGGTTTCAATTGCAGCTGAGCATATGAGTCCAGATTCCATTCCCGAGGTATCTCTCCGCACCACCATTGAGAGATGTTTCCTGGCAGATTCAATATCACCTGATTCAAGGGCAGAAATTATGGGCCTCACATGGTCATTCATGCCCCTGATGGAGAATGTCGCTTTCAGGAAGAATATGATCAGGATTGCCTGAAGGATTACAAAAGGTGTCAGGTAGTGGATAACTGCATACAGGGGAATTATGAATATGGCCTCCACGGTGATCACAAAAAGGAACCCACCCAGGAATCCCCCTATCTTCCTGTAAACTGGATCCAGTTTTCCTATGGCTGTGCCAATCCACACAACCGGATGCACAGAGGTAGGATATTCTCCAAGGATCCTGTCCACTGCCAGTGCGGCAAGCAGGATGGACACAGCAAGCATAAAACCGTAAAGGTTTGCATCAGTCATCCTGCTCTCCAATGGAATTAATGAAACTTCTGAAGGACTCCACAAGAATCACGTTGTATTCATGCCTTTTCACAGCTATACGGCAGAATTTTCCTGATCCCTCTACATCATTTATCATCTTCACGAGAATGTTCCTTGCGTTGAGAAACGATTCAAGCTCCTGAACGTCTACGGCATCCGGGATTCTTACAACAAAGTAATTTGCCCGCGGAGCTCCTGCAGTATGAAAGCCAAGATTGGATAGAGCAGACGTCATCCAGAGTCTTTCCCTCACCGTTATTTCTGGCAGGCGGGAAAACTGCCCGTAGTTCATGGCCATTACAAATTCAAGTGCATCCTGCCCCACAGACCAGGGCTCCATAACACCAGAAATCCTGTCTATGTTTTCCCTGTTACAGACCACTAGTCCTACCCTGAGGGATGCTAAGCCAAAAAGCTTCGTCAGGGACCGTCCCACAACAAGATTTGGATTCTCTGCGGCCTCCATGCATGCCCTGGTTCTGTCATAATCAGAGGCAAAATCCGCGAATGCTTCGTCCAGAAAGACCGTAAAATTACTTCTTTCGGCTGCCGAGAGGATTTCCTGCATATCTGGCCAGGCAATTATATTGCCCACTGGATTTGAAGGGCTTGCCAGAAATACAATGTTATAATTCCTTAATGAACTTGCTTCAAGAATCTCCTGAATGCTGCCTGCATGATATACAGGAATAGAGGATGCAGAACAGCCAGCCTCATACTCGGAGAATGATGGGTCTATTATTAGAGCGCCCTGGGATCGGCTGACCTGGCAGAACTTGTATATCATATGGGTAAGGCCTGGCCCAAGCAAGATATTATCAGACGAAACCCCAAGATACGCAGCAAGGTTCTTCAGGTATATTCCGTGATCGGGATCGGGATATGCCCGCAAAAGATCCAGATTTCCCAATATGCCTTCTGGATATGAAACTGGAAAGTCGTTGAGGTTTGAACTGAAGTCCAGCAGTTCGCCAGCTTTCACCCCAAGCCGCCTGGCCGCTGACCAGATGTTACCGCCATGCATCCCTTTTTTATTCATTTTAAGTGCCCTGCCATTCATTAATCTGCCAAGTCTCCTCCATCCTGCAGAAGACTTGAATACATAATGGATAGATGTACCCGGCCGTCTCGTTACATTATCCGCAAGCCTCTACTGGGAGGAAGCCCTCCTTTATCCGAGGAGGTAGAATCTGTTCATGTTTTTTATGGTGCTCCTGGATCATTACTGGATCCTGTTGCGTTCTGTTGACACAGGATAAGCATCTGCTATTGCCATGTCATATGAGAGAGGCAGTGACCCGTACACTGCAAACTTCCAATTTTTCCCCAGGCTCGCAAACGACAGATTAATGCTGCACTTCTTCCTCCACATCTGGTTTCCAGAATGTGTCATGACAAATATTTAGATTCAGAAGCTCATACATAACTGTGAGTAAGGGGAATACCTCATCCGGCATTCTATGCGCCATATCTTTCTTCAGTATCATTCCCGCCAGATGCCAGAGATTTGGTGAAAGCATGGCACTGTGGTTCTTCGTTCCTGCTTTTATTAATGGTGCTGTGGCATCTGCGGTATACTTCATACTTTTCACCACCAATGGTCCCCTTCTGGCATCAGCCGGAGCAGTTGCAGCAATTCTTGTAATGTCCGGATTCAACCACATGGACGGTGTGCTGGATACCGGAGACGCCTTGATGGTCAGGGAGAACAGAGAACGCAGAAAGGAGATACTCAAGGATCATTTCCTGGGAGCCGGTGGATTTGGATCAGCTTTTATCATATATCTTCTTTTATTCGCAGTCCTGACAACGTTCAACAGGAACACTGGTGCTGCAGTGATAATAATTTCAGAGGTACTTTCCAAGACAAGTTATATGCTGGGCCTCAGGATTGGAAAACCCCTGTTCCAGGATGGGCTTTTTGTGAATTTCCAGAAAATCATGGCGTTGCAGAACCAGGCCATATATGTTAACATCCTGATTCTTGCAATGATTTCCCTGTTCACGTCATGGATCTTTCTGATTGGATCCGCCCTGGCTCTTGTCATATACGTGTTTATAATCGGCAGCCTGGATCGATCATTTGGTGGCATAAATGGTGACATACTGGGTTTTTCCGGAGAGATTGCCAGAGTCCTCTTCCTGGTAATCTCCGCCATGCTACCATACGTCATTTTTCATCTTGTTGCCATTGCCTGACCTCACATACCATAGTCTATGTTTACATTTCTTGTCTCGTACCCCAGCAGGAACCAGGCTACTGCAGATCCCAACCCCAGAAGCCACAGGCCCAGATTATAGTACAGGAACTGAGAGAGATTCAGAGATGCTGTAAGGTACACCGAAACTGTATATCCAATCATGGGAGCGAGCCGTATGATGCCGATTGCACTTGACCTCATCCTGGTTGGGACAAGTTCTGGTTCCAGTGTTGTTCGTGATGCCCACGCAAACTCGCTGAACATCATGTTGAGAAACAGCAGCGGGAGAAAAACAATCATTGAAGCAAGATGTGATGCAAGGTCAAGGATTATGGCAATTGTGATTGTCCCTCCCAGGAACGACGCAAGTGTGTAAATCCTGCGCTCCCTGTTTATGAGGTACATTGCCAGGAAGCCTGCTGCAGAGGCCCCAACCATTGCAACAAATGTAAGGGTGGGAGTTTCTGATGGAAACTCATAGGGCCCAACTATGTATGCCATAAGCCCGAATGTGAGGTACTGTGATATTCCCATGGCCATGAGGATTGGCAGCGTAATCCTGAATGGAACCATTGGTATACTGGCTTCGGAATCCCTGATGCCAAGCATGGATTTTTCATGCGCAGCCTCCTTGCTCTTCCCCTTAGACTGCAGCCACCTGTATGATTCCGGCAATGTGATCCGGGAATACACCATGATTATTATGAGGGCCGCTGCAGAGACCATCAGAATGAAGCGAAATGTCAGATCACCTTCTGAGGAAAGTGAACCAAACAGGCTTGTGAGGTAGGGATGAAGGTATATTGCCAGAGTGGATTCCACAATGAAGATGCCTGAGATGAATGCACTGCCTATGTTGTCGAAATTTGCCACCAGTGTGAGGAACTTCGACCTTGTTTCAGAAGGGAAATCTTCAGCAATTAAGGCGAGGCCTGTTGGTTCTTCCCCACCAACTCCAAACTCAGACAATACCAGTCCAAGAATCAACAGAGGAACACTGAAGGCTATGGTTATGAGTATGACCCCCAGGCCGTAACTGATCATGGTCACAATGAAAACCTTTTTCCTGCCAATACGATCTGCAACAATGCCCATCAGGACGTTTCCAAGCATTATGAATATTGGACCCACTATAAGTATTTCAGTGCTGACAAATCTGGGCACTGACACAAGGAATGGAAACGACAGTGAAAGTGGAGCTATCGTTCCTATAATACCCCACATAAAGAAGCTGGCCGTTGTTGAGAGGATAAGGGATCTGTGACCACGGTTAATGGCCATCAGAAAAACCTCCCGACAACAAAATATCCCAATAACTTTCCAGTACTTCCGTATCGAATATCGAATCTCATTTCTTTCCCTCCGCCAGCATTACCTGGATCAGGTTCTAAGGGTCGACCGAACGGTCCTCTCAGCTTTTTAAAGCTCCCCGGAACTGACTGTTTCCCTCATTAAAAAGAAATAGATAAGCATTATGCTGAATGAACATGAACACGTCATCTAACCCTGTTTGCGGTACTACAGTCATAATGGCAGGAGGGCTTGGGACCAGAATGGGCAATCCTGAAAAGGCACTGATCAGGGTGGATGAAATACCGATGATCCAGAGAATCATTACTTTCGGATTGTCGCTGACAGCCGATCTTCTGGTGTGCTGCAGCCAAAATACCCCTGGGACCTGCAGCTACTGTGATCTCAATGGCATAAAAAAATACACATCATCAGGAAGAGGATATCCTCAGGATCTGGTGGAATGTCTTGGCACTGTTAAGAGATATCCTGTGCTGGTCCTTCCCGCTGATGTATATATATACAACATGGAAGCGCTCACTGAAGCTATAATTTATACACTTTCAATGAAGGATGAAGTCATTACAGTTCTCCAGCTGGGACAATATGTTGGAATCAGCGTTTTCAGAACACCTCCAGGGAACAGTCAGGAATCTTATTCATCCGTAGAAGTACCGGTGGAATTCTGTGTAAACATCAATGAGCCATCAGACCTCAGGAATCAGAAGCTTCATCATTGAATTCCATGGGAATGTCTGAAAAATTCATTTTCCTGTATGATGGAGCGAAAAGGTATTTCTTTGTGGCAACTGCAAACACGGAAAAAATCACAATGAAAATAACGGCATATGCAGAGTACCTGACCATCCCTCCTGATATGGTCTCCTGTATGATTATGAAAACAAACGTCAGTGTTGAGACAATTGGGATCACAGCGCGCCAGTAATCACGTGTGCTGCCAAAGAGCCTAACAAGAGCGGAATTTGTAACAGCATGTACAAACAGAAATGCAAGGCCTACAGTGCCCGTTACCATCACAAAACCTGTGTAGCTACCCACACTGGCCTCAAGGATTACCACCGGTGGAAGCGTAATTAACAGAACAGTTATCCAGAGGTTCCGGCTGAAAATTGATCCAGGATCAGTGATGACATGATCGGATACCATTCTGGACACAGCATGCCGGAAAGCATTCAGGTATCCCAGTGCAAGATTGAATGCACTGGCCATTGCAATAATCATCATGATCATGCCCAGTATGTGACCCGCCATGCCAAAGCTTTGGAATATGCTTAGCGGATCAGCGGCATACCCGATTTCCATTGCTGTTCCCATCCTGTAGGATATGACGGCAGCCGGAACAGCCATGAGAAAGGCCAGGGTAAGGAATGAGTACAGAATCGATCTGTTAACTGTTCTTCTCCAGGACCTGGTATTCTCTGAAAGAAATATTGAGGAACCAATGCCGGCAAAGGCAAGAATCCCGAAGGGGAGAGCACCAATAACATTGGAAGCAGGAGCATAGTCAATGGATGGTGACCTGAAGAACAGGCCAACGTACACTGTGAAAGCCATAACAACCAATATTTCCAGCCCAGACAGGATCATTATGAACCTCATTGTCTGCCTGAAACCACTCATGAATACCGCCATAATAGCTGAAACAAAGATCAGAGATAGAAATACTTCCCCATACAGGCCAGCCCTAAGGGTTTCCGGAAAAACATAACCGGTGAAGTAAACCAGGAAGAGAACCACTGACGGAATTGCAAGAATGCTGTAGAAGAAGTAAACAGATGCGGTGAACATGCCAAGGTCTTTTCCCATAAATTTCGCAACATAGCTGTAGTAACCCCCGTTGGATCTTATGTGCTTGCTGAAGGAATAGCCCGTATAAACTGAGAGAAAACCCAGAATGATAGAAATAACAATAACAATGAATGAAGACCCAAGGGCCATGGCAACTATGACAGGAAACAGTCCAAATATATTCAGCATTGGCCCTGAGGAGGAAAGACCCTGAAAAAAGGCCTGGTATGAACTTACATTCTCACTGCTAATCACTTTATGCATCTCATCGCATGTATGATTACCTTCTCATAAATGTTTTCAAGCGAACTTTAAAATAGTGAAGTTAACTTCACCAAATACTGAAGTGAGGTTAAAAATGAACAGAAACGAACGTAGTCTGAAAATTACCGCAAGGAAGCGCTTTAGAAACTCATTGTTGCGTGGAGTGATGCTCTGATGCAATCCCCTGCTGGAAGAACACTTATTGCCATTATTGCCGTTGTAGTGGTAATTGTGGCCGGAGTCTCAGGCTTTGTAATTTATAGAAATGACAGTTCCAGTAAATCGTCGTCCATTTCCCTTGACACTGTGTCCCTTGTCTATGTTAATGATTCTTCAGGGCAAAGTATTGCCGTTAACCTAGCAAACTCAGATAGTTTCGTGTATCTCCCGAATTCCCTTGGCGGAAGCCTTGTTATAAATCACTCCCTGAAGCGGATAGTATCTCTCATCCCGTCAGTTACCACAACGTTGTATGCTCTGGGCGCATACAATCGAACAGTTGTTGGGGTGGATCAGTATTCAACCTACCCAACTCCGCCGCCTGATGTAAAGGTTATCTACATAGAGGAAACGTCCTTTTCCGTTGAGGAAATAGCAAATCTGTCACCGGATGCCGTTATGTCCACCATCGGATACTTCACGCCTCAGGTCATAAATCAGATAGTGAATGTTCTGAATATACCATTCTTCATCTTCGATCCGAATAACATGACGCAGATAGAACATCAGAACAGTGAACTTGGCAACCTGACCAATACCTACAGCAATGCAACAAAGGTAAACGCCTGGATGAATGAAAACCTTGCAATATTGCACAGTGATACGTCCAGGATACATGGAAACGAGACTTCCGTGTTCTATGATCTTGGACCCGGGTCTGTTGGGCTTTACACAGCAGGAAATAATACATTCATCAACATAATCTTCAGTCTTGACCATCTCAGGAATGTTGTAACAGAAAGTGGATACCCGGACCTCTCATCATCGCAGATAGAAAACCTGACGCCCCAGTGGATAGTGCTTGATCAGTACTATAACCAGAGCAGTTTCAACCAGAGCGTACCGGGCTACCTCAGCCAGATACATGATCACGCCATAAGAATAGCCAATGACAATTTCATGAACGAAAATGATTTCCGGACAATATACATCCTGTTCTGGCTTGGTGAAAAGTTCTATCCAGATTATATAAGCCTGGATAACGTAACTTCATTCAGCGGTTACACCGGGATACACCTTTCACCTTCTCCCGAGGAAGGGATAAATGGAACTGCATAACAGGATATCGGAAATTATAAGGTTCAGCAAAATGCCTGCCCTGCTTGTAAAGGCGGCGCTATCCATTTTTCTTCTGGCTGCTGCTATTATTTTCTCATCGTACATCGGTGCAGTCACAATTTCTCCAGTTGCCATTTCCAGGATTTATCTCAGCCAGATTCCTTTGGCAGGATCCTACTTCAATTCCGGATTCACGGTAATTCAGTACAACATAATTGTTCTTATCAGGGAGCCGGAAATTCTCGGGGCAGTGTTCGTTGGGGCTGCCCTTGGCATGGGCGGGGCATCTGTCCAGAGCGTATTCAAGAATCCCATAACTGAGCCATACATAATTGGAATATCAAGCGGTGCCACCCTTGGTGCCATAATAGCCCTTGCCACAAACACGGATCTGTTCGGGGCTTACAGTGTCCAGTTCCTGGCTTTCATATGCTCGCTGGCAGTGGTGATTGTAGTCTACATGGTATCCTTCAGATCGGGGAAGGTGCCCCCAATATATCTGTTGCTTTCAGGCATTGCCATCTCCCTGTTCATATCTGCCATTGTGGGGCTTATGCTTTTCACCAGCAGGAAACTCCAGAATGAGGCATTTGCCTGGCTACTTGGATCACTCAGCGGAATCACATGGGGAGAGATCACAATCGTTGCGCTGATCGTAACCGCATCAGGCATTGTGCTGACATTCATGTCCAGGGAACTTGATGCCCTGCAGATGGGTGAAGCTCATGCCCAGTCCATCGGTGTATCGGTGGAAAGAACAAAACTGCTTGCCCTGGTTGTAACAACCATAGGCGTGTCAGCTGCTGTCTCCATTAGCGGCCTCATAGGATTCGTTGGCCTCATAATACCGCATGTATCCAGGATAATCTATGGCGGGAGCAACAGGAAGGTTGTTCCTGCCTCAGCAATTCTAGGGGCTGTTTTCCTGCTAGTCTCCAATGACCTTGCGCGCACTGCTGTCCACGGAGAGGTGATTCCTGTTGGAATTGTAACAGGAATAATTGGTGTACCGTTCTTCATGTACCTCCTTAACCGCATCTCCAGAGGTAATTATGTATCTTGAGGCCAGGAACCTTGTTTTCAACAGGGGAAAGTTCTCACTTCAGGATGTTTCTTTTAGAGCTGAAGAGGGAACAATCACCGGAATAGGCGGAAGAAATGGTTCAGGAAAATCAACATTGCTCAGGGCCCTCTATGGTTTCCACCGGATCACGTCCGGTGATGTTGTTATTGGGGGCAAAAGCCTGACAGGAATGGGTCCAAGGGAGATCTCCAGGAGGATTTCCGTGGTGAGCCAGGAGGTCTCGGAACCCTTCAATTTCACTGTCGGGGAGGTTGTGTCAATTTCCGGGTACAGCCTGGAGAATGAGAAATCAGCGGTCAGGGATGTTCTGGAAGTTTGCGGCATAGGTGACCTTGAAAAAAGGCCATTCAACGAGATCAGTGGTGGTGAGAGGCGCCTTGCGCTCATTGCAGCGGCTATCTACCAGGATGCGGATATACTCCTCCTTGACGAACCTACAGCGTTCCTTGATGTTGACAAGGAGATCAGGGTTATCGACATACTGAGAAAACTCAGAGATTCCGGTAAGAACATAATCGTTGTGCTTCACGACGTTAATCTACTGTACAGGATATGTGACAGGGTTGTCCTGATCAGGGATGGCAGGATAGTTGCATCAGGACCAAGGGATGATGTGATGACCATTGAGAATCTTGATAAAACATATTCCGTTGAATTCACGATCCTGGAAGGTGAGGGACCCTACAGATTCGCTGCAAAGTACTTCAACGGTTCAGGATGATCCGCTTGCCATGGGGATGTTTCCATGTTCCACCAGGAAACGATCCATTATCTCATTTGGCGTTGTAACCCTGTTCTGGCTCTTGTCCACTATTGGCCTGTTGTTGTACCAGTATATGAAAGCTTCAGGTGATTCGAATGTCCACCTGAACCTGTCATAATTCTGCCAGAGTCTTGAAAGTGCCAGGTGTATCCTGTTTCCGTGCTTATCTGGCGTAACCTCCTCGATGCCCTTTCTCTTCATGTAATATTTCAGGTCTGTGGCACCATACAGTATGCTCAGCACTCCACTTCTCAGGTGCATATGCTGCACAGTCATGTTTGTGCTGACAATGAACTGCCCCATGCTGTCTGCCAGCTTCTGCATCAGCTCCTTGGTTATCTTTCTGGATTCCACCATTGAAAGTATCTTCTTGGTTGCCATATCCACGCAGACAACGGCATAGGGCGATTCCATGTTTGACTGGTGGTAATCCACGTAGATGGTTGAGAGCGGCCTGTCTTCATATTTGTTTTTCTGTCCTGACGATTGCATGGCCTTGGATTTTATCATGTTCTTGTTTCTCATGAAGTTGTATATCTGGTAGTATGAGACATTCTTCCCCTTGCTCTTCATGAGATAGTATATTGTCCTGGAACCTATCTTGTAATTAACCCAGAGATCCTCTATCTCCCTAGCCTCCTCAGCAGTCAGCGATGCAAATTTCTTCCTGTCAGATCCGCCATTGAGATCCTCCTTGAGGATCTGCTGCACCCGGCGTGGTGTAACATTGAACATCTTTGCCAGGTCGCTGACCTTGTATCCATTCTCCACACTCTTTACTATGAACCTCTTGTCATCTCCGCTCAACATGATATCCAGATTGTATGTGCCCTTGATCTCATATTGGTTTTTTGCAGGATATACCATATGAATCTGTGCATGTAAACGGTATGATGCTGTGTAGGCATGATGCATGCTGTTTCCAGCCACTGCGAAATAATTTCGTTCCCAGCGTTAGGCTGTTTATATACAAACATACCCATCTACATAAGCTCATACAGCAGGCAAGAAAGAGGTTTAATGCAATATGTCACTAAAATATGATCTCGTCAGGGTGAGAAGGTTCCTGAAAAGGCAGTTCTCCTTTGACGAAGATGATAGAGCGGAAACCGGCATAGGGGTGCTCATAATATTCATAGCCCTTGTTCTTGTTGCTGCCGTGGCTGCATCCGTCCTCATACATACTGCAGGTATTCTGCAGCAGAGGGCTGATTCCACGGGAACAACTACAATAAGGCAGGTCTCCACTGGTATAGTGGTGGATCAGATACTCGGCTATGATGGATCCACCCCTGCTGAAGCCGGAGGTGTGGAATATGTGGCAATTTTCCTCAGTGATAACACTGGGGGAAGTTCGGTGAATCTGGCAAATGTATCAGTTACTCTCACCATCAACGGTATTACTGCCGTCCTGGTATACAACAGTTCCATATTTGCCAGCGTTGCGCAGAGTGGTACAGATAACCTATTTGGTAATTCAGTCTGGTCACTCTTGAGCGCAACACACCATGATTCGACCAGTTATGGAGTGCTAGTGGAAAGCGATCCGGTGAATTCTCTTACGGCTAGCTACCCCGTCCTGTCTCCTGGAGACACAGCCGCGGTCATATTTAATGTGACCAACACATTCGGTGTGAATATCACTCAGAATCAGGCTGTATCGGGACAAATTACTCCTGAACAGGGTGCACCAGCCGTGATCGATTTCTATGCCCCGGATTCGTTCACAACTCACACAATCACGCTGCAGTAGACACCTCGATGTCCCCCGCCTGGCCACGGCGGGGGCACACCTCTTTCATATTCTCATTTCCTTTTTTCATGATTTATTATGATTTTACCATGCATTTCTGCCAATTTCAATCCCTGGTTCTGAAAGGTACGGGTATCTTGGCTACTTCTTCCGGCTTTCGCAGGGACATCTCCACTTCAAAGGTTTCTGGCAGAACCTCCATGGGCTCGAATTTATGGCATAATTATGTAAAACCATAGCGTTGTTCAGTGACCGGACAGTAATTAGATGTTTTCATTAAATATGTGAAAGCAATGATCATCTGTGTCGTGGAAGAATCTTAAGGAATCGCCTCTGGATTCGTCTGTTGTATCCGCTGTAGGTGGTCTTATCATACTCCTTGTTGGAATCATCGGGCTTTACATACTGCTGAAGAATGGAACGTATTCCAGTAACGATCTGCTGGAAGTTTCCCTCGGAACATTCTGGGGCCTGATGATATTAATATTCAGCACGACACTTTTCCTGGATCGTAAGAGGCACGTTATTTACGGCGCACTCATTATAATAATGGCCACTGCAAGCTGGTACGGAACGTCCGGTGGTCTTTTTGTGGGATTCCTGATTGCGCTCATTGGTGGCATCATGGGTATGGCATGGAAACCTCCGCGCCATTCAAATACTGCCAGTGCAAATCCAAATCCAGGAAGGTAGGCCCACTCTGACCGCAGCACTATTACGAGAAATTCATACTGAAGTTCAGGTAGAACGGAACTCCCACGGAGATTGAATATGAAGTCACACCCAGGGCTTTTGCCACAGCTTCCAGTATTTTCTTGATCCTGGTTAGAAATGAGCTGATGATGGTGGTGATATGCGGAAGAGTCTTTGCAACACTGCTCATGAAGTTGAGAAAGCCCATGAGCTTGGAAAATGCCGCATCGGGAAGGCTGACGAGATCCTTCTCGGCTTCGCTTAATTTGGATTCTATGAGGCCTATCCAGCTTGCATCATCCACGTCGGCCAGCTCATCAATGTTGCTGTTGCCATCCCTCAGCCAGTCTTCCATTATGTCGATTATTCTCCTGTCCACGTCCATGCGATTCTCCTGCCTGAGAAGATCACCAGCAATATGAATAAATTTTCTCCATGGCGCTGTTCCCATATAATGGGACATTAGGAACTGTATAGCTCAAATCAAGCTTGTTCCTTATTAATGGAAGAGAATTGATCAAAAGGATCATGATCCAGGTTTAAATAAGTAAGTTAAATATCTAATCATGAAGCCTCTTCTCAAGGCGATAATAGTCATAATAATAGCCGTTGGAGTTGCTGTGCCCAGCGGATATATTGCCTACCGATCATTTACAACATCAAACCCTTCCATGATCAATTTCGTACCTGAAAATTCCTCGGCAGTCATAAGGGCTGATTACAATGGAACACAATTCTATTTGTTCAATTCTGGAAATAACACGGGAATAGTCATAAACATCGGAGTCAACCAGGTCTCAAGCGTTTTATCTGGCGCCGGATCAAACAATTCGGGGAATACATCATTTTCAGTTACGCCAACCTACCTGAAATCCTATGACGGATACAGGATATATTATCTTTCAAATATCTCAATATCCCTTAACAGTACGCTGGGCAACCTGTCCAGTATTCACGCGTTGAACGCCATAAATCTCAGCAGTTTCATACATAATAACACAATTTACATAGCTGAACTTTCAGGCACCACTGTGTCCATTGGCACCCTGAGAAGTGTCGAGTACTCAATATCAGCAATGACTGGCGGAAAGAGTTTCAGTGCAAAGGAATCCGCATATTTCAAATCTGGATCAAATGTCTCCATATACGTGAACTATTCCAACGCTTATTTCCGGTCATTTACAGGAAACATTTTCTATAATTCCTCCAGTTTTCAGGTTGTGTTCAGCAACCTTACCATTGCACAGAACGCTTTTAAGGCCGTCAGCTTCATCAGTAATGTAACTTCGGTATCCCTGAGCGGTACTGAGTTGAATGTTACCATGTCTGTTGGGATGAATTACCTTAATGGAAATCTTACAAGGCTGTTGGGTAACGCACCTTTGAATCTTAATGGAAGGGATCTGTGAATTCATGACTGGGACGGCCCGAACACTCAGGGTAGCCACTGCCTACTATTTCAGGAATTACTACAGATCAAAGAGTTTTTACCTGATGCTCATAATTGCCATCCTAGTTTCAGTACTGCTTACATATTTTTCATTGAAGTACATCAACAGGCTTGACCTTATCATACCTAAGGGCCTCCTGTCAGCACTTGGGAATTCTGGAAAGGAGGAAATATTTGGATATCTCTGGGCATTCGTGCTGCTTGACCTTCCCGTGTTTGCTTCTGTGTTTTTCGGATCAACAGCAATATCAAGCGAGATAGAAAACAAGACCGCATTTCATATCTTCCCGCTTCCCATTGGAAGGGTCACTCTGCTGATTTCCAAGTACCTGGCTGCCGTGGCTGTTACATTCATAACAGTATTGATCTATGTTGCATTCCAGGCAGCAGTTTTCGAGTACCTGTTTCCGGGTCCCCTTCTTCTTCCATTTTACCAGTCCCTGGGGCTTCTTCTCATATTCGTATTTTCCATTACCGCTTTCACGTTCCTCATCAGCAGCATTTTCAACAAGAACACCTATGCTTACATAACGGTATTTCTCATTTATTTCCTGGTTTTCAATGCTTATGAAATAATAGTGGAATTTCTCTACAAGACCACGCCATACTATCTCCTCAACGTGGCAGCAGACGCCATGGAAAAGGTTTACCTCAACATTTCAACAAATCCATTTTCCACCTCATCATCCACATTCGCTCCAGCCACGGTGGGCACCCTGTACACTTCCATCGGTGTCATGGTTGCATACGCCATAGTATCATTCGCAGCAGCCCTTATCATATTTGACAGGAAGGAGGTGAAATAATGCCCTCAGTTCTGGTGGAAAAAGTCACAAAGAATTACCGAGATGTAAGGGCCCTTAATGAGGTAAGCCTGAACCTTCAGGAACCTGGATGCATTGGAATACTGGGGCCCAATGGAGCAGGAAAGACAACCCTGCTGAAGATTCTCACAAACATAGTGAAACCCACTGAAGGTGTTGCTCTGCTAAATGGCATAAATGTTTCCGATGAGCCGGAAAAAGCTCTCATGGATGTTGGTGCCCTTGTGGAGCAGCCGGAGTTTTATCCCTACCTGACTGCTCTTGAAACGCTGAAATTTGTGGGCAGGGTCAAGGGTGTAACGGAAAAGAATCTCAATTCAGAAATACAGCGTGTTTCCCGGATGACAGGTATTGTGGAATATATTGGAAGGAAGACAGGCAATTTTTCTCGTGGTATGAAACAGAGGTTAAGCCTTGCCTGCGCCCTCATCAGTGATCCACACATAATAATTCTCGACGAACCCACATTCGGCCTTGATCCCAGGGGAATGAAGGAGATGAGGGACCTTATAAAATCCCTGAATCAGAGCAAGGAAAGGATAATCATACTTAGCACTCACCTCATCTACGAGGCGCAGGAGATATGCGACAGAGTGATTATCATCAACAAAGGTGATATTGTCCATGACACCATCAATTCACCCTCAGAAAATATAATAGAAATAGAATTTGAGGATCCTGCAGGGAAGGTTTCACTACCTGACCATATGGCGGACCAGACCTTCGTGGATGGGAAAAGCGCAATGTTCAGGTTGAGGTCAGGCACTTCAAATTCTGATGTGATCAACTATCTCTCAGCGCAGGGATTCAGGATCAGATGGGTGAAGCCACAGACAAATCTCGAGAACCTTTACATCACCCTAACCTCTTCATGATCTCCCATAGGAGATTATACGAATCACTGGAAAACATTAATTCCTTTGATGAAATTAGCGACATATATTTAGAAGGTCGTATATTTAATGAGTAAGTTCAGGGACATGCTTATGAGATTCAGGGGGTTTCTGGGTGTTTTTTACCCCATGATCTTTGCTGCGAAGTACCTGGCCGGCAAGTGGCCGGTAATGATCTCAGTCATTGCCGCAGGCATGTTTGCCTCAGCTACCCGGCTTCTGATTCCTGTGTATATTGGAGATGCAGTTACAGCCATTGAATCCATGAGCTATTCCGGTGTCCTGCATGTTTCCATTCTCATAATTATTGTCTCTTCAATTACCGGTGGCCTGCAGTTTGTTGTGAGCTATGGCTCACAGTACATAAGCCAGAGATTTGAATTCAGCATGAGAGATTCAGTATTTCACCACCTTATGAGGAAGAGGTTCAAATTTTTCGAGACGCAGACTTCCGGGGATCTCCTTTCAAGAACAACCATGGACATTCATGCCATAAGAAATTTCCTTAACATGCTGTTTTCCCAGATGCTTCCAACAATATTTCTCATTGTCTTTGCCCTCTATTTTCTTCTCACCATCAATCCTTACTTTGCCCTCATCTTCCTGCTTTCAGTTCCCCTGCTTATCTATGCAGGAATGGCATTCCAGAGAAAGCAGAGATCCAGGTGGAGACGCATAAGGACATACTACGGCCAGATGAATGAAAGGCTGCAGGAGAACATTGTTGGGAACCGCGTGGTGAGAGGATTCTCTGCCGAGGATCTTGAAATCGGGAGGTTCTCCGACACCACTGAAAGTTATTATGACGAGTACATCGAGGTTGCCAGGCTGCGGGGGTTTTACAACAACCTGATGCCTCTCATAGTGAGCGCTGCAGCCACGGCCATTCTGATATATGGAGGATATATCGATGTTATATCTGCTTCCGACGTGGGGCCACTTGTTGCTGCCGTAAACATTTTCAGCGTGATGAGTTCACCCGTGAGCTCATTCGGAAGGCTCATAGTATTCTCCGAGAACGCCAGGGCCGGAATAGAAAGGGTTTCTTTGCTGACGGATTCAACGGATGAAGAGGATGTGGATACCCGCGACAGGGTTCGTCCTGATGGAGACCTCAGGATTCAGGATGTGACCTTCATCCGGGATGGAAGGAAGATACTGGACAGCGTAAGCATGGTGGTACCAAAGGGTGAGTTTGCGGCCATCACCGGAAAGACGGGAACAGGGAAAACAACGCTAACAGGCCTGATTCCTAGATTCTATGACCCGGATGAGGGGAACCTGTACATCGGCTCAACCGAAATTTCCAGGATTCCACTGGCGAATCTGCGATCAGCTGTTTCCCTGGTTCCTCAAGAGATAAATCTTCTCTCCGGGACAATCCGTGAGAATATAGCATTCGGGAACGAAGATGTTGGAGACGACAGTGTAAGGGATGCAGCGCGTACTGCTGAGATAGCCGATTTCATTGAATCACTTCCCGATGCTTACGATACGCAGGTGGGAGAGAGAGGAATCACACTGTCCGGCGGCCAGAAGCAGAGGGTCGCTTTGGCAAGGGCCATTGTTTCGCATCCATCACTGCTTATTCTTGATGATGCCACCTCCAGTGTGGATCCTGATACGGAGCTCAGGATCTTCAGGAATATCAGAAAGGATCTGAGAGACATTACTGTGCTCCTTGTTACGCACCGCATTTCAGCTCTGAAGTTTGCAGACAGAGTGTGGAAACTGGACGAAGGCAGAATCGTACCTGTGATGGACATCAGCAGGGATCTTGAAGGCATAACCAGTGGTGCAGGAATCAGCTACACAGGGGTGGGAAATGCCTCAGACATATGAAGAACTGGAGGATCAGATCATAAAGACTGCCAGGGGCTCTGGATCTTTCCGGAGAATGGTTCGGGAGATATTCCAGATGAGACGGGACAGTGCCGCCCTGGTCACAACTGTCTTGATAACGGCAATTGCAGGAACACTATATCCGCTGATGCTTGGCTTTGCGGTCAACGCCATTATTGCAAGAAATGTGTTCCACCTTGAGCTGTTCGCATCCTTATTCTTTCTTCTTTACCTGGTTCAGTTTTTCTCAAACCGGATTCGTACCATCAGCTCAACTGTGCTGGCGCAGAAGGAGATAAAGAGCCTGAGGGACCGAGCCTTCCAGAGCCTGCAGTACGTGCCGGAGGCGTTCTACAGCAAGGTGAAGACCGGGTACCTCATCAGCAGGATAACAAATGACGCCGAAACTCTGAGCGAGTTCCTGACTTTCCAGCTCCCTTCTGTCATTGCGGGAATATCCACAGTGATTGTCTCCATATCAATTATGTTCTACAAGGACTTCAACCTGACACTCTATGCCCTCATCATAATTCCTGTCCTGATGGCATTCACCATGTCTATTCAGCCCAGGGTGAGGCAGAATTATCTCAGAACAAGGAAGACCATTGCGGCCATAACAGGGAACCTTGCAGAGAACATTTCTGCCATTCGCACCATAAAGGCGTTCAATGTGGAGAAGAGAACTGAGGATAACTTCAGGGTCCTGAACGACCGGAATTTCAGGGCCAATATGAAGGCATCCAGGTTATCCTCCGCTTACGGGGCATCTGTCAGGATCATAGAGGCTGCCGGCATTGCCATTGTTCTTCTTGCCGGGGCATTGCAGCTAATACACGGCGTTACTTCAGTGGGAATTCTGGTTGCATTCGTTGTCTACGTCCAGGAGTTCTTTGATCCCGTAATTCAGCTTTCCCAGCTTTATAACTCCTATCAGTCTTCACTTGTGGGAATAAGCAGGATATACGGAATAATTGACCAGCCAAAAGATAAGGAGCCTGAGGAAAGCGAAAGCCAGGTCCAGTTCAAGGATTCAATTGTGATCAAAGGAATGTCTTTCTCATATGGTGAAGGGAATGCCCTTGAGAATATTCACCTTACCATAAGGAAGGGTGAGAAGGTTGCAGTGGTTGGGCACACAGGGGCCGGGAAAACCACCCTATCCAATCTTCTGCTGAAATTCTACAGGCCTGAGGCTGGCGGGATACTCATAGACGGCAGGGATCTGATCTCAATCTCCACAAGGAGCTACAGGAAGCTCATGACACCGGTTCTGCAGGACCCTTTCCTGTTCAGGGGCACAGTACTGGAGAATATAATATTCGTGGACCCCGGCATAACAAGGGAACATGTTCTTGAACTTATCAGCAGGTTTGGACTTGCCGATATCTTTTCGTCCCTGCCCCAGGGAATAGACACCAATGTGGGGGAAATGGGAAGAAACCTTTCCGAGGGCCAGCGCCAGGCGGTCTCCATACTCCGGGCATTTGCACGTGATCCAGAAATACTCATACTGGATGAACCGACTTCACAGATCGATCCGTATTCTGAGAAGCTCATAATAGAGGCGCTCAGGGAATTCGTGAAGGAAAAAACACTCATTCTCATAACTCACAGGTTCTCAATGATTGTTCTGGTGGACAGGGTCGTGGTACTCAAGGATGGGAGCATAGCAGAGGAGGGGACATTCAAGGAACTGATGAAGAAGGAGGGGCTCTTCTCCAGCCTCTATAACATCCAGTACGGTGATGCTTGAATGCACATGATGACCTGGCGGCCTGCGGCTTTAACTCATAATGTATTTATGGACTGTACTGATTAGCAGGGGAAAATGAACAAGGATTTTGCCAGGAAGCTTGTGGCCATTGTATCCAATTCTAAAAAGGGTGCAGCATCCTATACACAGCAGGATTTTATCACCTCGCTGTCCTTCAAGAAAAACCTGATTGATCCTGAAACGGTCAAGGAATTCCTTGAAGCGGCGGTGAAGGAGGGCATACTGGTGAAGAAAGACAGCGCTTACGTTCCAAATTTCAGCACCTCCGGAATAATTGTTCCGCTTGATTTCTCGGTCACACGTGATCAACTTTTCCAGGAATCTGGGGACAGGCCTCTCGTGGACAGGCTTCTGGAAGCAATATCCGCTTCAGGGAAGCTCACCAAGAAGGAGGCCATAACCAGGGCAAGAGAAGTTCTCCAACCCATGAAGTATATCAGTTTTGAAACCGCTCTTCTTTCCGTCATGTCCGACGAGGGTATAGACATCAAAGAATACCTTAATGAAGTCGGTACAAGATGGTCAAACCGCAGCATGGAAAAAAAATCGTAGGGCTTTGATGATTGTTGGATTAATCCAGGCTCAGTCCTGGTTTGACCTCTGGGCGATCTTTATGGCTTCCTCAACATTTTCCAGCTCCATGGCTATGTCTGAAGCCAGATCGTATATGAAAGAAAGCGATTTGCGAAATTCCTTCTTTTCTTTCTTGTTCTTGATTCCTGACGCGATTTTGTCTATTTTGTCAAGAGCTTCCATGGCTGACTGAAGCGCCTTTTCTTCTTCGCCACCGGAGCGGATTATTCCTATCTGCCCACGTTTTGCCTCAAAGAAATTCTCCCAGTCTTCAGTCTCTTCGGATATCTTAAGAACCTGTTCGTACATTTTAGAAGCCTCATTTCTGGTTTTTGCGGAAGCGGCCTTCATTTCTGCAATGGCATTCAGGGAAGTGCAGAACAGGAAGGGGTCCTTAAGGGAATCTGAGAGCATCAGGGCTTCGTTGAAGAACGCCTCACCCTCCTCTTTCTTTGATGCATCGAGCTCGATGTAACCCAGATTGATCAGGTCCATAACTTCCAGTTCCTTCTCTCCATTTTTTCTGTGAATTGATAGTGAAATTTCGGCAAATTTCCTTGAATTCTGGTCATTCTTGCTTTCAAGGGAGTTGTAAGCCTGCGATAATTTATATGCGAGATCGGCAGTGTCATCATTTTCCTCCTTTCCCACAAGATCGAAAGCTTTCTGGTATTCTCTTATGGCATCTATGAGCTTGTCTTTCTGGAAGAATTTGTCGCCATTTTCGATTATATCCTCAACACTCTGGTCCATTAATTTACCTAGCTGCATGATTTTATCTGCATATAAATAAATTCGGTGAGTTCTGCCTCTCCATGAAATGTATGAAGATCCCTCCCAAATTTACGATCAAAATCGGCTGAAAATAGAAAGGCAGATTCAGGCACTTGATTTTCTTATTGATTCCAGTAAATCCCGGGCTCTTGCCATGCTTATATTTCCCTCGCTTACCATGGTTTCACTTATTCGGTCAATTTCGTTCCCCTTTGCTCCAACGGACACGGCAAGACTCCTGGCATGCAGCCCCATATGCCCCTTCTGAATGCCCTCTGCAGACAGAGCCCGCAGTGCAGCAAAATTCTGTGCAAGACCAACTGCTGCCAGAACCTGAGCAAATTCTGATGAAGAACCCACACTCAGTATCTTTCGGAATATTGCCGCCTTTTTGACTGTGTTTGTAGAGCCACCAACAGTACCAACTGCCACAGGGATTTCAATTTCACCGATCAGGTCTCCATTCTCATCCTGGCTGTACCTAGTAAGTGAAAGGTGTCCGCTCAGATTATTATAGGTATGAGCATTAGCTTCCGCAGAACGCCAGTCGTTCATGGTTGCAAGGATCACGGCGTCAACACCGTTCATGATGCCTTTGTTATGCGTGGCAGCGCGGTAGGGATCGACGTCCGCCATTTCATAGGACCTTATGATCCTCTTCACAACCTCTTCTCCCCCTATGAGATCTTTCCTGAACTTTGCTTTTGAACGTGCTATCCTGTCTGGCGTGAGATTGCTCAAAATCCTCAGGTTCGTCTTGCATCCTGTAATACTCTCAAGGAAGGGTGCAACAGCTTCGCACATGCTGTTGACCACATTTGCCCCCATTGCATCACGTACATCTACCTTCAGATGAAGAACTATGCTTCCTTCTGGGTCGTTGATCTTCCGGATCTCCACATCCCTTGCTCCTGCTTTCATGGATGAAAGAGTCCTGCTCCTGCTGTTGGCCAGGTCAAGAATTTCACCCTTATGTTCTTCAACGGCTTCCCGCACTTTTCCAAAATCTCCGCAACCCATGAGCTGCACCTGCCCTATCATGACAGGATCAGAGGATGTTGACTGGAAGCCCCCAGATGCACGCGCTATCTTGGCAGCGTTGCTGCATGCAGCCACAACAGAGGCTTCTTCTATGGCCATGGGTATGAGATAATCCCTGCCATTAATGAGGAAGTTGACTGCAATTCCAACTGGCAGTTCGACCGTTGAAATGACATTTTCAATGAGTTTGTCAGCGAGGTCAAGAGGAAGTGAACCAGTCTTTGAGATTTCTTCAATGTCGGAGTCATTAAGGCCAGCAAATCTCGCAACAACCTGGGCCCTTTCTTCTGGCGTCAGTTTATAGAAGCCTGAAATCTCTGAAGTTTTTCCGGACATCACCTTGCATGAGGGACAGAAACCTTAAAAATGTACTGACAGAGGGGCACATTTGTCCTATGGCTGGCGACGATTGTAACATGTGCGACCTCACTTGATCATCTAATGTACGCATTCTGTTAACCCGTGAATCAATTAGATGGACAGACAGGTCAGGTATAATGAAAACAAAATCTCACAGGAAATCATTGTGGCCAGACTTCCAGCGTCAATTCTGACTACCGTACTGTAATGGATGCTTTATGTTCCAATTTTCTTCAAAGTCAGTGGCCTTATTCCTGCACACTGATTTTTAACTTCCAGGCATTGTTTCTAATGCAACAATTCAGAAATTTTCGGATTGCAATACTTGAATGCCAGTAATCATGCAGAAAATGCACCGAACCTCTTCATATATTAGAGCTGAAGGCATTTAGTGCAGATGCGAGCCATCCCAAATATTATGCTGTTGGAACCTGCAAAGATTATTAATTGGCGGCACAATGCAACATCCCGATGTTAAGAAATAAAAGCGTTGTGTCCATCAACGACATCGGTGACGATGAACTTTCAGAGATTTTCAAGGCCGCAGAAAACATGGAGAAATCACTCAAGTCAGGCAAACCGCTTGAACTTATGAAAGGAAAGATTATGGCAACTTTCTTTTACGAGCCAAGCACCAGAACCAGGCTCTCATTTGAGAGTGCCATGCAGAGGCTCGGAGGTTCCGTAATAAGTGTTCCTGAGGCAAAGTCATCATCCGTGGCCAAGGGTGAAACACTTGCGGACACAGTGAGGATGGCAGAGGGATATTCTGATATAATTGTAATCAGGCATCCAATGGAGGGTGCAGCAAGGCTGGCCTCCAGATTTACATCCAAACCTATTGTGAATGCCGGTGACGGATCAGGGCAGCATCCCACTCAGACCGTTCTTGATCTGTACACAATCCGAAAGGAACTTGGTGGAATCAGTGGAAAGACCGTAACAATTGTAGGAGACCTGAGGTACGGAAGAACGGTGCACTCCCTTGTGCTTGCTCTTTCAAGATTCAATGCCAGAGTGAACCTTGTTGCACCACCAATTCTCAAGATGCCGGACCATGTTGTTTCCATGCTGCCGGCGGATTTCAAGCTGAATGTTACCGAGAATCTTTCTGAGGTGCTGCCGGAAACTGATGTGCTTTACGTTACAAGAATTCAGAAGGAGAGATTTTCAGATCCCAATGAGTACCAGAGTGTCATAGGCTCATACAAGATAAATTCTGAAACGGTTTCAGCAATGAAGGAAAAATCCATCATAATGCATCCACTTCCAAGGGTCGATGAAATCTCTCCCGATGTTGATTCATCACCTAAGGCAGCATATTTCAGGCAGGCCAATAACGGTGTTCCGGTTAGGATGGCAATAATATCACTTATTCTGGGGTGAATGAAATGGATGAACAGACCTTAAAAATTTCAAAGATAAAAGACGGCACTGTAATTGATCATATTCCGCCTGGAAAAGCGCTGAGGGTTCTTTCAATACTGAAAATAGATGATCACGTTGAGAACTCCATCAGCATTGGCATCAGAGTGACATCCAAGAGGCTGGGTACCAAGGATGTCATAAAGATAGAGAACAGGGATCTTGAGAAGTTCGAGGTGGATAAGATTTCACTTATTGCGCCGGACGCCACCATCAGCATAGTGAGCAACTATGAGATCATAGAGAAATTTCCTGTGGAGCTACCCCAGAGAATTGTTGGGATAGTAAAATGTTCCAATGCCAATTGCATTACAAACATGAAAGAACCTGTGCAGGGGGAGTTCAGTCTCATTAGCAAAAAGCCTCTTCTCATCAGGTGCAACTTCTGTGAAAGAACTATGAATGAAAGGGAGATAACTGCCAGCCTTGTTTAGGCTGACAGCTGGTATTTTAAAAGTTCAGAGGCATTGGAGAGCCTTGTGGAATAGACCTCTACGTCCCTGGCGATTCTGACATTTATTTTTCTTATTACGCCATCTTTCTCTCGGGCATATTCCTTGTTTTTCTCTATGAGCCTCTCATTGTCATAAATCCTTGGCTTTCCACAGGCGGCTTCAAGCTTCTTGATTCCGCTTTCTGCAGTCTTCCTTCTTTTTAAGTCTTCTCTGGATGGCTTTATTATAACGTTCAGATGGGGAATGTTTCTTTCCTTGAGAAGAAGTGAAAATGCCATGTGCAGATCCTGAGCGAAATCACCGCCAAACCCGCTTATGAGTATGTAGGAATTGGATTTCTCCACTTCACAGAGGAGTTCCCTTGCCGTGGCCTCAGCATCACCAGAGCCTTCAATGAATGTGGTGTTAACGGTAGCCGCTTCCAGTGGATCCTGCCAGCAATCAAACTGATCAATGTTCTTTCTATACTCATATTCCTCTCTGGATATGATGGAAACCTTAACTGGCTCAGGCTCTGCCAGTATTATCTCGGCATCCTGGGCCTGCACCGTTGGTGAAACCGCCCGTTCCTTCTTCAACTGGACAGATCGGTAGACTGTCCTCCGTATCTGAAGAGGCCTTATGTTTCTCAGGACTTTGTCTCCTGCAGTTCCAAAAGCTATGACAACGTTATCCATTCTCTCGGAATAGTATTTCCTTATGAGACCTTTGACAACGCCCTCTATGTTCTGAACACTTATTGTTTCCATTTATGCACCTTTCCTATATTCTTTTCTTGGCAGCATTTATCCCCAATTTATCCTGAAGAGAATCGAATTTCTCCAGGTCTTCAACAACTGAACTGTAACTCTGAAGTTTCTCTGATAGTATTTCGTGCAGAGCGTTGTTCTTCATTGCTCGTTCCAGCAGCATTTCTATGACCTCTTCCTTTGTCTTGAAAAAGCCTTTCTGAACTGCGGATGTTATGATAGTGTCCATGTTCTTGCTGAGTTTGAGTCCAGGCTCTGATTGATCTATTATTCCAACGCGAGTTCTGGAAATGTAATCCAGAACTGAATGTCTAATGAATTCGGATCGACTCCCAAACCGCTGGTTACTGGCCAGGAATTCATCTATTTCCCGTAGGTCTTCGTCCGCAATGCGGATGGTCAGTTTGGTATCTTTGTTGTCAAGAGTCAATTCTGTTCTTAAGATTATAACGTTATATGTATTTAAATTTTTTTCTGTGTACATACATTTTTCGCGAGATGTAATGACAATAGTATTATTCTAATGCAGTTAAAACTGACTATTTTCAAGCATAAATCAAATTTCATTACAACTTTGCTTTATTTGATGATTTATGCTGGTCAATACCTTGTACATTTTTATTATTTATACTACATATTAAAGTTATGAAAACTGCAAAATTTCCCGCCTATTACCGTAAAAAGCATGATCGTCAAGGGAATATCCCAGATACAAATTTTCCGAATTTGCTTCCTTTCTCATGTTAATGCCATGATCTAAGGTTATTAACGCCCTAATAATGACCATACCATGGATAATCAGGATTATGAAAAATTGCTTAAGAAAGCCGAAAATGTGCTTTCAAAATCAAATATGAACCAGCAGAGGCTCCAGATTCCAGATCCAGATGTGATACAGGAGGGGAAGGCAACAATAATCAGGAACTTCATTGACATTGCTGACATGATGAACCGCGATCCCAAACACATCGCAAAATTCCTGATGACGGAATTCGGGATTGGCGTTACCATATCCGGCAAACGGCTAATTATAAACAGGAAGATATCAGGCGACCAGATCTCTTCCAAGATAAAGCAGTATATGGATTCCTACCTGTTCTGCTATGAATGTCACTCACCTGATACGGAAATACAGAAGATAGGAAGAACCTATGTTCTGGCGTGTAAGGCCTGCGGAGCCCAGCATCCCATAAGGGTTGTAAGTGATGCAAGGGATGATGAAACAACCATAGAGGAAGGAAAAGAATACACCGTGGAGATCACCAAGGTGGGAAGCTCGGGAGAAGGACGAGCATTTTACAGGGGTTTCAATATATTTGTTCCCGGGGTGAAGAAGGGCGAGACCGTAAAGGTGCTGATTAAAAGGATAAGAAACAACACGGCCATTGCTGAGGTACGTGACCGGGAGAAGCAATAAACACATGTCCTCTGGAGTCATATTTGTCGACACTAATAGCCTGATTTATGCCATCAGGAACCGTGTTGACATAAGGGCGCAACTTCTGGAGTTTCCGGAGATAAGAAAAATTCTCATACCAAAGTGTGTCTTGGATGAGCTGGTTGGTCTTTCAACCCGCCTTCCTGAAGCCTCCGGTGCCCTGAAAATGGCCTCAAAATTTCAGATTGTGGAATCCGAGGGGTCAGGCGATGACTGCATACTGAATATTGCCCTGGCATATGAGGCTGCCATTCTCACCAACGACAGGGAGCTCACGGAGAGGGCACGGTCCAATGGTATCAGGACATTTTCCATAAGGGGAAAAAGCAGGATAGATATCTCCAGTTAATGCCGGGATGGCAAAAAAGAATACCGCCCCCTGAATCAGGTGACAATCACAATGACATCGGAACTTCCTTATTACAGGTACTGGGCCATAAAGTCCATCAAGACCATTGGCGGATCGAAACAACAGGTCTCCCTTTCGTCCGGAGATCTTGGAAAGTTTATGGGAATAAGCCAGCAAACCGCATCACGGCTCATCCTTGATCTCCTTAAAGAAGGCCTGATAACCAGGCAGATGAATGGAAGACGACAGGAGATTTCCATCACAGCCAGAGGAATGGATCTACTTATGAGAGAATACACGGACCTGGGAATAATACTGGAAAAGCCGACGAAGATGAAACTTGCCGGAACTGTACAGAGTGGCCTTGGTGAAGGAAGATATTACATTTCAAGGAAGTATTACGTAATCCAGTTCCAGGAAAAACTTGGATACATACCATTTCTTGGCACCCTGAATGTTAAAATCGATCCGTCCCATGAAATTTCACTGAGGAAACTGAGAACCATGGACGGAATCCATATTGACGGGTTCACCACTGAAGATAGAACCTACGGGCCAGTAAAATGCTTCCGTGGACAGCTGAACGGGACTGTATGTGCGGTAATCTTCCCGGAAAGATCTGTCTACAGCGACGTCATGGAAATAATATCGCCAGAGTACCTCAGGGAAAAACTTCATCTTGAGGATGGCCAGAAGATAATAGTGGACATTGAAGGCCCATTTAACTAGAAATCTACGTCTATCCTCCCTTCCAGAATTTCCTGAACGACCTTCATGTGCCTTTTTTCAACCTCTTCACTGTTAAGTCCGCATTCATAAAGTTCCTGGTAGATCTCGTAATTTTCATCTTCCGGCTTATCATCCAGCCGTCCCTTGAACACCCTTGAGAAACCGCAGGTCCTGTCGGCGTCAAACCCTAGCCTGTAGTTTGTTTCAACTGTAACATCCTGATCCTTTAGATATTCCCTCTTAACGTAAATGTCTTCCACCATTTTTCACACCTAAATGTAATTGTCAAGCCCGTGTACCCAGGCTTCCCTGAACTCTTCAACGGTTCCATCCAGAACCGGCATCTGCAGATCCTTTATGGTGATGCTGTTTTCAATGGTGCTGCCTATACGGGTGATCTGTATGCCGTCAAGCATTTCCATGAACTTTTCGTCATTTTCCTGTGAAACCTCAACCAGGATGCGCTCCCCTCCCTCTGAGAACAGCTTCTCTATGGTTCGTGCCGGAGAAATTTCTGAAAGGTCCACACTGAATCCTATGCCTGAACCGAATGACATTTCCAGCAGAGCCTGAATTAGCCCGCCTGACGAAATATCATGGGCTGCAAGAATAAGATCCATGCCTGCTGCCCTGATGAATGGCCCTGAGATGGATGCCAGTTCTTCCATGTCAAACCACGGTACAGATGATGACTTGATTCCCAGAAACTTCAGGAGTCGGCTTCCGCCAAGTGACGATGATTCCTTACCTATAATGTATATTGAGCTACCAGCTTTCTTGAAATCTGTGCTTACTGCATGCGCAACATCAGGAGTGATTCCAACCATCATAATGTTGGGAACAGGCTTGATGTCTGTTCCAGAATACTGGTTGTAAAGGCTCACATTTCCTGCAACAACAGGAAGTGCCAGTTTCCTGCAGAATTCAGATATTGCAGATGATATCTGCACAAGCTGCCCCATTATGATGGGATCTTCAGGATTACCAAGATTTATGCAATCCACCACCGAGTTGGGCATGCTTCCTGTGGCCAGTATATTCAGGTATGCCTCAGTCATTGTGGCCAGGGTCCCAGCAAGAGGATCAATTGCCACCATGTCATATCTGGAACCTGCAGTGATGGCAAGGCCGCGGTTGGATTGTTCCACCGGCTTAATGATGGCGGCATCCGAGTGGGTCTCGTGGTTCGGCTCCCCGGACAGTGGCCTTATAACAGTGCTTCCACGCACTGTGTGATCATACTGCCTTGTTATGTTGAAACGTGCGCAGTTTTCCGGGTTCGCAAGGAATTTCATCAGCAATTCCTTGAGGTTGAAATTCTCGGCAGGAAGTACATAGTCTATAATTTTCTTGTCTGGCATCTCATAGTTCCTGCAGTATACGGGCCCCGATGTCAGGAAATCCAGATCGAGGTCCAGCACAGTTAATCCATTATGGCGAATGATGAGATTATTTCCCTCCACAATTCTTCCTATAACAGAAAATTCTATGTCCCACTTTTCGAAAATCATTGAAAGCTCAGGCAGGTTTGAAGGATCAATTGCCATGAGCATCCTTTCCTGGCTCTCGCTGATCCATATTTCCCACGGCTGCATTGCAGGTTCCTTCAGTAGAACGTTTTCAAGGTCGATCTCAGCGGCAACGCCACCTGAGAGACACATTTCTCCAACAGAGCTGGAGAGACCCCCGCCGCCTAAATCTTTCATGCCGTCCACTATATGCGCGTCACTTGCCTCGAGGACCGCGTGTATCAGGGGTTCCTTCACAATTGGGTTTCCCAGCTGGACCACAGATTTATTCTTCCCGCTTTTCTCCTGGAGATTTGCCGAGGCGAAGTTTACTCCATGAATCCCATCACGGCCCGTCCTTCCACCAGCCAGGACAAAAATGTCACCGGGCTTTGATACAAAGCTCCTTATTATACCATCTTTGCGAACAATGCCAATGCAGCCTGCGTTGACCAGTGGAGAATGATTAAATGAACGGTCGAAGTCCACAGATCCGGCAACGTTTGGTAAGCCAACCCTGTTTCCGTAATCCCTGATGCCGCCAACAACACTGTTCAGGATGAACCTTGGATGCAGTGTCTTTTCCTTCCATTCTTCTGCCCAGACTTCGCCAAAATATATTGAGTCAACAAGTGCAATGGGCTGCGCCCCCATGCAGAGGACATCCCTGATTATGCCGCCAACTCCCGTTGCCGCACCACCATATGGCTCAATGGCGCTTGGGTGGTTATGGCTCTCCATTTTCAGGACATATGCATAATCATCATCGAATGCGACAACTCCTGCATCATCCTCCATTGCAAGAATGGCATCATGTTTTTCCAGTCCGCCAAAATATTTGCGGAGATAGAATTTTGACGATTTGTAGCAGCAGTGTTCGCTCCAGGCCTGTGCCATTGCCTGCATCTCCACATCTGTGGGGTCCCTGCCAATTCCTTCAAAGTAGTTCTGGAGCATTATCATTTCCTCCTGAGACAGCCCCAGAGACATGGACTGACTCAGTTTCTCTAAGTACTGAGGAGCCTTGCCGAGAATCCGCACCTTATTCTGTGTTTCAGCAGCTTCCGTCATTTTTTCAGTATCCTTATTGAATATTTCTGAATCACCGGGTTAGTGAGTATCTTTTCCGCAACATCTTCAGCTATTTTCTTTGCCTCAGATTCACTGCCTTGAACGTTCAGCTGGTATGATTTTGATGTCTGCACCGATTTCACACCTCCATATCCCAGAATATTGAGATTCTTGAGAATTGTGAGCGCTTCTGGATCCTCAACACCCGGAAGGTATTCCACCTTTATGACCACAACAGGCATGGCTCCTTAGTGTTATTGGAAATTAAAATCTATTCATATTGCTGGAATGTACAGCCTTGATTATTGGCATCAGTCTCTGGTATATGTCCGTACATCCTTCCACAATTGTGCCTGTCACAATTATGTCTGCTCCGGATTCTGCAATCTCCCTGGCGGTTTCTGAATCCCTTATGCCTCCTCCAACTATTATTGGTACTGAGGTTTCGTGCTTTACTGCAGAGATTACGGCCGAAGATACCGTGGAAGGGGATCCGCTGCCCGATTCAAGATATATAAGCTTCATGCCCATCATTTCAGCCGCAAGTGAATATGATACAGCAGGAACCGGATCGTTGCCGTCAAGAAGGTCCGCCTCACCAACTTTCCCAACCGTCATGCCTGGATAGAAGACCAGGTAGCCCATGGGAATTGTTTCAATCCCCATTTTTTTCAGGTGAGGCGCAGCCCTCACCTGGTGTCTGAAAAGAAATTCCGGTGACCGGGAATTAAGCAGGCTCATGAAATATATGGCATCGGCATGGGGACTGATCATCGCGGACGATCCGGGAAATATTACAATCTTCCTTCCGCATTTTTTCTTTATCTCACGGATGGTCTGGTCCATCCTGTTCCTGTCAATTTCAGTTGAACCACCGATCATTATGTAGTCCGTACCAGCCCTTTCGGCTTCTTGGGCAATATCAGCAGACTGTTCCGGAGCCTGCTTTGCAGGGTCAATGAGAGTCATGTGGATCTTCTGCTTTTTCAACCTTTCAAGGATTTCTGAGTACACGTTCAAGATATACCGCCCACTGCGAATGAAGCCAGACCAATGATCATGGCCAGTTTTGATACCTGCTGGCTCTTTTCCGGATCCCTTGGAATCATTGCCACAGAAGCAAGGAACAGGGCATCGGAGAAGGCAACAGATATGAGGTAATATATGCCAAATATTTTAAGGTAATACGGAAAATAGGATATTATCACTGCTAGAATTACCGAAGTGGAGGCGAAATATGCGGCGAACTTTACGCCACGCTTTTTGGGAAGCGTCATCCTGTCCACGTCTCCCTTTATGTCCTGAATATCCTTTATAACCTCCCGGGAAAGATTTGCCAGGGTTGCCATGAGGAACAGAATGAGCATTCTGTCTATTGAATTGACAGCTATACCGCCGAATATGAAGATGAGGCCAACAAGCACACTTATCATCACGTTTCCAGACAGGCCCAGCTTCTTTGTCTTCAACTCATATCCAAGCAGGAAAGCTTCGGCTATTACAACCACGGCACCTGCAAGTGGGGTAATCAGAATAACTGATATTACTATTGCAGCAGCAAACATTACTGCAACTCCTGTCTTTGCGGATTTAATGCTTATCTGTCCTGTAACCAGTGGTCTGTGAGGATGATTGATCCTGTCAGTGTCAACATCAACCACATCATTTATGATATTGCCACCTGAAGTGACAAGAAAGACCGCCAGTGCTGCAATTATGATAAAACGTAAGAAATCCACAAAGCTGAAACCTGCGCCTATGAACCCTGATATGAATGTGGCCACGACACCCATGATGCCATTAACAGGGCGGATAATTTTCAACCAAGGATTCATTCCTGTCGGGAAATGATCGTGTGCTTTTATTAGTATCGCAATCAGGATTCTTTTGAATTGAACTTCATTGACCAGGTCGAATTAAGCCAGTCAGGGAAACTGCTGGAGAAATATGGAGATACCGGCATATCCGTAGTTTCAGCGCCCCCATGTGTTTCTTACAAACTCTCCTCTTTGGAGATCAGAGCCTTCCTGCTCAAGAATTATAACTCAATTTCATTGGCTGCATGGAAGATATTTTCCCTTGAATCCGGCAGAGGATGCTGAAAATACCTTCATTTTTGAAATTATAAAAAAACAGCAAAATAACCTTTCGCAATTTCGCTCAGGCGGAGAATCAGGCTGTTAAATGATCGATACAGGATCCAGCTGTCAACAATGGAATGATTCAATATCTGGCCATGGGTGTACAAAAACTTCCTGAAATGAGAGTTGAAGTTGGATAGGACAACGAAGGTAGTACAGCCGGCCTGTCCCGTAATAATTATGACTGAATTTCAGACAGAATTGTTGATTACATTGCTGTTATTAATGTATACAGGAAAAGTAATTCCAATGCTTGTTTCTTTTCCGTTTATGTGGTATGGTCCTATAACACTCACAGGTTCAAGTCTGATATGGATGTTCATTGTATAATTACCGTCCGGAATGTTGCAGGATATTTCGTTTACTGGCTCTACCTCAATACCGTATTCACTTCCAGTATCAAAAGTTCCGGACGGATTTGTTACCACGCCTCCGTTGAAGTACACCAGTCCAGAATCCCATTTATTCTCGCGGAAAGGAAGCAAATATTCCCCAATAGAAACTGTGACGTTGCTGATAATGAGAGTCTGTTGAGACCACGGAAATGAGGTGTTCTGTGCAATCTTAATTATCGTTACGCTGTAGTCCCACACATAAATTGTGGATGAATTTATGCCGCCGTATCGTGGGAGCGGCCCAATCATGGTGGCAAAGTATTTAGCAGAAACAGCGGGTGAATAAGCCCAAAATGAAAGATTATCAGTATAATTCCCCGAAAGATTTGAACCATGCACGGTTTCTACTGGAAGGATCGGAAATACCTTTGGTACTGACCGACCCTGAGCAATGGTGAAAAGAGCGAAGATCATGATAAGAACAAGTATCAAGGATACCACTCTGTGTGCGTTAACTGAACTTGCAAATCCGCGCATTCTTTTGTGGAAATAGTTCAGGGTTAATCTTGATAATGAATCACCTTTCGACCTGATCCTTCTTGCCTTAATCATGGTAGGTTCTGCAAAAATCATTGAAAATCCCAAAAAAATCAGAAGTACCGAATAAATTAAAACGTGCTGTGCAGTGTTGTAGTTATTTGGCCCACCAACCAGTTCATCAGACGTATATGGTGGGTGGCTGAAGATATATGTTGTGTAACTTGAAGGGTTTTCTGCGGATATTGCAACGACATAATACGAGCCGGAGAGATCCTGGTAGAGATATGTATCTGTTCCACCTGCATATTTTATGGGAGGGATAGCTAGATGGCCTGCATCGTTTCTGTTCAGTTCAGAAATCTTTGAGGCAGGTATGAGATAGAACTCCGCATCGTGTAAAGATGATGACCATTGAATTTCCCCCGTACTTCTTATCCATATGTTGATTTCTGGAGATATGTAGATGCCGGTGCTGTCCTGGCTGAAGTTGCCAGATATAATCTGTTGGCTGTATACATCAGAGGCAGAGAATGCCGCTAAGAAGAATGAGAACAGAATTATCACTATACCAAGGTACTGAATCCACCTGTGCATTCCAATAGCTTCAATTTGTGTATTATAATAAACTTTTTGTTGGATATAATTTACAATAAATAAAATAATGCCCTACCATAATAAAGGCATAGTGAAGTCATGATTAGTCTCAGCAGCCCGTCATGCCGAAAGAAGGCCTTAATGCATCTTCTTCCATTTGATAGAATTGCACAGGTCAGGACTTCCGCCTGCCTACGGACATAGTATCCTGTGACCTGAGATTTAAAGAGATTTACAGCAGTTCATCCTCATTGCAAGTTAACTGGCTTCCCTGCCCATAGGACTGCAGAAGCCATGCTCTTATCATTTGAAACCATGTTTGAATTGCCACTTATGCTCAGTAATATGTGAAGCTGTAATCACCTGACAGCGTGAATTTATTTCCATATTGGATTATGTCTTCCGCAATGCCGAGACAAATGCTTCAGTAAACTGCTGCCATGTACCGGAGAACTTTATTCCAGTTGTAGAAAAGTGTGTTCTGTACGCGCTGAAGCCAGTTTTACCAAGTTCTTCTATAAGATCATTCACCCTGGGAAGACTCATGCCCATTGACCTTGCCGCATCAGTTATCTCAAAGAACATCAGCGATGCGTTCTCGTCAATAATTTTGGACGCGAAGTTAACGGACGTTTCCAAAACAGATCCGGGCCGAAGTGCGAGCGACTCTGTAATGATGGAGAAATCCTCCAGATCGCCTTTCCATACGGGCCCCTGTTCAATGTCCTCATAGTAATTTGAATACATTTTATTGAAATTCACTGTTGAAACCAGATCAAGGGATCTGTCTGCCTTCATTGATCCGTTCCTGACTCTGACGATAATTCTGTAAAAATGACCGTGCCAGAAGGAGATGATGGGAGTTATGTAGCGGTCCATGGACGCAGCACGCTTGACCACATCCGCAAGCATCAACCTGATACCGGCTTCGTGACGGTGAGCATCGTTGGCAATGAATGCGCCGTACTTTCTCCTTGTTTTGGATGGCACTGAACCTGTCAAGACAGACAGATCTGTTGCAGTTATGCCAAGATACCCCCCGTTCTTTACAGATGACAGAGCCACATCCAGATAGGGCACTGCTGAACCGTAGGGATCAATATCAATGAAATCATACAGTCCCTTTGATACCACTGATTGAAAGGGCTCCTTATGGACGGACGCTGTGACATTGTTCATTGCGAGATTCTCTTCTATTTTCCGTACGGAAATTGTATTTATCTCGGAAATAGATGATTCGATTCCGAGTTCAACTGCTACCCGAATTGCCCTCACGCCGGTTGCCCCAAAGCCATCAAGATAGTTTTTCGGCCTGAGCTTTGAAAGCACAAGGATGGTCAGATCCCTGTTAATTACCTGTTCATTGTTGTAAAAGCCGGCTGATCTTGTTCCCGGACCTTTTCTGCTGTGAGTCTCAGGAACAGATATCCTTGCAAACCCTTCCTTTATGATCAATTATGGTCCTTCTTCCCCTCTTATGACCCTGAGAACCTTGAATGGAAGCGTGCTCTTGTTGATGGGCGTTATATCGAAAACGCGGATCCCCTCAAGTGCCCTGATCTCCTGCAAAACAGGGTTTCTGGATTTTTTGTGAAGCGTGACAATGAGAGGTTTTTCTGACTTCAGGGTTGTCTCTATTTCTTCCTGAATGTTTCTTGTGGTATTTTCAAGTTTACCTATCTCATCGATAACAATAACATCAGCGCTTTCCCTGGCCTTTTGAAGACTGGGGACAAGAATCTCCTCAAGAAGGCGTGTATCCACACCCAGCTTGTCTATCTTGATCCGGGAGATTATGCCAGCCTGGGCAAACGTAATCTTCTTCTTGGTACTGATGTCAAAGAGCGAATAGCCCAGAAGCTTGCCGTGTTCTGTTATCTCCGATACAAGAACTCCCTGAACAACTGTCCCATCCTTTTCAAGCATGTCTATTATCTTGTGAAGGGCTTCTGCTTTTATTGATCCCACGGGCCCTGTAATGCCGATTTTAACTGCCATTTATAACATCATCCTTCCACATACATCAGCGGGTAATCTATCTCCGGAACGTACCTGAGCCTTGCTGTAATATTTTCGTCATTGTATTTGATTACTATGGTAACATTCAGCATTTCCCCGGCCAGAGTGATATACTTGTAAACTCCCTGCTTCTTTGATATTATCTCCTTGTCGATCTTGACATGCGCTTCCTCAACAAATGGCTGAACCATGGCGCTCTCTTCGATTGCCTTCTCCAGCGATTCCACGTTGCTGAGGTTCAGGGGTGCCCCCACATACTGGTGGTAGATTGTACCCAATTTAATACCCGCCTCGAATATGGCTCTCTCCCTGTCAGTACAATTGAAAAATTTAGAAGCCGGATCGCGCATCGCTTGTACCATATTGCAAGGATACTCATAAACATTTTTCGATGTATATGCAGACTGCCACAGAGAACTTTAAGTGAACAGGCTGTTCTGCTTCAATTGTGATCCAGGGAAAAGTACCGTTTTAGACCCCACTTCTCACAGTTCTGTAAAGTAGCCTGGCAATTGCAAACAACACTATGGTCAGAACTAACATGGCGATGGCATACATGTAAGTGGTTGTGTCAGGTACGCCAATGAGTGCAGTTCGTGTCACATCAACAATGTATGTCAGGGGATTGCTAAGAGATATTGCCCTGATCACTGCGTCGCTGGTTGTCGGGATTGGGTAAAATGCCGAACTGGCGAAATCCAGCACGAAGAACAGGGCGATGGTGATTGTGTTGTATGTTTGCATGGTTTTGGCAAGCGTTGATATAATGAGAAACAGCGATGAGAAGAGCATAGTTCCAAGTATGATGGAGAAAAGGGTAAGTGAGACTGAGATCCAAGACAGGATAAAGCCGCCTGATATTGAAACTGAAAGGCCCAGCATTATAAGGCTCCCGGCGACGGCGAAGATGATTGCCACCATTATTATTCCAAGGAGGTAATCCGTTCTCTTGAAGGGACCCACAAGAAGCTGCTCGAACATCCCCCATCTCCTGTCACTCCATAGCATCCCGCCGCCAATATTTCCTGCCGTCAGGGTCTGCATAGCAACTATCCCTGGGCCAAGGAAATGTGTGTATGATACCCTTGAGGAATTGAGTTCCACACCAGGAATTATGTTCTGGAGCATTGTTCCCATTACCAGTAGATAAAGTGCTGGAAGGCCTAGCATGAATATCATGGTTCCCAGATCCATGTTCACCCTGATATTCCGATAGGTCAGTCTCAGGAATGCAGGCGCATGCATCAGGAATTCACCACCTCTATGAAAACATCATCCAGGGTTGCATCTCTCAGGTTGATGCTGTCAATATTTATTCCCTGAGTTTTCAATGAAGAAAGTATCTGGTCCAGGTTTCGCGAAATGGACTTGCCCAGAATTGTTATGGTTTTGCCCTGCCCCTTAACTTCGCTGGCAAGATCAGAAGAAACCAGTTGCTCCCGGAGACGATCCATCCCATCTGGCGATTCGTTCTCCCTTGTTATGATCTCCAGGGTCCTGAGCCCTCCGTATTTTTCCTTTAATTCTGACGACGTCCCTTCCACCCTGATTTTCCCCTCCGACATAATTGCTATTCTGTCACAGATGTAGTCCGCCTCTTCCAGAAAATGCGTCGTGAAAAGGACTGTTAGTCCGTTTTTTACCCTGTCCTTGATGCTGTCGAGTATCCGCCTTCTCATTATAGGGTCCATGCCAACAGTGGGCTCATCCAGAAACAGGATATCCATGTCGTGAACCAGTTCCCTTGCTACCTGCAGTTTCTTCTTCTGTCCGCCAGAAAGCTCAAAAGCACGGACCTTGCGGAATTCTGTCAGCTCAAATAGATCCAAAAGCTCTTCGATTCTTGCACTCACAACCTCACGTGGAACCTCCCAGAGCATCCCGTATATCCTGAGGTTGTTCTCCACTGTGGCAAAGTCGAAGGATTCAGACTGCTGCACCACTCCAATACGCTTCCGTATCTGGATGGACTGTCTGAATGGTTCCATACCAAGCACCTCTATTGTTCCGGATGTTGGTTTTATGAGTGTGGTGAGCATCTTAATGGTGGTGCTCTTTCCAGCTCCATTCTTGCCTAGGAGACCGTAAATTTCGCCTTTTGCAACATCGAATGATATGCCATCCACAGCATTATGTCTGCCGTCGTATGATTTCACAATGTTCCTTGCCTGAATAGCATATTCCTGGGAATGGAGCATCACCCCATATTCGTGATCAAGATTAAAATTCTTCTGGGGAAAATTCACATCCGGGCAAGTTCAGTATGGTTTGTACGGTTTGAATCAACAAAATTCATTGCTGGCAGCTTTCAGCATTGTCAGGGGGACTTCAGCGATACAATGAAATAATACCTTTTGATAATCGTCCATATAGATTATGGCAAAGAACGAGATTTCAATGGTGCCCTTATCAGGGTGGAAAAGGCACTTCTGGGGTAAATTTGTCGGATTTGGCCTCCTATTTATAGGGGCGGGATTTTATGTTGCCTGGTCCATCGTCTTCAATACATGGGCCGATGTTGGTCTTACCTCTTTCGTTATACCAATGGTTATTTTTGGCGTTCTGGAACTTGTTCTCGTTCAGGACAAAATAAAGGAAGAGGATTCGACCTCTACACTGTAATCAGGTGGGATAATTCTCTCCGGAATCTGGAAGAATACGTAATTTTCTGGCATAGTTGCCATCGGAATAAATACATTCTGAGTAGGAGTACCCTTTTCCACCAGCCAGTGTTTCAGGAGGCTCAATGTCGAAATCATCAAGCTTGAGCGCCTCCACATAGCTTTCCGTCAGGCTTCTGGTCCTGAAGAGGAAGATATTGGCACTGTTATAGATTATGGAACGACTTTCATTCGCCATGAAATCCGTCACGTTCTGAGATATGCTGATTATGGCAGTTCCGGAGTGCCTTGAATGCCTCACAAGAGAATCCAGAATCTGAGTGTTGGCCCTGCTTTTGAGAAAGAGATGGCATTCATCCAATATGACTATCTTGTTTCCAGATAGAACGTCCGTTGTGTTCATTACTGCACTTAATATCCCATGCAGTCTGCTATCCCACGATTCGTCTTTGACTGTGCCCGGTCGCACAACAGATATGCGGGAAGATTCACTGGAATTGTGATTATTTTCCCATGTCTTGGTAATACTTTCACGCAGGCTACTGACATCTTCCATATCATTGACCTCGATGACTGAACAGTTAGATTTGAAAAATGAGCAGCTGTATTCTTCAAGTGGATCAAAGATGATTATTGACAGATCACTCCTTTGCTCCATGTATCGTGAGATTATATACTTGGCAAAGAATGACTTTCCTGATCCTGTTTCTCCCAGTATAATCGAATTGTGCGATGGTCCCCTGAAAAAATCCAGATAAACAGGTTGTTCGTTAAGATCATCATAACCCAGCCTTATGCCATGTCTTTGTGCATTACCCGCTGATAGAAACGGAAGAATGGATGAGACTGATCTTGTGTTCATCAGGTAATTAACGTGAGGTTCTATGCCAATTGGTATGGAGTTACCTGAAATCCTCCACCCAGCACTTATTGATACAAATTCAAGTCCGATTTTTTTTATGGCATTTTCCACCCTTGAGATGTTTTCCTTAAGAATTGCAGGATGATCCGCAAATATTCTCAGGGTCGCAGTTGCTATTGTGGGACGAATGCCACTGCTCTGCAGAAGTTCAAGCATATGCTTTCCGTCCTGCACCTGAAGCTTCAGCCTGTTGCCGGAATTTGTGTAACTTGAACCGGCATTTCTCATTTCTGCGGACCTCTCAGCTATGATGCGCTTCAAATATTCCGAGGAATGAGCTACTTCCACATTTTTAGATGATACAGTGATGGCAAAATCTATTCCCATTGATCTGAGTACCTCAATATATGAAGACCCTAATTCATAGTTGGAATCCTTCAGTGAAAGATATGCAAAATATCTTGAAGACTTATTGAAATGCCTGTACCTGCGGATCAGTGAAATCATCTCCATTGAACCTACAGCAACGGAATCAGAACTCCCGGTATTTCCTGACTGCCTGTAACCGTCCTCAGCCAGTATTTCCTGTAGCTGGACAATACCGGCACCTCTAAGGGTAAAACCCATGGAATCCAGACCACTTCTGATTTTTTCCGTAAGTAATACTATTTCTTCATCCAATCCGTTTTTAAATGAACGCTGGTCCTGCACAATAGCGAAGTTCCGGATTCTTTGCTGGCCATATCCGGGGTATTCCCCATGATCGGCCATGGAAATTGTCAGGAAACTAAGTTTCATCTCTGCATCATTAATGATTTTCTCCAGTGAATTATAGATTCTGTACTGCTCGCTGTTCCGCATCTCCAGGATGTCTATTCCCTCTATTTCGGTAATGGTGAAAAACGAACTGCCCATAGCGAATGTGGTAATTTCTCCGTGGTCTGTAATCCTTATGCTGGATCGATTTTCTACAGTCTTCCTTCCCATGGTATATCCCGCCCATCCAATGAAAACTTCCAGAATAGTGTGATTGCGGAATTTGAAGATTATAAGGATAACCGGGAACATTACAAACAGTGACGCATAGTTTCCTGTCAGCCTGTACAGTAGAAATGAGATCACTGCAAGCATAAAGACCGACAGCAGCCTCCAGATTTCTATGCCCAGCAATGTTGGCTGATAGTTCAGGATATTTGTCGGGATTCGCTGCCTTATCATCCCTGATACCCTTTGCGATATTTCAGTTCCTCATTCTTTACATCCTCAAGGAAGGGTTTCTTATCCATTTTCCCCGCCTTAATTCCTGACACAAGCCTGTAGTCGGCCGCAGGTGCCAGCGCAATTGATGACATCGCCCTTACTGGATTACCTGTGCTGGCTGTATCCATGAATGATGTGGCAACACCGGCAGTTCTTGATGCTATTCCACCTAGGGTCATGCCCCCAATGAAACTCATCACTGGAGCCGTGGAAAGATTTCTTCCTGAAAACATGAGGTATCCAGGAAGAATAGACGGGAGGAACAGGAATGCAAGATTCAGCACCACATCCGCAGAAAATATTCTTGCAAGCATCAGAGAAAGCATAACAGCAAATGGAAAGAACATGAATTCCAGGACAAGCTCCCAGGCCATTTTGGCATATTTAACTCCAATGTCAAGGCAGGCCAGAATTGTTAGCACAGGCATTATGAGTATGAAGAGGATCATCAGGGCCTGACGGAAAACAAGGATTGCCAGGAGGGATGTGACTGCAATGAAGTATGCTGAAAGAAGAAGGAACCTGGCAATTACTGATACAGTTGAGGATTGGCTACCCGCACCAGCTACGGCGCCTGAGCTGAAAACACTGTAAAAGCTGTACCAGTCCACATTGCCCCTGTCAAAGAGTACTTCAAATGGCACCTGAAGCCCTGATAGAAGCAGTGACATTATTGCCATGGAACCTGCTGCCACCGTTATGGAAAGAAATATCCTGATGAGCTGGTTTCTGTATACCGTACCAGGACCGTTTCCCGATCCGGCTATAAGAAATATGGCTGATAACCCTAGCACAAGGCTGATCATTGCCGGAAAGATGTTTCCGTAAAGGTATGAATACAGGTCCATATACGACCTGTTTCCCATTGCAAAGCCCAGATACGCCATGTTGCCCTGAAGACCGTATTTTATGGCAAAATTCCAGATCAGATTCAGAAGAGGCGTGTAGATCTGGGTGAGGGCCTTCACCGCGTAAAGAATGATCTGGGTTAGCTCCTGATATCCAATCATCTCATGAACCGGTCACAATGTAGTTTACAACAGCATAGAGAACTCCGCTGATGGCCACAACATAGATGAAGGTCCCAATCAGTGCATTCTTGAGCCGTGCCCTGGCTTCAAAGCGACGGTTCTCGTCTGAGCCGAAGAAACTTATGGCTATTGGAATCCAGAGAACGGCTATTATGACAGCGGATATGGATATTACCACTTCGTAAAGCCTGTTGACAATGGTGGTCAACTGTGCACTTGTGGCAATTTGTGCTATTAATATACTAAGTGTATTAAATACCATTCATTAATTAAATGACAAGGTTGTATAAAAAATAATTTGATTTTGCCCACTGAATCCTTCGGATTCTTTTTGATGTTTGAATTTAGATAATATGGCATTTATTTATGCATAATGTATTGAAGTGCACAAGGTTATGGATGCTTTTAAAATGAAGCAACGGACAGTGGACAATCTAAACTGTTTCAATGGACGGACGGTGTCCACAGAACGCTGCCCTCGATCATTACCCGCAATGACTGATCACTGGGAGAAATCCGTGAGTTTTTTCTTGGCCTCAACCAGATTCTGATGCCTGGCCACACTTCTGGCTTCTCCCTGCTTGAACCTCTGGATTTCATCTTCGGTCTCAAGTATGAGTCCTGGCACCTCAGTGGGCCTGCTGTCCTGATTTATGGCAACGTATGTCAGGAAACAGGTGGTTGTGAAACTTTTCTCTCCGGTTAGGCCTTCTTCTGAATACACATCGACTTCTATCTCCATTGTGGACCTTGTTACATAATTTATCCTTCCGGTAAGGTGCACTATATCCCCCATGTGTATTGGAGAGAGGAAAAAGAGACTGTCAATGCTACCCGTAACAGTTCTCCGGCGAGAGTGCTTTGCCGCAACAATGGCTGCGACATTGTCTATCCATTCAACAAGCCTTCCACCATAGAGGTCACTGAAAATGTTTGTGTCCGGAGGAAGCACGAGCCTCTGCAATTCTGTGAATGAATCTTTCCAGGATTTTTTTTCCATCACCATCTTGAATCCCATGAATATTGCACCATGGATGTAAAGTTTGTGAGGGTTCTGAGAGCATTGGCTAATACGTTCAAGGAAATTCTTCATTATTATCTTTTTAGCGAAAAATGTCGGATTTTTCATGAAATTCTTAAATCCTTCCATGGATTTTCCAACAGTGACTCCCGAAGAAATGAAAAAAGCGGCAGCAATTGAAGCCCTGAAACTTGTCAGAGACGGAATGGTACTGGGGATAGGAACAGGTTCTACTGTGAATTATTTCATAGACGCACTGAAGGATCTTGTTGCCCAGGGCGTCAGGATCAGGGGTGTTGCAACATCAATAGAAAGTTCGGAGAGGGCCAGGGCAGCAGGCGTGAATGTTGAAGAAGATTACGCAGGAAACGTTGATCTTGATGTGGATGGCGCAGATGAGATGGATGGTTCAGGCAATCTTGTCAAGGGCGGCGGAGGGGCACTTCTCAGAGAGAAGATAGTGGCCTACAACAGCAGGAATGTCTGTATAATAGCAGATGAGAGTAAACTAAAAGAGAATGGCATTGGAACATTCAGGGTCCCTGTAGAGGTCCTTCCTTATCTGAACCAGATGACGCGAAACCAGGTTGAAAAGATCGGTGGAATTTGCATCTTCAGGGAGAATGGGAAGTACCGTACAGATAACGGAAACATGGTGATGGATTGCGATTTTGGAATAATAAAGAATCCACCGGAAATGGAAAGAAAGATCAAGATGATACCTGGTGTTATGGAAGTTGGACTGTTTTCAAACCTTGCCACCATGGCCATTGTGGCTGGCCAGGATGGCATCAGGACCTTGAATTTTAAGAATTTTAATCCCTGAAGGTTTTCAGCTGCTCAATGTTTTCATTTATTTCGCTAATTTTGTTTGCAAGCTCACCAATAATTTCATCAAGTATTTCATTGAATTCTTTAGATAGCCTGTAACCGTGGACCGGCCTGCCTTTCCCTTCTTTCTTCATGTTCCTTTTGTTAATCCAGCCCTTTCTTCTGAGCCACTGCATGGCTATGGATACTTCCGGCTGGCGCAATCCAGTTTCTCTCTCAATTTCAACGCTCGTGACCTCGCCCTTGTCGCGTATGTAGACAAGTGTATAGGCCACACTTCGAGGTATGTCCGATATTATCAGATACCTTGCCAGTTTGTCATTTACTTCAGATAGTACCATTAGATCGATTTGAAATATTATAATGCTATATATATCTGACTATATTTTATAATTAGCAATATATGAACCTTTTGTTTGATAAAAATTAAATAGTCGAATAAAATACACTTGAAGCTTACGAAAATCGGAATTTTGACAGAAAATCAGGATTTAGCCAGAGCCTCAAGCCTGCTGATGACTGTATAAAGCGCAGCTCTCCCGTGTGAGGGAACATTTGGATCATTAGCCATGTCATCCAGCAAGGACACGGCTGTTGCACATCTGATATCAAGACTCTCCTTGTCATTCTGCAGTCGAGTTTTGGAATCCTGGGCTGTTTTCCTTACATTTTTCGGAACTGTTGTGTCCTGTGCCAGTTCATCCAACAAATACAGCACCTCTTCAAACAATTTGCTATCCATATGCCTCATTCTCCTATTTTTTGTCCCATTTCCTTCTTTATTGTGAGAACCATCATCGTCCTGGTCCTCTTAATTCCATCTATCCTTCCGAGGTCGTTAACAAGGAACCCCTGGAACTCTTCATAGTCCGGAAATCTTACTTTCAACAAAATATCATAATCACCAGTAACCACAAAGACATCCTCGACGTTCTTGAATTTCACAATGCTGCCTGCAATGCTTTCAACCTTGTTAACGTCGGCCTCTATGCCCACAATAGCAGTTACTATTCTTGCACCATAATATTTGCCCATTGTCGCCGTGAGTTCCTCTACTTCCATAATGACCTCCTGAAAATATCGTTTCTAAACTTCGGCTGTATCCATTGAAAGTATTTTTATCTGACGCACGTTCGAAATATGTTCAAGTTTTTGGATTATTGAAGGACTTCAATGGCTAAAGGAAGGGATATGTGGAACCGGACCCACCACCGGCGTACCAGACAGCAGTACCGCAATGAATGATATTATGGCGAAAACAATGAACGTTATTATCAGGGACAGCACTGCTATTGCAAAACCTCCAAGGAGATGGGTCCTGAAGAGCGCGCCATACAGGTAACTCAGGGCAAATATGGCAAATATGGCGCCGATGACACCGGCGAAACCCAGAAGAAATGGAGATAAAACAGCGGTAATAACTATGAAGAAGAAAAGCGTGACAACAGGCCCAATTAGTGCAGCAATCATTGCGCTGCCAAAGGATGTGTCCTTACCAGAAATTATCTTTCCTGCGACGTAAATAGGAAATGACGCCAGTATCCACGCCACTACAAGGACCACTATGAGATCAACATAAGATATAACTGGAAATAATACCATGGGCATTCATAATCGGGAAGTTCTTTATGATTTTGGTACAGTTTTGAATGGGAAAAAATGTTATGTCCTCATAACCTATCCATTCAACAGGCTCTGTGAAGTCAAAATGGCAAACAATACCTTCAAAATTATCCAGGATCCAATAAACGGCCCCGTTAAAGTTCCATACAATCTGCAGATGATCATTGACACCCCAGAATTTCAGAGATTGAGATACATCAGGCAGCTTGGAATGTGCCATCTTGTATTTCCGGGAGCCAATCATACAAGGTTTGAGCATTCACTTGGTTCGATGTACCTGGCCCAGATGTTTGCAGACACCCTTGAAATTGAGGAGAGAGACCTCTTTATTGTGGCATCACTGCTCCACGACATTGGCCATCCACCACTGAGTCATGGAGCGGAAGAAACATTTGAGAAGATCACTGGCCTGGATCACCTCCACGCTGGAGTTAAGATAATACTAGGGCAGGGTGATTTCTCCGGCAGCAGTATACCTGGGGTCCTTGAGAGTATAGGCATCAGTCCTCATGACGTAGCTGATGTTCTATTGTTTAAATCGAGATCGAAAAGACTCATTTCAAGACTGGTGAGCGGTCCCATTGATGTTGATGAATTGGACTACCTAAGGCGAGATGCCATGTACACTGGTGTTGCCATGGGGAACGTAGATCACAGGAGGATACTCAATGTTGCTAAAATTGTGGGGGATGACGTGGCCATTGAGGAAAAGGGTATCGGTACACTTGAATCCATTTTGATTTCGAGGATATTGATGTACAGTTCTGTTTATTTTCACAAGACATCTCGAATTGCACAGATAATGAGCGCATATGCCATAGACCAGAACATTGATAAGTTCAGGCATCCGTTTTCAATGACTGACAATAACTTTTATTCAATAATATCACACGATACCAGTATGATATCAACGCAGATAATGAACAGAAATTTGCACAAACCAGTCTTGAGATTTCATTATACATCGGAACTGCTGACATTGATAAAGGATGCACTCATTAAAAGCGACCTTGAGGAATGGGAATACATAATTGATGTCATTCCGCCACTGGATTTTGCTGGCCCCGGGCGGGTCAAATCAGATATGAATGTGCTCAGTGACAATGAACTGGCAGATGTAACGAGCCTTTCTCCACTCATAAGGACTCTCAGGGAAACTCTTGAGAAAAAATCCATCATAGTTTCATCGAGATTGGCAAGAATTGATCGCGTAAAGGAACTCCTTGGAATCATTCACTGATTCCACGTCAATTCTTCTTGAGGTCCTTTATCATGCGATAAGCTCCTCTTGATCCCTCGTAAAGCTCGTGATAGTACTTTGGCATGTGCTCCGTGATCTCGTAGCCATGTTTTCTGTAAAAATTAATTGCCTGAATGTTTCTGTCCCTGACCTCAAGAACAGAATTCAAAAAACCTCTCGAAGACATCTCCCTCTCTATGGCGTCAAGCAGTAAACCTCCCGTTCCCGTTCCCTGATAGTCTGGATCAACCGCTATGCTCTCTATATCTGCCGATTGATCTCCAAGGGGCAGAGCCACCACATAGCCCACAACACTTTCATCCTCAACAGCAACAAGGCTGAATGCCTGCGGATTTCTGAAAACATGTTCAAGCATTCTCCGTGTGTAAGGGCCCACAGGAAATGCCCTCAGTTCAAGTAATACTATGCCATCTAGATGTGATGCCTGAAAGGGGACGATCTTCACCAGACCATAATGCGCTAGGTAAGATAATCTTTTCAAATACATATTAACCCAATTCAGAGTAATTACCATCAATTTTATAAATAGCCCTGCAATTCAATTTTATGATATCAGAAGCCATTCAGAGCCTGAAGTCAGGTAAACCCATCCTGATCTTTGATTCCCAGGATAGGGAGGGCGAAACAGATATAGTTTTTCCATCACAATTCGTCAATATTGAAGCAATGAAATTCATGAGGAAAAATGGTGGCGGCCTCATCTGCACCACCATGAAGGAGACTGATGCAGCCAAGATAGGCCTGCCTTTCATCGAGGATTTTTACAGGGAGCATCTTGGACTTGGGCAGAAGGTACTTGACACTTCAGATCTGAGATATGATACCAACAGCTCATTTTCCGTGACAATAAATCACAGGAACACATTCACTGGCGTCCCTGACAGAGACAGGGCATTCACCATTTCGGCATTCGCGTCCTATCTGCAGGCCCTTCCTGCATATAACGGTACAGCACGGGATATTTTCTCGAGCCAGTTCAGAATTCCGGGGCATGTGATACTCCTGATTGCAAGGGATGGATACTTCGCCAGAAGAAGAGGACACACCGAACTCAGTACATACCTTGTTGAAAGTGCTGGCCTCATTCCCTCGGCAACAATTGTTGAGATGCTTGATGACAATGGCTATTCTCTTTCCCATGACAAAGCCAGGAAATTTGCAGGAGAACATTCGCTAACATTTATAGAAGGAAAATACATCATCGACCAGTGGGCGAATGATCAGGGTCATGGCTACGGGAGTTTTTGACATAATTCATCTTGGACATATTCACTATCTCACCGAATCTAAAAAGCTCGGAGATGAACTTGTGGTTGTAGTTGCCAGGGATTCCACGGCCATTAAAAACGGAAAGAAGCCGATTTTTGACGAAGAATCCAGAATGGCCATAGTGGCCCAGTTGAAGCCTGTTGACATGGCAGTCCTTGGCCATGAGGGAGATATGTTCCAGACTGTCAGGGAGCTTAGACCAAATATCATAACGCTGGGTTACGATCAGAAGTTTAATCCCGAGACTATTAAAGCCAGATGCCGGGAGATGGGGCTTGACACTGAGGTTGTCAGGATTTCAGGATTCAATGCTTCAAAGTACAGGGGGAGTTCAGACGTGAGAAAGAGGCTCCTTGAGGTTATAGAGGGTGGAATTTGAAAAAATTCGGAGTTGTAGACACAACCTTTGCAAGATTCGACATGGGATCGGCCATAATAGATGAGCTCAATTCCACGGGGACAGGTTTTGTTACCGTCAGGTACACTGTACCCGGCATAAAGGACATTCCAGTTGCAGCCAAGAAACTAATTGAGGAACAGCAGTGTGACATAGTGATCGCCTGTGGAATGCCAGGAGCCAAACCGGTGGATAAGATCTCAGCACAGGTGGCCTCCATGGGAATCATGCAGGTTCAATTGATGACCAACAGACATGTCATAGAGGTATTTGTGCATGAAGATGAGGCTTCAAGCCCATCTGAACTGGCCTGGCTATCCGAAAGAAGAGCACGGGAACATGCACTGAATGCCTATAATCTCATATTCAGGCCCGGGAAACTGACAGAAAATGCCGGAAAGGGGCTGAGACAGGGATACGAAGATGTGGGCTCAGTAGAAGAGCCAAAAAACACAGGAATCAGACACTGATGGAGTTGTAAGAAATGAAGATAGGAATTGTTGTATCGGAATATAATTATGACATAACCATGATGATGCTGCAGAGAGCGCAGGAGCATGCTGCCTTCATGAATCTTGAGGTAACGCATGTTCTCAAGGTGCCCGGAACCTTTGACATTCCTCTGGGCGTAAAAAAGATCCTGGAGAAGAAGGATGTGGACGGAGCAGTTACACTGGGGGCGGTCATAAAGGGTGAGACGGACCATGATCAGATAATAATGCAGAATGCTGCCAGGAAGATAGAAGATCTTTCTGTTGAATATTCAAAACCTGTTGCACTTGGGATTTCAGGCCCGAACCAGACCAGGCTTCAGGCACAGGCCAGGATAGAGATGGCAAGGGATGCCGTTGAAAGTGTGGCAAAAATGCTGAAGAGGTTGTCTGAACTTTGAACCTGCCGGAGGATATAAAGCAGATTCCGGGTACTACGGCTCACTGCTACTCACTGAAGATTGGGGACCTTAACATCCTGGTTGATGCTGGAATGAAATCATCCGGGCACAAGATAATAGCATTCTATGAGAATATGAAGATGAAACCCGATGTTGTACTTATTACCCACTACCATCCAGACCATATAGGCGGATTGGCGATGATTTATTCCCGCTTCTCACCGACGGTTTACGTGCCTGATCTGGAGGTGGATGTGGTCAGGGGAAAAGCAAATGTAAAGCCAGCTAAATCTCTGATCTCAAGGATGGTTGCTGGTATTTCCAGAACAGAGCCAGTCAGCGATGTTCATCCTGTATCGGAACTCAGCATTGAAGGAATAACTCCAGTTGCTACACACGGGCATACGCCGGGAAGTACATCATACTACGTTGAAAAGCATAGAGCGATATTTGTGGGGGATGCGCTCCTGAAGAAAGGAACAGAAATAACTGTAAATAGAGCCTTTACAATCGATTATGACGAAGCCCTTAGATCAAAAGAAACTATACTGGGCATGAAGCCATCGTGGATACTGCCCGGTCACGGATCAGTGATCCAGTTTGGAAATGCTTGATCTCAGCTCGCCTAGAGTGGTGTCGATTTCAGCATAAGCGTTATGCGGGTGTATACTTTCCTCGCTCTCTGATGAAACAATGACCCTGGTACCGTCTGGAAAATCACTGTATCTTGGCAGGATCTCTGCGGCAATATCCCGAACAATGTCCTCAACGAACTTTGGATTCTTGTGTGCGTTGTAAACCAGTTCGCCCTCATCAATCCTTTTGAGAAGTGAGTGCAGTGATCCTCCCAGGACTTTCTCGCATATCCCTATGAGATCGTCTGCCTCTATACTCCTGCCAGCTGGAGCCTGAACCATCAATCTGACATGGTTCCTCTGGTTGTGTGTTATTGAAGGAATTCTGTTCAGGATTTGATCATTTCCTGGGAAATCGCGTGAAATAAGCGCACGCGTGGTTTCCATGGCACATGGGCATGCATTCAAGCCCGTGACATTCACACCAACCATTTTGTGGGATTCCCCGTTTCTTCGAAGAACTGATTCACCTTCCAGTTTGTAAGGCACAATGATGCGGCTGTTTCCATTTTTTGATTTTTTCTCTCGCATGTAATCAGCTGATACAGTGACCCTGCATTGTGTGGAATAAGGCAGTTTCTGGAGCACCTTCTCAGCAATACGAAGACTGAGGTCCTCTATGCTTGGCACCACTCCGTTCTCCAAAATGATCTCATTTATGGCCTCAATTTTTCTTGAAAAATCAGCCCCTTTCCTGTCCGCAGGCAGGTCAACATAAATGTCAATCCTTGTCAGAAGATCTATTTCCCTGTTGTCACGGCTTACTCTGACAGGATATGTGATGCCCTTGAGTCCGACGCTTGTAATTGGAATGGAAATCTTTGGCTTCTCAGCCTGAACATCAACCAGATCGATCACTGTGAAGTACCTCTTTTCTGGGTTTCCTCCTGATATCTCTGCTGAATCAGGGTCTCAAGCTCCTTGTACTTATCTTCCAGAGTTTTCTGCTGCTTCTCCAGAGTCTTGATACGTATCTCGCTGAGTTCCTTCTGTTCTGAGAGATCATCAACAAGCTTCTGCTTGTCCTCAACCCTGTAAAGGATGTTTCCAACACTCTTGTAAACAGGCGTTTCAGCACCTATGGTCTGGAGTTCCTTCAGGGTTTTGTCTATTTCCTTTATCCTTAGATCCAGCTGGTATTTCTGTGTGGCAACCTGTTCTATCTGGGTCTCAAGCTGCTGTGCCTGCTTTAGCTGATTCTGGATATATTGACTTAAATTCGGTTCCATTAACTTACTACCTCCATAACTTCCCTAACTACCTTGAACCACCTTGATATGGATCCAAGAGCCGCCCTCAGTGCAACTGTATCAGGAGACCGTATATAAATATAGAAACTTTCACTGTCTTCCTCCAGCCATGTTCTTGAACGACCCACGTGTGTATCCAGATCAGGCCGGATTGCCTGAATGTAGTCTGAATATTTCTCTTTTTCAAGAATTATTCTAATCTGGAATGGGGAATGTAGATCTTCCATATCTGAAGTTTTCTATGCTAAGGATCATATTAAGGATTTTCAGACTGGCCTACGAAACTTCATTTAGGGCAGCTTTCCCCAATAAAACCTAAGCCATTAAGCCTGAAAGATCATGCGGGGAGACGGATTATTTATCTCTCCAGATTCTCAGAGCGATAGCTTGGACTAAATTTGCTGGCGATCTAGCAATAAAATGCACTCTATCAAAGCTGAATTCCTTATAAAACATCGAGCCTGTCATCATTCCCATAGCCACCTGTTTGTTGTTACTTACTCTCCAAGAACCAAGAGCGCCAGGAAAACAGTTGTTATGGGATGGAAACTTTCAAATTCAACGCTGTATTGAGGAGAACGGGCCCGTGGCCTAGTATGGATAAGGCACCGTCCTTCTAAGTCGGTGATCGTGGGTTCGAATCCCACCGGGCCCGTTCCCTATTACATTTTGTTTTTCTCATCATATTTATTTATCCAAAATTTAGCGGGAAATCCCCATCCGAAAGGGAGGGAATGAAAGTGAAACTTTTTTTATGTTTTCTCGAAACATTACAATGCTCACCAGCAGACAGAATGGAAGAAGGTCGGATAACATGTGGCTCCATGCGTGCCTGTGGCCATAAGGTCCAATGGTTGAGCATGGAGAGCAGAGTGTCCCCGGACCGGAGGGAATTCATGCCTGTGGAGGTTCCGCTGCTAGCCGTCGAAGCGGGAAGCCCCTTTCGAAAGATAGGGGAGGAGGTCACGCTTGAAACATACTATCAATTTGTATCAATGAAAGGTTAAGATCTAACATACTGGGGAACCTGATCAAAATTTGGAAAATACCATATACGTTTTATTCACACGTATTTGTGTCGTAGGTAGATTGGAAATCTACTAATTTCTGACTGAAAGAATGCATGGTTTCATTTGAAGAATTTGTCAGTATTCTGATCTCAAAATATGGAAATCTGGGCAGTTCGCACTAGCAATAGGTGTTTGCTTTCAACTTCGATTAAAACATTAATCAGGTCCCGGTTACTCCCACACAAAATTCAGCATACTGCCGTTGAACCTTGAGACATGATTGTAATCGAACTTTTCAACACAAATTTAATAGGCGTATCAATGGTTGTCTTGAGGCTAATAAATGAATATAGATTTGAGACTGGGAGACGCCAAGGAATTGATAAAGCAACTTCCCGACAGGAGTGTGGACCTCATATTTACGGACCCCCCATATAACCTCAGCCCGTATTCAACCGGCAACATAAAGATGTCCTGGAGAAAGGAGTTTAATAACGATTTAGCCGAATGGGACAAAGAAAATTTTATTCCTCTGGAATGGGCTGATGAATTCAGAAGGATCCTTAAGCCAACTGGAAATATATTTGCATTTTGCAGTTATAATCTTATTGGAAAATGGCACGAAGCGTTCGACCCACTTTTTGACACTTTTCAATTTGTCGTGTGGCATAAAACGAACCCGCCACCCAAGCTATACAGGGCTGGATTTCTGAACAGCTGTGAACTCATAGTGTGCATGTGGAATAAGGGGCATATCTGGAACTTTGGAAGGCAAAGTGAAATGCATAATTTCATTGAAAGTCCAATTTGCATGGGACGCGAAAGAGTAAAAAACCCGACCCATCCCACTCAAAAACCCTTGAAAATTCTAAATAAAATAATAGAAATAGCTTCGCATGAAAGCGCCGTTGTTTTCGATCCGTTTATGGGAGTGGGCTCTACGGGAGTATCTGCTGTTCAGTTAAGCAGGAATTTTATCGGCTTTGAAGTAAACCCCGAATATTTTGCGGTATCAAAGGAACGAATAGAAACGGCAAACAAAAGAGAAATAGAAGGCAGACCTGAATCGCGAGAAGAACAGCCGCCGTATTCATAGTTTTGAATATTCATAACTTTCCTCATACTAAATGTATACTGACTTTTTATCCACCTAGAAGATCGGAGCTTTTTTCGCTAATGCTTTAGTAAATTTTGCCCTATGGCTCAAAATTTTTCCATCTTTATGCTATCGAATTGTCAGGAATTGTATTGGTTTGCAAGGTCCATTTTAGATCCTGGAACTGGGCGAAGGCAGTGACCTCTAAGGCTGGTGCACTTATTTATATTCATGCCAGTAATTTGATCCTCATGAACTCTGCCGCGCCAAAGGTAAACCTGAATATATTGTTTACAGTCATGGGTTTACTTACTATTGCGCTGGGCATCGTCCTTGCCAGTTCAACCCATACCTATCACATAAGCTTATTCGGTTTGCACTTCATCATAGCCGAACGAAGTTTTTCCTTTTTCACACTTTTTGATGGCTTTTTCCTGATCGTCCTTAGCTTCCTCCAGTTGCAGAAGACCCGTGGGACATGGAGATTGCTTCTTGGAGCATTGATTTTAACCTTTATTCTTCTCGTTCTCAGCAGCGAAAGACGCTACCACCTTACACTTGTAGGGATTGTCCTCAGTTTTCTTATATTCTTCATTATGTTCAGGCAGAGGAAGGATTATACTATGCCTTCAGTAACTCTTGGCCGTCCGGAGATTGCTGTTGCCATAATAACAATAATCTTCACAATATCCTACGGTGTCGGTGGGTCTCTTCTGTTCGGCAACGAATTCAGCCCTCCAATCACAAATATTGGAACTGCCCTTTATTACACGGGAGAAACCGTCACTACCCTTGGATTTGGGGATATACTCCCCATTACACTAACCTCCCGAATGTTTACAATATCCCTTTCAATACTTGGAGTAGCAATATTCTTTGGGGCAATGACAATACTCATAACACCCATAATACAGAGAAGACTTGGAGGAGTAGTGGTAAGGATGGAAAGGCATCAGCTTGAAAACCTTCAGAATTATACGCTTGTTCTTGGCTATTCGGAATTTGTTCATGCATACGTGTCTGATCTGCAGAAGCAGGGAAAGACATGCGTCATAGTGGAACGTTCGCAACAGGAGACTGAAAAACTTCGCAATGAGGGCTTTCTTGTGATCAACCAGAATGCAGATGATGAGAGCCTTATAAATTCATTCAGGCTCAACAACTGCGAGAGGATACTTGTTGCATCAAATGATGACGGATACAACATCCTGATTGCCGCCACAATAAATCAGGCGGTGCGTGATAGCAGCATAAATGACAAGGTGACTGTTCTCGTGACCAGTTATAGAAATATGAGCAAATTTTCAGTATTTGGTTTTCAGACTGTTAATGTTTCATCCATTATAAGCAAATTTCTGGCTGGTAATTAACGTCGATCTTCCGGCTGAGGCGAGATTGATTCACCTGCCACCGGATGTTGCATGTTTCCTTGTTGTATCCTTGGTGATGCCTGGAACCTTTTCGCTTTCCTCCAGAATACCGCCCATGAGCTTTGAGATTGCCATCATGGTGATTAAAGATACCACAAAGACAAATGCAGCAACAGAAATCACCCCAAGTTCCTCAATGCCGAGCTGCCTCAGCGCTGACAAACCTCTGCCAAAGAACAGCCCGTTGGGTAAGCCTGGATTCCCGGAAGCTGCTGCAAATGAGCTTTCAGTAAAGAAACCGATCATCGTGATGCTAAATATTCCACCAACAAGATGCCCTGGAAACAGGCCTATTGGGTCCGAAAACCACCTTGACTTTGATAGCCGGTTTGAAACGAAGAAGTAGATTGACGCAGCTACCAGTCCCAGTATTATTGCGCTTTCAGGACTTACAAAGCCGGCAAGGGGGGTTATGACAATAAGACCCATCAGGACACCGTTAACGCCATCCATCAGACCAGGCATCTCATGTGTATACAGGTATGCCACGACCATCATGCTGACAAATGACATGGAACCGGACAGGAATGTTGTGAGAACAACAACAAGTGCGTCAGAGTTGAAAGCAAAAACACTTCCTGCATTGAAGCCAAACCACCCAATCCACAACAGGAGAATGGCAAGGGTGAGCCAGGTTTCATTCACATTGAATGGAACCTGAGTGGATGATTTCTGGCCTGAAGATCTCTCTTCACGCCAGATCTGCAGCACTATTGCGAGACCGGCTATGCCTGCTGCACCATGCACCACAATACCGCCTGCAAAGTCACGCATTCCAAGTGTGTAGAGCCACCCTGTTGGATTCCAGATCCATGACGCAGGTATGGTCCATATGAACAGGAAATATACAACTGAAAATGCAACCTGAACTGAGAATTTTACTTTGTTAAGAAATATTACAGATACAAGAGCGAATGTAACGGCAGCTGATGCGGCCTCGAACAGGAAATATGAGCCAGTCATCAGCCCGGTTCCTGAATATGAGGCAGACATGGACCACCACTGCCCCGTAAGCAACCCGGCTGCGCTGGATGAAAAACCGCCAAGAAACAGCCCCGGCATGTAGAAGGGATCGCCTATTACCCCGCTTATGGTGGGGGCAAACGCGATGTTGAAACCAAAGAATGCCATCACAACCAGTGACACAGCGGTTATTGAAAGTGTCTTCATCAGGCTTCGTGAGAAACCGAGACCAATCTCACCCACTTCCAGAAAACCCACTGCTATGGTCATCAAGAATATGAGAAGCGCTGAAAATATGACCCAGATGTTGTTAAGAAGATACTGGTACGCGAATTGGGCACCTTCCTGAAGAAAAATAACGGACAATCTTCCACCATCTTTCAGTATAACGCAGGAAATAAATATTCAATGCCGGTTCTATTAAGAGGTTGATTTATAAGCAACCTGCGCCATACTCCCTAATCTGGTCATGTGACACCTGATCAGGTGGAGCCTGATTTACACCCTTTTTTATGGATTCTGGAGTGGGAAAGCCACTGGGGCTGGCACTGTGTGTAAGATCTTATGGTAATTTCTGATGCCCATTATGTTACCAGAGCAGAACCAACAGTACCGCCTGTTTTAATGTCTTTCAAAGCAACGTAGGAGATATATCCGGGTGATAGTGCAAGATTGACAATTATCTCCGTTGTGCTGGAAAGGTACGGTTCATTCCCGGTCATGTTTATGGACAATGTGCCAGATTCCACCTGTATCTTCCCTGCATTGAGAACCATGCCCAGATTCTCTTCAACCACGGTTCCGTTTTGCATGATGATGAGAAGGACAATATTATCCAATGATATATTACCGTTCACTGAACTCAGTGAAATAGCGTATGTACCGTTTATTGAACCTGATGACCTGTAGGTAAGGTTAGCAATGTTCAGATTTGCAGTAGGCGTTGGGGATGAAGGGATTGGAATGTATCCAGAAATCAGAGTGTAGGCTGTCGATACCAGTGTGACGGTAATTGCAATTAGCAGAATTGTTGCTATTATTGGGGACACAGCCTTATCCTGCTTGAACACGCTCTTCATGGATACTGTTCAAAACGTATGGTTGGTTTAAAGTTTCGCAGTCTCAATTCAGTATGGGGAACGAAAACTGATTCATCACTCCTAATAAAGCATAAAGTGATTGTCACCTGAGGAAAAATGAATCAGACAATCTATCTGGGTGCCGGATGTTTCTGGTGCACTGAGGCTGCGTTTCGAACCATAAAGGGCATTCAAGAAGTTACCCCTGGCTATTCCGGTGGGCATGTGGAAAATCCCACATATGATCAGGTGTGTTCTGGAAATACCGGACACATAGAAGTTGCCCGGGTTGTCTTCAACACAGAAGTAACTGATCTGGAGCAGATACTGGAGATTTTCTTCTCTATCCACGATCCTACCTCGATTGATAAGCAGGGAGCGGACACTGGCGAACAGTACAGATATGTGATATTTTACACCTCCGAATCTCAGAAGAATTCTGCAATTGATTTCATAAAGCGCCTTAAGGATCAGAAACATTTCAAGCGAGCCATTGTTACACAGGTACTGCCATTCAAGAATTTCTATCCTGCTGAAGATTACCACAGGAACTATTACGAAAAGAATGCAGGTGCCGCATATTGCAGATTTGTCATAAATCCCAAGATTAAGAAACTGCAGGAGATGTTTCCTGCACTTGTGGACAGAAAGGGCAGGGCAGACAACCTGGAGCCGCATTAATCCAATTTTTGCCAGTACTTGTGATAAAAGGCAGGCCTTATGAAATACAAGCCGACCATATCCTTTTAAAAACAGTTGCAATAATGATTTATGACTTTCAAGATTGAGATGACGGGATTCAAAAATGGGGATATGCTGAGCCAGAAATTCTCATGTGATGGAAATGATGTCTCACCTGAGATCAAGTGGGATGACGCTCCACAATCTGCCAAATCCTTTATACTTATTGTCGAAGACCCGGATGCCCCGCATGGAACATTCGTTCACTGGATCATTTATAATATAAAACCGGATGTCAAGTCTCTTCCTGAAAATGTGCCGAAAACGGAGACCACCCCAGAAGGATGGAGCCAGGGGGTAAACGATTTTGGAAAGATCGGCTACAACGGGCCTTGCCCCCCAAGGAAGCAGGTGCACAGGTATTTCTTTACAATTTATGGTGTACTGGAACCACCTGAGCTGAAGCCGGGACTCTCAAGGAAGGACCTTGACAGAATTCTGGATGTCAAGACTGTCAAAAAAACTTCAATAATGGTGAAATACGGCAGGGCATATGAGCATGCCTGATTTCCCATATTTAATTCCGGGCGCATCAGATCTGACAAAATTTATGGATATGGTAATGCTATGGAAGCTGGTCAATTTTAATGGTTCACACTGATACAACCGTAGCCGGAATAAGGCTTTCCAATCCAATGATGCTTGCCTCTGGAATACTGGATGAAAATGGATACACAATGCTTGAAATCCTGAAAAAAGGCGCTGCTGCAGTGGTTACTAAGTCCATTGGCACCAGTGAGAGGACAGGATACAAGCCCCCTGTTGTGGTGCCAATCCATGGAGGACTTCTTAATGCCATTGGTCTTGCTAACCCCGGAATTAAAAATTTCAGGGGTGAGATGGAAATTGCGCTGAGTGGAAATAAACCAATTGTGGGAAGTATTTTCGGTGCAACTGCAGATGAATTTCTCCAGCTGGCACTGAACATGGAGGAATACGGAGCAACTGCAGTGGAGCTGAACCTTTCCTGCCCACACGTGGCAGGATACGGCACAGAGGTTGGTTCTGACCCGCAGCTTGTGGAGGATATAGTGACCACGCTGAAATCAAAACTGAAAATACCGGTGTTCGCGAAACTTTCCCCAAACGTCACAAACATAGTGGACATTGCTAACGCCGCTCATAAGGCAGATGCGCTTGTCCTCATAAACACCGTAAGGGCAATGTCCATAGATATACACGCCAGGAAAGCTGTTCTCACCAACAGATATGGTGGCCTTTCCGGTCCAGCCATAAAAAATGTTGGCGTAAGGTACGTTTATGAGGTCAAAAAGGAGACCGGGAAGGAAATAATCGGTGTTGGGGGAATTGAAAACGCCAACGACCTTGTTGAATACGTTATGGCCGGTGCTTCTGCAGTCCAGATAGGCACAGCGCTTTACACACAGGGGAAAGATGTATTTTCAATAATAGAAGCAGACCTCGAGAAATTCATGGAAGCGGAAGGGTTCAGCAGAATCTCTGAAATGATCGGGGTGGCTGTTGAATGATAGTAAAGGATATTTCCGATGTGGAGAGGATAGGGAGAAATACAGTAACAATAAGGTTCAGCTGGGACCAGAAAGTTGAACCGGGACAGTTCATCATGGTGTGGATGCCTGACCACAGCGAAATTCCCATTTCAGTATCTCATACAGGCCTCCTGAAAGGCATCACCATCAGAAGCTATGGCGAAACCAGCGAAGCAATGATCGGCCTCAAGAAGGGAGACAGGATCTTTTTCAGGGGACCATATGGAAGACCCTTTGACATCAAGCCAGGAAGAAAATTAGTAGTTGGAGGAGGGTCCGGCATGGCTGGCCTTCTTCCACTGGTTGATTCCAGCGCATATGGTGTTGTTTCTGCAAGAACCTCATCTGATCTTCTATTTGCAGACAGATTTGCTGAGGGGCATGTGACAATGGTTACTGACGATGGTACGGCAGGCATCAGAGGGTTTGCCATTGATGGTGTTAAGTCCCTACAGCTGGATGAGTTTGACATGATGTACGTATGCGGCCCAGAACTGATGCTGAAGTCCATACTGGATTATGTTGCGGATAAGCCCATCCCTGCCCAGTTCTCACTGGAACGCACCATGAAGTGTGGAATTGGTATCTGCGATTCATGCTCCATAGATGGAAGACAGCTATGCACGGAAGGACCCACATTCAGCAAGGAAGAGCTCATGGGCTTGCATGAATTCGGAACCACAAGGCTTACGGAATCCGGAAAGCGCATCCAGATTGGCAGGCATTAGTTCATGCAGACTGCACTATGGAAAATAATTAAGTAGTCCTCCCAATCCCAATACGTAATGGAACGAGTCTTCAACTACAGGGAAGCCAGTGATTATTTCATCGATCTCATTGACAAGTCGAAGATATCCGGTACATCGTTCCTTCTTATGGGAAAGAGCGGCTGGGGAAAGACCGCCGCCCTGAATTTCATCGAGGAATTTGCCAGGGGCAAGGGCATGTACGTCTTCAGAGCAAAATCCTTTTACTCAGACGAAGCTCTCAAGTATCAGGCCTACAACGAGTTGCTCAATCAGCTACTCGATACATTTGAGGAGAGAGATTTGGCAAAGATAGTGGAGATATTCTCACACTTTTCAGGAGAAAAGGCCAGAAACACCATATTTATCCTTGACAATATTGAAAGCATGATCCAGCCTTCCCGAGAACTCTTTGTTTATCTATCCAGGCTCAGCAAGAAAAACGGATACATATTCATGGCAACATTCAATGAAGAGCTGATCCTTGATCAGGATGTGGTGAGGAAGTTCCTGAATGTTGTCACAATGGAATCAAACATATGGGTGCTGAACTTCAGAAAACCCGACATTGAAGACATGAACTATTTCCTCAGGCAGAAACATTTCAAGCTTCCGATTTCATTTGTTCAGGAGCTTTACCGGCTTACTAACGGAAATATAAGATATGCAGATTATGCCCTGAAATACTACCAGGAAAGAGGCATAATAAACAGCAACAATGAGCTTGAGGAGGTAACGTACAGATTCTTCCCAATACCACCGAGTTTTGAAACAAGGCTGGAAAGGGTACTTGCAGACATGGAGGACCCCGATCTGTCTATCCTGGGCCTCATTGCACTGATGTCAGAAGAACTTTCACCGGGCTTCATTGCCAGAATGCTGGAACTTGAGAGAAGCGATGTTCTTCATATTCTTGACAGATTGACCGAAGCTGGCTTTGTAACACATAATGATGTCAATTACAGCCTGGTGAACAGGAGAATAAATGACCTAGTTATTGGGGCGCTTTCCGAGAAAAAATCAAAGGTGCTCTCCGACCATTTCCTTAAACAACCTTCATTCAATGATCTGCCTGCACTTACAAAAATCAAGATCTATCTTCTTGTTAAAGATCCTGAGGCAATAGAGAAGGAGGTGGAGGGTCAGTGGACTGAAATCCGGCAGAAACTCCCGTTCATAAACTCCTCACCGGAAATGTTCCTGAGAATCCTGAAAATGGTCAGCAATGATGGTGCACGTGCACACCTTAGTCTGCTGGCTGCCTATGCCTATGAGATAGCGGGACAGACCAAGGAAGCCATCGAATTATGCAATTCCGAAAGTGTCATAAGAGTTGAGCCCGTCTTTGCCAGGATAACGCTGGCCAGACTGTACAGGAAGGCTGGAAGATACGCTGAATCAGTGAAATTATGCGAAGAGCTTCTGCCACACCTTGACATTGAATCCAGGGATTATGCCGAGACCCTCATGACCCTGGCAGTTGACTATTCATATATGGAAAACAGGGAACTTACGGTAAAATATGCAACGGACGCAAGAAACCTAGCAAAGAAGAAGGGTTTCGAGGATGTTACTGCAGATGCACTTAACCTACTTGGAACCATGAGCGTGAGAAGTTTCCAGTTGAGCAACGCACTTGACCTTTATAAGGAATCACTGGCCCTGAACCAGAAGATGAGACATTACGAGGCCGAGCTTCTCAGCCTGAACAATATTGCAATCATATACAGTTACCAGGGAAAGCTGGAGGAATCGGCAAAGATGCTGACCGAAATTATTGAGAAGTCCTATATTTCCGGTGCCCTGGTGTCCAGGGCGTACGCAACATACAACCTCTGTGAAATATATTACACCACTGGCAGGTTTGACGAATTCCGGCAGAACATCACAAGCGCACAGAAGCTCATACGCATTGTGGACGACAGCAACCTGACATACCCGTTCCTCAGGTTCATGGCAACAATAAACCTGAATTCATTCAATCTTGAAAATGCCATTACCTTCATTAACGAGATGTATGACCTTGCCGTGAGAAATGGAAGTTCTGTCCAGGAGACTGTCTGCCGCGGCCTGAAGTATATAGCCGATGGATTCCAGTCAGGCAATTTCAACCCCAATCTTGACAAGGTTTTCCTTACGTCATTCCAGGAGGCTGATGACTACCTGCCCTTGTGGTACACCATTGGAGCCATTAAATTCGCAATAGACGGTAATGCTGATGAGGCAATGAGAGCCGCTGAACTTGCCATGAAACAGGCCCAGGGAATTGGGGATTTCATGGGATTGCTCGTAGCGAGGATCGCCGGCGCAATCGCACTTGCCTCAAGAGGGAAATTGAACGACCTGAGAAAATTTCTGGATGAAAACCTTCCCCAGGGAAGTAATACCTATATCTACACTTACGTCGTTGTATTGCTGAGACACATGGCTGCGGGTACATTGCGGGATGTTAAAATTGATGAAAAATCAAGATCACTCATAGGGCTGGGCACAGAAGTGATTGTTGGCCTGCATGATGAGGATATAGCAAAACTGAATACAACAAAAGGTGAATATATAAAGTCAGTTTATACCCAGCTGAAGGGAAAGGTGCCACAGATATATGACGGGTTCAATTGAGCATTTATGCATGTACCATTTAAACGGCCAGTGCCATCTCCATGAGGGAATGGTAACGCAATGCAGGCTCTGCTTCAACTTTGCTTCGGCATACCGTGTGGTAGAAAAGGGTAAAACCAAGCCTTTCTATACGTTATATGATTATATGGTTTCCACCGGGGAGAGCAGGAATATTTTTCCAGAAGGCAATTCCGTCCAGACAACCCTCTGAAATGACAATTCTTTAGAACAACAGAGCCATCACTGAAGAAGGGCCCGTGGGGTAGCTAGGATATCCTGTTGGCCTTCGAAGCCGAAGACCTGGGTTCGAATCCCGGCGGGCCCGCTCATGGATATCAGATATTATAGCTGAATCGAAAAATTCTCCATGCATTAAACCAGATCAGGATGTCAAAATATCTGAATTAACAGTAAACCGCGAAGAAAAGAATCCAGAGGATCAGATCCAGAATCCTCCACCCATCATGCCCATACCCATCATTCCCATCATACCCATTCCAAGCATTCCCATACCCATCATTCCCATTCCAGATCCATATCCCATTGCCTGCTGCTGATGGGTCTTCATGTGCTTGTCAAGGTCCTCCTGCGTATTGAACAACAGGCCATCCAGATCACACATCTTCAGGCTGGGGTCTATGAGGTTTACCACCTTCTTCCAGAGATTCAGTTCGTATTCATGGCCTGAGTGAACTTCTGCTGCTGTTGCTGCCCCAAAAGTAAAAATGCCTTCAATGGCAGGTACTGCAAGATCGCGACCCCATATTCCCGCATGCAACTGAACTTCGAATTTTCCCTTCTGCCCAGCCACCATGGCATCCACATCCCTAACCTTTCCAAGAACTATCCTTTCCCTGTTTGACTTCCTTGCATGCAATTCCCTAAGATTTCCATTGGATTCGTCCGAAGTTACGTTGAACTTGTCCTCAACCAGCATGTCTTTTATGCGGGAGTACACCGTTGACGGATCTATGTCCTTCTCTACAAAACCATGTCTGTACATATATAAGCCATGTGCCCATTGCATAAAGCATTGCCGAAAAAATCAGCCAAAGCCACATTTGCTTCTTCGAGATGAAATCTAGCAGTGTAGGGGAATGTATTAATCCAATAATTACTAACGTACATTCATGACATCCGATATCTCAAAACTCATTGCTGATCTGGGGGAAAAGGTCAGGATATACCCTCTGCAGAACAGCATAATGGGTACATTCAACCAGATTCTCATCTGGAAGGGGGACGATCCCTCAAAGTTCGTGGAAACAATAATGAGCGAACACTCTCCCATTCTGTACCACTATGTTTCGTCCAGCTCCTCTGGAGCTCCCAGCCAGGCCCCCGCTGAACATGAAGAGATAGCATTCCTGCAGAATGGTTTCGTGCATCTCTTTGTGAGATCCTCGGTTACTGGCTCTGAAAAATCTGCTTCCGCATCCAAACTGCCCCAGGGAGCAGGCCTGCCGCAAGGTACAATTCCTGACAGAAACCCGGAAGAGGTCGCTGCCGATATGACAAACTTTGTTTTAATGAATCTTGACTACATGAGTCCCGATACTTTCAACCTGCAGTATTTCTTTAAAAAATACTGGCAGTCTCAGGGATTGAACCCCGATATCCCCGCAGGAAGCGCCCTGAAAAAATTCATGGACAAGGTAGAAGAGATTTCAACTAGGAAGATCAAGTCCAGATCCTGAACCTGGTGCAATTATTTCCCAAAACTCCGGACATCAAACCTCCGCAGATATGCATGCAAAGGAATCAGGTTAATAGCCTGAAGATATAAGGAATCCATGAAAGGTAAGAGCGTAAATCACGATGTGAACGGAAATGATACCGCCAAAGATGAGGAATCCATAGGATTTTCAACATCATTCATGATGAAAGAAACTGACCCATTTTCTGATTTCTTCACATATGCTAACGGGAAGTGGATCAGAGATCATCCAATTCCGGAGGACAGATCAGAATGGGGTGCCTTTTCTGAGCTCTATGAACTGAACATGAAAAGACTGCGAAAATTGCTTGAAGAAAACCAATCCGGAAAGGAGAGGAAGCAGCTCACGGACTTTTATGAATCCGCAATGGATACCGTTGTAATTGAAAAACTCAGGTTCCAGCCTATCCAGAAATATATGAACCTTATCCCGTCGCAGGATCTGAAGAAAACACTGCCATTAATCCTTGCCCAGATTCACTCCATGGGGATATTTCCATTCTTCTATGCTTACTCCCAGGCTGATGAAAAGAACAGTTCTGTGTATGCGCTCTATATTTACCAGGGCGGATTATCGCTTCCGGACAGGGAATACTACCTTTCAGAGACTTTCTCACAACTGAGGAGGGAATTCCGTGACTACGTACAGAAGGTTTTCACCCTTTATGGAGAGGATGAAGAAACATCGGGGAAATATGCGGAAACCGTAGTCAATCTGGAGACCAGAATGGCCAGGGAATCCAGAAGCAGGGTGGATCTCCGAGATCCTGAAAAAAATTACAACAGAATGTCTGTTCAGGAGCTTTCCCAAAAATATCCCCATCTGGGATTCAGTACCTATCTGAATGCATTGGGCGCAGGAAACACGGAATACGTTGTGGTCGGCCAGCCGGAATTCCTGGATGAGATCGATTCTCTTGTCTCCCGATCCGAAAATGCCGACCTTGCACTTTATATGAAGTGGAACGTGATCAACAGTTCCCTTCCGTACCTTTTCAGGGAAGCAGAGGAAATGCATTTCAACATGTATGGCCGCAAGATAAGGGGTCAACCTTCCATAGAGCCCAGATGGAAAAGAGCAGTCAACATCATAGATGCGTGTCTGGGTGAATCCCTTGGAAAACTCTATGTTGAAAGATATTTCACAGAGGAATCACGACAGAAAATGGCAGAGCTCATTTCTGATATAAGCAGCGTATTCTCAGATAGGCTGAAAAGAATTACCTGGATGGGGTACAGCACAAGGGAACTGGCATTAAAGAAATTCGGGAAGCTTAGGGTGAAGATAGGAAATCCAAAGAAATTCAGGGACTATTCTTCCATAACCATAAAACCGGATGACTATCTGGGTAACGTTCGCAGATCAGCCTCCTTTGAGATGAAACGGCAGATGACAAGGGTAGGAAGGAGCGTTGACCCTGATGAGTGGATGATGACCCCTCCAACAGTGAATGCATACTATTCGCCACCAGACAATGAAATTGTGTTTCCAGCTGGAATCCTGCAGCCGCCGTATTTTGATCCTGAGATGGACGATGCTGTCAACTATGGAGCTGTAGGTGCCGTTATATCGCACGAAATTACCCATGGATTCGATGATCAGGGGAGGAAATACGACGACAATGGTAATATAATGGACTGGTGGACGCCAGAAGATTCAAGGAGATTTGAAGAACTTGCCGAGAATGTTGTTGAAACCTATGGCGCCCTTGAAGCACTTCCTGGAATGAAGGTTAATGGCAGGCTGACGCTTGGTGAAAACATTGCTGACCTTGGTGGCGTCAGCATTGCATTTGAAGCATTGCAGAGGCACCTGAAACGGCATCCTGAGAGAAGAGTGAACGTGGATGGTTTCACGCCGGAGCAGAGATTCTTTCTGTCCTGGGCTCAGGTGTGGCGGGAGAACATACGGGATGATGAACTGAAACTCAGGTTAACCATGGATCCGCATTCTCCCAACAGGTTCAGGGCAACTATTCCGGCAGTAAATCACGCAGCCTTTCCCGCTGCTTTCGGGAGGGAAACCAATGTATCTGGTTCCGGCAGTCTTCAGGTGTGGTAAAAAACCTGATCTGCAGGATCCGTAAAGTGGTATGCTGGCTTCATTGCAATGAAATGCAGTAGCCCAGTGATGCATCCAGGGTTTCAAGGACTGCATCTTTCACAGCCATCCCTATGAACCTAGACACAAATGTCTTCCTTGGCGCTATGAATCTGGTCTTTTTAATTCCGGAAATTTTCCTTATCTCTGAAAGTGCTTCAGTATAACCGCCTATGGAATCAACCAGTCCCAGTTTCACGGCATCTTCAGATGTAAAGACCTCCCCTGTTGCAATTGCATCGCGCTGATCATCAGGTATTTTTCTTTCTGCCGAAACCGACTTCCAGAAAGACTGGTAAGCAGAATCGATTATATGCAACATTTTCTGCTTCCCTTCTTCGGTTGCTTCGGAGAACGGGTTTAACAGATCCTTGTACTTACCGGCCTTGCTTACCTGAACATCGATCCCGATTTTTTCCAGAAGCTTCCTGACATTTGGCGTGATACTTATGACACCAATCGAACCGACTAATGAAGTTTCCATTGAATATATTCTGTTTGAAGCACTGGCAACCCAGTAGGCCCCCGACGCGCACATTCCGGATACATATGAAATCACGGGTTTCTTTTCGCGAATAGCCCGGGCCTTCCTGAAAAGAATTTCCGAAGCATTGGCCTCACCTCCGGAACTGTTCATATGGATCAACAGGCCACGCACCCTGGAGCTTTTCTCAACTGCGTCGAGTATTGGCATGAGGCCGGAAAGTTTTCTCTCGTTGATTGTGCCGGATAATTCAGTAACTGCTATGAAGGCCATGAGTGATTATACTCAATACGGCCTTAATATCTTTTCTAGGAACCACAGTACCTGAACTATTCTATCCGCAAAGGCTTCGCGTTTCTGTGCACGCCTGAGTAAGAATAATACTTGAAGCTCAGGATGATGGAAAATCAGGTGGCATGCCACTGCACAACCTATAGAATCCAGGTGCGGGGACAATATTTGATGGCACTGACTGTCCTGGAGCCGTGCTGATTTTTAAATGACATAATCTCAAGTTGAATCTGTACCCGGTTGCATACAGAGATATGGTCTGTGTTGATGATTCAGTAAAAACATAGTCATGCGCCTTTCGGAATGGAAAACCACAATAACTCCATATCATTTTGGCGAAAACTACTCCCGCTTCAGGAATAAAGTAAAAATTAGAGCTTGTAACCCTGTGAAGTTAACAATGTGCTGTTGTCCATTGATTCCCTATTGAAATCACCATAGATTGCCGGAACCAGTTCACTTTACTCCTGTAGCCTGTGGAACAGCTTCCTGCGCCTGAGGTGATGCAAGTGTCCCAGCGCCAGGTATGAAGGCAGCAGAAATCACTGACAGGATTGCCGTGGCAGTGACCACTATCCAGATGGTTCTGTAGTCAAATGAGTAGAGATAGGCAAATGGTATTCCCAGCAATATGAAGGTGACACCAACAAGAGTTCTCTGCAGCGCAGAAAACATCCCCCGGTTCTCCTTTCCGATGACCTTCACTTCGTATGACATCGCACCGGAGACAAAGAGCGGGCCAAATGCATTAAAGGATATTGACCCATAGAATATGTATGGATTCCTCAGGTATATTGAGACCAGTATTGCACCGTAGAAGAAAATGTCAAAGAGTCCAAGAAGTATTATGTATGCCTTGCCAGTGGATGGGTGGCGGTCCACATATTTGCCCGAGTAAACCCCAGATGGAATTGATATTGCAAAACCTATTCCAAGAAGGATAATGGAATATTCCGGAATAACCCCGATCTTTTCCCCGCTCAGTATGAAGAAATATGAAATCCCGTAAACGCCCACTGACATGAATATCTTTGTCAGAAGCACAGGTATCACGAATCTGCGCTTTTCCCTAAACAGGATCAGGCTTTCACGGAATGTTGGCCTGAGGGTGGATGCTTCGCTTTTAAGGGCCAGCTTTCTGCTCTCCGGGTAAAGGACAAAAAATGTAAGTATGGTCACTGCGAGAAGAATCGCCCCTGAAACCAGGTAAACCACATACAGGTGAGAGAATTCCCTCATTGCAGCCACAACAAACATGGCTACCGTTCCCCCAGCCGTCTCCATCATTATGATTCTGGAATAATGCTTCCCCAGTATGGAGAGTTTTGAGGCTTTCCCTATAAATGATCCAAGCGAAGATTTGTACGTATTCTGTGTAACAAGTACTGCGCCTATGACTACTGATGAAATTACATATGCCTGAAGCAGGCCAGGGATGAAACGCAGTGAAAGCAATATCATCCCAGAACTGTAAACAAGCGATCCGATGATCATAAGCTCATAGGATGAACCCTTATCTATGGCCCTGCCCTGGGGAATAAGTATGGTGAGAAGTATAATCTGGCCTATGGTGGTACCAATTCCACCGAAGATTATGGGTATATGATAACTCTGCAGCAGGTAGAAAACAGTATAGCCAAATACGTTCATTGCCATTGCAAAGAAGAAGTTCATCACGGAAAGTGCTGATACAAAAGGATTTATGCTGCCGCTGGTAGAATCGTTTTCACGTGCACTGTCCATGGCCAGAATCTATATCAGTTTTTCAATATATATCTATTTCTACGAATTTCGTCAGAAGTTCACCAGATTTCCAGAGTTTATCTGGTTTACATGGCTTCAGCACTCCTTAATAGAGAGCCTGCTGAAGAAGGAACTTTATGTTTCAAAGTCGAAGTTTTTAGATAAACCTGAGAAGATCTTCTGGGAAATTTTCTATATCCACATATTTTTCAGATGATATTGCCACCCCAGCATTATAACAGATACTGAAAGGGCCGTTTATCTGCCTTGTTGAGAGAAATGCTGTGCCGCCGTACGCACGGAACTGCTCAACCCTTTCCTGGCTGCCATATGGGAAAACCGTCTCAGGTGAGATATCAAGCACCTTTTGCAACACTGAATCTTTCATGCCTGGATCCACTACAACCCTGGCGGCTCCGGAGACAAGTGAGTCCACCAGATCATACTCTTTCTGCACCATGTTGAATACCACCGTGTCGAAAAATTTGGCAACTCTGGTGTAAGTCTTGAAATTATAATTCCCATGGAGTATACCATCATAATCACAGAGGAAAATCTGGTCCCCTTCCAGTGTCTCTAGTTGCTGGCCGGATGGAATCCCTTCCAGTACATGATTCCTAACAGAAATGCACCTTATCTTCAACGCAACACGAAGCATAACACATCTATAAAATGTTTGTTACCGGGCAGCATGTCACTATGTAACAGGTTTGTCAATACATACATGACGAGAGACCTCACGCCAATGCACTAATTTGTACATCCGCTGTAATGGTAAAAATTTATGATCACAACCGGTGTTGAAAACTATCAGGAAAGCTTATTTATGTTTTCCTAATTATATATGGATATGTTTTCATCATCAAGATCATACCTACTAAAGTTCGACCGGACAATCGTGCCAATGGCAAAGGGTGACAGATCAAGAACGGTTCTGGACCTTGCATTTGATCTGGCACATGAGTACTCTTCCGAGATCACTGCGCTTACGGTCAAGGAAAACGTGAGGGAAGTAACGTGGAGCGACAAGGTTGCTGTGGTGATCAACGCTTACAAGGAAGGCAAGGAGAAGAACATCAAGGTTATCCCAAAGGTAAGGACCTCAAAATCGGTAAAACAGGGAATAGTTGAGGAGGTAAGCAGCAGGGCCTATGACATCCTTCTTCTGGGAACCTTCAAACGATCAGTACTGTCAGCATCCATATTCGGCACAATAGGAGACTATGTGATCAAGAACTCCACAATACCCACTGCTGTGGTCAGCCTGCATGGGAGCAAATACCCATATGGCAAGATTCTGGTGCCGCTGTGCGAAACACTTACCACGAGAGCAGCAGTCTCATTTGCACTTCACATGAAGAAAGCTTTGAATGCCAAGCTAATACTTGCCGATCTCAGGAAATTTGACAGGAAGAAGACCCATGGCTTCAATACCCTTATGGACAGGCTTGGGGAAGCAATTGAACAGTATGGAAGTGACATAACAGTTGTGAGACCTGGTATGTCCAGCAACCTCACTGATGAAGTCTCAAATCTCATAAGAGAACAGAATCCGGATGTTATAGTGATGGGAGTCAGGGATTCACCGGGAGGGAAGGTGCGTTTTAACTCTGACCTGAAGGCCATCATAAAGGGAACTTACCAGGATACCATTGTGGTTAAGAAATGATACTGGTTCTCGTTCACGCCAGGAAATTTTCCGGAAGTATGGCCTTCTCCATAAGGTAATGGATTATGAGGAAGTTGAGGGTCACGGTGTTGACATAATACGACCCGAATAACGGGAAATCCTGCTTTTCATTGTGGCTGATGCTGTAATTCAGGAAAGTTTCCACTGTCCGGAGAGAGAGATTTTCGCTGCTGTTTGAGGCCAGGGTCACTATTGATTGCGCTATCCTGGTTACCTGATCGTAAGCGCCGGCCACAGGAATATTTGGGTCCAGGCCGGATGCGGATGGGGAGACCATATCATATGGAACCTGAGAAACATTAATCCCGGGATTCTCCGACAGAAACTGCTTCAGGTAATGTTCCGTAATATTGACGAACTGAGGATTGTCCGGAGATATCTCAGTGCTTCCTGATTGAGACAGGTTGTAGCCTATGGCAGATGGACGGGGCTGGAAGAATACGGATGAGTTGAACGCCTCGGCAAGATATTCAGAGCCGTATACCGTACCATTAATGGTGATTGGCGAGCCAGAAGACTGCCATGGAAGGGCATGCTCTGTAATGAGCGCTGTGGCAGTGGGATACGCAAAGCCCAGAACGGCCATGATGGAGAGCGCAAGCAGGAATGACCTCAGCATCGTCCTTGCATTCATCTTACCACACCACCCCTGCCACAGAAAGAAGAACGTAGATAAGCTTGATGAATATGAAGGGAACTATTACGCCGCCAAGCCCGTAGAGAAGCAGGTTTCGCTTCAGAAGGTCTGATATGCCTGACGGAACGAAATGAACCCCCCTGATTGCCAGTGGAATAAGTACCACAATAATTGCCGTATTAAAGATTAAAGCCGAAGTTATTGCGAGAAGAGGGTTTGTAAGGCCAAGAAGGTTCAGGTAGTCCAGGCTCGGGAATATGAAGAATATTGCAGGGATTATGACAAAATATTTTGAGATGTCATTTGCAATGCTGAATGTTGTTAGCGCACCTCTTGTGATCAGTATCTGCTTGCCTATGAATATGACATCAAGCAGCTTCGTTGGATCATTGTCAAGGTCCACCATATTGGCGGCTTCCTTTGCAGCAGGCGTACCGTTGTTCATGGCAAGCCCCACATCTGCCTTCGCCAGGGCGGGTGCATCGTTTGTGCCATCTCCCACCATGGCGACCATGAGCTGCTTTTCTTTCTCTCCTATTACAACATTATACTTGTCCATGGGTGTAACATTTGCGACAAATTCATCAATACCGGCTTCCCTGGCTATGTATTCTGCTGTTACCTCATCATCGCCGGTGCACATTATTGTCTTGATATTCATGGATTTTATGGATTCCAGCCTTTCTTTAACGCCGGGTTTCAGCAGATCGTTCAGTTCTATGACCCCTGTGAATTTTCCATCCTGAACCACTGGAATAGCTGTGCCTCCACGCATAGATATTTCCTTGCAGAGGGCCTCGATAAAAGTATCGCTCAGGGAAAACTTTGCCTTGAGTGATTTCAGTGAACCTTTCAGTATTTCCCTGTCCCCCATCCTCACTCCGCTGAATTTTGTCTCTGCGGAAAATGGAATGAATTCGTGTTCACCAACGTCACTGGCTGTAATATCTACACCCTCCTTCCTGGCGAGATTGACAATTGAAATCCCTTCCTTTGTCATATCCTCAAGTGATGAAACTGCACACATCCTTACAAATTCGTTGTAATCCACGCCAGTGTTGGGGTAGAACTTCACTGCCTCTCTCTCGCCGATTGTAACAGTGCCTGTCTTGTCCAGAATTATGGTATCGATATCGCCTGCATTTTCCACTGCCCTTCCGCTCTTGGCTATTATGTTGAATTCCGAAATCTTGTTGATAGCCGATACTCCTATTGCAGGCAGAAGCGCCCCTATGGTGGTTGGCATAAGAGCAATTAAAAGAACCAGCAGCATGATTATATTTATGGTAGTGCCAAGAAGGCGTGCCATGGGAAATATGACCGCAGAAATAATCAGGAAAACAAGAGTGAGTCCTGAGAGGAGAACGGCCAGTGCTATCTCATTTGGAGTTCTCTGCCTTGTTGCTGTGCCGATAAGCTTTATCATGTTGTCTATGAAGCTGTTTCCCGGATCAGATGTTGCCTTAATTGTGGCTCTGTCTGTAACAAGCCTTGTGGAACCTGTTACGCTGTCCCCCTGCACTTTCATGACAGCCCGGGATTCACCTGTTATATTGGATTCATTCACATAGCAGCTGCCGCTGATAATTTCCCCATCCACCGGAATAATCTCATCCTGGTAGACCTCGATGATATCTCCTTTCTTCACTTCTGATGAGGGGCGGTCTACCGTTCCGCTGTCCGTTACAACATGAGCCATGGTATTGGTCTTCATCTTTCTTAAAGATGCAGTTATTGCATTGCTCTTGCCCTCTGAAAATGCCTCTGCAAGATTGCTGAAAAAGATGGTCAGAAACAGCATCACAGTTGTGGAGACATAGAATGCACTGTATGGAAATCCAGAGGGCAGGTCAGCCAGTGCTGGGAACAGAGTAAGCACAAGGGATACTGCAAACGCAACTTCCGTGACGAACATTACCGGGTTCCGTAACAGTCTGTCTGGCCTGAAGTCCCTCATTGTGAAATAAAGAATCTCCACATACCTGTTCATGGAATCACCCCTAAGATGAAGAGATTAAAGGCCTTGGCGAAGGCAAGGAGAGGGCCAAGTGCCAGTATTGGAAAGAAAGAGAGCAGGCCCAAAAGAATCATGACGAAGAAGAGCGTGAAGCCGAAAAGGAATGAACCGGGATCAACAGTCCTTGCTACCTGGACTTTAGGTTTCTTATAAGAAAATGACTGGGCTATGAGGAGCTGGAAACCCATCAGAAGGTAACGGCCAAGAAGCATAACAATACCGTCCACGTAATTGAAGAATGGCTGATTAGTCACAAATCCACCCACTTCTGACCCGTTGTTTGAGGCCGCTGTGGCAAATTCGTAGAGGAGCTGCGTGATTTTGTCAGGGCCGGTATTGACGAAGGAGGTCATGAACTGTGGCAGAAGCAGTGTTATTCCGAATGGTATTATTACAAGCAGCGGGTGCGTGACAAGGGAGAGCGTGGAGTACCTTATCTCCCTTGAACCAATTTTCAGGCTCATTATTTCTGGAAGTTTACCTACCATAAGCGAAGTTATGAACACTGTGAAAATCACATACATGAATATGTTCAGTACTCCAGTGCCCACGCCTCCCAGTGGATCGTTCATGAGCAGATCAAGAAGCGGCCCCATTATGCCCACTGGCGTATAGTTAATGAGGGCTGAATTCACTGCACCTGTGGAGGTTATGGTAGAGCCAACACTGAAGAGTGTACTCTGCGAGATGCCAAGGGCAGTCTCTTTTCCAAGCATGTTTCCTGTGAAACTCATTCCCAGAGCTGTTATTGAAGGTATTCCAGACATTTCGCCAAAGAATGAAAGAAATGAAGTAAAGACAAAAATTATCATTACGACGCCGTAAAGCATTGTTGCGAAGCGCTTATTATCGAAAACTTTTCCCAGTGAAAGAATCGAGGCAAGAGGAATCAGGAGCAGGGCCTCAAGCTCCACCATGTTAGTGAACCAGTCAGGGTTGCCCAGGGGAAATCCGGCGTTTGCGCCATAAAAACCTCCTCCATTTGTCCCTATGGTTTTAATGGATTCCAGAGTGGCTACCGGGCCTAATGGGAGCCTGAATGCAGTATGGCTCAGGACTGGAGTTATGGTAAGATATGGCGTCATTGTCTGGGGAATCCCGGAGAGAACCAGAATGAAAGTGAGCACAACAGAAAGTGGAAAAAGCAGGTAGAATTCAGACACAAGAAAATCATGGTAAAAATTCCCTATTTTCCCATTTTCACTGAGTATTCCCCTTATGAATGCCATGGAAGCTGCAAACCCAATACCTGCGGATATGAACATGAAGCCGGTGATTACAAAAGTGGTGCTGAAATAACTGAGATCAAAGGGATTGGAGTAGTGCTGGAGATTGGTGTTTGTGAGAAAACTGGAGACAGTGTTGAATATGAGACTCGGCGTCATGTGGTTGTTGGAAAAAGAAAACGGAAGATCATGCTGGAAATAAATTACTGCAAAACCTATTGCCCCCAGAAACAGAGAGAAGACCAGGATGGACGTAAAATATTCCCTGAATTCCATCTGCTTCTTGGCATCCTCGCCCAGGAATCTCTCAAATGCCCTGACTACCGGACCGCTTATGCGGTCCATGGCCGTGGGTTCTCCCTTGTAGATTTTTGCTATGTAACCGGAAAGCAGGTAAGCAAGTACTGTGGCCAGAAGGATGTAGATGATAATTATGAAAGAGCCTGAAACATAGCGGTTTGTGACGAAAAAATTGGCCCAGAAATTGCCGCCGGACTGTGAAGAAACAGACGATGTTATCATAGCTTCTCAGCCGCCAGGATTGAAATGATAAGGTACACTACCAGTGCCAGGACAATAACTCCAATGACCAGATATGATACGGGCATTTCAAGCTCTGGCTTTATGAAGAAACATTATTTAATTTTTTTCCGATATATTTATATGCTTCGGATTCCCGGAACTAAAAAAGCAGAACTTAAAAATGTCCCCTGACACTCTGTCAGGGGTAACAGCCATCCGGACCGAAAGGAGGAAATTGGTTACGGCGGGGACAGCAGGTGCTGTGGTACAGCTTCAATTGCAGTCAGAGCAGCCAGAACAGCTGATACAACCAGTCCTATCCAGAATATTACCAGAACTACCGTCCAAAGTTTGGAGACTTTTGCCTTTCCAGGAAGCATGTCGTATATCAGTGTAGTGGGATATGTGAATACCCCTGTCAGCCCAAAGGCTATGTAAAGTCCCAGCATTGCTATTGGGCTTGAGGTCATCTTGTCTATGTAAGCGTTTGCACCGTAGTAAATTGCAATAAGTCCTGAAAACAGGGCAAGAATTCCCGTGAACTGGAGTTTCTGCTTCATTGCTATTGAGACTGCCATTATGACCAGTATGAGCCCAATTATGAGGTACGGATCATAGAACAGAATGTTATAACTCCCGGGCAATGGCCAGGTCATTTCGCCATATATGCCCATTATGGTTATGATTCCTCCAAGTATTCCCAGAGGGTAAACTCCAGGTTTCAGTACTTCCTCTATATCTTTAATCCCCTTACGGTACGCAATATAAACGGAACCTGTAAGGTATATGGATACCACACCAACAAGTGACAGTGTGAACAATTCCATTGCCAAATCATCTATGAATGCCATTTTGACACCGGGTTGTCTATGGTCGTGCCATATTTAAAAAATTACATTAAATTATTGGTGACTATATTTAAATAGAAGATAAAATACCCCTATTGCAGATATAAATAATTATACAAACAGGTTGAATTAAGAATAGCTTCAGAAACCTTTTCCCATATACGGACCGGCCCTTGAATAGCCGATTTTCCGGAAATAGTCCCTGACTCCAACTCCACTGATTACAAGGATTCTCGGTAGACCCCATTCATCCCTTACTATGGATTCAGCACAGTTCATGAGTGATCTGCCCAGCCCTTTGTGCTGCCACTGATCATTGCTATGCACGCCAACAGGAACGACTTCGCCAAGAACCTTTATCTCCCTGATTATGGCTGATCCATTCATCTCGGGCCTATGTGCGTTATCAGAGGGCTTTCTGAGGCGGAGAAAACCGAAAATGTGATCATCGTTCTCGAATGACAGGAATACTTCTGATCCTCCGGCTGCCTCATAGTTACGCCTTACGAGCTCCATTTTCCCACTTTCGGAAAGGGCTTTGCCCACTTCTCTGGTCCTGATTTCCATGGTCTTGATTCCCCTCTCCCTGAGCTTATCATCTACAATATTGTGGATATCGCTTCTCTTTACTCCAGCTTCAATGAATTCCACGGGGATGTCCCTCTGCATTCTCTGCACCCTGATCCATGGCGGCATCTTTTCCATGAAGCGAGCGATGAGTTCGGATGCTGTTTCAGTATCCATAGGCATATATTTTCCCTGCCTCCATAGTCTGTAAAGTGCTGTGCCCTTTACAACAAGATTTGGGTATATTTTCAGCATGTCAGGCTTGAAAGATGAATCGGAGATCATGCGGTCAAAGCTTTTCAGGTCATCATCGAATGTAGAACCGTACATTCCGGGCATAAGGTGGTATACTATCTTCAGTCCTGCATCCCTTGAAAGCTGGGTGGATTTCACAATCTCGGCCACTCCATGTCCTCTGCCATTTATTCTCAGTACTTTCTCATCAATGAGCTGAACACCCAGTTCAACCTTTGTAGTTCCGTAGGATAGAGCGTCGTCGATCTCCCTTTCGAAAAACCAGTCCGGCTTGGTCTCAACTGTCAGGCCGACACATCTTCTTGCTGCAGTCTCGTTCTCAAGCATCGCCTGTTCAAGGCTTGCTGAAACGTGCATGTTCATTGCATCAAAGCATCCCTTAACATATGATTCCTGATATTCTCTACTTCTGGCTGTAAACGTGCCCCCCATTATTATAAGATCAACCTTGCTTGTATCATGTCCAATGGTTTCCAGCTGCTTGAGCCTGTTGAAAACAATGCTGTACGGATCATAATTGTTGTTTCGTCCCCGGAGAGCCGCAGGTTCATGACCAGTGTAAGCCTGTGGAGAATTGTTGTCTATTCCGCCCGGGCAGTAGATGCATTTTCCATGAGGGCAGCTCTCAGGTGAGGTCATTGCAGCAACTACAGCAACCCCGGAGATTGTCCTTGTTGGCTTTATCCTGAGTAATCGTGTCTTTTCAGCAGATACTGTGCCCGATCTTAATATTTCGGTATCGCTGGGAATATGATCGAGCATGAGATCCCTGGCAAGGGTTAACTTCCTCCTCTGAAGTGAATCCCTGTCAGAGATTATGCCATCTGAGATCTCCTTGCCTATTATCTGGTAAAACTCCATTTCGCTTATGATGTCAAATTAGAATAAAATGATTCCATTTATTCCTTGAGGAATACACTTTATGCCATACTGTCCGGATGAAATGGGGGCATGATGATACCATTCTTGATTTAGTCAAATTGACCCAAATTTTTTTAGGCGCCTCAGTGGAGCATAAGGTTAATTGCCTTCCCATTTATGATAGATCATGGTGGAATTTGAAACTGTAGAACTTGAGATTCCTGAGAATTGCAACGTGATCCTTGGATATTCCCACTTCATAAAGACTGTTGAGGACCTGAATGAAATAATCAAAACTTATATCCCATCGGCAAGATACGCAATCTCATTTTCCGAAGCATCCGGAGACAGGCTGATTCGGTTTGAAGGGAATGACAGGGAGCTGATATCATTTGCCAACGAAAGCCTCAGGAAAATTGCTGCCGGCCACACTTTCATGATAGTGCTGAGAGAGGCGTACCCCATACAGGTATTGAATCAGATCAAATCCTGCCAGGAAGTTGGGAGAATTCTCGCTGCCACAGCGAACCCCCTTACTGTCCTTGTATTCAGGACTCCACGTGGGAATGGCATTGCAGGTGTTGCAGACGGATTCAGCCCTCTTGGCGTTGAGAACGAAGACCACAAAAATAAGAGGAAGAAACTGCTACGGGATATCGGGTACAAATCCTGAGGGCCCGTAGTGTAAAGGATATCACCTAGGCCTCCGGAGCCTATGATCCGGGTTCGAATCCCGGCGGGCCCGCTCTTATTTAAGTGAAATGATACACGGCTTACGAACCTAAATTAAATGGTTCAGCATTACGCAGTTGAGAGCATTTGATCAGGGCTGTTCTGTTTGACATGGATGGTACTCTCCTGGACAGCGAAACGCTGTCAGAAAAGGCAACCAATTATGGATTCATGGAAATTCTGGGAAGGGGAATCACCGCAGAGGAGCATTCACAACTTATAGGAAGACCGGTGAAAAAGATACTTTCACAGTGGTTTCCAGACAAAGGTGAAGCTATATATGACACTGGTAGACTTTATTTTAACAGCAAGCTTTCAACGGTAGAGACCTATCCTGGAATAAGTGAAGTTCTGGAGAAACTGAGCCGGAAATATGATCTTGGCGTGGTAACATCAAGCCACAGAATTGATGCCCAGAGGCTTCTGACACTTTCGGGACTGCTGCCCTATATCAGGTTGTACGTTGGCCAGGAAGACACGGAGTACCAGAAACCAGACCCTGAGCCGCTGAATCTTGCGCTGAAGAGGTTGAACATAAGCAGCCGCGAAGCAGTATACATTGGCGACCAGCCTTACGACATAATTGCTGCCCATGAAGCAGAAATCCCTGCAGGTGCAGCCCTGTGGGGATCGGGAAATTTGGAGAGGTTGGAAATGTACCATCCGGACAGGTTTCTGAAAAAACCTGAAGAAATCTTTGATTTCATCGCAGAACTTAAGCAGTAATAGGATACTGGTTAATAGCAACCTTGTCACAGACTCCGTGGCAGCATTTTTTCGTTCGATACGAGTAAATACTCTCAGCAGATGCGCATTTATGGCTTCCAAGCTTTCTGTCCAGAAAGAAGAAATTGATGGCGTTTCACTCAAAAATAATCCCCTCGGGGATCCTGAAACGAGGGACATATTCATCATAGAGCATAACAGCACGGATGACACACCTATCCTGATTGGACTTGCTGGATTCTTTGGCACGGCCCAGAGCTTTCTGAATCGAAGTTTCACAAACGTGGATTTCCTTGGAACTCTGGAAGTTATCACACGTAGCAATCCTGAGCTGCCCTTTATCATAGCTCTGCCGGATACGATGACAGGACTTCGGGGAAACCAGTATCTCAATTCCACTGCAGTTGGAAATTATGAGGATTTCATAACCAGGGACCTGTATGGTTTCCTTGAAAAGAGATATGGTAAAAGGAAACTGGGGATTTTTGGAAAGTCTTCCGGGGGTTTTGGTGCCTACAACCTGGCTTCGCAGCATCCCGATATATTTTCTGGTTTCATTGACGTTTCTGGTGATTCTGCATTCGAGTTCTGTTACCTGAAGGACTTTCCCGGCGCGTTTGAGACAATAAAGAAATACGGTACGGGGAATTTCCTGACCAAATTTTTGGAGAGCCCATCCCACACAACTGCAGAGCTTGATACGCTTAATCTCTTAGCAATGTCCGCATTCTATTCACCAAAAGAGGATGAGGATGTGGGCATAGGGCTTCCATTCAGCCTTGACACTGGCCTGGTGAGGGAAGAAATATGGAAGAAGTGGCTGGAATTTGACCCGGTAAGAAATGTAAGGCAACGCTTGGATAACCTGAGAGAACAAACAGTGGTTTTCCAGGTAGGGAATCATGACGAGTTTTCCCTGAATCTTGGCATCGGTGCATTGAGTACTATTCTCAATGAAAATAGCATCGCAAATACAATAATGCGATATGACGAAGGCCATTTCGGAATAGACTATTTCTATCGAGATTCCATCCCAATGCTCATTCAGGGAATATCACAAGAACCTGACAACAACCGCTAATTATATTATTGATACATTGTTATTCCACTGTGGAAACCAGATCCATAACTACCGAGGATTACCTGAAGGCCATCGATGAATTCACGCTTTACAGCGGATACGCATCGCTAAGTGAGATCGCACATCTTCTGGGGACTGCAAGGCAAAGTGCATATGACGAGATCAAGATTCTGGTACAGAAAGGTCTCGTGGAACGGCGATCTAGAGGTGAATATATTCTCACCGGGGAAGGCAGGGTCGAGGCAAACATATTTCTCAGGAAGCACCGGATAGCCGAAATCCTTCTCTGGAAATCACTTTCACTTCCATGGGAAACCATAGACGATGAGGCAATGGGAATTGAGCATGGCATTACTGAAACAATTGCAGATGCTGTCTGCAAAAAATACGGATGCGATTCGTGTCCGCATGGAAACCCCGTGCCTGATGAAACCGGCAAAGTGAATGAAATTCATGATATCTTTTTTAATTCACTGAAGCCTGATAAAAAATACAGGATTTCCCGTGTAATCTTTGAAAACTCGGAAATACTGCATTACCTTGGAACCAGATCAATGCTTCCCGGTTATGAGGTTGCTACAGACCATCAGGGCAAGTTGTGCATCTCCTCCAATAATGATGAAAAAGTTCCTGAATCAGTTGGAAGAGCAATAACATACCTCACATTTGATGAATAAGCCTTAAGTATTTACGAAAACTGTAAGGCTAACCTTACATGAATATACTAGACTTCAGCAATCGGCACAGCGTGTTGACCAGAATGGGGCCGGCATGGCTTGTTATGATAGCCGATGTTGATGTTGCCAGCATCATTACAGGGCTGGAAACAGGTTCCCTGTATGGATATCATGTTATTTTCATAATGCTGGTGCTTGCAATTCCACTGGCAATAATGCAGTATGCATCCGGAAAACTTGGTGCAGTCACCGGTAAGGGCATAGGTGATGTCCTGAGGGAAAGGTACAGCCGGAGGGTTTCCGGAATCGCTTCGATACCTATGGCAGTGACGGATATTCTTTCCTATATTGCAGAGTATGCGGGGATTGCAATAGGCTTTGCACTTTTAGGAATTTCTCCAATCATATCCATACCTGTGGTGTACGTTATACACAACGCCATCGTATTTTCCAGGAAATACGATGGGATAGAGAAAATACTCATACCCATTTCACTGGTGCTTGTCATATCCATAATCTCCACCGTATTTATTTTCAGGCCAAGCTTCAGCAAAGTCCTGATTGGATTGTCACCTCTCCAGCCCTATGGAAACAATGGGTTTGACTATTATATTGTGGCAAATATAGGTGCAGTAATAATGCCGTTCATGCTGTTCTATCAGGCAGGTGCCACAGCCGAAAAGAGACTGGGGTTGAGTGATCTCAGGCTCATCAGAAATGAGACCTATATGGGCGCTGTGGTCAGCGAACTGCTCATGGTTGGCATAGTGATTGCTGGAACTTTCATTGGTGGAGAAATGGGAGTTGGGGCACTGGCCTCTGCCATGAAGCCATTCGGATCTCTGGCTCCGTACATTCTAGCCGTTGGATTCATATCTTCGGGGTTTCTTGCCCTGGTTGTGATCTCTCTGGGATCGTCATGGGGAATTGGTGAAACCCTTTCATGGGGGAACCATGATTCCGGCATAACCTCCTCCAGCAGAAAATTCTTCTACCTGTACGTGGGGGAGAGCCTCCCTGCCATGATCATTGCAATATACCTGGGTTCAGATCTTCTGGGACTTGTAATCAACCTCATGGTTATTTTTGTCATCGTGCTCATCCCAATTGGTCTGCTTCTGGGAAAACTCGTTTCCGACGAGACCGTCATGGGTGATCATGCCTTTTCCAGATCATACATGGCCCTGTACTGGACCACATTTGCCATTATTGAGGCAGCAGGAATATGGGGCATAGCCCTCTCAATCTGAATGTTGTTCCACATGGTTAATTCAGCATGGAAGCCTGACTGGAATGATTCAGCCTATATTACCACCTGCAAAGTGCAGAGAATACACGATTTCAGAACTCTCCCTTATGATCTCACTGCCTGAGAAATCTTCCAGAGTACCATCGACAGCGAGGCCGTATGTGTATTCGCCGACCGCCAGATGCTTGGGCCCTCTAACAGGAATACTGGGGTCCGGAAGCAGTAAAGCCTGCCTCAGGAACGCGTATATGTTTTCCACTTTACACTCATGCCGGACCAATCCGCCCGAATAGCTCATGGCCCACAGCGGTTTATCTTTCACATAGACAATTTCAATTCCTGAAAAATGAAGAGAGCCGAAATAGATATCCACGTACCTGTAATCACCTTGGATGAACTCATGTTCCTTGGCGCCTGATAATGCAGATAAGACCTTCCCGGACAGAGAAGCGTAGGTCTGTTTCTTAGCCTCAGAAAGAAATTCAGGGAATGGGATCTGGTGCACTGGCACCTTCACTCTTCCTCTAGGACCTTTCCGTATATGCCCACGATTTCCCTGTATCCCAGACTCTTGTAAAATCTCAGGGCTATGAGATTCTGCGACGGGAACTCAGCGGTAATTATGCTTATCTTCCTCTTCTTAAGTTCTTCGTAACTCCTTGAAATGAGCATTTTTCCGGCACCCGATCTCCTGAACTCAGGCATTATGTAGAAATCAGTTATTCTGGCCTCCTTCTCAGGAAGGTAATAACACCTGTCCAGGATATTTATGAGCATAACTCCCAGAACTTTGCCGCCTCTTTCTGCCAGGAGAGATATGTGCCTCTCAGGGTTCTTTACGGCTTCCTTAAGGCGATCCTCGGCATCCTTCTTTGCATTATCTGAGACCACAAATATGGAATCAAATTCTCCGTTCAGCTTCTTGAGCCTCAGTATCAGGTCCACAGATCCATCGATATCAGCGGCAGACATTTCCCTAACCACAACCTTATCTTTCATTCTTAATACCTCCAGGTAATTCCCTTATGAGCTTTTCATCCATCAGCTTCAGAAACATATTCCTGTTGAATTCTATAAGTTCCTGCGCAGTTTTATAGAAGCCTTCCCTTGAGTTTGTCTTCCTTGCAAGGCCCATTTCAACAGTTTTTGATGCAACAGCGGATGCAACACTGGGATAAAGCTCCCAGTCATCCATTGTAGGTACAATATGATCCTCATCCGGATTTTTCACAAAATTGGCTATTTCGTATGATGCAGCAACCATTATGTCAAAGTTTACCCCTTTTGCCCTGGCATCAAGAACGCCGCGAAATACTCCGGGAAATACAAGACTGTTGTTCACCTGGTTCGGGAAATCCCCCCTACCTGTTGCAACAATCTTTGCTCCTGCCTTCTTTGCCTCTTCAGGCCATATTTCCGGTATGGGGTTTGCCAGTGCGAAAACTATGCCATCATTGTTCATTGTCCCGATCCATTCTGGCTTGATTGTACCAGGACCCGGCTTTGATGCAGAAATTATGACATCCGCACCATTAAATGCCTTTTCAGAAGGACCCTTAAGCCTCTCAGAATTTGTCTGCATTGCCAGTTCATATTTCCAGGGGTTGTTTATCATCAGGCTGTCTATATCCTCCCTTTCGGGCTCAAGTATTCCCCTGGAATCAGCCAGTATCATGTTGCCCTTCTTGAACCCGGCCGCAGCCAGGAGATGTGCAGCCGCTATATTGGCAGCACCTGAACCCAGAAGAACCACTTTTGTATCTTCAATCTTCTTATTAACCACCCTCAGGGCATTGATGACGCCTGCCAGAGTGATGCATGCCGTTCCAAGCTGATCATCGTGCCAGGCCGGAATGGAAAGGCTTTTCTGCAAGGTCTCAAGGATATAGAAGCATTTAGGGGATTCTATGTCTTCCAGGTTGAATCCACCAAAGGTGGGTTCAAGTGCCTTTGCAACGCCTATGAATTCCTCCCTGCTCCCTATTCTTATTGGAACCGGGACTGCATTCACAGCCCCAAGTACATTGAAAATCAGGGATTTTCCTTCCATCACCGGCATTGCGGCTTCCGGGCCCACGTTTCCAAGCCCCAGAACCCTTGAACCATCCGTGAGTATTGCCACCGAATTCCATCTTCCTGTCAGTTCGAAAGAACTGTCACGATCCTTGGCTATCTTCAGTGAGACTGCAGCCACCCCTGGTGTGTACCAGAAGGAAAAATCCTGCAGGCCCCTGACCGGGACCTTTGGAAGAACCTGGATTTTACCCTTGTAATATTCGGAATAGGCGATTGCCTCCCTGTTGAATTCCTCCGTCCTGGATATATCATCCATATTCTCAACAGGGAAGCCCTAATTTGCATATAAGGGTGTTCTGTTACATATAAGAGCTTTTCATCACCATCTGAAAAAATATTAAGCAATTTTTCCTTAGGGATTAGCATGGAAATAAGTAATGTCAAGATAGATTGGGCACCTATACTTGAGGGCCAGATAAAGTACCTGGAAGAGATCTATCCTGATGTTGCCATCAGAGAAACCTACCGCGATATCATTGAACGTCTGAACGAAAACAAGATCAAATCCAGGATCATACTTAACGGAATAACAGTAGCAGGCTATGCGTTCGTTATGGAGAGCTCCCTCCTCAGTGACAGAATTTACGGATCACTGGGATTCACTGACAGTGCGTTTGCATCTGACGTGAGAATCCGGAACCTTGTGGAATGGGCAGAAAACATTGCAAAGGCCCAGGGCAAGTATCTGATGATCAATGAAATATTTAGAGCCGAGGAAGCTTCGGTGAAACTCCTCTCGGACATTGGCTACACCAGGGTAAGGCGTGACAGGATGGAAATTTCACTGGACGAATTTAACATGAAAAGTGAAAATTACCCGCAGGAGTTTGAAGTACTGCCCATAACCAATACAACATACCAGGAATATTCAAAGGCGGAATTTGATGCATATGCTGGAACACTGGATTCGATTCTTTTCCATACCACAAGTGAAGCTGACCGCTTTTCCATGGCGAAGGCCATTTTCAATGGATCGTATGGAGAAATAATCCCGTCAGCCAGCAGTATAATCCGGCATCACGGAAAGCTTATTGCTGCAATTTTGGCCACAACAAAGCCTGAAAAGCAGACGGATGGGAGCCGGTCATTGATTACGGACATTTTTGTGAACAGGGATTACAGGGGAAACGGGATTGCAACAACTATGATGATAAACTGCCTGAACAGGCTGAAGTATCTTGGATTTGAGACCGCAGAACTCTGGGTGACAAATGGCAATGAGGCCGCTCACATATATGAAAAACTTGGTTTCAAGCCATCAGCATCAGCAAAGGAGATCTTCTACTACCGAAAACCTTAGAAAATAAATTGGTCAGATGATGGAGCCTACCGCACCCAGAATAACCGGCAGAATGAAATTGTCATCGAATGGATAATAGGCCACACTTTCCACTACGGCTGATATTACGCCTATGCCTAGGCCAGCATATCCTATCATGAAATATCCGAATATTCCTGAGAAGGCAAATATGGCCATGAAGCCCGCAAAGGACTTACGCCTGTTATACGGGATTCTTGGTGAGCGTATCCTTATGCCAAATAAAGTCGCCATTGAATCGCCTATGGTGGTGGCAAAAATTATCACTGCAAGCACATGAGTGGAATCAACCATTCCCAGAGCTATGAGCATCCCGGCCGCGAACCAGATTGCACCCATTCCCAGTGGAGAAGATTCCCTTTCAAGGCTGAAAAGCGTCTTTGCAATGGTACTGGCTGGAAAAAGTGCATAGTAATTACCAATGATATAGAATGGGAAAACAGCCATTGTGATAGCAATTCTGCCGTGGCCCTCACCCATGGTGAGGACAAGAAGAATCATGGCAACCCCTGCCCCAATCTGAACAATGTCTCTGGTAATCTCCCTGTGTTTATCGTTCCCCTTTGATCTGTCGTTATCGGCTGCGTAATGCAGACTCTTTTTGTCTGAGAGCAGAGAAACAGCAGTGCCCAGACCCACAGCAATGTCAAAAAGTTCCCAGTCCAAGGCCTGAACCCGCAATGCATAAAGCACACCGCCTATGATGAGAAGGAACGGCATAACGAAGAAGAATCTCCTGGTGTATAGCACCCTTGCACTTATCACCGCAATAACAAATACAATTGCCGGCATGAATGTGTGAAAGAGCAGGAATACAGGGATTGAAAAAACCAAGCCTACCAGGTAAGCAATCCAGAATCTTCCTGGCCACTTCAGCAGCGTAAGAAGGGATAATATAATCGCTGAAATCAGTGCCACAAACTCCAGCAGGCTCAGCATATGGTGCTGTATATGCTTAATTTTATAATTAAACTATTCTATTGAATAGCACCATCAAAGAAGTGCAATTGCACCTGCTATGATGAGAAGTATGAATGGAGCCGCAAACCAGACGCTTCCAAGTGCGATGAGTCCTGCCACGCCTATTACAATCATTATTATGCCACCGTCATGCTTTCTGGAAGAAACCATGAGTGCACCAAAGAGACCAATCAAACTGAATAGAAGCACGACGTAAGCAGGGCCCGATAGGCTTGCAACACCTCCAAACAACTTAGACACGTGCGAAATAGCCAGAGCTAAACCTGCAAGCACAACACCTATTAATCCTCCAATGAACCCGATCCACTGTTCGATTTTTCTCTTGGCCATCTTTTAAGTTAAGTATCATAATCTATTATTATTTTCGCTTAACTCTTTATTGTTCTCCTATCATCAGGTGACAGAACTAAAAGTTAAGGTATTGGTATGAGTTATCCAAGAATGCAGGTTTTAGCTTCATCATCCAGCTTGAGAACAGACGTAAATGGGTATAATATTCCTGCCATTGTAAAAAGGTTGAGCCTGATGGACCCGGACATTATTTTCCTCACAGAGAAGGATGACATTGCGGGAGAACTGGGAACAATGATAAGGAACAGCTTAAACTCCAGGATTATTGATTGCAGCCAGGATCCTTCTCAATTTTTAATGTTCCGGGAAGAATTTTTCAAGAAATCTATAAACACGCCTGAAGCTGCTGTGAAGAAGAATATGATTGACCTGATAGACGACACCATATACAGCTATCTCTCCAACTACTGGAGAGACTGGGACACTGTGAATTCTGAGGTAACAGATTCCCTGTTCAGGGCGAAACACAAACTGGTGGAATCCGTATTCTATGAGCTGGAGCAGGGATTCTGGCATGCACAGAACAAACTCATATTTGATGGGATCATCAGCGGACAGCCCACAGGAAATTCCATCATCATATCAAGCGTTGAAAGAAGATACTGGTTAGTTGACAGAATTAAGAATCAGATGCCTCAGCTTTAAATACAGAATAATAATTTCCATGAGTACAGCCCCACAGGATTGGGGAAAAGCAGTGATGATTTAATGACAATATTTCAGGGAAAAGCTACAAAAAAATTCACGGGCGGCAAGCTTAAAGCCGGAAGAAGCAAGAGAAGGTATGAACTTGGCAGAGAGCCAACACTCACGAGAATTGGCCCCGAAGCCAGGAAAGTTATGAGAACGATGGGCGGGAACTCAAAATCCGTGCTCATGAGAGCAGAAAAAGCCAATGTCTATAACCCAAAAGATAAGACTACCAAAAGCGTCCCAATTAAAACAGTGAAAGAGAATCCGGCAAATCCACATTATGTACAGAGGAATATAATGTCCAGGGGAACTGTCATACAGACAGAACTTGGCGATGCCAGAATAACATCCAGACCGGGTCAGGACGGAGTTGTTAACGCAGTTCTCCTATGACCCTGACACTGTACAGCCAGTATTTTAACCCAAAATCCAGCAGGAGGCTGGGAAGAAGGGTATCACTTGAAGCTGCCAGAAATTTTACCGATGGTAAGCTTGAGGAAATATTGAAGTCCATGAACATAAGGTACGAGGTTCGCGATGCCAGATATCCGCGCGTTCCGTGGGAAAAGTCAAAGATGTTCATCGTGGAGGCAAATCTAAAAAAATCAACTCTTCTTAGCCTTATTGAGCGGAAGCTCTCCTGATTTTTTTCTCTTCTTGTAAGTGTAGTATTGAAGAGGATGCTTAAGCCAGTCCCTGTGGCATACTGGATCTTCTCCCCAGTAGCAAAGATGGTTTGATCTGAGCACCGTGCACTTTGGTGGAGAATATTCAGTGCTTGAAATCTCACCGGTCACATGGTTCACCTGATATGTGGTCATGCGCTCATTGAAGTCCGGTGCAGTTTTGAAGAGACCTATGATTCCATCATTGTTCATGCCTATCTTATGCAGGAAGCTTACAAGTGTGAATCTTGCCATGTGCGGAAGATTTACCCCGTCACGCATCTGCGTGATATATTCCTTTATGCAGGGCGGAAACAGGGTGGCATCGACCTCACCCAGGTCAATGGACTTCTTAATGCCGGACTTCTGGAAAATATCAATTATTTCATCGATGCTGTCACTGACCGGAGCTGTTATGGAATAGCTTTCCTCGTCTGAAAGGCTGCTGAATATTGAGGATAACTTCCTGACGAATGCTTCTCTCACGATCTTCGCCGCCACTTCCCTGTCGCAGTAGACTGTCCCATGCCTCAAACTCTGGTAAATGAGGCGATATTTGTAGCCACTCAGGCGGGATGTGAGATTGACAAAATCACCGGCACGGATCATATAGAGGCCAGTCATTTCGTCATATTCCATGACCACGCCGTATCTTCTGGCGTAATCCGGCACAAATTCGCTGGCAATTGTCCTGCTCATGAGGAAGCCTTCCAGCAGGTCACGGGCATGGTTCAGTACCCTTGAGGTCAGTATAGGTTCGCCGATCCTTCTCAGGACCCACAGGGTAAGCGGAAGGCACCTGAGGTCCTCAGCGGAAGTAATTTCCCTGGATTCCTGGTCATTCATGGCCTCAATTATGAGGCGGAAAGCATTGCGCCTCAGCCTTTCGCTTTCTCTGTCATTTGACTCCAGAAACCCCTTTATTCTAGTAGCATCTGCGTCAAGATATATGTTGATGCCTGCCGGAATCATCTCACGATATTTCCATCAGTTCCCTTGGAGCTGTGGTGATGAGCTCGAAGCCATCCTTCTTCACAATGACGTCGTCCTCTATCCTCACTCCACCTACCCTTGGAACATATACTCCTGGTTCAACAGTCACAACCATGTTTGCCTTAAGCGGGAAATCATAGTTCGATGAAAGTGCAGGATGATCATGAACATCCATGCCAAGGCCATGCCCCAGTGAATGAATGAATCTACCCTTGAACTTTGTAGAATCTATTATCTTCCTGGCAACAGCATCAACATCCTTCCCGTTGACGTTTTCCTTAATGGCTTTCATGCTCTCGTCCTGCGCCCTGAATACCACATCATACATTTCGCGCTGATCTGGGCTTGCATGCCCGAATACAACGGTTCTTGTGATGTCCGAGCAGTACCTGCGGTACCTTGCCCCGAAATCTATGAGCACAAAATCATTCTTCTTCAGTTTCCTGTCTCCCGGTGAATAATGGGGCATGGATGCGTTCTCACCGAATGCCACGATGGTGCTGAATGAAGGCTCTGAAGCACCGAGCTTCATCATCTCGTAGGCTATGAGGGCAGAGACCTCGCTTTCTGTCATTCCCTCCTTGAGCTTTGTTACTGTGCTCTCAAAGGCTTCGCTTCCTATTTTTGCAGCTTCCCTTATTCTCGATAGTTCCTCGGGTGATTTCATCCTGCGCGCTTCCATTATGGATGATGAGACATCAACAAATTCCTTGTCAGGAATTATGCGCAGTATGTCCTTGTATCTGCTCACCGTCAGAGCAGAATAATTCAGACCTATTGAATCAAGGCCTCCGAGGTTATCCTTGATGGCTTTCTCGAATTCCGCCTTTCCGTTTGCCACTATGACCTCAAGCCCCGTTTTTCTTGCAGTCTCTTCTTCAAGAGCAGATGTTATTATCTTCACTTCGTCCGGCTTCACAATGAGCGCTGAACCCTCAAACAGCCCACCATCCACGCCGGTAAGGTAAAAAAATGTCTTGTCCACGGAGTTTTCATCCCCCTGGATAATCAGTATGGCATCAGTTTCCCGGGCATATCCAAACACGTTTTTGAAGTCCATAATATCAGTAGACCATCTTTAACGGAAATAAAGCCTTTCTCACATAATATGCTACGATGTGATACGAATTTTTTAGGTACTATTAGTATTATTGATATTATAACTTTTATTTATTCCATATTATTAGTAATTTTATCAATATTGTTGAAAAGATTGAAATATAGAGTTCGGAATGACCCCCTAATGTATAAACGAGGATTGCTGCTGTATTCCGGAGGATTGGACACTTCTGTTATCCTGAAGATGTTGCAGGATAAGCTGGGGATGGAGGTTGTAACCCTGACCCTTGATGTGGGGCAGGAAGAAAACGATCTTGCCGCAATAGCTGAAAAGGCCTGGAAGCTGGGTGCATCAGATGTCATAACCAAGAATGTGAAGAACGAGTTTGCAAACGGATACATTTCCAGGGAGATAATGGCTGATGGTATGTATGATGGGGTCTACCCGCTCTCCACAAGCATTGCGCGCCCGCTGATGTCCCTTGAAGCCGTGAGTGCCGCAGATACACATGACTGCGATGTCATAGTTCATGGATGCACGGGCAAGGGCAACGATCAGGTCAGGTTTGAGGTATCAATCAGGGCCCTGAATCCAGACCTAAATGTTATCGCCCCTGTGCGTGACTGGGGACTGAACAGGGATCAGGAGATGGAATATGCCTCAAAGAATGGAATTCCGGTCAAGCTGGGTGGAAAATACTCCACCGATGAGAACCTGTGGGGAAGGTCTGTGGAAGGTTCAGATCTTGAAGACCCAAGGAAAGCAATACCGGCAGATGCCTATGCCTGGGTTACGCCACCAGATCATGTCCCACATGAAACCACGGAGTTTACATTACAATTCAGCGGAGGAATCCCTGTGGAGATCAACGGCGTCCGGAAGCCGCTTGCCAGGATTGTCGCGGACCTGAATGAAATTGCAGGCAGGGCAGGCTATGGAGCCATAGATCATCTTGAGGACAGGGTCACGGGAATCAAGAGCAGGGAATTTTATGAATGCCCGGCTGCATCCGTAATCATAAACGCCCACAGGTCCCTGGAGCGGATGACGCTGAGCAGGGAGGAGACGGCCTTCAAATCCATAGTGGAATCAAAGTGGACCACAATGACCTATGACGGCCTGTGGTTCGATCCCCTTATGGATCACCTGAACAGTTTCCTGAAGAGCGTTAACGCCTATGTATCAGGTACTGTATCATTGAAACTGCAGAACGGGAATCTGCTTGTTCAGGGAATGGAAAGCCCCTACACACTTTACAATTATGAGAAATCAACCTATGGAATCCATGACACCTTTGACCAGTCATATGCCAAGGGATTTGTTGAGCTCTTCGGGATGCAGACTGTGAACACCAACAGCGTCAGGAAGAAGGCAGTGGCGGAAATATCCAAGAGTTTCTGATTCCTTATGAAGAAGATATGGGCCAGCGGCGCTTCGGATGATTCTCTGCCATACCTGAACAGGCTGATGGTTGATGATGACATACAGACGGACAGGCACATGGTGGATTACGAGATACTTGCGTTGGCTGCGTATCATCTGCAGATACTGAAGCAGGGCTTAATTCCCCGTGATGACAGCATCCGGATACTTCATGCTCTTGCCGAAATTTATTCCACCGATCCTGACCTGAGTGCAGATCTGGAAGATGTTCACGGAAATGTTGAAGCAATTGTCCTTGAAAAAGCAGGAATTTCTGGCAAAAACCTCCGGCTATTCCTTTCAAGGAATGAACAGATACAGACAGACATTTTGCTTTTTACCCGGCATCATCTGCTGAATATTGCGTGGGAATGTGCAGACATAGCTGAGATAATCCTTGCAAAGAGGGAGAAGATCAAAGGGGTGATGCCTGGTTACACACATTACAGGCAGGGAATGGCAGTCTCTTCTGTAACATATATGGATTATCTTGCATCCATTTTCTACAATGGCTCAAAGAAAATGCTTTACGCCATACATGGAAACGAAACACTGCCTCTGGGATACGGGTCAGGCTTCGGGTCACTTTCCGGAGTAGATTTCAGGGAAGTTGCAAGATCGCTGGGGTTGAAGCGTGGAGATGAGAATCCCATGTACCTGGCATCGCAGAGGGGCATGGATGAACTGAATTCCATCTTCCACCTGTCTCTCATAATGCTGGGACTCTCAAGGGTTTCCCAGGACTTTATCCTCATGTCCGGAGATGAGATGCCTTTATTTTTACTTCCATCAGGATTCACCACAGGCAGTTCACTCATGGCAAACAAGAGGAATCCAGATTTTCTGGAAATAACGCAGGGTTACGCAGCAGAAATAGCGGGAAAAATTTCAGGCGTCATTATGGCCGTCATATCCAAGTCCTCAGGATATCACAGGGATTTTCAGCTGGTGAAGAAAGAACTTGTTGATTCATTTTTACTGGTTGAGGATATTCTGAAGGCTGCACGGCACTTTTTCAGTGGAATTGAATTTAACCCGGGTGTTTCACGTAGAATTGTGCAGAACTCATCCTATGCAACAGCAAATGCCCATAAGCTGTTCAGGGAAGGAAAATCATGGAAGGATGCCTACAGTGCAGTGGGTGAAATGGTGAGAAATGGTAAGACGCTGGAAGAGATCGAACCGGAAGAGGTCAGGAGCATGAACGCAGACCTCGTGCAGGAGTTGAAAATGGAAATTTCTGATCTTAAGAACAGCATAAATCAGCATTTCCTTGACATAATTGCAGAAGCCTCAAAGCAGTAGTATCCGGCCTTTCATTTTTGTTGGGAACTTCCCACATGATCCTGGAAAGATCGTCACGCGGAGTCCACGCAGGTTGATTGTTCTCAATATCCATGTTTGTCATTGAAAAAAAATTATGCAAGGACAAGATTCTCATATGCCCTCACTCCATCAGACTTCTTCACCACTATGATGGTCTCATTTGAGCAAGAGATGAGCTGCAGTATGTTTACGCCCACAGAATAGAGACGCTCCGTAATCCGCATGACGAAGCCGGGAACCTGCTCTATCTCCTTTGGAGACAAAATGTGTATTGCACTGACATCACGCTCTATTGTGACCTGGCCACCTGCAGGAAGTTTCCCGCTCCTCAGCTCATCCACTATGTATACCACGGAATCTGTGAGATATGTGGCTGATATGTAACTGACATTGAGGGTTTTCTGAGACGTAAGTACAGTGATCTTGTCCTGGAGTGTGACCTTACTCTGCATCAGCAGATCCTCAACATATGTGAAATCAGCCTTTCTTTTGCTGGATTCTTCCATTATCTTGTTCAGTGAATATCTTATGCTTGCAGGACTGAGATCAGGGTACTTCTCCCTGATTTCTTCGGCCAGTTTACTTATGTTTATGATCCTGTCCTTCAGGAATGAATATGTTTCAGGCCTTAGCTTCAGGAACTGCCGCACAGTTGTCTCCACTGTACCTCTTCCCTTTCTCGGTTGAGCCATACTATGGAGATTGCAATGATCATATAATTTTTGCCAGTCATTCTTCAGAACTGCCAATATTGGCAATGCCATATGCACTGCGCATTGTTTCTGCTAAATTTTGAATAATCATTTCTGCTCCCCAATACCGCTGAAAACTATGATAGGATTGCCCATGGAATATATACCCAAGAACAATCGGTTTCTTCTGGAACCTGGGCTGTCATGCCTGATCTCTCCAATTCTCCATGGCAATGTGGAAGTATTTATCCGGAATTGATATGCACAGGAAATTGCTAATAACGGAGATATTTCACAGCATACAGGGAGAGGGGCTTCTCATGGGCATCCCCATGATATTCATAAGAACAAACAGGTGCAACCTGAGGTGCAAATGGTGTGATTCCACTTACACATTCGCTGGCGGAAAGGAGATACCACTTCAGGAACTGGTTGATACTGCATCTGCTGCTGGCGAGGAGTGGGTATGCCTCACTGGAGGAGAGCCACTTCTGCAGAGGGAATCACCTGAATTTGTAAGAACAATCACAGCAAAAGGAAAGAAAGTGCTCATAGAAACAAGCGGATCTCTTCCTGTTGATGAATATACAAAAATGGAAAATGTTGCCATAGACATGGATGTGAAGACTCCATCATCGGGAGAGGAAAAAAGCCTCAGGCTGGATAATCTTGGACTTCTGAGAAAATCAGATTACGTAAAGTTCGTAATATCAGATGAAAATGATTATGCATTTGCAACAGATTTTCTTTCGCAACACAGTTTGAGATGTGAGGCTGTTTTCCAGCCGGCATGGGGGACGGATATCAAATGGCTGGCGGAATCTGTGCTGAAGCAGGGCATCAATGTCAGGGTACTTCCACAGCTTCACAAGCTCATATGGGGAGAAAGAAGAGGTGTATGAATGTCGTATGATACAATATATGCTGGCAGATTCTACTTCCAGGATGAGTTCAGGGAACTTGAGGTTGCCGTCACTGACGGAGTTATATCCCACATAGGAAAAGCCATCACGGGAGCACCGGTCACAAAGCTGGAAGGGGCAGTGATTCCAGCAGGAACTGACATACATGTGCATTTCAGAGACCCAGGCGAAACAGACAAGGAGGATTTCAGCACCGGCAGCCTTTCAGCTATCTATGGTGGGACCACCACAGTTTATGATATGCCCAATAACCTTGTTCCTGTTTCTGACTATTCTGTCTTCCAGGACAAACTCTCCTCAGTATCGTCCAGATCATACTGCGATTTTGGTCTGTATTCACTTTACAACGGCAAGAACGCCGATCTTATAAGCCCCAAAAGCAGTGGCATAAAGATATTCCTTGGTGGAAGCACAAACTCCACTGCAGTGGATCAGATTTCTGAAAGTGACCTTAAGCTCCTGGATTCAATGAATGTGCCTGTGGTGTTCCACGGGGAGGATTCGGCCTGTCTGAGAGCCAATTTCATCCCTGAGGAACATTCACTGATGGATCATGACAGGGCCAGACCTGAGCAGTGTGAGTTGACATCTGCGGAGGTAATTTCCAGACTGCCGCTGAAGAAGAAGATAATGGCGCACATAAGCACTCCTGAAAGCCTTCCAAAGCTGAACGGAAGAGCCACGGCAGAAGTCACTCCCCATCACATTCTTCTCAACAATGAGATGGAACTGGGAAGCTGGGGCAAGGTTAATCCACCGCTGAGATCAAGAGATACGCAGCGTAAGCTTATGGATAGCTATTTCAGGGGAAGTTTTGACATTCTTTCCTCGGATCACGCCCCTCACACAGAGCATGAGAAGGAGGAATTCTTCCAGGCTTCTGCAGGCATCATAGGGGTTGAGACCAGAATTCCACTCATGCTTGCCCTTGTTGCGAACAAGACGATCCCGTTCAACCTGGTTTACAGAACTGCAATTGCCAATCCTGCTGCCGCGATGGGCATCAGGAAGGGCATGATTCAGCTGGGTTATTTTGCGGACTTCATGGCAGTGAAATTCAGCGAAGCCAGGAGGATAAACCAGGATCGCCTCCACTCCAAGACCCCGATTTCACCCTTCAACGGTTTCCAGGCAGTATTCCCGCACAGCGTTGTGATGCGCGGCGAAGTAATCCTTGAGGGAAATGAATTTATGGGGGAGAGAAATGGAAAGTTTGTGGCAAACCTAAAATGATTCCAGCGAGGAGAGAATCTCTGCGGATCCCGCTCCATGCCCTGATCTGGCTATATAATCCGCCCTCTTCTTCAGTTCCTCTTCCGCATTGGCCGGGACAGCTTTCCTGACGCCTTCAATGAACATTGGAATATCGTTCAGGTTATCTCCAATCACAAGAACTTCCTCTGGCCTGAGGGCATACCTTTCCATAAGGTAATGCAGTGCGAACCCTTTATTCTGCCCAACATTGAGGATGTGCCATGAAAATCCGCTGTTTGTAATCTCCACATTATACTGTGCAGACAGCTGCATTATTTCACGTTCAACAGGTCCCACCGGCTCAAAACCCATGGAGCATAGGCGCCACTGGTTGGTCATTATGCCCTTCACGAGCCCTTTTTTCTCAAGGTCCCTGAAGAATGCCATGGGCCTGTCCATGTTGAAGAACTGGGTGATGTTATCCTCAATCATTGCCCCTCCATTCTCAGCGAATAATGGTGCTTTTATTCCAAGGTAGGTTCTGAATGTGTACATGACAGGGATAACGTTACCGCTGACAAGACTCACGATAACACCGCTGTCCTGAACCTTCCTCATCTGTTCAGATGCGGATGAAGACAGTACACGCCTGCTGTCCGTTATGGTTCCATCGATATCGCTAAGGACAAGCTTTATCATATAATTCTGTATCAATCATCCATTAATAATGGTGCACAGAAAACCTGAGATCAACCTTCATGCCATTGCGATGAAAAGGATAGACAACATGCGCGGGCTGGCGCTGGCAACCGTGGGGACAGACACCGACCTTTCCAGGGAATACATAACAATAATGGAAAGAATTTCGTTCAGGTTTGATATAACACTGCCTGCAACTATCAAACGTTCATACTGCAAGGCGTGCAAGAAACCCTACACGTCCCATGATACAGTGCGGCTGAAGAGAGGACTGCTTGAAATTAGATGCAGTAGCTGCGGAAATGTTAGGCGAATTCCCTATAGAATCAGTCGCTGAGGGTTTCTATCTGGAAAAGCACCTTGAATCCCTCAAGGGTCGCCTGAATCTTGTCAGCGAACCATATTGAGTCCTCGGTCGTTGCGTTATCTCCCCACTCATAAATCATGTCCTGTTCGCCTATGACTGGCTTGAAACCAAGAGACCTCAACCTATTTATAACTTCACTGGGTTTTGCACCTTCGCTGGAAAATGTAACTTTCAGATAGGTTTTCATCGGTTTCGCGCCTTAATTATACATAAATATAAATTCTTTTGCTGTGGGATACCTAGAATGCTGAATATTAATCATAAAGGTGCCAGATACATTCCTCTCCGAATGTATTCCATTAGATTTCGCTGTTGAAACATTAACGAAGGAAAACAAAAATGTGTGTGATATACTCTGTCACACTTAACCGGTATACATATTCCGTCTCAACTCCCTTACTCCTGTTCCTGGGCAATGGTAACTGATATAGAGTAATCCGGGGTTTCGCTGGGTTCAATATGTGTATTTATGCCGACGAAATAAAACACCACTGCTATCCCGGCCATCAGGAAGACGTCAAACGGGAACTGGATTATGTCCAGGTTCATGCTGCCAAAATATGATATGATGGGTACAGATACCAGTGTCAGGATAAACCATATTGAATTTTTCAGGTCCACCATTGCTACTGACTTTTTCCACAGCAGGTATCCGAAGATTGCAAGACCTGCCAGAGCCACTACAGTCATGTACAGGGTCGTTGGGTACCCTGACCAGTAAATTAGCAGTATGGCAGCAATATATGCAATTGGCGAAATTATGCCTGCCATGGGAAGTGTGAAATAGCCCTCCCTTGATGCTGTCCCGATCTTGCGAAGCACTATGAGTGCCACAGGACCGGAAGCATACGCAATTATGCTCAGATCAGAGTTAAGTGATACCAGGCTCTGCCATGACGGGGCGGGGATCAGAAATATTGCCATCAAAACAAGGTCAAAGACCAGCGCGATTGCGGGAACAGAATATTTGTTCAGTTTTGAAAGAAACTTTGGAAAATAGCCCATATCGCCAAGTGCATAGACAACCCTTGAAGTTGTGGTCTCATATATGGCTGCAGTTCCCAGTGGAGATACCACACCGTCACCAAGGAGTATTATTGCAAGCCAGCCGATGCCAAGTGAAGTTGCAAGCACTACCATGGGACCTGAGGAAAATCCCGATGTGGCCAAGGCAGACCAGTCCCCCACACGGATTCCAGTCCATGTCATGGATCCGATGAATGCCACCTGTACAAGTATGTAAATGGCAGCTGATATGGCCAGACCCAGTATTATTGCAATGGGTACGGTCCTTCCGGGATTTTTGGCCTCTCCCGACAGCTCTATGGCCTGCCTGAAACCAAGAAAAGAGAAAACTATGCCAGCATTTGGTATGGCCACAAATATTGATTCAGTGCCTTCGGCGAAGAATCCCCCCGCTGTGAAGTTTTTAATGGAGAAGAATGTCAAAGCAAGTACGATTGCTGTCATGGCAGGAATGAATATCTTGGCCAGCGCAATGTAGCTGTTGGCGCTGGAGATGGCCTTCACACCAAAGCGGTTTATCACAAAGAAAACCACCAGAAATCCGAAGGCGAGACCAATTCCTAGCATTGTCAGGTTCCCTGACCTTGAAATTAGGCCGCCCACCATGAAATTCATATAGGTTACGGCAGCAACGGCCTCAAGCGGGGGAGTGGAAACGTAACCCAGGAAAAGAGCCCACCCGTTGATGGCCGAAACCGACTTGCCGTGACTCATTTCCGGATAACGGGCTGCAGCACCCCCCAGTGGTATCTTTCCTCCAAGTTCAGCATAAACAAGCGCCAGTGACAGGATCATCATTGATCCTATTATCCACGAGAAAATGGAGGCAGGACCTGCTATGGAAGAGGCATAAAACTCTCCGAAAAGCCATCCTGAGCCAACCATTCCGGTTACCGATGCAAGTGTCAGATGAAATATTCCAAGCTTCCTGCGCAAAGCCATAAGTCATCCCATCGATTCATTCATTTAAAATATTCGTTTGGATTTGGACATTTTTTATGAATAGGTTTAAATCTGGACATTACTACTCTGTTTTGGCTATCTGTATGCGAAATAATAACAGTGTGGCATCAAGGGTGAGAGAGTACCTGGATCATAACCCTGACCTTTGGAAAGCAGTGGACATGGGCATCATAAACTACAGCGCCATGGCAAGAGCCATCTCCTCTGACGCAGATATTCAGGGGGAAGATGCTATTGTGGCAGCTCTCAAGCGAATTCCCAGGTCTGGTTACTCCGGTCGCAGGTTCAGGGAACTTATCAAGTCTTCCACCATTGAGACCAGATCAGGCATCACTGTGCTCATTCTTCGCCCGTCAACTGAAAATCTGAGAATGCTCATAAATGTAACAAGGAACATTGTGGAAAGTTACTCTGAATACAGGATTATCCAGGCATCCCAGGGGTGCGGCCTGGTCATAGGTGATGACCTCTTCAGCAAGATAGGTCAGTTGATCCCGAAAAGGGAAATAATAGATGTGGAACAGGGTCTTGGAGAACTTATAATAATAAGTCCTCCAGTCATTAAGGAGATGAAAGGATATGTTTCATACGCCTCTTCCATGCTTTCCAACAGGGGCATCAACATAGTCCAGATCGTTTCGTTCTATACGGATATAACATTCATCCTGAGGCCGGATGATGTTCTTAATGCACTGAGGATATTCATGATTGAGAAGAGCCTCGGTTAATAACCTCAGTCCTTCTCGCCCGGAAGTTCATCCACTTCCTCCCTCTTCAATTTTGAAGGCCACCAGTTATATTTCTTCAGGTAAAGCATGATTGCAGGAACAAAGAATGGCCAGCTGACAAACGTATCTATCAGTACCCCCAGTGCCAGACCTATTCCTATTTCCTGGATTATGCCAATTCCGCTGAATGCCAGAGATCCAAATGTCGCAAACAGGAGAACACCCAGCGTGATTATAACACCACCATTCTCTTCCAGGCTCACCCTGACGCCTTCCTCATCACTCTTCCCCTTGTATGCTTCCTCGCGAACCCTTGTCACCATGAAAATATCGTAATCCAGGCCAACCGCAAGGAGGGTTATTACGGTGAACATGGGCAGGAAGATCAATATTGGAAGCCCTGCATAGTAGTGCACTGCCAGATACGTGATTGCCAGCGAGATTATCACAGATGCAAGCACCATGAGGATCAGCCTTAACGGAGTAAATAGGCTGCTCAGCTGAATGAGAAGGACTGCAAAAATTGCAATGGCGAGGATTGGCACCATCTTGATGAAACTTGATAGAGTGTATGAATAGGCGTTGTTCAGGCCTTCAGTTATGCCTCCCACATAAACCCTGTAATCAGATCCTGTGCCGGAAATCAATGAAGGTATGTCATTCACAAATTTTGTGGAGGGATTCAGCCAGGCAAGTTCACTGAGCTGGTAATCTATTATGACATAGCGTGAGTCGCTGCCAATGTAGCTCTTCATCTCGGAAAGATATTGAGAACTGTAAGAAGATCGTATGCCGGAAAGATTTGCAGGAACGTAATCACCATACGGGTAGGTTGGACCAAAGACCTCCGAAACATGGCCACTTGCTAACAATTTCTGTTCAATGGCAGTTACTGAATTTATCTCGGTAGTATTGAAGGCGGTACCATTGTAAACTGGAGACTGGAACTGCAGGATTACGTATCCCCTGTCAAATAAATCTCCGTTGAAGCTGGAGTTTACTACCTTTATTGCCTGGATTCCGCTGCTTGAAGGTACAAGATCAAAAACATCAAAATTTGACGGGGTCTCAAAATAGACATAGCTGGCAAGGAGTGATGCCACCACAAAAATTATAACAATTTTTCCCTTGTTCGCTATTACGGTACCGGCTATCTTCTTCATTGTCTTCTCAGCTGGAAGGTGCTTCCCAGCTGAAATTTTCGAAGGCCAGAACATCTTTCTTTTTCCACGGTTGAGGATTGCAAGAAGAAGTGTGTTGGCAGCCAGAATTGTTACAACGACGCCCACTGCATTTGTAATGCCAGCATCACTGAATATTGGCACATGAGAAAGATACAGGACTATGTAGGAAATAGCAACGGTAATACCAGATGTGAATACCGCGTGTCCCGACCACTTTGCTGAAACTACAGAAGGGTGCTCATTTCCCGCCCTTATTTCCCTGCGGTACCTGGACATTATGTATACGACATAGTCGCTAGCCAATCCCAGCAGGAGTATAAGCAGAAGCGTGGGCGTAATGAATGACACTGAACCATGGAGGATGTACTTGTACAGAAGACCATTAAGGGCCATGGATACCTCTGCTGATACCCCGAATATCATCAGGGGAAGAAAAGCGGCAACAGGTGAAAGGAAGAATACGCCCACGATAATCACTGAAAGAACTATACCTATAAACAGAGCCCTTTCCATTCCGCTTATGGATTCAGACCCCAACTGAGAACTCAGTGCTGACGAACCAGCAAGATATGCACCAACGCCATCCACGCCATTGAAGGCGTTTGTGTAGATGCTTGTGACCTTGTTTGTCTGGGCTAGAGAAAGATTTGAGCTGACAAGTATAATTGTTATCACCGTGGAATTATCATATCCAACGAACTGGTGCAGTACATAGCTCTGTGGTACTGCAGGATAGCTCGAAAAGTTATAATCCAGCATTAGTTGAGATATTGTTAGATTTATGTTGTTTGTGCTGTTGACAGACGATACGAATGCGTGAATACTTTCAGGGTTTATGGCAATTAGTGGACTTCCTCTGAAATAGTTTATTATTCCATTTGAAACAACTCTGTCACTTTCTGACTGAAGAGCTATGGAATCTGCCGGTTGGGACAGATTAAAGGCATCTCCTGCCAGCTCGATCGGAGTTACGTTAAGGTCGTTCTGAAGGGCAGATACGATAGTGCTGTTGGAAGATATGCCTTGCGCAAGTATTGGTACTGTGAAATTGTAAGCGAATCTTGAATACAGCTGTCCGTCTGTATTAACAGGATATCCTGTTACATTGAATGTTACGGCAATGGGCACTTTTGCCTGATAGAATAGAGAGGCAAAACTTCCGATAGAGCCACCTTGTAAGATCATTCCCTTCAGAGTGGCGTTTAAACTCTGGTTCAAAGAGGCGCCAATAATTGAGGAATTAATATCATTCAAAACTTTTGAACTTTGTGCGAATGATTCATTGAAAAATGCCGCAAACGTGTTGAAATATGGAATTCCGATCTGCTTGAAAATAAGATTGGACGCTCCAATTTCACCTATGAAATAGATTGTCGCATTATAGGCGGTAGATGAACTTTTAGATTTTGATAAGTTATCAAAGTAATATGCAGGGATTCCAATTATTATTGAAAGTGAAGCGTTTAGTGACTGATTGATTGAATTAGAGCTCTGTGCAAGATGATCCAGAAGTGGATATGCTAATGCCAGAAAACCTGATGCTGCCGCTGCAACACCGTGCAGAGTTTCATTCTCTGTTCCTACTATTGATTGAAAACTAACATTGATTCCCTGGCTTATAAGATATTGTTTTACGCTATTCTGGGCACTGATCATATCGCCCATTTGTGGTGTTGAATTTATTGAGGTGTTGGTGGTAACCATAACCATAGACTGGGTTCCATTGCCGCTTCCACTGGTAGAATTATTCTGGAAATACTGTGACTCAAGGTTTGCAGACTTAGTTGCCATTGCGTTGGGCGGAACTATACTGCTGGTAAGATCATACGATGTTTCATGAAAAAGGAGTGAAGCAAATGGCGCAAGAACCAATATAAGAATAATCCAGAAAATTATGATTTTTCCACTGTTTCTCTCTGAGAAGCGCCCCACGGCTTCAAACCGTTTTTCAAACATGCAGACAGGTAATTGAAAATTAGTTAATTAAGGATTATTAGCTGACGTCAGGAAATAAACTGGATAATTTGCCCCGCTGCTGCCCTGTGAATAGATTGCGGGAATAATATTTAACTGGGTCTCTGTTATATCACAGTCAAAAATGAAAATCACTTATAATGACGAAAGCCATGCTACTGACATGATAGAAACTGGGGGTACTCTCGATGTGGACCTCTATTCATATTTTTACGGGCTCGTGAGGCAGATTCCCCGTGGTATGGTTTCAACATATGGCGACCTTGCTAGGGCACTTGGAGACATTGCTGCTTCAAGGGCATGCGGATATATGCTCTCGATTAACCCAGATCCAGAGGGCACACCTTGCTACAAGGTCGTACGGTCTGACGGCACGGTTGGTAAGTACACTCACATACTTGGAGAAATTGAAAAGATCAGGCGACTGGAAAGGGATGGTGTAACAGTTGAGGGCGATTCGGTGAATAACTTTGAACAGATCAGATTCAAAGATTTTGAGACAGATTTTCCCCTCAATGCTCTTAGAAATGAGCAGGAGAGAGTTAGGAGCATGGTTGATCTGACTGACGATTTTGATGCCTCCAGGGTTGCTGCTGTGGATGTTTCCTATGATGACGAATACGGTTATGGGGCAATGGCCATTGATGATGGTGGGAATATTGAGATAAGGGAGAGCGTGCAGGAAGTACGATTCCCATATATTCCCGGATATCTAGCCTTCAGGGAGTTTAAATTCATAAAGGATCTTGCTGGGAACTTTGACGGCGTTCTTCTGATAGATGGAAATGGACTGCTTCACCCAAGAAAAATAGGGCTTGCCAGCTATGCCGGGGTTATGCTGAATATACCAACAATTGGAGTGGCAAAATCACTTCTACTGGGAACAGTAAGCGACAACTGGGTCCATATGGGTGAGGAAAAGGTTGCATATGTGATAAACAAAAATACCATTGTAAGCCCAGGCCATAAGGTGTCACTTGGCAGTTCCGTGGATCTTGTTAAAAAACTTAGTCATGGCAAGTATCCAGATATCCTGAAAGTAGCTCATAACAATACAGTGAGACTGAGACACGAAAAGCAGAAGTTAATGAGCTGAATCGATACCAACCAGTTCATTCTTTCCAATCTGTTGCAAGCAATTTTTTATGAATGATCCAATGATTCTAAAGCAAAAATCAGGTGGCTCGAGTATATTACCTGGGTTGGTTAACTATTTCTAGCTCTCTCAGAGGGGCTCGTTGCTGGTTCCCCTCGCGCCCACAGGCATTGATTCACCGAACAGCAACCATTGGCTGGTTGACATTCCCGTGCCAGGGGAAGGAGGCTATTCACTATCCCTTTCTGGTATGGCTCCACAGCCTGATCGCAGCAGAGGGCTTGAGATGTGCATCCCTTCCCTTTACAGAGAGCTTGTCACCGAAGTCAATATTTCATTGCAAAAATTCCATCTTAACCGTCTTAATTTTGGAAAGAGCACCTTTCCATTTCACCTGTGGAGAGTATAGACTGCATTGCTGTATTTTTGTCTATCCGCCCTCGCTTTCAAGCCCTTGCAAATGTCAGGAAATCTTCCGGCTCACGACAGATAAATTGGCTTTCTGAACATCGGGACACATTCCGCCCATACATTGAGAACTAAATTGTGTAAGATGTAAACATCTTAAAGTATAAAATTGACGGATGAGGCGAATGTATATATATTGAGGAAGCGTAATTTTAACTGGTTACGGATGCGAGAAATAAGGAGGACAAGAATCGCGATAGCCGTTCTTATTCTAGCATTTTTGATACTGCCAGGTTAGTCATTATATTTACCCTTGAATATGATACTTCAATTAAGACCGTAATTATGAACTCCCCATCATCTTCTGCCGCATTTGACCCGTCAAATGAGATAATATATGTTTCTTCTTTGTACAAAGATGAGGTTTATGCATATAATTCCAGCACTCTTAAGATTCAATCCACAATCTCAACTAATGGGATGGTTGGGTACCAGTTTGGTACAGGCGAGTTGTATGATCCCGTAAACAGTCTGCTCTATGTCGCCTGTCTTGGCGTGAACGTAAGTGGAATCACCGTGATCAACACCAGAAACAATTCAATTGCTGGGGTTATCGATTTCGGTGAAAATAATTTCACGGAAAGCATGGTACTTGCAAATGCAGGTAGATTGTTTGTTTCCGAAGGTAACCACATAACGGAGATTAATGGTACTCACATAGTGGCTAATTATTCTATCGGAACAATGTACAATGTGCCATCCAGTATGCATTCAATGGTGCATCAAATACAAGTTATCTGGACTACGATTTTCATAATGAATTGATATCTGCCAATGATCTGCAGCACCTAAATGGATCTGATGTAAGATACGGTCAAAGGTTTGGTTATCCTACATATTTGAAATTTGATCAAAGAGGTAAAGAATTATTGTTGGCTACTTCCAGTGAACTATACGCAATCAATCCGTATAACATTACCGAGATACTATTCAAAATAAATCTTGGAAACACTGCGGATGGTGTCTCTGCCACAATGTATTCAAATTCTACGGGAATTCTCTATGTCGCAACATATGGCTCACAGGCAATATTTCTCTATAACGGGACAACGGGCAGATATATAGGTTCCATGAGGCAGACAGACAACTACAAAACGGTTACAGCAATAATTCAGCTGAATAATCAAAGAATGATGGCAAGCGTTGGAAACCGGCTGATTCTTGAAAATATACAACCTTCTAACCTAACACCAAACTTTGCAGCACTGGAAGCTGCTCTTGCTGTGTTTGCAGGTGTGGTAGGACCAGCTTCAGTTATTGTCTTTTTATGGTTAAGGCGGAGTGCATGATCGCTGCCCTGAGCCACTGTGTGACATCCAAACGATCAAGTGAAGTAAAGATTAGCTCCACAATTTGAAATGAAATTATTACGTATCAAGGGAGAAAGCAAACTGCTGAATTAATCAAGACCTCTCCATTATACAAATTGGATAAAGATTCTTTTCCCACAATCCAACAGTCTTTAGTATGTTTCATATATTACAGATTAATCCCACATTGCTTTGCGGAGGTTGTCGAGCTAGGTTAAAGGCGATGGATTCAGGGTCCATTCCCGTAGGGGTCCGCCGGTTCAAATCCGGCCCTCCGCATATCTTCTTATGGTGAATGCTACCTGGGAAAAGTTCTTGGTGAATTGAGTTAACTCTACAACATACTAATTCTAAAAAATAAAAAGCTCAAATTCCTAGGGCTGTAAAAAAGTAATAATATGGTTTATATAGAATGTAATTTTTAAAGCCTTTCGGAAAACCTCTTTAGTTTGAATTGTAATGTGCAATCATGACGAATGAAGATAATCTGAGATCGGTTATTGGAAATTGTAGAAGAGTATCGGACGATGGCTCACTGGTTATTTATGACCTGACCTCTGGTGTCGACTTCTCAAATCCAAAACTCATTGCCAAAGCACTGTCTGAAGTGTTCTTTGAGAAAGATGCAAAGAGCTGGTTCAAGGTGAATGATGATAACATTGACTTTGCGCCAACATACAAAGTCCGCGTAGTGCTGGCAGAGGAACACAACAAGAAACTTGAAGCTACTGTTGATGACCTTCTTAAGGATCTGCAGAAAGATGATCTATCAGGAACATACTCGAAACAGATAAAGGACGATTCCATAGAAGCTTCGCATCTCCAGTCTGCCATGGCAGCAGGCGCAATAAGATCTGCAATTTTCCGTCATTCTGAGGAAAAAGTGTATTCTGATTCAATCAGGGACGACCTGTTCATAGATCTTCTGGAAAAACTTGAGATCAGATCTCTGAATGACAAAGACCTCATGGACTGGAAGAAACTCCCACTGTGAGTGTAGTAAACCACAATTGGGATGGTATTTCCTTCGAACTTTAAGGACCATGTGGGGTAAATGATTCACTATTTGTTTGCTTCGGGCCCTTCCGCTCAAAGGATGGATGCAAACACATACCTTTGAGCTCCTATGTGGAATTTAAAGCGTACTCGTTCGGGTTTAAGTCACAAACTGCTTTTAAATGGTATCTTCATAGTATCATGCTAAGTTCCGAATACCCATTTCTAGCGCAGAAATCTTTTTGCATTAAATTTTCCTGTTGCTGTTCCATGAAGCACGCAACTTCAGATGACCTGAAAAGCGTTGATCAGCTGCTGGAGAAAGTCAGGAAAATTCAGGGAATTGTTGAAAAACAACCAGGTCATTTTTACCATAAGGGAAAGAACGTCCTTCACTTTCATGAAGAGCATGGCTCTCTTTTCGCAGATATTGGTGATGAGAGAATGAAGGTGTCTGAATTTTTATACAGAGAAATTGTGAAAAAAGTCGAGATTTATATCTCTGAAATAAAGCTAGCCAGAGATTCTGAAAAGATACATCGATCTTAAGCCTACTGGGCACACAGGTTTTTCATACCTGTGGCTCCTTAGCATCGTCCCATGAAGATCTCGGATAAGAGCCAAGTATCCTGATACTGCTGCACTGACCTGAGAGCTCTCCTAAAGCAGCTTTCATTGAAACATCTTCAGAATGCCCGAGTACATCCAGAACGAATCTGTATGTGCCGGGATTATACTTTTCGGGCCTTGACATCACCATGCTGAGGTTAATGTTTCTTGTTGAGAATGGGAGCAGTGCATTCACCAGTGAACCTGCGATATTCTCTTTCAGTACGAATGTGATTGTTGTCTTGTCATTTCCTGTTGAAGCGTTATCTCCCCGCGAAAGCATTAAGAACCGCGTAAGATTGAGGGAATAATCACAGATATCCGATGCTTTTACCGTCAGGCCATAAAGCTCCGCTATCCGGGAAGAACCTATGATGGCTGAATCGGCTTCGTCCTTGACTTTCCGTGCCATTTCTGACGTGGAACTGGCTTCATATATCCTTGCATGCGGGTATAGTTTTGTTATTGTGTTACGGCACTGAGCTATGGCCTGTGGATGCGAGTATATTCTCTCAATTTTTTCTGAATTGGAAAGGAGCATATGCCTGACGGAAACCATGATCTCTCCTGTAATGCTGATCTTTGATCCAACTATGAGATCAATGACGGAAGATACCGGGCCTTCAACAGAATTCTCCACTGGAAGAACACAAGAATCAGTTCTACCGTTCTCAGCCATCTCCAGAACTTCCGCGAAACTTGAACCTGGTACCTTGATTGCTCCGGGTGCGAGACATTCTGATGCTATTTCGCTCCAGGTCCCTCTGGGCCCGAGATACGCAACCTTGGTGTGGGATGAAATTTTTTCCTGTATATTTCCACTCTCCAACTGCTGAACCTGCAGCACTGCATGTCATGGCGTTATGAAATTTAACCCATGGGTGCAGTAGCTATGGTACCATTCAGTAAAATTAATGCGCGAAACTGTGTTGTGCATATCATGATTAGAATTGAGGAAATGAATGAATTACGGCGTCGCAAGGATTTCAACTGGGTAACCGAAATTCTCATGAAACACGACGAGGATAAAACGGCTTTAATGCTCATGGACCAGGACGAGAACATTCAGAATATCACTTATGGAGAACTTACCCGGAAGTCCATGCAGTACGCAAACCTGCTGTGGGATGAGGGAATCCATACCGGTGATTCCATACTAATAATGACAAAAATGATTCCGGACCTTTGGTACATCGCCATAGCTTCCGCACTTGTGGGTGTGGTATACTCACCTGCGCCTCTTCTTCTCACTTCCGGGGATATAAAGTACAGGGTTGAACAGATCAACGCCAGGGCTGTTTTTACTGACTCTGATTCTAGAAAATCCATTGAGAATGCGACAAGAGGTTACTTCATCAAGATATTTGATGTGACCAGCGAAGAGTTCCAGAACAGGGTTGATGTGAAACCTTCAGAATATTCGCCAATTCATCGTGATCCTGAAACGCCTCATGCCATTTTCTTCACTTCCGGTACTGAGGGCAAGCCGAAAGCAATTGTACATAATGGATACTATCCGCTTGGGCACCTTTCAACAGCCATGTGGCTTGGAATAGGACCTAAGGATATTCACTGGAACATTAGCAGCCCAGGATGGGCAAAATGGGCATGGTCCAATCTTTATGCACCTCTGGTGGCTGGTTCCACCTCTTTCGCCTATGAACAGGGAAGGTTCAGTGCCGAGAGGTCACTGGCTGTGCTTGAAAACTATCCCATTACAAGCCTCTGCACGGCCCCTACAGTTTGGAGAATGTTTCTGGTACAGAAGCTTGATAACTTCAGGCCGCTTGCCCTTAAGAAATGTTCATCAGCAGGTGAACCGCTGAATCCGGAGATTATATCGAGATGGGAGAAGATCACAGGGGTAACGATCAGGGATGGCTATGGGCAGTCCGAGAGTACCGCAATGATCGGAAACATTGATCCAAACAAGATAAAGCCGGGATCTGCGGGCAAGCCTCTTCTCCAGTATGATCTGAGAATTGTGGATGAGGACGGGAATGAACTTGGACCTGGCGAAGAGGGGAATATCGCTGTTAGAATTGATAACAGGGTTCCGGGACTCTTTGACAGATACGGCAACGACTCTGCACTGAATGCCGACAGATTCAAGCATGGATTCTACTACACCGGCGACCTTGGCAAAATGGACACTGACGGATACATATGGTTTGTTTCAAGGGCGGATGATGTCATCAAGGCATCCGATTACCGCATCGGGCCGTTCGAGGTGGAATCAGCACTCCTGAGCCACCCGGCTGTTGCTGAATCCGCTGTTGTCCCGACACCTGATGAAATAAGAGGAAACCTCGTGAAGGCCTTTGTGATTCTCAGGCCTGGATTCAAGCCCAGTTCCGATCTTGCAAGGGAACTGAGCCTTCACGTGAAGTCAGTAACCGCACCGTACATGAGGCCAAAGAAGATCGAGTTTGTATCTGAACTGCCAAAGACCATAAGCGGGAAAATTATCAGAAAACAGCTCCGGAATCTTGAAATGGAAAAGTACGCGGCCAAGAAGAATATTGATCAGGGAACTCTGGGTGGAAGAGAGTACAGGATTCCATGATTATTTCAATGTCATGATCCATTGCCCAAACCATTCCCGAATCTTATGCCGGAATTTTGGTGCGTGGTTCATCAATAATTTCTGACAATCAATTCAGGGATCTTTCCACGCCCATCGGGCTTTGAATTTATGTTTCTCCTGGCCAAGATTTTTTCTACTCTGTATGAGGAGTAAAGTTCCTCAATTTCATCATTGGCCGCATTGCTCAGCATAAACTTAACACCCTTCCTGTCAAGTCCTTCAACAACCTTTGCAAGATCCTTCTGATCTTTCCAGGTGAAACCCAGACTGCTGTAGCTTGTGAATCTGGCCGTTGCAGACACCGGCATATATGGAGGATCAAGATATGCAAAATCGCCCACTCCAGCATCCGAGAGGGTGGTTCTGAAATCCCCCTGCCTGATGGAAGATCGAGAAAGGCATTGGGAAGCCCGGGATATTTCCAGATCGGAAGGTAGGGAGGGATTTGTGTACCTGCCGAAGGGCACGTTGTAACGCCCTGATGAATTCAGCCTGTAGAGGCCGTTGAATCCGTGGCGGTTAAGATATATGAGCAAGGCAGATTTCATCAATGGATTCTCAGTTGCTGAGTTGTAAATCTCCCTTGCTTTGTAATAGTCATTCCTGTTATTTCCAAGCCCCATTTCATGGAGATAGGTGACCAACTCATCCTTCTGATCCCTTATGATCTGGTACAGCATAATCAGGTCGGGATTGATGTCTGAAATAACTGCCCTCACGGCTCCCCTGAGTTCACACAGTTTGAAAAACAGTGCGCCGCCCCCCAGGAACGGCTCATGATATGTATGGAAATCAGGAGGTATCCTTTCAATGAGCTCCCCAATGATTTGCCGTTTCCCTCCCGCCCATTTCAGTATCGGTATGGCCATAAGTTCGAAAACTTGATCTCATTCCCCTATTATAATATCACAGAAGCATGATGATCCCCTTGCTGTGCTAGGTTAGTTGCAGAGATTGGGCACGACCATGACAACAACTGCTGCCTGCTCCTCATAATGGGAAAGCGGTACCGTCCGGATCAGTGAATGTGACGAGGGTGCCATCACTGCTGTCGCCGTACTTCATTATTCTTATTGGTATTCCGTGCTGCCTGGCAGTTATTATGGCCATTGGATGAATTATTCTTGCCCCGGAATTGCAGATTTCCAGTGCCTTATCATATGATATGTGAGAAAAATGCTGTCCTCCTGCTTTCAGCAGCTTTGGATCATGGCTGTATATACCCGGCACATCCTTGAGAAGGAGGACTTCTCCCGTTTTCAGGACAGCCCCCAGTGCAATTGCGCTGTAATCGCTTGAATTTCTCCCTAGAATCCTTATCCTGCCGTCATCATCTATGCCGAAGAAGCCTGTGGTTATTGGTACATATCCTGACTCAAGAAGTTTTTCAATAACTGGAAAAGCTTTAGTATGGCTCCTCCGGATATCAATGAGAGCGTTACCGGAATTATCGTGAACCGTAATGCCAAGCCGATCTGGGGTCACGCTGCGGCATTTGATTCCAACACTCACCAGGAACAATGATACAACTGCTGCGGCCAGTTTCTCGCCCATTGCCAGGTAAGAATCGTAGTCTGCGTTCCTGGCAAATTCTGTGAACCTGCCGTAGCCATAATATTCCGGACCCAGCTCTCGGAGGATCTCCAGTGCCCATGTTTTCTGAGAAGTACTGGGTATAGCGTTCTGAATCAGATTTGAATGGTAAGTGAGAACCTCCCTGAGAATAGCTTCTCTTCCCTCAGCATCAAACCCATAACCGGAAACAAGCCTGTCGGTTATGCCTCTGAAAGCGCTCAGAACAAACACTGCCCCTCTTTTCTCCCGAGCAAGCTTTGCGATGTCAAACATTGCCTGATGTGATGTGAGAAAAGATCCTCCTATCTTTATTACGGTGAGGCTTCCCCCATTCATGTTACCAACCCCGATTCATGAAGAACCTCTGCATTAAGCACAGCAGAACCTGCTGCTCCCCTTAACAGGTTGTTCACCAGTGCAACGAAGGATACCCGTGAACCCGAAACACGCAGTCTCCCCACGGTCACTGCCATGCCTCTTGCTCTTTCAGGCGATCCAGCCATGACGTCCAGCAGAGGCTGTGGGCGATCCTCACCATTCATGAGTATGACGCTTTTCTCCGGCAAAGTTGGAAGCCTTGCCTTCAGGTTTCCATTTCCAAAATTTCTGAACCTTTCACGCAGCATGTTGATATCGGGATCCTCAGACAGGACTGCAGTGATGGATTCAAGATGTCCTTCTCTCACTGGAACACGAATGCACGTGGGGTGTATTTTCATCTTTGATCCTGTTCTGTCCGAAGAGGTGAAATTCCCGAATATTTTCCTTGTCTCATTGACCATTTTTTCTTCTTCGGATTTTATGAAGGGAAGGATATTAGAAAGCATATCCATTGAGGGAACACCGGGATATCCGGCACCGCTTACAGCCTGCATTGTGGTGACGTAAACCTCTTCAATCCCCATATCTGCAATTGGCGCCAGTCCCAGTACCATTCCAATGGTGCTGCAGTTGCCATTTGCAACAATCAAGCCATGTGACGAATTCAACGATTCAAGATGGTGGGGATTCACCTCGGGAATCACCAGAGGGACGTCGCTTTCCAGCCTGTTTGCAGAAGCGTTTGTCAGAATTGTTGATCCTTTGCGAGCCAGATGCTTCTCAATTTTCCCGGCATTTGCGTCGCTCACCGCACTGAAAATAATGTCATTTCTGTCACCCAGTACTGTGTCTGGGTTTGATTCCTTCACTGTCAGTCCTTCGTAACGCTGCGCAAGATCCTCGTCAAAACTCAGAAAATCACTGTAAGAACGTCCGGATGATCTATCTGAGGCATATACCGACGCAACCTCCATGAATGGGTGGTCTGAAAGGAGCTGCGCAAACTTCTGCCCCACAAGTCCAGTTGCACCGATCACTCCTACTTTCAACTTATCCACAGATGAACACCGTCCCACTCCGGAGCAGAAATATATTACTATGAATCATTTTCACGTACTGTTGCGCATAAGAAACCACATTTAATTTTGTAGTTGTGAATCTGCCTATTTTTAGGGCTTCTACAGATGAAGTTCCGGACCATGATACTCTTGGCATTGCAGCAAATATATTGTATGGTTATTTTCATATTTCCTAATATAGAATTACTTCGAGTAATTTCAGTCGGAGATGCCGTACCTTCCATGTTCATTCTTCGGCCCGAGATAATGTCATACAAAGATCATATTTGTGCTGCTGCGCTACTCATGCAAAAATATTATTCCATGACCATGATGATCGTATTGGATGAAGCATTATAAACTCCAGGGAAGGACAGTGACACTGTCAAACGATCTCAAAGCCAGCTATGCAGAAGCAATAGCTGAGCTTGCAAACGATCCAGTCATATCGCGGAACATAGGGGGCCACGGTTTTCATTATCCCTACACCGTAGAAGATGCAATAAATTTCTTTACCATGAACAGGGAAGACGGCAAGAAATTCTTCGCAATTGACTTCATAATTTTTTTTGACGGGACCCCGGCAGGAATAATCGGCTTGAAGGACATAGACTATGTGGACAGAAAATGCCATGTTGGATACTGGATTGGAAGGAAATTCTGGTCAAGAGGTATTGCCAGCGAGTCCCTGGGGCTTGTTACCCGTTTTGCTGCGGATGAAATTTCAATGCATAGGCTTTATACCGGTGTCCTGGATTTTAACGCAGCTTCCATGAAGGTGCTGCTGAAGAACGGCTATTATATTGAAGGTGTAGAAAGGGATACCTATTTTATGGAAGGCAGGTACTTTTCCATGATACGATTTGCCCGGATCATTTAATGAAATTCCCCCGAAATGCAAAATTATCACGTGAAACTTTGCCCTTCATTCTTCATTGAGTCGGACTGAGGGTTTTCACTTTTGCCATATATTTTTTTCACTCCGATCGGCCAATAATTATTAGCATGTAACAGTTTTCCATAGAATGAGAATAAAATTCATTGTGGTCGCAATTGTGGCAATCATAGCTTTATCTTATTTGTCAACCGATTTCAACACTCTGAATCCTGTAAACGGGCTGTGGTCGGCAGCTGGAAATGCCAATTACACGTCCGGAAATTATCATATTCCCGATCTCCAGTATCATGTAAATGTCACCATAGATTCATCCGGAGTTGCCCATATACAGGCCAGAAATCTGCACGATCTCTTCATGGCACAGGGATACTACGAAGCCAGTAACAGGCTGTTCCAGATGGAACTTGAGGCGCTTCTAGCTTCAGGCAACCTGAGCTCATATGTGGGAACTTCCGCACTGAATTCCGACATTGCAATGCACATGATAGGTATACCCCAAAATGCAGCCCTGCTGAATTCATATGTCAGGACTGATTATCCACAGTATTATGGATACATCCAGGACTACTCCCAGGGTGTGAATGCATACATAAACGCGTCCGCTGGCAATCTTCCGCTCGGTTTCAAGCTTATTGGAAAGAAGCCTTTCCAGTGGACGCCCCTTGATTCCTTTGCCTGGCAGGAATACATGACGTGGGACCTTACAACAGGAGGCACAAGCCAGCTTCAGACTGATCTGCTCTATTCTGCCCTTGGCTATGCAAACCTGAGCCAGATATGGCCCTATTACCCATATTATACGACAAACATTACCATGGTTCCCGGCAATGGGACAGTCAACGGCTTTAATCTCTCTGACATGGGAATATCGTCAGAATACCTCTGGTCCCTCAACTGGTACAGCCAGTTTGCCACTGGATTGAATACTTCCCTATTCGGCTCCCTGAAAAGCCTCATGGAGAATGCACTTTCCAACATTTCTGATCCATATGGATTTTCAACGAGGAACACATTAAGGCCTGAGGTAGGCAGCAATTCCTGGATAGTAACTTCAAATTATTCTTCACTGCATTCGCCCATTCTTGCAAACGACCCGCATCTTACCCTGCTTGCTCCGTCCCTCTGGATTCCTGTGCAGCTGGAAGCACCGGGAATTAATGCAACTGGATGGGGTCTTGCCGGGCTACCAGGAATTCTCATAGGCCATACAGCCACAACATCGTGGGGATTGACAACTCCGGAAGGTGCAACAGCCAATGATTATCTGGAAATGCTCAATGGGAACAATTACACCTACAATGGAAAGGAGTTTGCCATGTCGGAATACAATTATTCATTGCTAGGATCAAAATACTCCATATTTTACACAAATAATGGCCCCATTATTGCCAGATCCGGAGACCTAGGCATTAGCATGAACTGGACGGCATCGATTCCATCCCCTGACCTTGTTGCCGAAATCAAGCTGGACATGAGCACTAACTACAGCCAGATGATCAATGCTTTACGCCTGTGGGAATCACCTCCACAGAATTTCGTACTTGCTGGAGCACATAATACGGGATACATCACCGCCGGATTGTACCCCACAATAAATGAAACACTGCCAAATGGGCAGAAAGTGCCTGTCATTGGTTCAAGATCTCTGTTGAACGGTAGCAACCCGGCTTACCGCATAACTGGGCAGGTACCCTTCAAATATCTGCCACAGATCGAGAATCCTGCAAGGGGATTTGCCTTCGCCCCCAATCAACCAACTGTTGGTGTGAATTATCCGTATCCCTTCATAGGAGGGTACTGGACATCAGGGGGGAGGGCACAGACCATCTATCATTATCTTAAGTCACATAGAAATACCACTGTTCATGACATGATGAATCTTCAGAGTAACGTTTCGGACTACTGGGCATCGCAGTTCGTGCCTGTAATACTGAAGTCGCTCTCTTCCATGAGCATGAATACATCTCAGGCTGCGGCCTACAGCATACTTTCGCAGTGGAATTATACCTCATATGTGAATTCCACGGGTGAAACAGTATACTGGTATTACCTCAGCGAACTCTACAACATCACATTTGACCAGGTGTATGCTGAGCACGGACTTTCCTCGCTTACAAAGCCATTCGACACATCGGCGCTTTATCTAGCCATCAACGATCCATCGTCGGCCACCTGGTTCAATGGTAGTTTCAATCACACATCGCGGACGGCCTTCACCAGAGAAGTGTCCTTCCTGCTGCGGAAACTTGGGCCAGTCAGCACATGGACATGGGGACGAGTCCATATCCTTGAGATTGCCAGCTTGACTGGACTCTCAGCACTTGGACTTGGACCCTACCCGATGTATGGTGATTCCCATACCGTCAGCGCAGCATATGTGTCAAGGCAGCTTCAGGTACCGGAGCCATACGTGACAGTGGGACCTTCCTTGAGAGAGGTGTCCGATCCTGCAAAGTCCATATTCTACGGAGTATTTCCCGGTGGACCAAGCGAAAATCCGGTCAGCTACTACTTCTCCAATCAGCTGACTGCATGGTTTGATCACCAGTATTACAATATGTCTACCCAGACAACGGAGGTGAGGTTTGTATATGACTAAGATGGGAGCTGGTATTTCAATAATTGCATCTGCAGCTGTTTCCTACGCGACTCTGTTCTTTCTCCCAATTGCGTATCTTGGCGTGGTTGCCGCAATTCCTCTGATGTACCTGAAGGGATGGAGAACATTTGCAGCTGGCCTGATCATAGGGATTGCCTCTGCATTTTCTTTGTACCTTATCTATCCGCTGCAGAAAGTTGCTGAGCTGTCGGCCATAATAGGAGGCATAGTATCCCTTTCCCCCGTTCTGGTTCTTGTCGTTTTCCCCCTGGTTTATGGCCTCATTCTGGCATTTAGCGCACTCCTGTGGTCTGAGATACGTGAAAATATTGTGCATAGAAAAGCGAAAAGCGGTATGGGGAGCCGAAATTAAGCCGGTTCTGCCATACTTTCAAGCCATCTTGCGGAAAGGGCTTTAGCAGCTTTTTTCTCAGTTTCAAGCATCCCTTCAAGATGTTCCGCGGATATTCCTTCTGATACGGAGTATTTTCCGTTGGTTTCTGCAATGATTCCTTTCCTCTTCATGCTTTCAATTATATGAGGAGGGGGCAGGGGTCTCCTGAGTTCACCGGAACTGTACCTCTGGATGTTGAACAGTATGGTCTTCATGTATCGTGAAAGCTCAAAATGCTCATAATCAGGATCTCGTGGAAGCGATCTGAAAGAATCACCTATTATTTTTTCTATTTCCTTATTGTCATTTACCATTCCCGTTTCTGGAGATGCGGCAAAAAGATATGCAAGACTGCCTGATCCCTTATGAGATGGTTCAAAATAGCAGTAAACATCGGTTCTGTCGGAAAATGGCTGCAAATTTTCCATGACATGATCTGAAGGAGGGATATCCTCTCCCTCCAGATTCCCCATCAAATAATCCGGCATGAAGTCGTCCGGAAGCATAACACTGTTCTTGAGATCAAATAATGCGTCCTCCAGTTTCACGGGACTGCTTACTGTGCCTGTGCGTCCCACCAGATAATTGTAGATATGCAGATTTATGAAGTCGCGTATCTTCCTGCCAGGTCGCGGCAACGATGATACTGCTTGATATGAAAATGGTTCAGATCCAAGCCACCTTACAACTGAGATTTTATTGGCACCGCGATCTTGAGTTGCAATTTCCACTTGAGGAACTGACTCAAGTATACGGGTAACCTCTTTAACCGGCAATCTGCAATTCATGGAAATGCTTTCAAGAGACCACGGAGCAAGAATCCAGGTAGTAAGTTCACTGGAGGGGGCCCTAACAGGAACCTCCTCCATTATATTTCTTATGTTGAATGTGTCTTGAAGATATTTTTTGATCCTGCTATTGGTGTCTGCAACCATACCATCCTTAATGCTTTTTTACACATAAATGCTGGTGCACAGAGTTGATTACAATACATTGAGTTGCTTGACCAACGAACGCAAATGAAGACGAAAAAGAAAGCGTGACCAGCTAACTATATATACAGAAGTTGTTTATGAACATCAAAGGAGACCATGAAAAACATGAGCGGAGATAGGTTTAATTATTATCTTAAGGTTATAATGAATTCCAGAATCGAGGATCTGCCTGAGATTTCAGAGCAATTTGAAAATGATATAACCATATCTTCCGCAGAGGCCCAGGAGCTGGAGAGAGTAATAGACAAGCATCTTAACCTGTTCAACAGATTTGGAGCAAAGGTTGTTAACGCTGCCACTGGCGCCGAGGAAACTCCGCCGAGATCTGATATTGACAACTTCGGGAACACGTCAGTACAGCTGGATTCCCAGGAGGCATATGGGCTTGAATGGAAAGTTTATGCCCCGAATCCCGGATTTGCGAATTCGCCAGTGAAGAAATGGTACTACAACAGGAAGGTTGCATCAATTCTGAATGAACTTCTAACCGATGTTGTACCTGGCAGACTAAAGGATTATTTCGACTATCCGCCGTGGCTGCTAGGTACGGTGCATGCGCCAAGTACCATATTCATGCCCATCAATGAAATAATCAATCTGGCAATCGGAAGAGGAGTGATACCTGACTGGGACTATCTGGTGGCCAGGGGCCTTCCCAAGGCACTTGTAGATGTTCTCAGAACCGAGAATATAGGATATAATCTGTAGTCTCACCGTTCTGTTGCTGAATCAATTCTTATTCTTTTTATTCCTTGATCACATTACTAACTTATGAAAATGAGTGGGATAATAACCCCAATGGTCACGCCATTCAGGCAGAACGGGGAAATAGATTATGAAGCCACAGCAAAGCTCCTTGACTACCTTAAGGAAATCGGGATATACGGTGTGTTCCCAAACGGGAGCACGGGGCTCTTTCCTTTCCTATCCGCCGATGAGAGGATGAAATTCCTGGAGTTTGTGGTTGAACACAGCCATGGAATGAAGGTACTTGCAGGGATCGGATCATCTTCCACTCAGGAATCGGTTAAACTTGGCAAGCATGCAAAGGATGCCGGAGCAGATGCGCTGGTACTGATGCCCACATATTATATCACTGCCGGACAGGAAGAGATTCTGAAGCATTTCAGGGAAGTTATCGGTACTGTCAGGAAGGAGACATTCATCTATAGTATACCCCAGCTAAGCGGCGCAAAGATTGAACCGGAAACGGTTAAAACGCTTAAGCAAGAGTTTTCAGAAATAATAGGGCTGAAGGAGAGCTCTGCAGATATGCGCTACTTCTCCGACATAATGCAATTCTCTGGACCCGATTTCGCTATTTTCCAGGGTCAGGATGATCTCCTCATTCCATCCTTATCCATAGGGGCCGATGGTGGGGTTTGTGGACTTACCAATTTCAGCAAGCCGGTTGTTACTGCATATAAGGAATTCACCTCCGGTAAGCTTGATGCAGCCAGAAAAACCCAGATGCAGAAAATTAACCCCTTTATCAGATCGCTGCTTACATCCAGATTTCCGTCGGCATACTATTACGCATTTTACAGGAAGTTTGGTCTTAATGGCGGTTACAGATCTCCAATGGTGGAACCGTCAGAATCAGCCAAGAACCTAGTGGACAGGGCAATGGAGACGCTGGATTAAGTTTCCTTCCTTAATGGACTGCGTTTCCATCATTCTATCTTTTATTTTATAATTTAAGAGAGTTTTCAATGCAATCCCACTGCTTCAGTTCCCACTCTGAACCGTCAGGCAGCTGAAAATGCACCCAGCATGATCCGTCGTTTCCATACTGGATTGGCGATGTGGTATTCAAGCCGGCATCCCTGATTCTGGAAACGCCTGCTGCGATATTGTCTACGACCAATCCCGGCACTGCGCCTAATGGCCCAGAACCAGAAACCTGCTCGTCTCCGGATATTTTCATTATTTCAAGTTCCTCTCCACCTGAAAATCTGAAGATCTGGTAATCCTTACCAGCTTCTACTGGATCCATTTTCAGAAGCTCCTGAAAAATTTTCACAACCAATTCATAATTCCTGGATCTGTAACCAACCCAACCTATTCCTTTGAATTCCATGACAACATATCTAAATGGGGTTAAACCAATTTGCCCTTTACATACTTTGTAAAGTTTGCAAAAACACCTGAATTCCTGTCCTTTGCGCAATATCGTTCATGCGGCGTCCAGTGTAACCGGGACTATGTTTCGCCAGTAACCCGTTCATGATCCGGCATCTGGTCACGCACACGGTATTTTTCCAAACAATTGCCCGTGCCGCTTACCATATCCTGGCGATAATCGCAGAAGAGCCATCTACCTGAGAAAGTTAATATAGGCTCTACGGCTTACGTTTTGCCTTAGTGAAGGAGGTTCCAAAATGGATAAAAACAGCTATGTGAAATTTGAAACTCCCGAGTCCGTGGAAAAAAAACTACTGGATCTTGTTGAGAATTCATTCAGAAGCGGGAAAATAAAGAAAGGTACGAACGAGGTTATTAAGTCTATTGAAAGAGGAGAAAGCAAGGTAGTCGTAATAGCAGAAGACGTATCTCCACCTGAAGTAGTATACTATCTTCCAATGCTCTGTGAAGAGAGGAAGGTACCCTACGGATTCGTGAAAAAGAAGAGCGATCTTGGTGCCAAAGTTGGCATAGCCTCAGCAGCATCCATATCTGTTGTTGATGTGGGCAGCAAAGGAGAAGAAAACCTCAAGCAGGTTATCTCCGAACTTGCTGAAATCAAGAAATAAGGTGATCTGCAATGGCAGATGAAGGAACACCGGCAGAAGTCGTAGAACTCATGGGGAGAACTGGTATGAGCGGAGAAGCCACAACAGTGAAAGTCAGGGTTCTTGCCGGAAGAGATCAGGGCAGGATAATTGCAAGGAATGTTATGGGCCCGGTACGCGTTGGTGACATTCTCATGCTGAGGGAAACTGCCAGGGAAGCGAGAAAACTTTCAATTAGGTGATTATGGTGGCATCAAAAACCTGCAGCTTTTGTGGAGCACAGATCGAACCAGGAACCGGTTTCCTGTATGTAAGGAAGGACGGAAACGTCCTCAACTTCTGCAGCAGGAAATGCCAGGTGAACATGATAGACCTTAAAAGAGTACCAAGGAAAACCAAATGGACCAAGGAATACCACACAATAAAGGAAATGAAGAAGCAAAGCTCTAAGAGCTGAGGGTGGTATAGTTGGAAAGAACACTAATTCTGATAAAGCCCGATGGCGTGAAAAGAAGACTGTCGGGCGAGATAATTTCACGTTTTGAGAAAAAGGGACTCAAGATAGTTGCCCTCAAGATGCTGGTACTGTCAAAGGAAAGGGCAGAGAAGCATTATGATGTTCACAAGGGAAAACCATTCTTCAAAGACCTGGTATCATACATAACATCCGGCCCAATTGTGGCTGCCGTGCTTGAAGGACCTGGAGCAATATCTATCGCGAGACTTATGTCAGGAACCACAGATGGTTCAAAAGCACAGCCGGGCACAATCAGGGGGGACTATTCAACGGGCATTGAGAAGAACATAATACATGCCTCGGATTCTCCAGAGTCTTTCCAGCACGAATTTCCCATATTCTTCCAGGATGTAGAAATCAGCCAGTATCAGTGTGGAGATGAAAGCAACCTCTACTGAGGTGGTTATGGATAACAGACAATACCGTCAGCCGATTGTTTGCGTTCTTGGCCATGTGGATCATGGCAAGACCTCAATTTTAGATGCCATAAGAGGAACCTCAGTCGCAAAAAAGGAAGCAGGGGGCATTACCCAGAGAATCGGCGCCACAAACATAGATGTTGCAGAGATAGAGGAAAAGGCCAGAGGTCTTCTGGGACGTGGCAAACTCAAAATCCCCGGGTTGTTGTTCATAGATACGCCGGGCCACGTAGCGTTTGCCAATATGCGTGCCCGTGGCGGTGCTCTGTCGGATATTGCCATACTTGTGGTTGACATAAATGAAGGATTCAAGCCTCAGACCATAGAATCAATCAATATACTTAAGAAGTTCAAGACCCCGTTCGTTGTGGCGGCCAACAAGATAGACCTTGTTCCGCTTTACACTCCAGTGAAGAATGTCACATTCCAGCAGGCCATGAAGGCGCAGAGACAGGAATATGTTGACGAACTTGAGAAGCGTCTCTATGATCTTGTGAACAGGTTCTACGAATTTGGCATAACCAGTGACAGGTATGATCGCATTTCAGATTTTTCAAGGACAGTTGCCATTGTGCCAATGAGCGCAAAGGCAGGCATAGGAATATCAGAAATACTCATGGTCATAGCGGGGCTTGCGCAGAGGTACCTTGAAGAAAACATAAAGTTCCAGCAGACAAAGGGAAGAGGCACAATAATAGAGCTCATGAGGGAGGAATCCATTGGAACCATACTTGACACCGTCCTCTACCAGGGCATTCTCCATAAGGGCGATACTGTGGCCCTGAACACAAGGACAGGACCCGCGGTGACAAAGATAAAGGCCATGCTGGTTAATTCCAAGGGCAAATCAAAAAAACTAGTGGAGAAGAATACTGTTGAATCAGCCTCTGGTGTCCGACTTTTAATGGCGGACAGGCTTGACGTTGTGTCAGGATCGCCAGTCATAGCCGTTGACGGTGATCCCGGTGATGCGTTCGGGGAAATTCTGGAGGAATCTCAGGTCAATATCACACTGTCAGAACACGGTGTTACAGTGAAGGCGGATGCTCTTGGGTCCCTGGAGGCAATCGCTTATGAGCTCAAGGAAAAGGGCATTTCCATAAGGTCAGCACAGGTGGGTGACATCAACAAGAGAGATATCACAGACGCTGCAACGCTCAATGACCCCATGGACCGTATAATTATAGGGTTCAATGTCCAGTTCCTTTCTGAGGCCCAGGACGCGGCAGCAAGCTCCGATGTGGGCGTGAAGGTAGGGGACGTCATCTATTCTTTGATACAGGATACTGAAGACTGGCTGTCCAGGAGAAGGATGCAGCTGGATGAAGGTAGAAAGCAGAGAATGCCCATGCCTGCCAAGATCTCGATTCTCCCCCAGTACATATTCAGAGCTGCCAAGCCTGTCATAGTGGGCGTGAAGGTACAGTCGGGAAGGATCAAGGTGGGAGATTCACTGATCAAGGCGGATGGCAGATTCGCTGGAACTGTCCGCAGCATCAGGGAAGGGGAGAACTCAAAGCAGTTCGCTGATGCCCCTGCTGAGGTTGCGGTATCCATAGATGGAGTAACGCTCAACCGGCAGATATTCCCGGAAGAGCCACTATATGTTGACATTCCGGAGGGCGTAGTTAAGGAACTGAGGAATGATCCGCTGGACAAGGATACCATGAATACCCTTGACGAGATAATACAGATAAAGAGGAAGGAGAATATCTTCTGGGGTACCAGGACCTAGATCATCAGGTTCACGAGATATGTGGCCGCTATGGCAAACAGCGGCAATACAGCATAAATTTTCCTGATTCTGACGAATGAAAGGAAAATGAATATGAGGGCAAGGGCTGACATCAATATTATTGACCACCGGCCAACAGACAGATCCACTGTCCCGAAGAGCATTGAAATGCCCAGAATGAGGCTCCCCTTGTATATTGTGGTTCCAGTGGTGATTCCAAGCGTCGCCTCTCTATCCTTCCTGACGATGATCAGCCCAAACATTATGATCTCCGGCAGGCTTCCAGCCACACCGGTGATAATGAAACCTGAGTAGAATGAGGCAATTCCTGCAATACGTGATACGGCAACTGTATAATCCACCAGGGCTTCGGCTGCGAGCCCCAGAAGTACCAGTGCAGCAACCATTGCCGTATAATCCACGCCAATTTCAGTTTTTTGCGGCAGGTCTCCAGGTGGTCTCCTGTTGACCAGAGCATATATTGCATAAATGGCAATCATTGGTATACCCAGATACCATGGGTCCCTGATCCACTGAACCGACATGGCCAGGGCAACAAGGCTAACTGCAAGGAGCACGTAGCCATCTTTCCTGAATCCGGAGAAATTCTTCCTGGCCACCAGGGCAAGAATAGGAAGGAATATGATCAGCGTTATGACATTGGAACCCTGTATTGTCCCGAAACTCAACGATCCGTAACCCCGTATGGAAGAGGAAAAGACCACAGCAAACTCATCTATAACCGCCCCGAATGATATTATGTATGTTCCCACGGATTTGCTGGAAATTCCGTATTTGATCCCGACATGAAGCGCCTCTTCCAGAAAAACATCACCGGAGATGTAGAGGGCAATTATGCCCAGGATTATGCCAGTGATGTAGAGCCACAGGGGAAAAGAATCATAGACCAGAGAAAAAAATGCGAAAAAAATTGAAAGAATTATGGAAACTGCAAAAAAACGCCGGTTCAAACTATCACAGAATCACAAGCTGCTGGGGTTTCTCCACCGTAAGTTCTTCAGTGACTGACACGCCTCTCCGTAACCTCTTGCAATCCATGGTATCCGGTTTAAGCTGATCCACGATATAATCAAAAGCAGTTTCGGCTCCCTTTGGATCGCCACATGTATATATATCCAGTGTTACAAGACCATGTTCAGGCCACGTGTGAAAGGAAAGGTGCGACTCAGCCAGGAGCACCACGCCACTTGCCCCCTGTGGCTGAAACTGGTAATAATCCGAGGATATCTTTGTAAGACTTCCTGCTCTTACTGCATTTTCGATAACTGGATATAAGCTATCGACCTTTGATATTACATCTGGATCCACACCGTACAAGTCCGCTAAAATCTGAAAGCCTACTGCCACTACCATCTTCCTCCATATTTTTCACCTACTGGTTGACGATCCCTCGTATTAAAGTGTTATATTTAAATATTTATCCGATCCTGAATTTTTAATAAAATTCCACATTGAAGATATAATAGGACAATTCAAATGCCCGTTATAAATATTGCTACTAAAATTTATCTACTATTATATTTGTAATATCACAAATATTTTATCCTGACGTTTACATCCCTGTACCTGTTCTGCAGGTCCTTTATGTCGGAAATTAAGTAATGGAAGCGCCTGTTTGACACAAGTACAGTGGAACTTACCCCTCTGATACCTGCCTCAAACGCTGAATGTATGGATGCGTATTCCAGGTCAGGTATTATGCCGGATTTCCTGCAGATCACGTATGCCTCCTCCCCTATGCTGCCCAACAGTGTTTTGCCGTTTTCATGCAATTCACCGGTGATGGAATTAAGATCAAGATTTTTACTTAAATTTTCAGCATCCGGAAGCACGATAACTGAAACTGTGCCAATTTTGACATTTATTATGCCGTTAATTGATGTGACTGCAACAATATCGCCGTCTTCTGCATCGTTTCTCGACCTGCCGGTAGCACCTTTGCCCGGTGACGCAGAAGCATAAAGGTATCCATCCCTCATTTCAAGTCTCACCTCGTCTCCGGATGCGATTCTGCCGGAGGCAATGGCTTCCCACGTCACCACATCGTCAAGACGCGCAATGCTCTGTGAGACAAAGTCCCTCATGCTGGAAAGGCCCGTATCAAGGAAATTGAAGCCTTCCTTGGTTATGTTGCCGCCGGAATCTATAAGGCCTTTCCCGGCCATAATCTTCATGTGGTACTGCACACCCTGCACGGTTATTCCAATGTTCTTGGCTATGGCGGAAGGCTTTTTTTCACCATCAAATATGTGAAGCAATATCATGATCTGCGTCAGGGTTCCCTGATCCGGAAGCATTTATGGATATGGAAACATCAACATATTAGATTGATCTTCCATCAGTAAGCGGTGCATGCATGATAGCCAATGATCTTATTATTGCCGATATAGGGTATGGAGAATACAAGGAAGTGCTGGAACTCCAGAGGTCGCTGAACAGAGCAAGGAACCAGGATGCCATACCGGATGTTCTGATTGCCGTTAGCCATCCGCACGTATACACCATGGGCATTCACAGAAACCCTGATGAGATACTTGACCCGAATCTGGAGGTATTCCAGGTGGAGAGGGGCGGATCAGCAACGTATCATGGACCAGGGCAGATTGTCATTTACTTCATAATTAATCTCAGGGATCGCCAGATGAACATAAGAGACCTGATAATCACCATCGAAGGGGCCATATCCCATACACTGAAACACTATGGCATCTCTTCGGAAGGCAGGCTCCATGGGGAGACTGGAGTCTGGGTAGGGAACAGGAAAATTTGTTCTGTTGGCCTCGCCATAAACGGGTTTTCAACCCTGCATGGAATTGCACTGAACGTTAACACTGACATGGCAAGATTTGATGTAATAATGCCATGCGGGATGACATCAGAAATTATGACCAGCCTCCAGCGTGAAACTGGCAGCATTCAGGATGAAAAGGAGGTGAAAATGATCCTCCTGAAGAGCCTCTCAGAATCCCTCAAAGTTCAGGAACCACTGACCTTGAATAAAATTGAAGAGTTAAGAGAAATATTAATGGGCAATGGTCTGTGACTGCTCCCTTAAGAACTGTGGAAGGTAATAATAGGAGCCGGTTCCCTTGCCACTGCTCCCACTGAGCTTCCAGCCAACGAAAGGCTGAGATCCAACCATTGCACCCGTGCTTGCGCCCCTGGCCCTGTTGGCATATATTACTCCCACATCCACGTTGTTGAAATAATACTGGATTTCCTCATAGTCTTCCGTGAATATGCCTCCTGTCAACCCATAGTCTGATTTGTTTATTTCATCAACTGCATCCTTGAGGTCCTTCACCTTGATGATGCCAAGTACGGGCAGGAAGAGCTCATTTTTTGCAAGATATGAGTCGCGCATCACATCCTTGAGTATTGTGGCTTCCACGTAGTAACCGGGCCTATCAAGGGCCTTGCCTCCCACAATTACGTCCCCATATTCCTTGAGCTTTGGCTCAATGGCCTTGAATTTTTCATAGGCTTCGCGGTTCACAACTGGAGTCACAAAGGCTTCCTTTTTCCTGGGGTCTTCCGGAAGCACATTTCTGGCTCTTTCCTTCAGTTTCTCTACAAACTTGTCGTACACAGCCTCATGGACATATGCAAGTGATGTAGCACTGCATTTCTGCCCTGAAAATCCAAAAGCCCCACGGAATATTCCTTCAACCGCCTTATCAAGATCAGCCCTGGATGTAACTATGACCGCATCTTTCCCACCCATTTCAGTGATTACAGGCTTGGGTCTCTTTTCCTGGGCGCGGTGGTATATATCCATGCCTACTTCCCGTGATCCTGTGAAAACTATGCCCGAAACGAGATCGCTTTCAACCACATATTTCCCCACAACTCTTCCGGATCCGGTGATGACAGCCAGTGCTTCCTTGGGAACACCGGATTCATGGAGTATTTTCACGGTAAGGTAAGTGGATATTGGAATATCGCTTGAAGACTTCAGCAGCACTGCGTTTCCAACTGTAAGAGGACCGGCCGTCATGCCAACCGTTATGGCATAGAAGTTGAAGGGCGGAATTACGGCAAACACGCCATATGGTTTCATGACGCTGAAACTTTCCTCGTTGTCGTATCCCTTTCCGCTCAGCTTGTGAAATCCCTGGTTCTCTATCATGTTAATGGCGTAATATCTCAGGAAATCAATACCTTCATCCACGTCAGCCATGGCCTCTGTTCTGTTCTTCCCGTTTTCGTACGCAAGAAGAGCTGATATGAGGTACTTCTGCCTGGAAATCTCATCCGCAGCCTTGAGCATAATCCTGGCTCTCTCAACATAGCCTAGCTCGTACCATTTTTTCCATGAGGAATGAAGCATTTCCAGAGCCCTGTTTATGTTTTCTGGCGATGCCATCTGAAAAGTCGCAATCTCTTTTCCATCTATTGGGCTTATGTCTTTTATCTTCTCTTTTTCAATTATTTCCTTGCCTATGATATTGGGGTACTCCTTGTGAAGATATTTTTCAGCTTCCTTGAGTGCCTCTTCATAGAGTCTGTGGAATTCAGCCTCTTTGCCTGCCTTCTGCATCCTTACATAGGTTATCTCATTCTGGAACATGATACAGAATACTTTCTACGTACTTTAAAAATTCTTAACACCTGCCACCCATAGGCATTACCAAAACGGAGAGAAGGTTAGTTGGAATTTTCACCGGTGAGCTAGAGGCTCTGCCCGAAAAGGGGACCCGAACTTCATGGATAGATAACCAGTGAGAAGAATTTTAAGAAACTGTATGGGATGCGGTGTCATGGTGGTGGAGGATGACCGGAAGCGCATTGTTGTTGAACAGTTTGGAAAAAAGGCCAGGGAGTATGTGGAAAGCCGTGGTCATGCGCAGGGGTTGGATCTCCAGAGAATAATTGAATGGATACATCCCGAGAAGGACTGGAAGGCACTTGACATTGCAACTGGAGGGGGCCATGTGGCCAGAACTCTTCATCCTCATGTTGGTCTTGTAATTGCCACCGATCTGACATGGAATATGCTCACGGCTGCTAGAGAGGCCAATGTGAAAGCTGGAGCAGACGATGTAATTTATCTGATGGCTGATGCCGAAAATTTACCCTTCCTTGATGAAACCTTTGACATTGTAACGTGCCGCATCGCTCCCCATCATTTCACTGATAAGGGTGCCTTTGTCAGGGAAGTCTCCCGGGTCCTGAAAAACAAGGGCATCTTCATCATGATAGATAACGTGGTTCCAGGCGATACAGAGCTTGGAATGCTAATGAACACCTTCGAGAAGATGAGGGATAGAAGCCACGTTGAATGTGCCTCAGTGGAAGAATGGAAATCCATGCTGGCAGGGAGCAATCTTGAGATCTTGAAAGAAGAAGTTGAAAAAAAGATGTACTCATTCAAGGAGTGGGTTGCAAGAACGGCAGAAAGCAAAGAGCAGATTGCGCAAACTGAGAATTTTATAAAAGGCATGACTGAACGTGCACTTGACTATTTCCAGGTGAGAACTGACCATAACGAAATTATCAGCCTGAAGGTGGATCAGTGGATGGTGATGGCCAGAAGAAAATGAATCCAGCCAGTAATAAAAATCAGAATGAGTTCAGTCCACGGTCAACGTTGATGCACTGGCCGTCTATTCCAAGGGACATTTCACTGGCCAAAAATGCTGAAACCATTGCAACCTCGATTGGCTCCAATTCCTTTCGTTCTGAGAGCTTTGTGAAATTGAAGGGAAAAACTTTGTAGTAGGTGTCCTCCTTCCCAACTGAACCTGGCATTACGGCATTGACCCTGATATTGTACTGGCGCAGAGTCTCGGCGGATTTCCTCACAAGCTCTTCAATAGCGGACTTGGAAACGTTGTAAGCCAGATCGTTACCTTGGAATATGTATCTTGAAGCCCCCACCAGGACAATCGAGCCACCGGCAGGCTTCATCGGCTGTGAAAACGTTCTGATCACTGACAGGTGCGATGACAGGTTAATGTGCAGTATCCTTTCGAAATCATTTACCTCCGGAAATTCTCCCTTCAGTTTTTCCCAGACACCAACATTGGAAACAACAAAATCTATTCCGCCATAGTCTGCAATTATCCTGTCCCGGACCGCCACCAGTTGCTTCTCGTCAGTTGCATCTGCTTTGTATGCCTTTATTGTGGAGGATGGCACCAGTCCGTAGGTATTTCCGCTTCTTGAAACCATTGCCACCTTGGCACCAAAGTTTATGAACATTCTTACGGTTGATATGCCCTGGCCCGGTCCCACGCCAATTATCACAGCAACCTTGCCTGCCATGGAATCCCTGATTAAATCTACCATGAATGGCTATTCATAAATCATATTTAATACACATTCTCGTGTACTTTATTTTAAATGGCGATTAAATTGAAAATAATGGAAGAAACAAGTTCCATTTGCAGCTTTACGGCAGTCAGACAGATACCTTTCCGGGTACCTTTGGAAACGGGTGAACATCCTCAATTCTCTCAAATCCGCAGATATACCTTACCAGCCTTTCTATGCCAATTCCAAAGCCTGTTGACAGCTCCAGCCCCTCCCTGGCAAATTCCAGGAACCACTTGAATTGCTCATAGGTCTGCCCTTTCCTGCGAATCCTTTCCATTATTCTGTCCAGATCAAATTCTCTCTCTCCTCCTGAAAGCGCCTCGCAGTATCCTTCCGGATAGATGAGGTCCATGTCATTCAGAATACCAGGGAAAACATCGCTTTCCCGATCATAGAATTCCCTTTCCTTAAGCGGTATGTCCACTATCCAGAACGGCTCTTTTGCATCCTTTGAAAGGATCGTTTCGAATTCAGATCCGTATTTTTCTGCGGCTTCCTCAAATTTATATCTTTTGAAGGGCGCACGGGGAACACTGAGGCTTCTCCCAAGATCATGCAGGTCCTGAGCATGTTTCTCAATGACTTTCTCCAGGGTGTGAATGAAAAGCTCTTCGCCAAGTTTAATGAGGTCTTCCCTTGTGGCTCCCTTCACCTCCAGATCCAGCTGGGTAAACTCAAGAAGATGCCTACCGGTCCTGGCCTTTTCAGGCATTTCCAGCCGGATGTTGGGTGAGAATGCGAAAATCTTTGGAAACTTCTGCACAATTATCTGCTTGTGGAATATCATGCTCTTGGTGAGAGCATATCTCGTTCCTTCATATTCGAATGACGGATCATACACGGGATGGTTGAGCGGATCAGTTACGGTGGAGAAGATCACAGGAGGAATCTCTATAAATCCTCTATCTCTGAGAAATTCACCCATTGCTGCCCTGACGGTTGTGTTGACCTTCAGTGCTGCTTCCAGTTTTTTATCGCTGAGATGCTCCATAAGTTCTGAAACTATTTCCGTTTCCATATAATGTTAATTTAATCTCATATAAGAACACTTGTCCACATACTTGGACATTACGTTATCTCACGTCGTATTAAATTAAATTACATGGACATAATGTCTACTTTTAAATACTACCATGAAATTAACTGGCATGGACGCAAAGGATCAGAGGATCTTTCAGTACCTGGTGGATCACGGAAGAGACAAGATATCGGATATCTCAAAAGAACTTGACATACCTCGTGTCACCGTCTACGAGAGAATCCAGGGGATGGTGAAAGAGGGAGTAATAAAAAAATTCACTATAGTTCCGGACTACAAGGCCATCGGCCTGCCAGTTGTTTCATTCATATTTGTGTCATTCAGCCCTGCCGCCGGAGTAACGCAGAGACAGCTGGCTGAGAAAATTTCCAGGTTCAGGGAAGTTGAAGAGGTCTACATAATAGCCGGAGCCTGGGACATGATGGTGAAGATAAGATCATCCACAGTGGAAGATGTTGGAAACTTTGTGCTGGATAAGCTGAGGGCTACCGAAGGCGTAGAGAAGACGGAGACCGTTTCAGTTTTTTCAGTAGTAAAGTAATTCTGAGGCCTCCTCCGGTATATGTATGTCCTTCTTCGTAACCAGAGGGGGCAGGCACGTTGATATGATCAATGTTGCAAATACAGCCACGGAAAACAAACCTCTCGTGATTATTCCTGAACTCAGGGCCACTGTTGCAATGACAATGCCCACAGCCCCACGACCTCCCAGGATACCGACGCCTGTCTTTGCACTTATGTGCTCAAACACGGTTCTACCGTAAATGTAGTCAAGAGGTACGGAAATGGCAATTCCAACTGCCACAAGAGCGAACATCAGATAGACTGAATCCCGGGGAGGAAAAATACTGTTCAGGCCTGCAATGGCAAAGAAGATGGGAATGAAGAAGCTGTCGTTTATCCTTGATAGAGTCCTTGTAAGAATTCCCTGAAGTTCTCGACCCACGACAACTTCACTTATGATTATTCCTGCAAAAAATGCCCCAAGAACATAAGTTATGCCTATAATCTCGAAAATACTGGCTATTATGAGCCCGGAAAGGATTATAGATCCAAATATGATCTTCTCACCACGCTCAGTGGCATGGAGCCTGGTAAACAATTCAACAACCAGTTTTGAGTGTTTCCTCACTTCCATGTCCAGCGTGAAGAAAAGAATCATGAAGATCACTATTCCGGGGACTTCATAATAGACTGCCTTGGGATTTAAAAATATTGACGCCACTGCAAAGGCAATTATATCAGTGATTACAACACTTGCAAGTATGATGTGCCCTGCCCTTACCCGGAGCATGTCATAATCCCTCAATATAACAGACACTATGGAGATTGATGGGACTCCAACTGCAACTGATAGGACGATGGCACTGATATAGCCCAGGTGAAAAACCATCGTTGAAACTATTACCATTGCCACGACTGGAATGATGAAGCTGGTTGCTGTGAAAACCATTGCTGGTTTGTAGTTCTTTATAAGCGAATCTGTGGTTGCCTCTATACCGATAAGAAGAACAATGAAGAACAGCGCGACCTCAGATATGCCGCTAAATACCTGATTTGGACTCACTATTCCAAGGACTGCCGGACCCAGGATTAGACCTGTTAGGAGTTCACCCACTACCGAAGGAATTCCCACTCTATTCAGCAGCTCACCGGCCACAAGTGCCACGAATAGCAGGACAAAAATTGAGGATATAAGAGTCATCAGCCTTCTCTTGAACTCCTATCTGCTTATATAAATTTCCGGAAGGCTATTCACAATACTACCAGAAGAAATATGGCTATTGCAGTAACAATAACTGCTGCGCCGATGATGTAGTAAAGCCGGGTGCTGTACCTTCTCTTTGGAATACCGAACTCATCGTATTCATACCCACTGCTGTAGTTCCTATTATCTGAAGGTTTCTCTGATGTATACGTATCAGCATCTGGCTGGGGATTTCCATAATTCCTGTTTCCAGTTGACCTTGATCTTCTTCCGCCTATCCAGAAGAACGGGATGAAGAAGAAAAATGGTATAAAGTCAGTGTCGCCTGCGTACTTTGGAAGAAAGTATGGAATAAGGAAATCCAGCGTTATGAATATGGCTATGTACACTGCCAAAATTATCCACCTAAGGTTCCTTCTTGCCATACAATAACTGTCGGTTAATTCAAAAGTCACTAATAATCATGACGCCGGATCGCCATTATCTCTAAAAAAGTGCTCAAATCAAGGGTTCTAATAATAGCCCCATATTTTTGGCTGAGCTACTTACCTTCATCCTTATAGTATGATAGCTGCCAACATGGATCATAAAGCTACAGGAACGGGCGACACATATATCTCATAAATTATCTCCGGCAATTATGAAAGACGTTAGCCAATATGGGCAGTTTCTTCCTTATTTCTATTTCTTTATTGCCCCTGACTTTCTTGTATGGTGCAGCAAACCCGAATTTAAACTCTTCTTGGATTTATTCATTCAAGCCAAATTCTCTCTACCTTCCATATCTCTTCCACGTTTATTATGAGGCAGAGTCCATTTTCTGCTCTGACCCGCAAAGCAACGTCGTTATAGGCCTCCATGCGAGCCTCAAATGGCTCAGTCACTTCGTAGATTTCGCCTGAGCCTGTTTTGCAGGGGTAAGCCCTAGTTCTTACGCCCTGACTGTTATCTGGTTGCATAGGGTATATCCTGATCATATCGCCTCTTTGCACCCGCCTCATCAGATCAAGAAAAATACCCTCATTCATTGCGTTAGTCTTCAAGTGTCCTAAATCATTTAAATTTTCTAGTTCAAGAATGCGAAATATCATCCTAACTTAAACTAGTATAGCGTTTCCATAGTAATGTTATTATTAATACTCTATCTTAATATGTTACTATTGTGTTTAAGAAATCAAAAGGTGCACTGAAACTATCTAGCGATGAGGGGGGCGATGCTGAAGAGAATTTCAGCATCAATGATCGATGAAGCAAGGACTGTTGAGAGGTCAGAGGCCCTCTTCCTGTATGCATAATGCGAGAAGTGAGATAATATAGCCGAATCACTTTCCATCAACAAGCAGAAGGTATGCCAGATAATGAACAGAGCTCTTGCACTGGGCATCGATTCTCTCATGCATGATACCAGGAGACTAGGAAAATCCAGAAGCCTCAGTGATCTCACAACGTCATACCTTATAGGGATTGCATGCATAAAACCTTCCGATCTAAGCCAAAGATCTAAAATGTGGACGAACAGATCACTCACGGAATATATAAGGGAAAATGCACTTGAAGAGTATGATCTTGTATAACATTTTAGCCAGTTCTGATTCCATGAACTGGCCAGGGATACGTGTTTTTGATCTTGAGTATAACTCCTCGTGGCTCAGCATGCGTCTCCCTTCCTTCATTCCGTACCCGGATGGGATGTTGCGCCATCACTGAAAGTTATGGGATAAAACCGTATTTCCTCCTAAAGACGAAATCAATATTCCGTGCTAAGGGAATAAAATCATGGAAGAAGATGCTTTACAGTTTCACGGATGACACTTAGAAATGGCTGGATGAATATCACATGCGATCAATACTAGAATCTGTGAACCCGATGATGAAGAAGGTGCCCGTAAATGTAAGGAAGAAGCAGCCTTTTAGAAAGAATACAGAAGAAATACTGGAGATCGACACGCACAACCTGGGGCATACGGGCTCGAGGATGGTAAAAGATTACAGGGAACTGTACCTTAAATAATAGTATCCATCGGCATGAAATATTACGATGTCGCAAAATTCATATATCATTAGCTTATATTTTTCGCATGGAAAACCAGATAGCAGTATTGAAGTCCTCGAGAACTAGTAGATATTTAAGAATTGCACCTATACTTTTTTTTCTATACGTTGTAAATTTTCTTGATCGAGTGAACCTTTCATACGGTATCGATGCCGGAATGTTTAAAGATATAGGAGCACCTGCAAGCAGTGCGTCTTTAATTGCAGGCATTGCATCTGCTCTCTTCTTTGTAGCATATGCAATCCCGCAAGTATTTACAACTTTGCAGATTAACAACGTTGGTATCCGAAAGATATTTGCTGGAGCTTTCACGGCCTGGGGCATAATTACTATATTAACTGGCTTTGTACAAAATGTCCCAGAGATGTATGCACTCAGGTTCATACTCGGACTTGCTGAGGCTCCTTTCTATTCGGGTGTTATGTTCTTTATGGGTATCTGGTTTGCAAAAAGCGAGAGGGGCCTTGCTAATGGATATTTCAATGCTGCTATCCCTGTTGCTGGCATATTTGGCGGTCTAATTGCCGGTGGAATATTCACAGCATACGGGAATGATCCCGGCTGGAGATATCTTTTCATTTTCGAGGGTATTCTCGCATTGGTATCAGTTGTAATCCTGTGGTTTACGATTAATGATTTTCCGGAAGATGCTAAATGGCTTAAGGATGACCAGAAAAAAGCTCTTGAATCTGAATTGGCTAAGGAAGAAGCAGATAAGCCCATTAAGTCATCATGGAAGGAGGCATTGATTGAAAGGGATGTTCTTCTCCTAGTGCTTGTTTACTTCCTTGGTGTAACTGGGCTTTATGGATACACGATCTGGTTACCATCAATAATAAGTTCTTTTGCGCACGTGAGCGCTGCCACATCCAGTTTTCTTTCAGATATACCTTATGTTGTCGCTGCTATTGCGTTAATATTTATATTAAGATATTCAGATAAAAAAGGTAATAGAAAACGTCTTACAGCTGCAGTATTCTTTGTTGCTGCCGGTGGGCTTGCACTAAGCGCATTTCTCATATCAAACGTAGTTGTTTCCTTTATCTTTTTCACAATCTCTGCGATTGGCATTTTCAGCTTCCTTCCAGTGTTCTGGAACATTCCACAGGAATCCTTGAAAAGAGAAAGTTCTGCCGCCTCCATAGGTCTTATCAACGGAATTGGAAATCTGGGAGGTGTGGTTGGGCCTATTCTCGTTGGCGGACTTGAAAGCTATACACATTCATTTGTCAGTGGTGTATATGCTATGGCATTTTTTGTGCTTGTAGCTGGTATAGCTGTACTGATAGTGAGAAATTCTCGCTAGGGAGCAATAAAAGTATTTACCATTTTATTTTCTAATATATTTATTTTACTCAAAATAATACAAATAGCGCTTTTAAATCACAAAGAATAGACGTTCATATACCTTGTATAGTCTGTCTTTCCAGTTCCAATTCCACGAAGTGGCTAGAGATTTTTCGCTTGGATCCTGATTGCAATTCTGCGTGAATAACCAAGCTAGCATTTTTAAAAACAAAAGTCTATATTAAGAGAGCAGTTGATAGATTCATAATGAGGTACATGCATCTCGGCAAAACAGATCTAAAAGTTTCCTAGGTCTGCCTTGGAGGAATGTCATTTGGGTCTTCAGGATGGATGGTTAATTCTGAGGACGCGAAGACCATACTTAAGAAAGCCTCTGACTTGGGGATAAATTATATCGATACTGCAAATATTTACTCCGCGGGTGAATCCGAGAAGATAATCGGTGAGTTCATAAAAGATGAGCGTGAGGAATTTATCATTTCAACGAAAGTAGGTGGGAAAATAAGTGAAAAACACCATGGGTTTGCAAGAAGAGAAGTAGAATTTGAGCTGAATTTATCCTTGAAGAGATTAAGGACAGATTACATTGATATATATTTGTCACACACCTGGTTTGACGGGTTGGATACTGTGGATATCCTGAAAACTTTCAGCAGATACGTGGAAATTAATAAGATTGGTTACTTCGGTCTGAGCAATATAAAAGGATATCAACTCGCTGAAATAGACCGTTTTGCGGAAGACAAGGATTTGGCAAGGCCGCAAATCGTGCAAAACCATTATAACGCAATCTATAGGGAAGATGAACGTGAAGTGATTCCTTACTGTATTAATAAAGGGATATCTTTCTCCGCTTTCAGTCCACTGGCAGCGGGTTTTCTCTCTGGAAAATATGAGCGCGGGATCGCGCCAAAATCGATTCGATCAAAGGAATACTCCGTAATGCTCGACAGATACTTTAAGGAAAACGATTTTGATGTCCTAGATGATATAAGAGCTATAGCAAAGGAACAGTCTGCCACAGAATATGCCATCTCGCTTGCGTATGTATTACAAAAAAAGTTTATTCCTGTTGTTGGGGTTTCCAAGAAAAAACATTTGGATGATGTTGCTACGGCCCTAGAGATATCACTAACAGATGACCAAGTAAAGAGAATTGAAAAGCATTACTTGCCTCACAGATTAGAAATGGGTACAGCGGGTTATTGAATCCATATTTTCAGACACTTTCTGGATTAGACTTTTTATTGGGTATTTAAGAAAATACTTATTTTGCCACATTTTAGGCAAAAGTTAACTAACCTTTATGTTAATATATATTCATGGATTTCGTAGATTATTATAGTGGACCTGAAAAGGCCCCAAATAGGGCCTTCATGAAAGCTATGGGTCTTTCGGACACTGATCTGGAAAAACCCCTTGTCGGTGTAGGCGTTGCTTGGAGTGAGACAGGACCCTGCAACATACATGCAATGGGACTTGGATACCGCGCAAAAGAAGGCGTAAACTCATCAGGTTCCACACCACGGATGTTTGTAACTCCGCTTGTGATAGATGGGATTGCAATGGGAAACGAGGGCATGAAATTTTCGCTTCCAAGCCGTGAAGTAGTGGCAAATACAGTAGAACTGACCATACGGGGTCATGGGTACCATGGTTTCGTTGGGATATCTGGTTGCGATAAGACAACTCCCGGTATGATCATGGCTGCTGCAAGGATGAATATTCCATCAATAGTAATGTATGGCGGCTCAACTCTCCCTGGAATATACAACAATGAGAAGATAGCCATAGGAGAGGTGTTCGAAGCGGTGGGCAAATACGAAGCGGGCAATATGTCAAAGGAAGAACTGAGTTATATGGAAAGTGTTGCTATCCCAACTGCTGGCGCATGTGGTGGCTTGTATACTGCCAACACCATGGCGTTTCTGACAGAAGCACTGGGTATTGCTTTACCTGGAAGTGCAGCGCCTCCTGCTATAGAAGGTGGCAAGGCAAAGTTTGCGTTTGAAACAGGAAAGCAGATTTCATCCCTGCTTGAACTTGGCATTAAGGCAAGAGACATCCTTCAGTATGATGCTTTTGAAAACGCCATCACAGTGCTAATGGCCTCAGGTGGTTCGACTAACGGCGTGCTTCATCTTTTAGCAATAGCGCATGAAGCGAATATAAAGCTGTCAGTGGATGATTTTGAACGAATTGGTAACAGAACACCAGAAATTGTTAACATGAAGCCAGGTGGAAAATATACAATGGCAGAGCTTTATGATGTTGGTGGAGTTCCACTTGTGATCAAAAAACTGCTGAAGGCGGGGCTCCTTCATGAAGGTTCTCTGACAGTCACAGGGAAGACACTCGGAGAAAATATGCAAACTTTTCAGGTGCATACCATCGCGCAGGATGTGGTAATGGAAATAGATAAGCCATTGAGTTCTACGGGCGGACTCAAAATATTACGGGGCAATCTTGCACCAGATGGCTCAGTATTTAAGGTCTCTGCAACAAAAGTTCGTGTACATGAGGGTCCGGCTAAGGTCTATAACTCAGAAGAAGAAGCATTCTCTGCAGTTAAAAATGATGAAATTCGGAAAGGAGATGTTATAATCATTAGATATGAAGGCCCAAGGGGAGGTCCGGGGATGCGAGAAATGCTTGCGGTAACGTCAGCAGTTGTCGGAAGAGGAATGGATAAAGATGTTGCCCTAGTTACCGATGGCAGATTTTCTGGAGCAACAAGAGGCATAATGATCGGACACGTTTCTCCTGAAGCGCAGGCTGGTGGACCTATAGCTATAGTAAAAGATGGTGATCTAATTGCTATAGATGGAAACATTGGAAAACTTGAAATTAAGCTGTCCGATGAAGAAATTGCACGCAGACTTGCACAGTGGAAACCAAAGAAAGAAAAATACACATCTGGATACCTCCATCAGTACTCAAAGTTGGTTGGAAGCGCATCATACGGGGCTATAATGGAATAACCCGATTCTTAACCGATAGGTATTTTAAGAGTGTTTCTCAATCATTTCCGGACAATTGCAAATCAAAGATTTGTTCTCTGAAATACAGGTGACCAGGCAGGTGAAAAGACCCTAGAATAAAACTTAGCTAGAAGCAGTGGTGACAGATATAAATCCGGGAAAAACTCTGTTATGGAAATTCGAATATATTTTTGTGTTCTGCTTATGAAAGACAGGAAACTGACTGCCGTATTTATAGACTTTGAGAGTTTTTTCTTCTTCCTCGTCGTGCTTTATGAGATGACACCTCAGGATGCCAGTAAAGTTGTTGTGGCCATTCTTGCATCCCAGCTTGAGAAGGATAGTATACTGAATTTTGTGTAAGTCCCATATTAATGGAAACATGTCTTGAGATTTCATGAAAAAGAAGGGGACTGCACTGTATCTAGATCGGTGGACTTTTCCATAAGTATTGAACAACTCACCGTTTAACTAATGTTCACTGAATATTGTATCTCACAATCATGATTTTATATGAATAAATAAAGTAAGAAAAATGGTTATGGTGTGCAAACATACTGAATTTCTGTAAATGTGGACCGGAGGGGATTTGAACCCCTGGCCTCTTCCATGCCAAGGAAGCGATCTACCTCTGATCTACCGGCCCGGATGTCTGTTGAAAAGACAGACCAGCCCTGATTGAGAAAATGCCTATAAATATTATCCTAAAGGTTTCCATGAAATGCAGGAGATTGAGTGATCATTTACGAATGGTCCACAGGGTTGTACGGCCCCCGGACCCTCTCAATGGAATTTTCTAGCATCTCTATCTCTTCTGGAGTCATTTTCCAGCTCATGGCACCTGCGTTTTCCTTAACATGATCTGGATTAGATGCACGCGGAATCGGAAATACAAAATCATATTTGCTCATGAACCAGTTCAATACTATCTGGGTTGCTGTCTTATTCCCATGCTGATTTTCAATTGCCCTCATTATATCCTGATTTATTGCAGAAGTGCCAGTCAGTTTTCCATGCCCAAGAGGGAAATATGCCAGTATTGCAATACCGTTCTCCCTGCAGTATGGAAGAATATCCTTCTCTATGTTCCTGTGTGCCAGACTGAAATTCATCTGGGTGGAACTCAGAGGGTATTTTTTAAGCCATGATACGACTTCTTCAGTCTGTGCAAGAGTGAAGTTGCTAATCCCGATGTACCTTATCTTCCCCTGATCCACAAGGTGCTCCATTGCCCTGAGTCCTTCCTTTATCCTGTTCTTGTTTGAAGACGGAAAATGCATCTGATAAAGATCAATGTAATCCGTTCCAAGATTTCTCAGGCTTCTCTCGCATGATTTAATTAACGAGTCGTATGAAAAATGAAGCGGCATCACCTTTGTAGCAAGAAATATCTCTTCACGTGGCATCCCCTTTATGGCCTCCGCCACAAGTGGTTCACTCTGATATAGTTCTGCAGAATCAATGAGATTTATTCCCGATGCGATTGCAGACTTTATTGCCTCAACACGTCTCTGTCTGCCGGCTTTTATTCGCAGAATCTTGGCTGGTGCTATCCATCTGAAGTCATAGTATGTACCGACTCCCATTGGGCTGATCTGGGCATCTGTCTTTGCAAATCTTATTCTTTCCATCTGGTGATCATGCATTTGCGCATATTAACGTTATAATCCGCACGGTTGCCATGTTACCAGTGAAACAATGGCGAAACACACAACACTGATAATTTTTATACAGACGAAACACTTAGTTCTCTAGCTTGGTAATGGATTCTAAGAGAGATTCCCCAGAGGAAGCGGCAAAATGGGATGGGCCGGGCGAAGTGCTCGATTCGTACGATCTGCAGGGAGGCAGAGCAAGGATCAACATTTTCAGATCACCGGAGAACTCCGAGATTCTCTGCAACGTAGAAGAACCGAAGCTCACGGGAAAAGAGATGAGCGAGGTTTGGCGGCTTGAGGAGATGATCTGGACATTCATACCAGACATGGCCGGAGCTTCTCAGGATCTTTCGCTGAATATGAGCGCCCTCATTGAATCATTCATCCACGAGAGAATGCCGTGGATAAAGGGAGAATTAAGGGAGAGGTACATGTATTACCTGAACAGGGATTTCAACGGCTACGGGATCATAGATCCCCTTGTCAGGGATGGAAAAATAGAGGATATATCCTGTGACGGCCCCGGAATTCCTGTATTCATATTCCATAGTGTTTTTGGCTCCATATCAACAAATATCACCTTCAGGGATTCAGTGCAGCTTTCCTCCTTTATAGTCAGGCTTTCCCAGATGTGTGGAAAGTCAATCTCCATCAATTCGCCCCTTCTGGATGGAATAACCCGTGACGGTCACAGGGTTGAGGCCATATATTCCGGCGAAATTTCGGGAAGAGGGCCGGCCTTTACCATACGCCTGTTCAGGGAAAGCCCGTTCACTCCCGCTGAACTCATACACCTGGGAACTGCTAGCCCTGAAATGATGGCATATCTCTGGATGATGGTGGAGAACCTGAATTCTGCACTTATTGTGGGGGCGCCGGGATCAGGCAAGACTTCCGCACTGAATTCTATTCTCATGTTCGCACCTGTAAATACAAAGATTTTCAGCATCGAGGACACCAGGGAACTCAACCTGTCACACCAGAACTGGGTCGCCGCCGAAACCAGGGAGATTGAGCGAGAAAGCCTCACGGGGGTATCATCCTTCGGCCTGTTTGACCTTGTCAAGGTAGCTATGCGGCAGAGGCCAACTTACATAGTTGTTGGTGAGGTCCGAGGAAGGGAAATGTACGCACTTTTCCAGGCCATGGCTACTGGGCACACCACGTATTCCACTGTTCATGCAGATTCAATGGAATCACTGATGAACAGGCTGGAGAATGAACCCATGAACGTGCCGAAACTCATGATTTCATACCTCAACATAGTGATATTCATCAATTTTGTAAGGAAAGGTGAGAAGAAAGTAAGGAGGATAACCGAGATAGACGAAATTGCAGGAATTGATTCAAGGACTGGGGACATAACCTACAACCGTGTATTCACCCACGATCCGGCAGGTGATACTTTCTGGTTCTCTGGAAACAGCATGCTTTTGAAAAAAATTGCTGAACAGAGATCCATTCCAGTAGAAGAAGTCTCGAGAATATTGCAGACCAGAGCAAGTATCCTCAAGGAGTCAGCAGATTCTAAAATGAAACATTCCGATCTTGCTGAAACAATACAAAGATCATATATGGGAGGCAGCTGATGTTTCCAGGCGCACTGCGTGCAGGGAATAAGAATGACAGCGAATTCCGTGTTCCAGCCATGAGGCGCTATGCCGTCAGGTTTTTCGGGAAGTTCCTTTCCAACCACATTAACCAGGAATCCATGGAAAGAAACCTGAGAAGAGCCAAAATGGGAATGAGTGGAGTTGAATTTTATTCTGAGGCCACTCTTTATTCAATAATATTTGGAGTGATTCTGGTGGCAATGGACGCGATTTTTCTTCATCTATTTCCGGATCTCAGTATAATTATTGCCTCGGTGAGCTTTCTGGCCATTGTTGTATTTGTTGCGCTCTTCCTTGAACTGCCCGTAAATGTGTTAAGAGTAAGAAGAAGAAAGATAGATTCCATCCTGACAGTTACCATCGGCTATTTTGCCACGATGGCATCAGCAGACATACCTGTTGACATAATATTCAGAGATCTGGGCGAGAGCAGACAGTACGGCGAGGTCAGCAGGGAGGCAAGAAGCATCTGGCTCAGGACGTCGGTCTTCGGGCAGGATATAATGAGTTCCATAAGGGAAGCTGCCAAGAATTCACCGAGCCAGAGGTTTGCAGATTTTCTTCAGGGAATAATCACAAGCGTCAATTCCGGTGGTGATCTCAAGTCCTACTTCACGTCAAAGGCGCAGCAGTTCCAGGAGGAGTTAAGGTCAAGAATAAGGCAGAATTCCGATTCCATGGGGATACTTGCGGAGAGTTTTGTAACTGTAGGGGTTGCATTTCCCCTCATACTCATGATTATAGTGGGTGTCGTGGCTTTTCTTTCTCCAGTTCCTCCTGCCGGTTACATAGTGATTCTCATATTCACCGTGGCAGTGATCATACCGGCACTGCTGGGCATATTCGCATACTTCTTTGGAAGCACGGAGGGTGAGATAGAACTATGAGAAGAGAAACTGCCATATCAGTGGTGTCAATATCAGTTGCGTTCCTGATAGCTGCATTGGTCACTGTGATCTCCCTACGCATGGGAAGAAATGACAGCATCCTGATCTTCTCCATACCATTTGCAGCATCGATTGTGCTCATCCCTGCAGGAGTTCTGAGGAAAATGAGGCTCTCGCAGATAGATAGCGCCAGGAAGAACCTGCCTGAATTCCTCAGGGACCTGTCTGACTACACCATGTACGGGGTTCCCCTTTCGGACGCAGTTGTCAGGGTTTCAGCAAACGATTATGGATCCCTCAGTCCCGAGATTAAGGATCTGGCAAGAAAGGTGAAAGGAGGAGAACCTGTGGAAGAAGCCATGGAGAACTTCGGCCAGTCAATAGGAATCATGGACCTGCAGAGGATTGGTGTGATACTGCGTAAGGCCGGCGAATCCGGAAGCAACACTGCGGACGTCATAAGCCTCATTTCAAATTTCACATCCCAGCTTCAGCTTCTGAGGGAGGAGCGCGTTGCTGAGATGAGGAACTATAACCTGATCCTCATGGTCTCCTTCGCTGTGTTCTTCATAGTCATTCTTATCATTGATCTTCAGTTTTTCCATGCCATAAAGCTCAGCAGCACCGGAGCATTTGCTTTTCATTCTACCGGGGCAACGGTTCTGGAAAGAATATTTGATATAGGCATTTATGTGGAAGCCGCCGGCATCGGAGCAATCATCGGAATGGTGAAGAACAGGAACCCGTCATCCGGATTTCTTGAAATGGGATCAATGCTGCTCATTTCATCACTTGTGCTTGCAGTAGCCGGAGTGATCTGAAATGGATCATGAAGTGCTGGAAAAATACGACATTGAAGGGGGAGTTGCTGAGGTCCGTATAGCCAGAGATAATGATGGAAAGGTGAGCTACAGGATCATTGAAAGAACTCCCAGTGATGATATAATGAAGGAGGTCGACAGGATCCGATCAGCGTACCTGGACAATCCCGGTACAGAGACTGTTGAACAGTATATTGAGGCACATAACCATGGAAACCGGCCCCTGCGCGCACTGCTTTACTATGTGAGCAGATATGCCATAGGTTTACAGATAGTTGAACCGCTGATGCATGACCCGAGAATTGAGGATATTTCATGCGATGGTCCTGGCATTCCGGTATATGTTTTCATCAGGGAGTACGGTTACATCCCCACCAGCATAGTGTTCAGCAACGAGGAGGAGCTGAACTCCTATGTGAGAAGACTCTCCCAGTTCGGGGGCAAGCAGATTTCCGCATCTTCGCCAATAATGGAGGCTACACTGCCCGACGGATCAAGACTTCAGGCTTCCATTGGAAGGTATATCACATCCAGGGGCCCAACATTTTCCATAAGGAGATTCAGGGAAACACCCATGAGCCCTGTTGATCTCATGGATACCGGCACTGCTGACAACGCCGTAATGGCATACCTGTGGACAATCATCGAAAGTGGTGCAAACATAATGATAGTGGGAGGCACAGCAAGCGGCAAAACCACTTTCCTCAACGCGGTTCTCTCCTTCATACCTCCGGACAGAAAGATAGTGACCATTGAGGATACCAGGGAGATCAACCTTGCGCATCAGAACTGGATAGCTGCCGTGACCCGTGTTACTCCCGGAACAGATGAAAACCAGAGCGGGAAATCCAGTGAGATAAGCATGTTCGACCTGCTTGAATCATCTCTCAGGCACAGGCCCAATTATATAATTCTGGGTGAGGTGAGGGGACATGAAACCTTCACGGTTTTCCAGGCAATGTCTGCAGGGCGCTTCGGAATGGGAACATTCCATGCTGATGATGTTTCCACATTCATCCACAGGCTGGAATCAAAACCAATAAGCATTCCACGAAACCTCACCGCGTCACTGGATACCATCATAGTTCTGAAGACCGGAATTGAAAATGGCAGGCTCAAGAGATACGTGGGGGAGGTCGCAGAGATTGTCGGGATAGATTCCGGAAGCGGCGATATAGTGACCAACTCAATATTCAGGTTCGAGAAGGGCAGATACACATACTCGGGTTACAGCTACGTGTTCAGGCGTATTTCCGCCAGGGAAGGCACTGAAGAGAAGTCTCTTATGCAGAATATGATGCTTAGAAAGGCTGTTCTGCAGAAGATGTCGGAGATGGGCATTTCAGGATTCCATCAGGTTTTCGAGTTCTTCTCCCTGTATTCCAGGGATCCGACAAGGGCACTGAAGATACTCGGGCTTTAGGAGCCATTCTGAGGTGGCTTGAGAAGCTTTTTTGCCACAATGGGAATATAAACTGTCTGTATTATTATGGAGAAGAGCACCACAAACGACACAACCACCGCTATTATTGTACCATAGTGAAGGAGGAGTGGGTTGCCTGTTGTAACCCCAATTGTATAGGGGACAGTTGACATTACCACTGATACCACTCCCCTTGGGCCCACAAGGGAGTAGAAACCCATGGTTCTTCTGTCCACAGCGGATCGGCTGCGCTTCTTTGGAAAGAATGAGAGGGACCCGAACACAGCGAGGGGCCGTGCCACAAATATAACCAGAAGTGACATGGCAATTCCGATCAGGGCATACTGTTCTATCTCCAGCCGTGTGAGCATGCTCCCGAGGCTCAGGAATATCACTGCCTGTGCCAGGAATGACAGGTTTTCCTGGAAACTCTCTTCCCTGCTCCAGAATATGCTCTTGTCAGAAAAGTTGCCCACTATTGCTCCGGTTGCGATAATTGCAGGGAAGGGCGTGATTCCCACAGCCTCCATTATTGTGAATTCCAGGATCACTATGCCCAGCAGGAGTCCAACTATGAGGTTTTCAAAATTCAGGAACCGATTCAGGATGATGACTGTGAAACCTACGAATATGCCTATAAGCGACGGTATTGCGATCTGTATGATGAAATATACCACGGAACCAAAGGCAAAGCCAAGTCTTGTCACTATGCCGGAGAAGGAAGATATGTAGGTTGAGTTTGGAGCAATGAGAAGTATTGCGACAGAAACCAGGATTATACCGATGGGATCATTGAAAAGGCTCTCGCCGACAAGAGTCCCGGAGACATCGTCCTTGATGTTTATTCTCTTGAACAGTGGAATCAGCGTTGCAGGATCTGTAGGAGATATTATTGCTCCGAACAGGAAACCTATTGAAAACGGTGCCCTGAAGATAAGGGAGAAGATTGACCCGGCCACCAGAGCGGTGATGATGACCCCAATGGTATCCAGCGATGCTATCTTGAAAAAGTGCCTCCGTATGACCCTGAAATTCATGTGATGGCTTTCGTAATACAGGATGATCATTATGCCGAGAAGACCAATTCCTATCTCCCCGAACTGGGTGAGGAAGTTTGAGGCAAAGGTGTGGTTTATGATCTCAAGAACAGGCCCGAATATTATCCCAAGAATTATGAGTATTGGTATATCAGCAATTGCTGCTTTCCTTGATATTGGTATGGCGAAGGCTGCAAGTATAAGGATAAGACTTATCTGATAATACTGTGCCTCGAACGCCGATATCATTGGTGCCTCTCAGCTCAGCAACGATGCTGGCATCCTCCTCTTGTGCTGGCTCCTGCCGTACATATCCATTATCTTCCTGTCATTTTCTCCGGACGGAGGTTCCTTCCTGTCAAATAGGCGAATTATGGCTTCATCCATTTCGTCATAACTCATTCCCATCTCATCCTCGTCAGTCTGGTTCTCCCATAGTCCAGCACTTGGTTTTTTCATTATTATGCTTTCTGGTACACACAGGAATTTTGCCATCTCCCTGACCTGGAATTTCAGCAGGTGCATGATTGGTTCGACATCACAGGCACCGTCTCCGTATTTTGTGTAGTACCCCGTTATGTACTCGGTCCTGTTTGTTGTTCCTATGACCAGGCCGTCATTGATGTTTGCAAGGTAATAGAGTATGACCATGCGAATCCGGGACTTGATATTCCCTGCAGCCCTGGTGTCTGTGACACTCAGACTTTTAAAGAATGATTCTGCAATTCCGGATATTGGTTTCATCTCCACAGGGACACCTGTTGCCCTTGATAGCTCCATGACATCATTGTAATCAGCACTCTGCTTTCCTGTTTCCGGGAGATGAACTGCCACAATCCTCTCTGCAGGTATGGCTCTTGAAAGGAGTGCGAGCACAAGCGCACTGTCCACGCCCCCGCTCACGCCAATGATAGCCTTATGGCCTGAAAGCTGATCCCGGAGAAAACCAGTGATTAACGCTGACTGTTCCTGAGGCTTAAAACTGTACATTCTGATCTTTATCAGCGGTGCATAAATAAATATTTACAGTGTCTGGCGAAATCGAAGAGTTCGCCTTCATTTCCCGGGTTTCAATTTTCTGGCAGCCATGAGATTGGAGAATACCATGGTGGAAGTAACCGCACCCACACCTCCTGGAACGGGCGTTATGGCTCTTACAATTGGCGAAAGCTTTTCGAAATCCGCATCTCCGGAGATCTGCCCGCCCTTGGAGTTTATTCCAACGTCTATGACTGATGTGCTTTCCGTGACGTATTCTGGAGTCAGAAATCCGGGATGTCCTGCAGCCACAACTATAACGTTGCACGATCGTGTGATTTCATGGATTTTCAGGGATCGGCTGTGCAGGATGAATGGAGTGTAATTTGATGATAGCATGAGCATTGAAAGCGGTTTTCCCACGGTTATTGTCCTGTTTATTATGGCTACGGATGAACCCTGCGGAACCTGCATGGCCCTCATGAATTCCATCACAGCAAGTGGAGTTGCCGGTGCCAGGCACGGTGCTCCGGACATAAGCCTGCCAAGGCTTGCATATGTGGCTCCGTCAACATCCTTCCAGAAGGGTATCCTGTTGGCCAGTTCCACGTAACTGAGATGTTCCGGAACCTCATTTTCAAGTATGATTCCATCCACCTCAGGATCAGCCGCAAGGGAATCCATGAGATCTGCAGCTTCCTTTGCCGATGTCTCCGGAGGAAGAGAGTGCGCATCAACCTCTATTCCCAGATCATGCCCCTTCCTTATCTTTGCCCTGAAATATGAAGCAGATGCAGCATCTTTTCCAATTCGTATCACCGACAGTTTAGGAGGATTGCCCTGATTTCCTATCTCATTCCTGATCCTTTCGGCTATGCTGTCTGAGATGGTTCTGCCCTCGTATACAATTGCAGCCACATTATCACTCCCATGAAATTACAGTCTTGATCTCGTCAGCCGGTTTCTTCAAGAATATTCCCGTGTCATCGGGGCTGACTCTTGCAGTTATCATGGTTTCCATGGCTTTGCCATAGTGTGCCTTCCACTGGTATATGTCCTGAAGAGCCCTCTCATAGTGAATCCTCGCCCCGTCCACTGAACCTACGATATTGAGGTTCTTTTCAACGATGCTTCCAAGAATTTCTCCATCCACCGGTGCTGGTCCTGCTTTCCCATTGGTGCCAAACAGCACCACGATGCCATTGTTGTTCATCTTTCTCAGAAAACGAAAAACTGTTCCGGGATCACCACTTGTGTCAATTAGCAGATCAATGCCATTCTCCTCCCTGATACCTGTTCGGGCGTAATCGTAGAAACTCATTCCTGTGTCTTCAACAAGCTTTGCTTTTGTATTGTCAAGCGAATGCCTGTTTGTTATGCCTGTGCTGAAACCATAGTCCATTGACTTAAGCGCGAAGAGGAAACCCTCACTGCCTGTCCCTATTACAACTGCCCTCTTTCCATCGTATGCTCCTGATGAATCTGTGAATATGGATCTGCGGGATATGATGTCAAGTACTTCGAAAACCTTCTCAACGTTCTTTACCGGTTCAGTCAGGACTGCAAGATCATCCTTCCTGTTGCCTGGAACCCTGACGAGATATTCCGGAAAATCCCCGAACTCATCGCGCATGAAACCGTGAAGCCCCGTGACGCCAGCCTCATGTTTCTGGCCATCAGAGCAGTTGTCGGATCTTCCAACAAGGCAGTTCAGACATTTCCCTGGCCTTCTTACCATTGGTACAACGATGTCGCCGGCCTTTATATTGTACTGATTTGGTTCTGCGGATATCACCATGCTCAGGCTTTCATGACCAAGTATGAGCCTGTTTTCGCCATGCGGGTTATATGCGAATGGCAGTGCCCCGTTCACAATGCCCCTGTCTGTGCCACATATCCCTGTCAATATGGGCTTGAGAATTACTGGAAAGTCGCTGTAATCCACATCCCGGGATTCTATCTGCACTCCGCCCTGCGGAGCGTCGGTAACGATGGATCTGATTATCATGATAAAGTTATCCCTGAAATGTATTTAAACAAGACCGGGAGCCATTCCAGTGATGATGTTCATGAAGCAGTTGATTCCACCTGCTGACATCCTCTCCTCTCTGAAGAACGGAGGAGCTTTCTTGCTTAAAAGATTGTGAATCAAAAGTTTTACCTGTAGAGGACAAACCCCCATAATAGAGACGGATCCTTACTGCAAGAAGTGCCAGAATCTGGATTTCAGAGCTGGTGACCCATCCTGACCTTCTTGGTGGTAAGATAGAATTCATCATAGGGCGTCGGCTCGCTCTTTATGGGGATCCTCTCAGATATTGTTATTCCGTTGTGTGTCAGGAAATCCATCTTGGCAGGATTGTTGGTCATGAGTTTTATTGTGTTGATATGGAAATATTTCAGTACGTCCACTGCAAAAGAGTAATCTCTCTTGTCCACCGGGAGCCCAAGCATAAGATTAGCCTCCACAGTGTCATAACCCTCATCCTGAAGGCTATAGGCCTTGATTTTGTTCAGGAGACCGATGCCGCGCCCTTCCTGTCTGAGATATATGAGCATGCCAGCCTCAACTCTTCCAAGGTAGACAAGGGAACGGATAAGCTGATCCCTGCAGTCACACCTTTTGGAACCCAGAACATCGCCAGTGAGGCATTCCGAATGTATTCTCACCGGTATGTCCTGGCGGTTCATCACGTCACCTCTCACCAGGACCGCGTGATCCTTCCTGTCATCTGAGCTGAATGTGTAGATGTCAAACATACCTGCCATGGTTGGCAGTTTAGCCTTTGCATTTAGTTCTATCATCGAATTCACTCTTAAGAGCCCCATAACTTATAAAAATATTGATAAAAATTTTGAGAATATTTTGTCTGCCTCAGCCTCAGGGTTCCCCAAGGTATTCCCGGTCTTAAGAAACATCTCTTACAGCTATTTTTACGGCTCCAACGGTTTTTTCTCCGATCCTGAAGAGATATATGTCCCTGCCGCCACTAAGCCCGGCCGATAATGAGTCTCTTGCCTCATAATAACTTCCATCCTGTACGCCATATCTCAGAAAAACCCTGCCTGCATCCACTGCACGTAAATCTGACCCTATGTCCTGAGAGTTTGAAGTGAAGAGAACCTCGTATATCTCTCCCGGAAACCTGTCAATTATTCTTGAAGCGCATGCCAGATATCTCCTCTTATCGGATGCCACCGGGCTTATTCCGGTCTCTGCAATAACCTTTCGCACCAGTTTTGCTCTTATGACGGCAGGATCAAATGAGTACAGATAATCATCCTCGCATGACCCGGACACTGGGGGATTGTCCTCGGGAGTTCCGCTGATCCTTATACCCCGGGGAAGAACCACGGCAGAAACCTGGGAGTTTGAAATCTCCCCCGTATACAGGGTCAGGCGGTTCAGAGATCCTTCCACAGAAATGTATTCCTTTTCACCCGGTATTGTAATGTTGTTCCATTTCATCTGTGGAGGAAGATCAAAAATAAAATTTGCTGTCCTCCCTCTAACCGCTGAAATGACGGCATCTGGAGGTGGAGTGAGATCGCCCAGCCTGCGCTCTGACGCACCTGATGGTCTGGCCGGATCGCTGAAAACCACAGTATCATCAGTGATTTTACCAGCTTCAAGTGCCCTGATACCGTCTCCATGAATGAATCTTAAATTTCTGCCACTGTAGACATCACCATTCAGCAGGGACATCATATAGCGGTCAGCGTCAGACTCAATGCCCACTGTGGACAGGTTGGACCGCGACATTATGGCAGTCTGTATGCCGCTGCCCGACCCTATGTCCATGAGGTTCATGCCGGATATTCTGCCTGCCCTGTAATTGCAGACCACCTCCGGAGTTGAGAAACTTGACAGGTACTGGTCCAGCCACACCTTTTCATAGAGCGAAAATTTGTGAGAAACCTTGATCCTTGCCTTTGCAATCTCAAAGATGATTTCAAGATCGCCCTGCGGTATCTTCAGTATCCTTCCAATGGATGTCCTGTCTCTCCCTTCCCTGATGAGATCCATAACAATGGATATCCTCTGATTCATTTTTTCCCTGAATGCAGCGTCGTGCCTGACATGGTCAAGGAAAACTGTCATCCTGCTTCTCATTGTTTCTTACCATGATTTACAGCGCGTATATTTAGCAGACTGTTGGCAGAAGCATAATATTTCATCTCGGGAATGCTCCTGGAATTTGCAACGTGCCTGCCCAATAAATAATGAAAAAAGCATTAATATTATTGTAAGCTAACGACACTCATGCAGTTGATACGGACCGGTAAGGTCAAGGAAGTGTATGATGAGGGAGAAACCCTGCTCTTCAGATTCACGGATAAGATATCCGTTTTTGACAAGATGATTCCAAGCCTGATTCCCCATAAGGGAGAATCACTGTGCAGGACCTCTGCTTACTGGTTCAAGATGGCAAAGGAATCTGCAAGAGTTGAGACGCACTTCATTGATACTCCGGCACCGAACGAGATGAGAGTCAAGAAATTCTTTGTTCCCGAAGGTAAAGGAAGCCCGTACGAAATTGAGTATGTCATTCCTCTTGAATTCATAATGCGCTATTATGTGGCCGGTTCCCTGTTCGATCGCCTTAATGAGGGCACGCTGAAACCTGACGATGTGGGCCTTAACCACATGCCAAAATACGGCGAGGAGCTGGATGACCCATTCTTTGAGGTTACCACAAAATATGAGAAATTTGATCGCGTCCTGACAAGGGGTGAGGCCATAGAAATTGGAGGCATGACCGGAACAGAGATCAACAACATCAGGGAGACCATCCTTAAGATAGACAGGCGCCTCAACAAACAGGTTCTCAGCAGGGGTCTCATACACGCCGACGGAAAGAAGGAGTTTGCCTTCGGCCCTGGAAGGCAGCCGGTCATAATCGACACCTTTGGAACTGCAGATGAGGACAGATTCTGGGACCTCGAAAAGTACAATTCCGGAGAGGTCATTGAATTGAGCAAGGAATCCGTGAGACAGTACTACAGAAGCATAGGTTATCATAAACAGCTTTACGACGCCAGAAAGAAGGGTGAAAAGGAGCCGGAAATCCCTCCGCTGCCACCGGAAATGATCCAGAAAACCTCGCAGCTTTATGTGGACATGTTCCAGCGGATTACAGGTCAGACCTGGTAATCACTGGATCCCAAGATCAACCTGCGTCTCTATGTAATGCCACATCTGGTGTTCCAGTTCATAGGACCATAATGCTTCCGGAACCTCCAGATAGGCCATCATTGGATTTGTAAAGAATGGTTCTGTAACTTCATTTTTGAGGTCCTTCAGCCAGTCTGCAACCCCAATCCTGATCTTGAAGTTTGATGGAGTACCGTCAATCATTATTGTGTATGCCCTGTTGGCTGCCAAAATGGTCCTGAAAATTCCGCCCTTTTTCGCCTGGACTATGTAGCCCTGTGGATGCTTTGATGACTGTGTCCTGAAGCCTTCTTCTCTAAAGAAATTTTCAATCAGATCCTGTAACTGGTCAAGGTTGACCCTTTTTCCTAAATAGTCTCTCTGTGCAAATTTCATATGTTCCGTAAGTCTGGAATATTATTAAACGCTTATTGCAATATTCCATTTATGACGAGATCCCCCTATGAAACCATAATACCTGCAATAATCAAATCAGACGGAAAGAACTGCGTTTTATCAATTGATCTCGAAACACTCATACTGAAGAAGGAGCAGTTCCTCACCTATGAGAAAATCATAGCTGTCTCCCTGTCCTATATGGATGGTGACATGAAAACCCAGCTCTATGTGGCAGAAGATGACAGCGCTGATTCTGAATTTGAGATACTGTCAAAACTGGATACTTTCATAAGGGACTTCTCTCCATCAGTGATAATAGGATACAACCAGACAGGCTATGATATTCCGCTGCTCAGGATGAAGATGGCAAAGCTTCCATATGGAAAGCAACTCTGGAACCTCAAGCATTTCCTGTCCGTTTCATACACACTGGACATGATGCAGGTAATTGCGGAATTCCTTGGAAAATACGATGGTGATTACCGCTTCAGAAAACTGTCCGAGGTGGTAAGCCATGAGGCGTTTGCTGATCTTCCTCTTGACAGGAAAAAACACCTGGTGGTCAGGAAAGACATGAACATAGGGGAAGCCATACACGAAATGTGGAAATCAAAGTCTTCTGAATTTCTTGAATACTGCAGGGGCGACACCCGTGACGTCCTTTCGATTTTCAATTATATTTTCCGGGTTGACTGACTGGAATGAAAAACCTGCACTACAGCGCCCAGATAGGTGATATCGTCTCAACCCTGAAGGGTATGGGATTTCTCGCTCATAAATGTCAAAAAAAAGAAATTATTGTGATCAGAAGCTTCCGAATCTGGCAATGACGTCAGAGAGGTTATCCATGTAGTCCTTGAAAATCCTGAGCACATCACGGCTCGTTATGACGCCAATGAGCTTGCCGTTTTCAATAACGGGTAGCCTCCTGACACCTTTCTTGCTCATGAGCACTGTGACCTGATCCGTAGGCGTCTTTGGATCAACAGACATGAGTGGCGTATTCATGATATCCTTCAGCAGAACCTCCTTGGGATTCAGATCCTTTGAGACTATTTTGTTCACGAAGTCCCATTCCGTGACCATTCCAATGGGTTTGCCATCACGTTCGATAATTGCGAATCCCACATGATCATTGCTCATTATCTTTGCCGCCTGACTGGCTGTTGTTTCTTCTTTCATCATGGACGTGTATTCCTTCATTATGTCTCTGGCGTAAAGAACCATGCTTGAGTATAACATGAGTATATTTAAGCAAAGCCCACCTGCTTTCCGAAGGCTTAAATTTCAAAAAGACATTGGAAAAAACCTGTTATTGCAAATGTTGAACAATCGCTGATTCTCCGTATTTCATTAGGACATGTTACTGAAGATGTTTTCTATTGGTTTCAGCATGTCCTGAAGGCTGCCGGCTAGTTGCTGTCTCATGCAGGAAAATATTTAATATGACATTAAACTACAGCAATTACAGGTTTTTAGGACGTGAATTCATGGAACAGACGTTACATACCGGAACAACCACTGTTGCAATTACAGTGAAGGATGCGGTTGTCATGGCCACTGAAAGGAGAGTGACCATGGATCACTTCATCATGCACAAGAATGGAAAGAAGCTTCACCAGATTGATACTCATGCAGCAATGACAATTGCAGGGCTTGTGGGAGACGCCCAGGTACTTGTAAGATACATGTCTGCCGAGCTTGAGATATACAGGCTTCAGAGACGTGTGAACATGCCCATCGAGGCAGCAGCCACCCTCCTGTCTAACATACTTAACCAGAGTAAATTCTACCCTTATATGGTGCAGATACTCATTGGAGGTTATGACAGGGCGCCACACATATTCTCTGTTGACGCAGCTGGTGGATCAGTTGAAGACATCTATGCCAGCACAGGATCAGGATCCCCCATGGTCTATGGAGTCCTGGAAAACGGCTTCAGGAAGGATATGTCTGTGGATGAAGGCGTGGAGCTTGTCATACGTGCAATATCGGCGGCAAAGCAGAGAGATTCAGCTTCAGGCGGAATGATAGATGTGGCCGTTATTGACAAGAACGGTTTCCGTCAGATTCCTGAAGAAGAAGTGGCAGACAGAATAAAAAAATTCAAGTTACTGCTTTAAATTTCCATTAAACATTTATCAAGTTAAATTGGGGCGTACCCAGAAATGTCTTTTAGAGATTATCTATCGGAAGCAAGAAGTATATTCGACAAGCTCTATCCCGACAACCAGATCACGGAGGTGGACTATGAGGGACCAACCATTGTAGTCTACACCAAGAACCTTGATCTGTTCTCACACAGGGATGATCTGGCAAAGCAGATCGCACAGGAACTCAGAAGGAGGATTGCCATAAGGCCGGACCCAAGTATTTTACTGCCTGAGGAGGAGGCAACACTGATCATACATGAGATAATTCCTGATGAGGCCGGATTCAGGGACGTCTATTTTGAATCCGACACCGGAGAGGCAGTAATAGAAGTGGAAGAACCATCCATTATAACTGCCAGGGATGCCGAATATGTATCCACCATAAAGGAGAAAACCAAATGGTCTCCCAGGTTCGTCAGGGCCCCACCCATGCATTCCAGAACGGTCAAGGAAATGAGGGAGTTCATGAGGGAAGTCAAGCAGGAACGCAAGGTTTTCCTGCACAATCTCGGGGAAAAACTGAACATCCCGCCCATGCCCGGAGAAACCTGGATTCGCATAACGGCAGTGGGCGGGCACAGGGAAGTTGGGCGCAGTGCCACCCTTGTTTCGACCAACAACTCACGCATCCTTGTTGACTGCGGCATGATGAACGTCAGCGGAGATGAGGATTCCCCATGGGCCAGCGCACCATACCTGTATATTCCAGAAATGCAGCCATTCAGTGCAATAGATGCTGTTGTGCTGACCCATGCTCACCTTGACCATTCCGGACTCCTGCCTATTCTGTATAAATACGGCTATGAAGGACCGGTTTACATGACACCACCCACCAGGGACCTTGCAGCACTGCTCCAGAATGATTACATAAAGGTTGCTCATGCTGAGGGCCATAAGGGGCCATACGAATCAAAGCATATCAGAGAAGCCCTCAAAAGATCAATAGTCCTCAGGTACAATGAAACAACGGACATAACAAGGGATGTTAGGCTGACATTCTACAACGCCGGGCACATTCTTGGATCGGCATCCGTTCATCTCCACATTGGAGAGGGCCTCTACAACGTGGTGCTCAGCGGTGATGTGAAATTCGAGAAGACATGGCTCTTCAACCCTGCAAACAACAAATTCCCACGGGCAGAGACGTTCATGACTGAATCAACATACGCCGGAAGGAATGACTATCACCACCCGCGTGCGGAGGCCTCAAACAATCTTGTTGATATAATCAACAGAACTTTCGAAAGATCCGGATCAGTTCTCATACCTGTTTTTGCAGTGGGAAGAAGCCAGGAGGTCATGCTTGTTCTGGAAGAGGCCGTCAGAACAGGGAAACTGCGCGATGTGCCTGTTTACCTTGATGGCATGATAATGGAGGCAACAGCCATTCATGCAGCTTATCCTGAGTATCTGAACAAGAATCTCAGGGAAGCCATAATGGTCAAGAGAGAGAACCCGTTCCTCAGCCCCATATTCAGGAGAGTTGAATCAAAGAAGCAGCGTGAAGATATATGCGATTCAACTGAGAACCAGATCGTACTTGCAACGTCAGGAATGATGAACGGCGGCCCTGTGATGGAGTACTTCAAAAGCTGGGCCCCTTCGCCAAAGAATTCCCTTGTGTTTGTGGGTTACCAGGCGGATGGAACACTGGGACGCCGCATCCAGCGCGGATCTCCGGATGTAACCCTGTCGGAGAACGGCAGACAGGCGAAATATGAGATCAAGATGGCAGTCGAGAATGCTGAAGGATTTTCAGGACATTCTGACAAGAGACAGCTACTTGCGTATATAGCCACAATGCAGCCTAAGCCCCACAGGATACTTGTCAACCATGGGGATGGCGAAAACGCAGTTGAATTTGCGCGGCTCATACGCTCCAGGTTCGGGATCGAGGCAGTCTCTCTGAAGAATCTTGAGACATTGAGGCTGTATTGAACCCTCATCTTTTCCGGCAATTATAGAACTGGCTCAGATTACGTGCCATGGCAGATCACCATTATCCTGACCGGTATGCCTGGATGTCCGGCATTGCTTTTCTTTTATTTTCGTCCCTTTGTATTCTAATTTGCCTGAGAATTTATCTTTTTTAAATTTTATAAACTGATGGCTTTAATAATTTGCTGGGGTTTTGGACAACAATGATTTCAATGGCAGATGACAATGACGTAGCGGAATTTGGAATAGGGAGAAGCATTTCCGTCATGGAGCAGTGCTTCATTGAGCGTTGTCACGGAACACTGGAAAGCCCGCCCAGACTGCACGCTGGATTGACCGATGGACAGATTGTATTCACCGTTGGAGGCAGCATTATGCAGCATGTTGCAGGCTTCAGGGTCTACACAACATTTCCCCATGACCAGCAGATGACTGCTGTATACGATTCTGCTTCTGGACATCTCGATGGAGTTGTTGAAGGATCTCTTCTTGGCGCTTACAGAACAGCCTCTATTGGAGCGCTATCAATTAAATACATGTCCAACAGCAATGCAGAATCCCTTGGAATAATTGGATCAGGTGTGCAGGCTTTTCATCAGGTTATGGCTGCCCTCAATGTCAGAAACTTCTCAGCTATATATTCTCATTCAAGAAATCAAAATCACCTGCATACCTTCGCAGATAAATTAAGAAGTTACGCCCATGTGCCAGTATATGAAATGGAAAGCGCAGAAGAAGTTGCAGCAATATCTGATGTAATAATCACAGCCACAAGGAGCGGTTCTCCCCTATTCTCTCCTGAGAAAATCAGAAAAGGCACCCACTTAGTTGCAGTTGGACGGAAGTCTGTAGGAAACAGTGAAATAGATCCTGCTGTGGCAGAACTCTGTACAGTACTTGCCACAGACTCTCCTGCACAGCTTGAGGATTACGATCCGCCGCACATAATGGCTGGGAAAAAGATTACGGATCTCAGTGAAATAATATGCGGGAAACGCCCTGGCCGCATTTCCCCAGAAGACGTAACAATGTTCCTTTCTGTTGGGCTATCTGGCACTGAAGTTATGCTGGCAAAGGCAATACTGGACAGAAAAGTGAAGTTATGATGGGGATCCTAGAGCGGGAAACTTCCATCAGGGGAGACTTTCTTCCAGTCGTCCAGAAATCTTGCCAGCCCCTCGTCTGTCTTAGGATGGGATGGCAGCTTCTTCAGGACGTCGAATGGGAGAGTTATTACATCAGCCCCAATGATTGCCGATCTGAGGAAATGTATGGGGTTTCTGACTGAGGCCACAAGGATCTTGGTGGAAATGCCGTAGTTCACAAATATGGTCTTGATTTCATCAATGATCTGCATTCCATCCTCACCTATGTCGTCAAGCCTTCCCACGAAAGGTGACACATATTCTGCACCGCTCTTTGCGGCCAGCAGAGCCTGGATTGGATTGAATATCAGCGTGCAGTTCACCGGTATCCTCTTTTCCTTGAGGCTCTTTATGGCCTTCAGGCCGTCAAGGGTCATGGGAATCTTTATGACGGCATTTGCACCCAGCTGGGAGATCTTCAGTGCCTGTTTCATCATGTTGTCATAATCTGTTGCAACAACCTCCACGCTCACCGGGCCAGGAGTTATATTGAGTATTTCCTTGATTATATCCTGGAAGCTCTTTCCCTTGCCCGCCTCCCTTGCAGCGAGACTGGGATTTGTTGTTACGCCATCAACCAGCCCAAGATCTACACCCTGTTTAATCTCTTCAACATTTGAAGTATCAAGAAATATTTTCATATCTAGGTTCCTCCCTGAAGCAAGCTTCAGCAAACTTTACCATATCATTAACTCCCATATGAAAATAATCGAAGAGTTCCCATGATTTTCCGGACTTTCCGAATGTGTCCTTCATTCCCATCCTCCACACCGGTACAGGATACTCTTCCGAGGCAATCTCGGCAACCCTGCTTCCAAGGCCATTGTAGATGGAGTGTTCTTCTACAGTGACAATCTTGCCGGTGTCCCGTGCTGCGTCAATCACTGCTTTCCTGTCCATCGGCTTGATAGAGGACATGTTTACAACCCTTGCATCTATGCCCTTGGATTTCAGCGCATCGGCTGCCTGAAGGGCAAATGAGACCATTACGCCTATTCCCATAATGGTGATGTCGTCCCCATCCTTCAGGACAGTTGACTTTCCAGGCCTGAACTCATAGGACGGATCATTCAGTACCGGAAACTTCTCCCTTGTCAACCGGACATAGTAAGGTCCCCTTCCCTGATTTGCAAGATAGTCAATGACGCTCCTTGTTTCCACGGAATCTACCGGAACAGCCACCTTCATGTTCGGAAGGCCACTCATTATGCCCAGGTCCTCCACTATCTGATGTGTTGCCCCATCTTCACCCACCGTTATTCCAGCATGGGTCACAACAAAATTAACGTCAAGATTGTTGTAGCAAACAGACTGTCTCAACTGTTCATAGGTTCTTGTCAGGAAAACCGCAAATGTGGATGCAAAAACTTTTTTCCCTGAAAGTGCCAGACCAGCGGCAGTTTCCACCATGGACTGCTCGGCTATGCCCATGTTGAAGAACCTGTCAGGAAACTCCTTGCCGAATACAGCAGTTTTTGTTGAACTGGAAAGATCAGCATCCAGAACAACAATGTTGCCGTGTGTGCGACCCAGATTCCGGAGCTCTTCGCCATAAGTTTCCCGAAGGCTTTCAGCTTTCATTTCACTCGCCTCCAATCTCTTCCAGCGCCTGCCTGTATTCCTCATCGTTTGCAGGAGGGGAGCCATGATATTTCGGGTTGTTTTCCATGTAGCTTACGCCCTTGCCCTTTACTGTATGCGCAAGAATTAATACGGGCCTGTCTGTAGCTTTCTTAGCCTTTTCAACCGCAGATATGATCTGGTTGAAATCATGGCCGTCTATCTCCAGCACTTCCCACCCGAAGCTTTCCACCATCCTGCCGATATCGCCAAGCGGCATTATATCACTGGTATAACCATCAAGCTGGACGCCATTCCGATCCAGGATGGCAATAAGATTGTTGAGACGGTATTTTGATCCAGCCATTAATGATTCCCACACGCTGCCCTCCTCTATCTCGCCATCCCCGAGAATGACATACGTACGGTAATCCCTGTGATCAAGTTTTGCGGCAAGTGCGATCCCCACGCCGATTCCCAGTCCCTGCCCAAGGGAGCCTGTAGAGGCCTCCACTCCTGGTACGCCCCTGTGGACATGTCCTTCGAGCTTAGAATTCAGCTTCCTGAAGCCGCCCAGAAGAGATTCAGGAAAGTAACCCCTAAGAGCCAGAGTTGCATAGAGGCCGGGCGATGCGTGCCCCTTGCTCATGATGAGCCTGTCCCTGTCGGGGTCATCCGGCTCAAGCGGATCAATGTTCATCTCCTTGAAATAGAGTACGGCAAGAATATCAGCAATACTTAGAGATCCTCCAGGATGCCCGCTCTTTGCCTCGTAAACCATCTCTATGATTTTTCGTCTAATGTTTCTGGCAATGATTTTCAGATCCATCACATTATATTGTTCCATGAATTTTTCACCGCAATCCCGGCTTCGGTAGTGTCATACTGCCATCTGCCGGCAAGTAACCATGCCGTATTTTCACCAATATTAAAAATGTTCTTTAACCCATGCTGCAACAAGGATGCTAATCCGGATTTCCACGGGCAGTACAAGCTTGCAGCGTTTCTGCTGACTCATGACACCATGTCGATGTCGCTTCCGGAGTCCTTCTTTTCAGTGCCCTGGATCTCAGCGGCGCTGACTCCAGTTGCCACTATTAAGACTTCCACTCTGTTGTCATAAGCCTGATCAACGGTGGCGCCCCAGATGATTCTGGTGCTCCGGCTCACCTTCTTCCTGATGAATTCTGCAGCATTGCTGGCCTCCTCAAGTTGCATGTCCCGGCCTCCGGTCACGTTTATGATCACGCCACTTGCGCTGGAAAGATCAAACTGGAGAAATGGCGAATTCATTGCCTTCTGAACTGCCTCATCAACCCTGGGCCCTGGTTCGCCTTCTGACATACCCATCCCAATCATGGCAAGGCCAGAATCCTTCATGACCGTCTTGAGATCGTTGAAATCCAGGTTTATGAGGCCGGGTTTCGTCACAAGATCTGATATTCCTGTTATGGCTCTCACTATTATTTCATCAGCAACCCTGAATGCCTTTTCAAGTGGAAGATCAGGAACAAGTTCCTTCAGCTTATCGTTGGGTATGATTATTACAGTATCCGAAGATTTGAGGAGCTTCCTGAGTCCCCACATTGCGTTCTCCATCCTGATTTTCCCCTCTGACGTGAATGGGAGAGTGACCACCGATATTGTGAGAGCGCCACTGTCCTTCGCCCTCCCTGCTATGTAATGGGCAGATCCTGTGCCTGTTCCTCCACCCAGGCCTGCAGTAATAAATGCGATGTCCGTTCCGGTGACATATTTCATTATGTCCTGGTCAGATTCCCTTGCCGCCTGTTCACCTATGCGGGGATCTGCACCGGAACCCAGGCCCCTGGTCAGGTTCTTCCCCATGAGTATCTTGTGATTTGCCCTGGTCTTCAGCAGATGTGGCGCATCTGTGTTGCATGCTATGAGAGTGGCACCTTTAATACCTTCCCTCATCAGCCTGTTAATGGTATTGGAACCGCCGCCTCCGGCTCCAAATATCTTGATTTTTACCCTCAGTTTTTCAAGGTACTCCTGAAGTTCAGCGTCTGATGTTGTAAAATCCTCATCGTTGTCTTCCAAACCATAACCACCTGAAGGCATCATTTATGCCAAATAAATACTATTAATCCTATTAAGATTTGCAAAGCCCCCCTGATTGGAAATAAAGAATATCGGGGATATACTTGCTCTTTTCAGCCGAACCATTCGGGTAGTAGGGTTATCTGGTGAGCCAGTGATTTCCGCTCTTCCAGAAAGTAAATATGCCGTAAATGTTTGTTACAAACAGCACCAGGAGCCCCAGTGCGCCGAATGCAATTGTTTTGAGCTTTTCCCCTTTCATGCGGGTTATTACTGCACCCAGAAATATCATTGAACCTGAAATGTTAGCAAAAGTTATTGTGAGCTTGGTGTAGATGAGATATCCGACATCTGACGGCCTTATGAGCAGTATGTCGTCAACTATATTCATGAAATGGAGTGCACCCGGATTGGCCTGGAAAAAGGCAAAGAACCTGAAAATCCCAAATCCCAGAACAATTACTGGAAGCAGATAAGTGTATATGAGTTCGAATGTGTAGAATTTCCCGGCCCTTGTGGCGGTTCCATCCATGAGTTCGCGACCAAAACGTATCCATCCTGATCTTGCCCATCTTACATTCTGCTTAAGGAACTTTCTGGCATCTTTCTGCGGATAGCTTTCCACTCTCGTGCTGTAATCCTTGACAGCCCGATATCCTTTATTGATTATATATCCGGTGATGAGCCAGTCTTCTCCAAGTACGCTTGGTCTGCCAAATAACTTGAATTCCAGGAACTCATCGGATTTAATGAAAGGCCTGACAAGTTCAGTTCTTAACATCACACACGCACCATCCAGATTCATCACATTACCGTGTGCAGACATGGCTCTGAACACCACCTCCCTTGATCTTTCTATGAATTCAGATGCATATGCCACTGCTGATCCGGTCTTCTTTATGCCTATGTTGGCGCCAACACCGCCAACTGTGCTGTCGAAATAGCTCTGCATGCTGGCCACCGCATTGGGTGGAAGAATAGTGTCGCTGTCCACAAGAAGGACAAATTCTGTATGAACAAAATCAAATGCCCTGGAAATTGCTTTTTTCTGGCCTACCCTAATTTCCTGAAGGATGAATTTCCCTCCAGCCTTTTCCACAATTGAACGGTAAGGTTCATCACTTGAGTCCCCAACCACAACAAACTTACATCCCTGCATTGCCACTGACTCTATTGATTCCCTGAAAACATCCACATCCTCGTTGTACACAGGCATTGCGATGGTAACCTTGCTCAGATCCACATTCTCCGGATGTGTTACGCCAGAATACTTCAATGAACTGTACGAGTTCAGAACGTAATATATGACAGAAATGCCCGTTAGGGCGGAAATTACAATGAGGATAAGACTATATAACACGACAATCGATTGATGGGCAATATTAAACCTTATAGGTACAGTCCTGCATCATTTAGGGAGAAAACACACAAAAAAATAACAGCAACATTGATATTTATGACCATGAAGATACTTGTTACAGGCCACAGAGGATTCATTGGAAGCCAGGTATTCAGTACATTACAGGCTCAGGGTTATGATGTCAGCGGTATTGATATTGGTGACCAGTTTGTTGACAGGAAATATGATTATATAGTGCACATGGGAGCCAGGACTCTTATCAGGATGTCCAAAGAGAAACCATTTGAGTATTTTGATGACAACATGGTATTCTCACTCAGGATGCTTGAATACTGCAGGAAAAATGGGGCAACATTCATATTCCCCACATCAGGATCAGTCATGGAGGCCACAAATCCGTATTCTCTTTCAAAGAAGCAGACAGTTGAGTGGATAGAGCTTTATCACACCATGTATGGAACAAAGAGGCATGTAATGAAATTCTTTAACATCTATGGCCCAACCAGCAGGAAAGGTGCTGTATTTCTGTTCGCAAAGGCTGCACTGAAGGGCGAAGAGGCGGTTATCTACGGTGATGGCAACAATGTAAGGGATTTCATCCATGTCAGAGATGTTGTCAGGGCAATCAAAATGATAATAGACGGTGAAGTGCAGGAGGGGTATCATGAGATTGGAAGTGGCATTGGAACTTCCGTGAACAGTCTCCTGAAGCTTGTGGAAGATGTGACCGGAAGAAAAATAAAGACCCACCATGAAGACTACGTGCTTCCGGAGGCGTCCGAGCTTGTTGCAGCCAATCCCCTCATAAAGGACCCGACGCCCCTCAGGAAGGGCATCGAAGAGGTAGTTGAGGCCCTCAGGAAGGAGTTTACGGCGAAAAACGCGCCCTGAGGGGCTTTTTATCAATTTTGCCGGTGCTTGTCTTCTGGAATGAATCAACCGGAATGAACTCATCTGGAATCCAGAATTTTGCTATCCTCCCTGATTCCACATATTTCATCATGTGGTCTACAATCTTCTGTGGTTCCACTTTTTTCAGCCCCGATACGAATGCCACCGGCCTTTCACCCCATTTCTTGTCTGGCTTGGCCACAACTGCAGCCTCAGCTATGCCCGGATAGGTGCTGATCACATCTTCAAGTATTATAGTGGGAATGAATTCCCCTCCTGACTTGACCGCATCCTTTTCCCTGTCAACAATGGAGAGATATCCAAGATCGTCCACAACCGCCAGATCACCTGTATGCATCCAGTCATCTTTCCACAGCTTTCTGGTATTATCCTCGTCCTTAACATACTCCCTCGTGAGCCAGGGAGAACGGACTATTATCTCGCCTATGGACTTCGAATCATGCTTTACTTCTTTCCCATCTGAGTCCACAACTCTGATTTCCACAAGCGGTATGGGTATGCCTGTCTTGGTGCGGTATTCTATCTTCTTTTTTTCGTCCATGGAATCGAGTTTCTGGTTGTAAGTTGCAAGGGTGAGAACAGGCGCTGTTTCAGACATGCCATATCCTGAAATCACCTTGATCCCGAATGAATCTGCCATCTGTGCAAGCCCGGACGAGAGGGCCCCTCCCCCAACAACCACTCTCAGATCAAGATTCTTCAGTTTCTGGCTGTTCTTGCTGGACATGAGCATGTATAGGATGGATGGCACCATGAGGCTCACCTTGACACCTTCCTTCTCCATTATCTCAGGCATCCTGTCAAAGTCGTACCTGCCTGCAAGCACATACTTCTGTCCCTTCATTATTGCCATGTATGGAACGCCCCATGAGTGAACGTGAAACATTGGAACAATTGGCATTATTGGGCTTGTACTCTTGAGGTTTATGGGTTCGTCAGAGAGCCCTGAGATCATTGCCATTGTATGAAGCACGATCTGCCTGTGCGTGAAAAGAACACCCTTTGGCAGACCGGTTGTGCCCGATGTGTAGAATGTTGTGGCCACATCGTCCTCGCTGACCTCAGGCAGTGCAACGCCTTCAACTCCGCTGAGGAGATCCTGGTATACAAGTGCTTCGGGAAGCATCATTGCAGGCTTTGGACCGTCAGATGAAACTATCCATTTATTTACAAAGTCAAAGAGCTGAACGCTCTTTTCTATGAGCGGTATGAACTCATCCCTTATTATGACAAACCGGTCCTCAGCATGCTGCATGGTATAGAAAATCAGTTCAGGAGGGTACCTTATGTTGACCGTATGAAGGACACCGCCTGCCATTGGAACTGCGTAATATGCTTCCAGATACCTGATGGTGTCCCAGTCCAGCACTGCAACCCTGTCACCCTTCTTCAGGCCAAGCTTTACCAGCCCGCGGGCAATCTTCTCAACCCGTTCCATGAATTCCCTGTAGGTTACCCTTTCCTCTCCCTTGTAGGAAATTATCTGTTCAGGGTTGTTCCTGACTGCGGCCGCAAATATCTTTCCTATTGTAAGTTCATACTTTTCCTGATACATTCAATCCAATTGGTAGCTTTCTGCTATTTTTAAGGTTTTTTATCAGGTAATATTTTAGACAGATGACAATTTATCAGGTATAACAATCATATTGTCTGTATAAGCCCAATTTCCCTGATATTCAATGACTGTAGATGCACAGACTTGACCAGATAAATATGGACAGCCCCGCTGGCAACGCCCGCAGCCATATTCACTCCGGTAAAATTCCATGAAGAGAGACTGCTGGTGAAGGCATAACTGGCAAGTGAATTGTTGAACTGCACGTACAGAGCATGGTTCCATGCTTCATAGAAAGTACTGTTTATACTGTAAGACATGGAATGCAGCGTTATGTTTGACACTGCGACAATCTGCCCGGAATAAACTGAAAGGCTATTGTTGGAAAGTGAAATCTGCGGCCCATTGGAGATCATGAAGGAGAGAGTTGCCGGACTGGTGCCGGAAAATGTTTCGTTGTGCCCGGATATGCCGAAAATATCCATTCCAAGGGTCGATGGTGTCACAGTAATTGGCAGCGGTCCAAGGAACGAGGCTGGTTGTGATGATCCATAGGATTCCAGGAGTGCTCCATCTTCTATTATATAATTTATCGCAGTTATGTACTGCATCTGGCTTCCGGATTGAACCTCCCCTGCTGTTGTGATATTTTGCTGCACATATACAGTCCTGGAAGCCGATGAATTCGTGACCGTATATGAGAAATTCACTGAAAGCTGAGAATAGTATGATGCCCCGGATGAATATATGGACAAGGAAGTGTCTGTTGCAGGCTCAAATGGAGGAGCTCCGCCTATTCCCATTGGAATTGTCTCTGTTATGGTTGATCCGTTTCCTGACTGCGGAGAGTGCATCTGGGAAACCAGGTCAGAAAACGCGGTTCTTTCACTGATCTGGAAACTGCTTTCATTGGATGCTGTTGTGGTTGGGATATACCATGCAAGAAATCCAGTAAATGCAACTATAACAACTGCTATGAGAAGGATCGTCCCTATGATCTCAGCAACTGCATTATCCTGACCATCAGGCTTTATTCTGGCAAATCTGGGAACTTTCAACACCATGTGATTGTACTTGTGCCTTAATTAATTATCTGCAGAGTCAATCTGTACGGAAAAGTTTCATGCCAATACGTTTGGATTTATCAGCCACCAGATCACTCCTCTGGAAAGTTTTTAGGACATCATGCCAATAAACCCATGTGTCGATATCACCCATAGAATACAGATATGGCAGAGATGCCGTAAAATCCATATTTTCTGAGGAGTCAAAGCTTCGCCATATGCTGAAAGTTGAAAAATTCCTGGCCCAGGCAGAATCAGAGCATAACCTGATTCCCAGAGAAGCTTACATTGACATAGTGAATGTTGTGGATTCCAACGCTGTTAAAGTGCAGAGAGTCAGGGAAATAGAGGCTGAAATAAAGCATGATATTATGGCAATGGTGAAGGCACTCACCGAGAAATGCCATGAAGGTGCAAGCTATGTCCATTTTGGAGTCACTTCCAACGATATAATAGATACAGCAACAGCCCTGCAGATACAGGAGTTCTATGCTTACCTCCAGGATGATCTTTCAAGGATTCAGAATGCTATGTCCTCACTTGTAAGGAAGCACAAGGATTCAGTAATGCTTGGAAGAACCCACGGGCAACACGCCAGTCCAATCACATTCGGACTGAAGATGGCTGTTTATCTCTCAGAGATGAACCGGCACGTTATAAGAGTGAAAGAAACAAGAAAGAGGATACTTGCCGGTAAGATAATGGGACCAGTTGGAACAGGCGCAGCCCTTGGAGACGCAGCACTTGAAATTCAGGACCGGGTTATGGAGTTGCTTGGGCTTGCTCCGGAAAGCGCATCATCTCAGGTTGTCAATAGAGACAGGTACATCGAGTTCTTGTCTGTCATCAATGGCATAGTGACTTCGCTTGAGAAGGTTGCCACAGAGATCAGGAACCTGCAGAGACCAGAGATTGGTGAGGTTTCTGAATTTTTTGATATGGAAAAGCAGGTTGGATCGAGCTCAATGCCCAGCAAGGTCAACCCAATCAATTCCGAGAACGTTTGCAGTATCTCGCGTCTTGTCCGGAGTTTCATAATACCTGAATACGAGGGGGCTGTCACCTGGCATGAACGTGACCTTACAAACAGTGCTGCAGAAAGGTTCATAATTCCATACGTATGCATCCTTTCGGACCATGCAATGGTTAAGATGGCCGAGATTCTTGAAACTCTGCTTGTCTTTCCTGAGAGGATGCTGCAGAATCTCATGGATGATGATTTTGTCCTTTCCGAAAGGCTGGTTTCGGAAATGACCAGGGCAGGGGTTCCACGCCAGGAGGCGCATGAACTGGTGAGGGAGGCTGCCATGAGGGCACACGCAACACATTCGTCGCTATTGAAGACACTCAAGGATGGGGGCTACCTTAAAAGGCTTCCCCGGGGTGTTGAGAAGGGACTTGCCGACCCCAGAACATTCACTGGAAGTGCCTCCAGGATATGCGAAAGGGTACTCGAGGAAACCCTCATTATCAGTGCTGGAAAGGATGGTGGAAACACATGAACTCTCTTCATACTGAAAGGCTGCTGAAGGACGATATTATCTCCGACCTCACCACCGAGGAAAAGTCAATATCAGGGCTCCAGAAATCTCTTGAGGAAAAGGGGAGATCTCTACATCGCCTGGTCCTTACGGGGTATCTCAAGGCAATGGTGGATTCCGGTTTCCTGCGTGAGAAGGAGATAAAACCTTCAAGGATTTATTCAATCAACCAGAACGGAAGCCGCGATATCTATGATCTTGTTGGCCTGGCAGTAACAAGAACAGGGAGTGAAGATTCGGGGGGTGACGCACTCCTCGTGCTTAACTACCTGTTCAACAGACCCATATTTGCCAGGGAGCTGGAGCGTTGCAACGTGGATCCAGCAAGGGATTACAGGAAGGTAATGTCTCCAAAAAAAATGGAAATGATCGAGAAACTGGGCGACCAGGGAATAAAGATACCGCAGTCCAACACAATGATGGAGCCAGAGACCAGGGACCTGTCCAGATTAATGAGAATACTCAGGGAGATCATCTATATCTCAATGGATCTGAAACGTTTCTCGCCTGCTGATCAGGACAGGATTCAGACCACCCTTGACTGAACAAGCTCAGTGTCGTCTATGATAAGGTATCCATGGGAACCTTCCCATATCTTGTGGGACCGGCTGATGCTTATGCTGCATCCATATGCAGAATGCACAAAGCTTTCATATTCCCCACCTTCCCCGGCTATGTTAATCCCATAGCGCTTGTTCCTGCTCTCCAGATCCCTGAGGAAATCATCATCTATGGATCTTCCTATATCTTTTTCAGTGAAGCCCTCTGCTGACACGGAAACAATAATTGCGCCTATTCCCCTCAGTATAAGCTCCCTGATTATGTCTGACTGATCTTTGTGCCAGAGCGGCGTGAATGATACCATTCCTATTTCAGTGCATAATTTTTCCAGACGTGTCTTCTGGTACTCCGAGGCAATGGCCCCAGAGATCAGTTCATCATAACCTTGCTTCCTGAGATCGGTTAGAGTGGAAGCTAACCTGTCTTCGGAAACACTCATCCATGGAGTTCCACGCATTCCGGCCACAAGTTCAGCTTTTGATGCGTTCGGGTAATGATACATCAATGAGAATTCCTCTGGTATTACAGTTAAGGCTAAGCCTATCTCATGTCCCTGATCCCGTGCAGTCTCGGCAGCAAGAAAAGAGTCCTTTCCTCCGGAAAGAAGCCATACTGATTTCAACACGGGTGAATCGTAAAATGGTATTTATGCTATTGCGACACACTCCCTCTCCAGGTGGTCAATTCACCACTGGCTCCATTTATCATACAGATGAACTGAGATTCCCGGGAATAAGACACAATTTTGCGTTGTGACATTATCCGGGGATCACAGGGATCGTTCCGTATCATGAATCAGCAAATGATTGGAAATGGCATTTCTTAAGGTGCATAATCAGGGGGTTGCACAAAGTCCTTTGTCCTGCTCAAAATTTAGAAGTCTTTATATGTCTTGGTGCAATGATTTGAACACCATGTGTGCCCTGAAAGGGCGTATGAATTGCATTATCAAAAGTGATGCAATGTGCATGGTATGTATTGAGAGGTAGAAGTTATATGTCAGTAAATGTCGGAGAAAAGGCACCGGAATTCAAACTGCTTGATGCGTCGCTGAAGGAAAAGAAGCTGTCAGATTACAAAGGGCAGAACGTGGTGCTTGCGTTCTTCCCTGGAGCATTCACTTCTGTCTGCACCCAGGAAATGTGCACCTTCCGTGATTCCATGGCAAGCTTCAACAACCTCAAGGCAAAGGTCATAGGAGTCAGCACAGACACCCCATTTGCCCAATCGGAATTTGCAAAGGCCAATAAACTGAACTTTGAGCTTCTCAGTGACATCACAACGGAAGTTAGCAAGAAGTACGGCGTACTTTACGACAGTTTCCTTAACATACCGGGATTTCACGCGTCAAAGAGGGCGGTATTTCTCATAGGCAAGGATGGAGTCGTGAAATATAAATGGGTAACTGAAAATGCCGGCAACCTTCCGGACTTCGAAGCAATAAAGAAGGAAGTTGAAAAGCTGAACTGATTACTGAAGATTCATTATATTTTTTGCCATTTTCAGCTTCTGGTTTATTACAATTTTAGTATCATTCCCTATGAGCATGTGGCCGTATGAGGAATCTGCAGACGCCATGGCCATCAACCTGTCTGTGAGTCGATTCCACGTCCATGTCCAGAACAGATGAAAACAAGCTGGTTTCCAGATTGCAGGCAATTCCAAAATATCTGGAGATCTGATATATGGGGCAGTTGAATTCCTGCAGATCAAATGAGTCGTGGCCCATATCCCTGAGGACAGGAAAATAACTCTCGTCTTCCCTCATCCTTACCAGTTCCTGGATTTTCTGGTCTTTACCAAGATGACTCAGCCTCTTCTCATAATCAATTCTTATCTGTTCATACCTGTCCCTGAGAAACTGCTCCATAAGGTCTGAATGCCCGGTTTCTTTCAGGTAGCTGACCAGATTCTGCAGCATCCAGGCGTTTGAATTTGCCAGATTCTCTTTGGAATCCTCCGTAACAGCGAATAGATAGTACGGCCTTCCCACGCGTCCTTTCTTCTGGATTCTTCTCACAAGCCCCCTGGATTCAAGGTGTTTTATGTGATTCAGCACTCCCATTTTTGAGATTCCAAGGTCGTGGGATAGATCCTGGAGGCTTCTCTGCCCTTTTTCCTTCAGAACAAGGATCAACCTCGTTTCGGTGGGATATTCCTGCATAATCTGCCAGTGCATTCAGGCAATTAAATTTTATCATATTTAATTTATAAACTTTACAAATTGTTTTCTTTATTATTGCCTCCAGACTGATCCGACGTTCACAATGAATGATGGCAGTCAATTTCGAAACCTATCCATGGCAAGGTTTGCAAGCATCATCGCACCTGTGCCTGCGGATATCGATGTAATTTTCAGGCTCGCCGACAACAGATCGTTCCTGGCGGCTTTCGGTTCTGCAATGATCCTGTCGCTTGTTGCCGAACTCTTAATACAGCCGTACCTGTCCAGGGCCATTGACCGGTTTAACCGAAAAAAAATACAGACGATCAATCAGGCGGTATTCTCCATCTCCACTCTGGCAGCCGGATTTGAGATTTTCCTGATGGGGCACTATGAAGTAATACTTCTAGTGATGCTCCTCATCATTGAAATTTATTATACAGTTTCATACCAGGTCTATGCTTCAATGGCGCAGTCCATGATAAGGAGCAGGGATGCCGGAAATTACAATGGGCTTTCAGAGGTACTGGGGCAGACGCCCGTCATCATGGGAGCGTTACTTTCCACAATACTCTGGAACGTTGTGCCATTTCCATACATTCTTCTGGCCAGCGGTGCAGCCGGGGTGCTGTTATTGCTTCCGCTTGCATATGTCCGTAATGTGTGCTTACAGTTTCCTGCCCGAAGTTCACCCAGTGCCGGTATTTCAACAAGCCGGAAAATGAGATGGAGCGCGGCCCTGTTCATATTCCTTTTTAACATGCCCTATGTTGCTGTAGTCTCAGGCAATTATCTTAAACCAATCTTCATAGCTCAACTACTCAATGGTACGCCAGGGACTCTTGCTGAATCCGAAATAATTTATGCTCTGTCCGCAGTTACAGCAGGCATTTTGGCTCCTTTGTCAATTAAGAAAATGGGAGAATTCAGGTCCGCCATGATGTTTTCGCTGATCTATGTAGCAGGAAGCCTCCTTATGCCCATGTTTCCAATTATTGCAATATTCTTCCTCTTTCAGGCCAGCCATGGCACAGGAAATGCTGGCAATAGGATATCAAGAAATACACTTGTAATGAGGAATGTTCCTGCGGAGGAGATCGGGCGCTTCAATGGAAATGTGTACATTCTGACGGTCGCAGCCAGAATATCTTTACTGGTTCTCTACATATTGACCATTGAACTGATTGGCGTCCGGATGCTCATGATAATTACGGGATCAATAGTTCTGATTGCAGTCCTTGCAGGAACGGCACTTCGGAGATCTGTCACCATTCAGATGGAAAACCTGCGGTTGCCAGAAAAGGAATCGTCAGTCCAGTAAACCGGCAAGGCGCATGTCAAGGTCACGCTGGGGCTTCCTGGAAAGAAGTAACTGAATGAACATTTCCGGATCTTCCCGGAACTGCAACACCTTCAGTATTCCTTCCGTCACTGTCCTGGACTGCCTGTTCAGATCACTGAATTCCCTAATGATAAGTTCGGATTCAGGCGTCCCGGAATTAACCGGTCCCCTGAGATTCACATAGGCTATGGCTCCCTGGATGCTGGCAGGATCTGTGCCCGTTGAAGCTGAAAAAAGCCTGCAGTATGACCATATCTGCTGCCAGTATTCGCTCTTTATATCCCTACTCGTCTTGTAATCCAGGATAAGGTGGGAACTCCCGTCCTGAGCAGAAAAAATCGCATCGATAGTTCCCTTCATGATCATGTCAGGCGGTATATGATCCATGACAAGAAACTCCCTGAGCGGAATTGAAAATCTTGTCTCTGTTTTCCACGGCTTTCTGGCATATTTACCCGGCATACTGGCGATGATCTGATCAATTGCTCCTATCATTCCGGATAATGCATCCGGAATTTCGCTGGCATTGACCCTGCCAGTTGTGTATTGTTCAGCAAGGCGATGAAATTCGATGCCGGTGGCAGCACTCTGCCTCTGCTCCCTTATTCCCAGAATGTTTTCATGCAGGAAGTCCCACGGCGATGCTGCCAGCTTTACCAGTGAGGGTGAAAGTTCAGTAAGATTTGAAAAATACTGTGAGATTCTCCTCCTGATCCAGTCCCTGTCTTCTCTTATTATTTTAGCTGCGTCCTCTGTCCTTCCATTGACGAACATGGAATATGCCGCATCATATTTTCTAACAAGACTAAAATCTGATTGCGTATGATTCTCCACAATCTGGCATATTTTATCATCCAGGTAAAATTCCTTCCATGTTCTGCGATCTGTAACAACAATGAGCCTCTCCCTTGCCCGCGTCATTGCGACGTAGTCAATCCTGTAGGGTTCGTCACGAAGGTCAGATTCCACATCTATCCCGGTAATGCTTGATACAATGGCATATGACAGCAGATCCAGGAACTTCAACCTCCCGTTTGTGTGTGAAGGAATGTAAATTACATTATGGAACTCCTGTCCTTTGGCCTTGTGCACAGTCAGTATATTGATTTGAGATTTCTTCAGGTCTTCCTCCTGATCGAGAACAGACATGTCCAGGAAATCCAGATAATCCTCCGGCTGGAATTCGGTGACGTTGTTCAGATAGTCAGCGGAAGCAGAATAAATGGAAGAGGCAGCAGAGAAGTACTCCTGTCCCAGTGAAACCGATATGGGGATTATGACCTGATCCAGTGCTGTACGCACAACCTCTATGCCAGTATTCATTCCACGCAGGTCTGAGATGCGGGACGGAATGATGGCTTCGTCCTGACTGTTATGAAGTTTCTCTGAGATTTCCACAGCCTCGTGAAATGAAAGTCCTGAAAATGGTGTGAAAAGGGCCCTCTTAAGATAATCTCTGCCGGGCAGGAGAATACCCCTTAAGAAGGACATTACCTCATTCAATTGGTCCGATGGCCGACCCTTGGTTAGTGTTGAGGAGAACTGCAGTCCAGTGCTGGAAAGAAGTTTGTGGATCCTTGCAAGCTGTGTGTTTGTCCTGACAATAATTGCGTAATCTCCTGTAATTCCTCTGTTAAGCATATCGGTAAGTGCATTAACTGCAGCGCTTTCTGGCTCATCGGCAGTAATTACCGTAACCTTCTCGCCGTCTCCCTTCTCTGGATTATGGAAACCCTGAAGTTCGCTGGAAATTGAGCCATCTGAAATCCTTGATTCCAGTAGCCTTGATGAATAGTTCAGAATATTGTTGGTGCTTCTCCTGTTGATTTTCTTCGTCACTTTGCTGTAGCCCTGCCGGGAAATGAATTCGTTGAACTGGGACAAACTTCCCCCCTGGAATCCGAATATGGACTGCTTCCTGTCCCCCACAAAGAATCTCCTTGTTGCGATTCTCTCTGCAAGCGAAACCTGTTCCCTGCTTAAGTCCTGAAACTCGTCCACAAGAACATAATCCTTCACCGGAGCATCTATCTGGATCAGGTAATTGTGCAGGATGTCATTGTAATCAACCATTCTGTGTCCTTTCTTGTAATCTTCATAGAATGCGTAAATTTCGGTGAAATCATGCAGAAGGCGTTCATAGCCATCCACCCCGATCTGATCATCTTCCTGGTCCACCAGCTTGTCCCTTATAATTTCAAGAACCTTCTCCGAGTTTATGTCCTGTGGATAAATCCCGAAGCTCTTGATGTACCTGATCATGTTTTCGAACCGTGGCACAATATCTGATTTCACATAATCATCTGAATAGTTGAATGTCTTCAGCTCCCTGAGTTTCCTGAAAATTAAGAAACGGAGAAGTGAATTTGAAACAAGATCGTCAGGAGTGCTCTCCTCATCCATTCTGAATGCCAGGCTGTGCATGGTGCCTATATCCATTGAATAGATGGATTGTAGAAGTGAGGTATCACCAGCAGCCATCTGCATTATCCTATCAAACATCTCTCTGGCTGCCCTGTTTGTGAATGTAAGGCAGGCGATCCTCTGGCCCGGCACACCGTTCTTCAGCAGGCCAATAACAGTGTCTGCAATTTCCCATGTCTTTCCTGTTCCGGGGTTTGCAACGACCAGTACATCAGTGTCCGGTGGAAGAAGCATTGAAATACATAATGCCGGACCTTAAATAATTAACCTGCGGCATATGGCAATGCTGCTAAGAATCCTGTGGCTTTTCCGCTTCCACTGATTGCCTCCCAGATCCGTCAGTAATCTATGCCCTTTCTGGCAGGAACGCCTGCAGCATAGGGATGTTTTACTTCCCTCATATCTGTTATGAGGTCCGCTCTTTCAATTATCTGATCAGGCATTTTCCTTCCAGTCAGGACTATTTCAGTGTGGATTGGTCTGTTATCTATAAAGTCAAGGACCTCCTGCAGAGGTAGCAGATTATAATAAACTGCAACATTGATCTCGTCCATTATTACAACATCCCAGTTTCCGCCATAGACCTGATCCTTCATTGTTCTGAAAGCTTTCATGGTTTTTTCCACATATTCCTCGGGAGGGTTGCCCCGTGGCCTGATGACTACATTCCTGATCCTCTTCCTGTCCTCAGCAGGAATATCTTCCTCCCATGCTATGAAATACGGCATTCCCACATATTCCACCACAAGGTTGTCATCAATTTTGGTTGCCAGTCTGTTCTCGCCATATGTGCCAAGCTTCATGAACTGGATTACGTAAACTCTCAAGCCCCATCCAAGTGCCCTGAAGGCAAGTCCAAATGCAGCAGTTGTTTTCCCCTTTCCATTTCCTGTATATACCTCCACGAGCCCTTTATTCAGCTTGACTGCCACTTTCTTCACCTTTCGACTTGATGCAGCAAGCACATATTAATCATGTTCAGATTATGGTCAATGCTTTCACTGGTGGTCATAGATGCTGAACTGGAAACCGTACCGGATATTATGAAGGATGACTATTCAATTAGAATCCAGGCCAAGAAGAGAGGAAAACTTGCTTCCAAAATGCTTCTGGATAGCAATTTCATGCATTCAGCTATTGAACGTTATTTTCCTGGTGAATCAAACCGAAGAGGCAGGCCAGACATAATCTTTCACCTGCTGATGACCTCGCTCGAATCAATACTGAACAAGAAGTCAGGGCTCAGGGTCATAATACACACCAGGAACAACCAGATTATAGAAATTAACCCTTCCATCAGGCTTCCCAAATCATATAACAGATTTGTGGGCCTTATGGAAGATCTGTTTGACAAACGGGCAATCGGACCTCAGTCTGAAACTCTTATGAAGGTTACAGACGGGAACTGGAAAGATGCCCTCAATATGACAGAAGGAAATCAGATCCTGCTTTCTCCGAGAGGAATTCCTGGGAAAATTGCTGACGTTTTTCATGGCGCCGGAGACCAGTCTGTAATTATTGGAGGTTTTTCTCAGGGGGACTTCATTTCTGACGTCTATTCCCTTGGATCAGGGATTTCCATATATCCTGGTGAGCTCAGCATCTGGTCTGTGGCCATGGAATGCATATGCCAGTACGAGAGAAACTATGGTTTCGTCTGAACAATAAAGCTTACCACTTTATTGCTTCAAAGTTTTTTTAAAGGAGCAGAACAACAAAAAAATAAATTAATACGGTAAAGATAAAGGAAGACTCAAAGGTTAGGATCAAAATGGCACGAATGCATACCAGAAAAAGAGGAAAATCAAAGTCCAGAAAGATATACAGCAACCAGAAACCCAACTGGATTCAGTTTTCGAACGATGAAATAACGAAAATGATAGTAGACATGAAAAAGTCAGGCACTTCTCCCTCGATGATAGGAATAAGGCTAAGAGACGAATATGGTATTCCTGGGGCAAAGGCCGTCCTTGGCAGGAAGCTTGGCCAGGTGCTCGGTGAGGCAGGTCTAACTGATCCTGTTCCCGAAGACCTGATGAATCTCATAAGGAGATATCAGAATGTCTCAAAGCATATGGAGCTCAATTCCAAGGATTTCAGTAACAAGAGAGGCCAGATGCTCATAATGTCCAAGATACTCAGGATGGTAAAGTACTACAAGAGAGAGGGCAAACTGGCACCGGAATGGAACCTGGCAAAGGTACTATGAATAAATGCTTAAGGATATAGTGGATGAAAAATTCTACAGCATCCTTCAGGAGGGTGCTGGCAGGATACTCAAAAACGATTATGTACGACTTCTTGCCCATTACGATGGGGATGGAGGCAGTGCTGCCATAATTCTTGCTAAAGCACTGCGCCGAAAGAACATAAAATTCCATATTGGGTTTATAAAAAGCCTTGATGGGACCAAATTCAGGGAAAGGTTTGAGGAAGCTAAGGATATCTTTACTGTGATCACCGATGCCGGTTCTGATCAGGCAGGATCAATTAGTGAATATGAGAACGTGGTTATTCTTGACCACCATTTCTTCCGGGAAAGCCAGTTTAAGGGCCTCAATATCAACGCACGAAATTATGGCGTAGATGGGACCAGAGAGGCGTGTGGTGCCACAATGGCTTTCCTGATGGCACTTGCCATTGAAGAGGCAAATGCTGATCTCCTGCCTTTCATGGTATCAGGAGCCATAGCGGACAAACAGGATATCGGCGGTTTTCGCGGGCTGAACAGAACAATAATGGAACATTACGGCAAAGGCCTGAAACCTGAACACACATTGAATCTTGAAGGGCAGACCCTGCAGGAGGGTATTACTTATTCCACAGATCCATTCTTCTTTGATCTTTCAGGAAAGCCTGAAAATGTGAAATCCGAACTGCAGAAACTTTCCATAGACGGCAGCAGGAATATATTTGATCTTACTGACGATGAGAAAAGATTACTGGCAGAGTACCTGTCGTGGAAACTGCTTTCCCAGAACGCCGGCCCGGAAGCAATTAAGTATGTTGAAAGCGACATCCTGAAATTTCCCGGCAGCGATTTCAGCTCCAAGGAAATCAGTTCAATTGTGGACGGTAACGCCAAGGTTGGAATGAATTCTGTCCCGGTTGTGTATTTTCTTGGTGACGATAGCTTCCGCAACGATATGATAGATAACTGGAAGATTTTCAAGACAAAACTCATAGAGTACGCCTACAGGGCATACAAGGAAATATTCGAAGATACAAACGTTCGATACTTCTATGCTCCTGAGTCTGAGATGGCCGGGGCCATAAGTGGGATTCTCATGCTTTACATGCTGAAGCAGGACAAACCCCTCATAGGATTCAACGTTGGGACGGGCGATACCAAGGTTTCATCAAGAGGATCAAGAAGACAGGTGGAACGGGGGCTTAATCTTTCACTTGTGATGAAGGAGAGTGCTGAAGCAGTTGGTGGGTCCGGAGGTGGGCATGACATTGCTGCTGGTGCCGTGATCCCCAGAGGGAAAGAAAAGCAGTTTGTGGAAGTAGCCAACAGGATAGTTGGAGATCAGCTCAATCATCTCTTCAAAGATCAAAATTAGAACGACGAATTCCGGTCAATAACAATAGGTTTTTTATTCAGGTTAAACTGAAGCAACAGGAAGAATTCAATGGGTGAAGAAAGAAATGAAGGTAACCTGTATTTGCCAGGGGAAGAGAAGTTTGGTCTCTTCTCGTCTGCCTTTTACGGGATCGTAAACACGGTACCGACCCTCCGTAGATTCTACAATTTCGTGGAGTCACAGGTTGCATCAATGAAATTTGATTCCATACTGGATATAGGGTCCGGACAGGGGACCGTTCTCCTTAGAATCATGAAGGATAACATGACCGCCAAAGGAATGGGCATAGACCCATCACCAGGAATGGTGAGGATATCAATGAAGAAGTGTATGCGCATGGGCATGTGCGATCGTGTTTCATTTCTCCCTGGCAGCAGCCGTAATATACCTGGAAACCGGAATTTTGACATTATCTACACCAGCATTTCCTTCCATCACTGGAAACACAGGGCCGAAAGCGTTGAACAAATTCTGCAACGTGTAAACAAGGGCGGGAAGTTTCTGATCTTTGAGATTACGGATGATGGCAGTTTCAACAGAAGATTTGTCAGGTCGCACCTCATGGAGAGAAGTGATTTTACTGAGATTGGAAAGACCTTGAACATGAAGCCTGAATTGGTAGAATCCGGAGGCTACATAATGGCAGCTTTCAGCAGAGACTAGTCATTACTTTTCAGTGGCCTTGCCAGAACCATGCCACGCCCTCATGCCTCCCTTAAGGTGGCCAACGTTCGAAATTCCATTCCTGAGAAGAGCAGCCGCTGCAGCACGGCTCCTGTGCCCGGTGGCACAGACCAGGAGATAGGAAGAATCCCTGTCCAAACTGGCCAGATTTTGCTTCAGGGTGCCAAGAGGTTTCAATTCAGACCCCTGAATATGCCCCCTGCTAAATTCAGGTGGTGTTCTCACATCGATAACTCTGTGATTTCCCTCTCTCATCATTTTTTCAAATTCTTCGGGATCGTATTCTTTCAAGCCGTCTGGTGTTCTGAAATAATCCATTATACCCATAATGATCCCATACTGGTAGAATATATATCCATATTGCCGGTCTCAGCCGGACATTCGAAAGTTACCGAAAGTCATGTGCTCTGAAAGATGGACAGCTGCCAGAAGCTTCAACTTCAAAAATCGCCCGCCTTATCATCTGCAACTTCCATATTAATGGCATCCATGCATTCTGAATGCAAAAGATTTAAATGAATGAGGAATTATGAAGTGAATGGCTCGAATAGGAGTCCTTACATCAGATTTCAAGTTCTACCACGATGTAATTGAGTTGCTTAAGATCTGGCAGCTTCCTTTTGTAAGCCTGAATGCGCATGATGAAGTACCGTCAGATGTTGGCGTGCTGTTAAGTTCATCCAGGGATGAATTTTCCATGCCAAACCAGTTCAAGGGGGATAGCCCGCTTCAGGCCCTTAGAGCCTCCCTTGCTAAACTTCTAATGAAGGAAAGATTTGACAATCTTGTAATAGGCATCGATCCTGGCCCGTATCCGGGCCTTGCGGTATTTGCTGATGGAGTCATGATGGAGGCCTATGAATGCCCAGTTCGTGAAAATTTGTCTGATGAAGTCCGGTCCATTGTAAGCACATACTGTTTTAGTCAACTTCAGATTAAAGTTGGAAATGGGGATGCTCCGAATCGTGATTACATCATAGACCGCCTGAAAAGCCTGAACCTCAGAATTACAATAGTTGACGAGAAGAATACCAGTTTTCCACATAAGGTTCATGATAATGCGCTTTCTGCTGCCAGAATTGCAAATGTGGACATCAGGTACGAGCTATCTCACCAGTGGACCAATGTTAGCAGAAAAAATATGTTTGAAAAGGAGTTCAAAACCCTGAGAAACCAGATCAGAACCTCACTTTAAGATTATTGATGAAAACATATCTGTGAACTCACTTTTTCCATTTTGGCCTGTTCGGTACCGATGATCTCCTTCCTGCTGTCATTGCCAGAAATATCATGAATGCAATAACAATGGCGGCCACGTAATAGATCCAGTTATAGTTTGGTGGTTTTCCATAGTAGAAATGTGTTGTGTAAACGGCAGCAGAGCCATCCACGCTTATTGCTTTGTTGTTCACAGACACTGTCAACGTATGTTCTCCATTTGTCAGGTACGGATTCACGTAGGTGAAATTAACTGTCACTGAAGCTCCGGCCGGAACGAATGTGGCCACTGTACTTCCCACGAACTGGTTGTCTACGGAGAAATCAACGGTCAGATTATGTATGCCGGATAAGCCCGTATTTCTCACCACTGCATAGAAGTGAATGGGTTCAATGACGTGAACGTTGAAACTCTGCTGGCTGGTGACATATTTGGACCCAAAGTTTGCTCCGGATATTATGTTGATATACAGTATCTGTGTCACACTAGGGGCTTTGAGTGAAACCCTGAAATCCGGATTTGATGCCTGGAAATTGTGATAGGAGAAACTTGGACTTGCACCAGTAAGATTCTCGCCGGAGAGATACACAGTAACTGTATAATTGGAAAAACCGTTTGTGTCGTTGACATAGACGGTGAAATTCTGGTTTGTTGTCACATATGTTGGAATGGTCACTGATGGCGTCATTGGCGGGACATATGATGCATGCGACACTCCCACCACTGAAAATGCAAGAAGCGCCATCAACACAATGGCAAAGAGTGAGAAATATTTCTTCATTTCTTGCGCCCCCTGTATCCAGCCACGAATACTCCCGCAACTACGGCCACTGCGATAACAACGAGACCTATGATGAGACTCTCATATGGATCGCCAGTGTAATTCCCTATGACTCCGGGTCCAACAGGATATGGGGAAACCGACGATAGAGGCGGAGTAGCTGCTGAGACTGTTATATTTTCATAGTGATCTGCTCCTCTGGTTGATAGCGTGAAACTGAAACTTTTGATTACGTTTGATGTTGAAGACGGTGTAAGCACTATGTATATGACCTTGGACTGACCAAACGGCACCGTTATGTTTGCGTAGACCGTGCTTGACAGATTTCTTGATATGTAAGTGCCGTTATAGACAAAGGCTGAAGACCAACCATAGTCAGCTGGAGAGCTACTGACCGATGAGTTTGTGCTGATACTCAGGTTAACCGCAATTGGGGAATTCCCGGTATTTTTGATGGTTATTGGAAGGTACAACTCAGTTCCGTTTGTCATTGATGATATATTCTGTACAACAGTGTAGTTAGATACCTTCGCTATGTTTACAGGAACCGTCACAGTAGTATTCCCTCCGGAATATTTGAGAAGTACAGGTATACTTTCTTTACCGTATGGTATGTTTCCCGTAAGCGTTGCATTCATGCTTAGATTCGCAGATTGGCCGGGCTTGAGATCCACACCACTCTTGTTGAATTTGACTATCCACGAGGAACTTCCTGAACTAAGCGTGATATTTTCAAGCGAGTTTCCCTGATTTGTCAGCGTTACATTTCCATTCATTGTTCCTCCAGGGCTTATGGTCTGGGTTGGTGAAGTAAGCTTCAGGTTGAAGGCGTGGTACACTACTAACTGAAGGCTTATCTGCAATGATCCGGGAGAGTTGACGTATATTGTCTCAGACTGAGAATAACTTACACTGATTACTGTCCCGTTGGAGGCATTGGTAGTGCTGGAAAGCGTGGAGGAAAATGTATAATTGCCACGGGGAAGGATAAGGCTACCAACACTTGAATTGAATGCATACACATCTGTGCCGATTGAAGCCGTGACCAGGTGGTTTATTATGGATGTACCAAGGTTCACGGTAACATATTCCCTGAAAGCCGGCACCAGAGTTTCATTCTGGTAAACTACATCAGCAAATCCAGGCACAGTAACTGATCCGAAGTAGCCGGATCCTGTAGCATTGTCAAGTATGTAAGCAGTATAGTTTCCACTGGGAACACTCATGCTGTAGTAACCCTGGTAGTTGGAGTTAACCTCAGCGACGGTACTCCCTGTGGAGTTCAATATCATCACAGTAGCATATGGGGCAGAAGACCCATCATACGTAAGGTACCCACGAAGTGTGGAATAAACCTCAGACTGACTTACCTTAAGATTCAATATCATATTTCCTGTAAGATCAAAAGATGACGTTCCATTTATTAGATATGACCCTGTATCATTTGATGCCCGCTGTATATAGCTTACAGAATAAGTCCCTACCGGAAGAGATACGTTTCCTGCCGGGAACGACATATTTAGATTATCTGCGCTGATGTAGTAAGTCCCTGATGTCGCTCCCAGGGAGTTTGCTAGAGAAACTGTATAATAATTGGTAAAAGCAGGTTCAATCCGGGCGTTCCCGTTCACCTTTAGCGTCGATAAATAAACGCCCCTCGTTGAGTTAAATGCGTATAAAGTGTAGGTGGCATCCAGTAAATGTTGTACATTGTCTGCAGGGACTCCGCTTGCATTGAAGAGGAAGACTTCCGTGGAATTCTGCACTGCAATGTCTGAATATGCTGAGGAATTAATTGATACAGCAGACGGCATGCCTGTAACCACACTCATGAATGCTGGCGCGGAAACTATCTCATAATTCTTCTGGGAAATATTCAGTACATATACGGAAGGCTGCAGCTTGACATTCATGAATCCCGTGGATGAAGTGTAGTTGAAAACGCCGTTATTCCCAACGAACGACGCGGTTATGTCGGACGGCAGGTAATTATTACCCGTAACCTGGACGCTGAATCCTATGGTCCTCGGCGTAAGCGGAAGGTTGACGGTTCCCGAAGAAGCTTTAGCGCTGAAATTGTCAAAGAATGCCCCGGAATAGTTCAGATTTGTCATTCCGGATGCATATGAAGGGTAGAAGAGTTGAGCATAGCCTTTCAAGTTAATGGGCTGGAATGATATTGGCACATTATCGTACTGCAGCACTGCCAGTCCGCTGAATGCTGATGATGATGTTGAATATCCTGTAGCAGTGTTGGAATTTATAAAAGGAAGAGCCGTCACTGACAGATTGTACTGCAACGACAGATTCACGTACGTGCTCCGTCCAGTGTTAAGCTGATCCATTCCTGACAATGTATTTCCGGTGTATGTGCCAAGGCCGGATACTGTGTAGTAGCCCTGTGGTACCAGCATGGTAAATGTGTGATTGGTGAGGAATTGGTCCTCCAGGAGAACTGAGCTTGAAAGAATCTCATAGTATCCAGAATATGCAGATACGCCATGTATATGTGATGTTATGGTAAGATTCCCTGATGGGACCAACGAAACTGTAATCGTTGTGTTTGAAGTAATCTGAAGTGTACGCAGGTATGACAGGTTTCCGGATACCGCATAAAGGGTGTATGTGCCATACGGTACAATGGATCTGAAAGTTTCCTTTCCTGAGTTTGACATTATTAAAGGACTTGCAAGCTGGCCATCATGGTATAAAACCACAGACGTATCTCCTGTTGAATCAGCAACGTTCACTGACACCAGTGCCGCAGGTTCAGGGGTTAGATTAACAGATGTATTTTCATTCCAGTTGTTGAACGTTACCTTCACGGGATACGAGCCTGTGGAATTACCATATACCCTTACATCGTAAGTTCCCGGAGTGACGAACAGCTTTGCCACGCCGGTTGAGTTGGATGCCTCTGAAGACCAGACCATACCATTGTTTGTGGTAGCCGTCACTGACATTCCGGTAACAGGCTTTCCAGCAACCGTTGTGTTGACAAAGGCCACGTCAAATGGTACCTGAATGTTATATACAACATTGCTTCCCAGCGTAACATTAACCATTTCCACGTTTGCAAAATAATTTCCACCAGTGTAGAGACTTGCTTCATACGATAGTGGAGGCACATCTTTCAGGGACCAACTTCCATCCTTCATAGTAAGATTGTAGGTCAGGTTGTATGTGGAGTTACGAAGAATTACATTACCAGTGTTTATGGGAGTTGATGTTATGGCGTTGCTGCCACCACTTGTGACATTTGTTACCTGCTGGTAAGAATAATGGGCAGATCCCGAAACGGTGCTTGATGAGACGTTGAAGTTTTCTGTGAAATAGTAATCCGGAAGACCCGTTGTAGAATTGTAGCCTGTGGTGGTTCTTTCCGCCTGGCTGTTGGATACGGTTATTGTCCGATCTCCCACGCTGTTAGAGCCTATGAGATATTGCTGGTTCAAGGTGCCAGTGGAATAAATAAGTGTATCGTTGCCTGGAACGGCCATTAATGAATAATCGCCCTTGCTGTTTGTCAGAACTGTTTGATGGGGTATGCCATACTGATCGAAAATTGTCACCCTTACGTCCGGAACGGGAGCACCATCAGGAGTGGTTACCTTGCCCTGTACTATGGCACCAGGGAAATATTCAACTATTGGATCACTGTATGAGAGCATCTGCGATGCTGATGAGAACATGATTACAGTGCCATTATTTTCCTTCTGTAGCTTGTATGCCTCCTGAAGGGGTATTTCCTTGAAATCATTGGGATGTGCCTGATAGTTCTTGTATGGGTTGTAAAGGCTGTTCTCGTATACTATCTCGAAGTTGCTCATATTCCACGCCGGCATAACAGTATCGGTAGACTGCCCGTAATCAACACCAGGAATTCCATTTGTCTGGCTAACGGCGGACGGCGGATATCCTATTGTGAATCTGTAAATGGAAGTGTTGTAAAACTGCGGCGTGTATTGGATGTTATAGGAAATCGGGACTGCTGTTGAGGACAGCTGATTCAGCGGGAAAGTCCCGTTTGTTGTGGTCGCGTATACATTGTAGTATTCTGTGGGAATAACCTCACCGCCAGTAGATGTGTAAGACGGGGTGTATGTGAGGTAAGCTGGCGCGTAAAATATTCCGGGATTTGTTGCCGAGCTTGGGAACAGATTATGATCGATCTGAATGTACCCAATTTTGTAGCCTGTTTCCTGTTCTACACTCTGATACAGGTTAACAAGGGTGGTTGTTGGAAAATTGTACGACAGGTTGCCCTTCATAAAGGCGTAATAAACATTGGCAGAAGTTATGGAGCTTATGTACTGTCCATAAACTGCAGGGCTGGAGAGAACGGTCTGAGTGAACGCTCCGGGATTCCTGGATGCATTGAGGATAATCCTGTACTCATTTACTCCAAGTGTTGAAATCAGGGTGTTAGTGATGTTGCTGCTGAAATGGTCACCGTTCTGCTGGAAGTTAGCCTGTAGATCAATGGCTATGAAAAGGGCAATATCCTGGCTCTGGTTCTGTGCCATTAGCAATTCGCCAGCTTGAGGTATTCCCTGCTGGAAGTCATCTGCTACGGTGGGATGCTGTCCCTGATAAAGTTCCTGGAAACCATAATCCCACCAACTTACGTAGGCAGGTTTTTCCGTTAATGGAAGATTGGTGTCCTGGCTTGATAGCCATGCCAGAGAGAGAGCAAGTGGTTGAGTTGCATTGTCTATTGGCACCCCAAGTGCGCCAGCAAAGGAGACAGTTGTGTTATTGGTTCCCTTCAAGAAGGCTGGAATTGCGCTGCCCAGCTGTGTGTTGACCTGTGCAGCCGAGTTGGCAGGAACTGACGCAGAAACCATAGAAAGGCCTGAGGGGACAAGAAGCACCAGTGCAATGATAACTACGAATGCGGCCTGCACCCATTTTATATTTCCCTTGATTGATTTCCGCACAGACCCGTATCCTACATTCTTTCTGTTCTTGAGGTCGTCTACCCTGGCCATCTTTGCAAAGTACATTATGATGGCTCCACCCAGAATGGCGTAAGCAGGGGCCGCAGTTATGTTGAAACGCGCGGCAGCAAAGCTCATGTAAATTGAAACAAGTGAAAATACCATTATGAAGAGCACTTCTTCTTTACGCTCCTTCAGATAGAGGTAAACCACATAAATCATACCTGCAATTCCAAAGATGAACTGGGCAACCCCAAATCCCGAGATATACGAGCCCAATGCCGGTGCCTGGGCCTCTGCTATGGTAGAGTAGACTCTTGTCTTGATGAAATACCCGTCACCGCTTATGAGTGTGTGGAACAGAGAAGGAGCAAAAAAGTCCATTCCTACTATCCCCACTGCTGCAACTACTATCAATATGGGAATAATGAGTATCCACGGTCTTCTCCCAATTATGTTTATAACTGCTGAGAAAAGTATTATGAGTATCCCGATCAGCAATTCAGCATTGTACCATCCTGGGCCTTCTCCGATAGCCTGATAATAATAGGCTCCCATTGCAAAACCAAGTATGATAAAAAGAGCAAAATAGAATGTTATGTACCCGGTTGGTCTCTTAAGAATAAGGTTGGCTATGAGCTGGATTACTATGTATATCAGTATGATGGCCTCAATATAGGCATAACCCTGCCACGCAAGCATGAGTCCCCCAAGTGAAGCGCCTGCCAGCAAGGCGTATGTGGTCGATTTTCTGTTTTCATGGTAAAAATTCATGAGCCGGGATGGAAGTGTTCTGAAATCTTTCAGATTTTCCAGTATTCTTCCCTTTCCAGAATATTTTATGGCCATGGCAAAGAAGTATATGGTGAAGAACGCAAAGATGAGCTCCGGAGTATGCATCCTGCCGCCAGAGAGTATTCCAGCTGAAAGGTTGCTTGGCATGAGTGTGTACAGGAACGCGGATATGTAACCCGCCCTCTTACCGAAAAGTTCTTTGGTAACAAGGTACACGGGGATTATGAGAAGTGCACCGAATACGGCATCGAATTCCTCAAAAGCGTAGAAAGCAGCCATTTTCGCCCCAAATATGGGGGAGAGCACCTCAGCTACGAAGACCAACATCACGTGGAAGAATGGATTCCTTGGGTTGGTTGAACCGAATGGAAAGTTCAGCGCAGGGTCATGAACCAGCCAGTGTCCGGTGGAAAGAAAATGGAGTATTAAGTAGAAGTTATAGTAGGGATCGCTTCCTCCTGATGTTGGAAGGGTACTGATCCCGCCGCCATTGACAAATGTTAGTCCCCAGGCAAAGTAGTTGGCAAAGAAGAGATAGAATACAAACAGTATTCCAACAACCAAAAAGTCGGTGTGCTTTGCCACCCTTGCCCTTAAAGTGATATTCTGATCCAGCTGAGTTTCCATTGGAGTCGTACCTGAAGAGCACTAATGGAAACAATATATAAAAAACTGATCGGAAGATCGTTCCCTGATTTTCTTAAGGACAGAATAACAATTTTCTATATCCCTTACATGGGTATTCAGATACATTTGAAAAATGAGGGTCGTAAAACTGCCCGGGCGAAAACCATTGCAAGAATATCCAGGGCAATTGTCAGGGGTGGGTCGTCCGGAGTAACGCAGTCCGAACTTGAAAGGAAACTTTCCATCTCCAGAAGTTACTGCTCCGAACTTATAAAATCTCTGGAAACCCAGTTAACCATAATAAGGATTAAAAATGCAAACACGTGGAGGATATATGACAGGAAATTTTACCCGGGTCCAGTACCAGGTCTTGTCAGAGTCGGTTTCTTAAGATCATCTGAATATGTCCCAGTTCTCTCCCACATAATAAGAGAGGCCAGAGTAAGGGAAATGGAAATCATTCCAATTGAGTACGATTCAGCAATAAGAGCGCTCGAGGACCTTAATTACGGTACGCTAGAGCTATCACTTGTTCCAACTCTTCCCTCTGTGGATTTTTCTCTTATCAACGGGAATACGCTCATCCTCATGGGCGTTTCCTCGGGGGGATCAGGCATAATCAAATCGGATCATAACTGCAAAGATTGCATCCTCACCTCAGAATCTTCTACAATGATATCTCTTGTGATGGAATTCATGAAAGATTACCCACAAACACAGGGTTTTTTAGATCCACGAATGGGAATTGAAGATTTTGTCAATGGAAAATGCTGTAGTATTGCCATCTGGGAGCCTTTCCTGAGTGAGCTTGTTTCTGCTGGAGAGTACAAGTTGACCCATACCTACCATGAGGTTCTGGATGGTTTCCCGTGCTGTGCCCTTTCGTCAAATATGGAGTTCGCTAAAAGGGAAGGCGCAATGCTTCGTCATATCCTCACAGAATACATGTCAGCTCCATTATCCCTGAGGAACACTGATGACTGGTTAAGGTCAGTTGGATACATTGCCAGAGCCACCGGGTGCAGTAGTGGACTCATTGAAGAATCCCTTGCAAGCTATAACTTCAGGAGTACAACCATCGATCCCGATGAAGTCCGAAAGCTTGGGATAAGGATATCTTCTTCCCAAGCGGATAAGGTATTTTACAAATTTTCTGGATACTCTGAAACTACCCAGTGAAGGCAGTGGTATCTATTTCAAAGACGGATACTGGATTTGCCAGGTCAAATTTCAGCAGGCTTGCCGGATCTATTTCGCCAATTACCCCTGCTTTTTTTCCATTAATTACTATTGTTCCGGATCTTCCCTTAATGAATTCTTCTGTATTTACTGGAAGTATGGTTTCAATAGTCTGGCCAAACCTTTGTAGAAGAGCCTCGAGGGGCTGCTTTATGTCTGAGAATCCTGATCGCGAAGAAATCATTGCAAAGCAGAGTGAAGTTTTCTGTACTCCATTAACGATCACATCACCAATCTCAAACACTTTCTGGGGCAATGACCGTCTCTTGTTTATTCTGAAAAATTCCAGAATATTCAGGCGCAGCCTGTCCCTGACTACGCTGAAGTCCAGACTTTTGGGGTTTTGCACAGCAATGCCATCTTCCCTGTGCACCCCCTCATAGAAGGCTGATGATGTCACCACGAACGTCATCACCTCCTGGTAACCTAATCCAATTGAAATTTCGCGTATCCTATCTCGCAACACCGTATCGGGGCGGCTGCTTCCAATCACGTCCAGAACAGGAACAACCGGAACTATGCTGTCATAGCCTACGGCCTTTGCAATGTCTTCAATGATGTCCATTTCCCCCATCACATCAATCCTGTTTCCTGGAACAGTTACATCCAAGCCTGAATTATGGCCAGAGGGGTCGCATTTAATGTAACCCATTTTCAGAAGGGCATCAGATATTTCTTCCTCTCGAATGCTTTCCACACCAAGTATCTTTGCTGCCTTTGGCACATTTATCTCAATTGATCGCCCATCCATTCCGGCAATGGAGCGAAAATCCATCCCTCCATACTGTTTCGTAATCACTATTGAAAACCCAGAGTTCTGAAAGAAATACTGAAGAAGCAGTGACGCCTGAGCAACTGACCTTGTATCAGTGCCCGTGATGTCCACAAAGAAATGCCCCGTGTCCTCACTGACTCTTGAAACATTTCCGTTGATAACTGGTGGCATTGAAAGTACCCTGTCCCTTGAGTCCATGATAACTGGAACATGCCTGGTGTCCGGGAGGAGCTTTGAATATTCAATTCCCTTTGGATGCTGGCTGAGTATCTCCATTGCCGACATTTCTGCGGAACCGTCATAAGGAGTGAACCTGAGCTTCTCTGAATCCATGGATACGTACCGAAGAGGAGCAACTACCTTCCTCATATCATGGATTCCTATTGACACCTTGGTTCGGTTCTTGCCAATACTCTGGTGAACCCGCTCCTGAAAGTCTATAAGGTCCCTGAAGCGATTTCTAATGGCCGTTCCTACAGCCTCAAAGGATGTTACAAATGGCCTCATTTGAACGGCTTCGTCGGATACTGAAAAGACGATTTTGCCATTTCTGTATTTTATTGGTCCTGTCTTCTTTCCGTCATAATAGCAGGATATAGCAGACTCAAGCGTTGTGAAGGAAAAAAGGTCCGGCCTGTCTGGATTGAATTCAACTTTAATTTCGTTACCATCTCTTTCCGGAGTATATCCAATTATTCCAGAGAAATCCCATATTCTCCCGATGAAGTCGTTTCCAAAAGTTTCGGTTATGAACTTCTCTTCAGCCCGTATTACTACCATTGGCTTTCATGATGCTCTGGAAAGTTATTTAATGTTCTCTTCCTTGGAAATTTCCTTGATCTCCTTGCTTATTCTGCTGAGAGTATAGTCCCTGAGAATCACCCGTATAAGATCGTCCAGAGAAATTGCCGACCCCTGGTTTAAGTCTGATTCAAGATCCTGCATTACCTTCTTTGGCAGCACTAGGTCTATCTTTGCCGTTGGTCCCTTTCTGTAATTTCTCTCTATAAATTCATCGATTGCCCTTCTCACTATATCAGATACCGTTTCATACTGGAAATTTTCAACCAATTCTTCAAGCTGGTTCATGGTATCCTTAGACACCCTTACTGTAATTCTGTACGGTACCGACAATGATCTCACCATAGATGTATGATTCAATCAAGCATTGCATGCAATATTGATCATACAATCGTCTGACAATTTAAATATATCATATAAAGTTATCTATGACAGGATATTGCATGGATTCTTTGCTCAATTCTCAGATCCGCACCATTTTGTGTTTTTTATGAGGGCGAAGATCCGTCCAGTTCCAGAATTTTTGCAGGTAACGACGGCCCCCACTTCATCTGGATGAGGGATTTGTGGCCGCATATGTTATATAGAATTCTGAAGATAACTGTTTATGGCAATTTCCATTGGAAAGAAATGTTTCATAGCATCCTCAGCGACACTGATTGGTGACGTTATGATAGGGGACAACGTGGCCATAATGGACAATGCTGTTCTCAGAGGTGACCAGAACAGAATCATTATTGGCGACAACTCAAATATACAGGATAACGTGACAGTGCATACTGATGATGATTATCCCACAACAATCGGCAGACATGTGTCCGTTGGACATAACGCAATTGTTCATGGATCCATAGTGGAGGACTACGTAATAGTGGGAATGGGTGCCATCACACTCAATGGTTCACGCATAGGAAGTGGGAGCGTGATAGCTGCCGGTTCGGTTGTGACTCAGAATTTCTCTGTTCCTGAAAAGTCTCTGGTGGCAGGCATACCTGGTGCTGTCAAGAGGAGCAATGATTCCTCGCTCCTGGAATACGCGAAGCTCAATGCTCTTGCCTATTTCAATCTGAGGGAGGGGTATCTCCAGGGAAAGTATGAAATAATACGCGGATCAGAAATTGAGAAACATTAGATTGACCATATAACCAACACTTTCACCTACATAGATACTGATTCCATAAGATATCGTATTTTGTGCAAAAAACGCCTATTAGAACTCAGAGCCTCAGCACTGTTGAGGTGTCTAATGAATAGAGCACTATATAGGGGAGCTAAAAAGCTCCAGAAAGTATTCAGCCTTAAGGCCAATAGGGCTGAGACGGGAATCGGTACCCTCATCGTATTTATTGCGATGGTACTGGTTGCAGCAGTGGCAGCTACTGTGTTGATACATACTGCCGGAAACTTGCAGCAGACTGCTCAGAGCACTGGGCAGCAGACAACCGCGCAGGTATCCAGCGGTCTGGCAATTCAACAGATAATAGGGTTTGACAGCAATACGGCAAATCCAGAATCTGGAACTCTGAACTACACACTGATATACCTGTCAGTTAACACTGGTGGCTCAGCAGTTGACCTCGGGAATTCAACCGTAAGCCTGTATTACGAGGGACATGCAGCATCACTGACATACCACGATAACTTCACGTCGGCCACACAGACTGGAAGCTCAAACCTGGTAAGCCTAGCATCAAAGGCAACCTGGGGAGGAGTGCTGAACGGAAATGAGTTTGGAGTTGCAGTCATACACAACCCGAGTGGATCACTAACGCAGGCACATCCCGTTCTGACATACGGTTCTGAAGTCGTACTGGTAATAAACAACACAGCAGTCTTCGGTAGCAATGGAATAGCACAGGGAGAGACAGTTACTGGGCAGGTGACCCCGCAGGTAGGATCCCCAGCAGTCATTGACTTTACAACACCTGTGGCTTTCACAAGTGCGGTGGTGCAGCTTCAGTAAGGCTGCTCCATTCTTATTTCAGTGATCACAATGGGTCTCTTTGACAACTTTAAGGGCTTGGGAAAGAAGAAGAAAGGGACCACAGTCAACGTAGCAAGCCAACCCCAAACCGTTCAGAACACAGCACAACCGACACAGGGACAGTCCATCGATGCGAAATTCATTGACGGCGTAAACCTCAGAATCGGCAACGTGGAGAATGAACTCAGCAAACTGGGAGTCTCCATGGATGGCGTAAAGAGGAACATATCCGAGATGAACACGGAGCTGGAAACACTGAAGGAGAATGTTAAAATGGTAGTATCATTGTATGAAATGGTGTCCAAGAAATTCAACCCCTTCATGGATACAACCCCGGAAGAAATCAAGGAGATCACGGACACTTTGAGAGAAAGGATCAAGGATCTAGAGGGCCTGGTTACCAGTGCAATCAGTGATCTAAGAGAACTTTACGGAGTGCCCGATCTGGACAGCGTCATTTCGGATATAGACAGAAAGGAGGATGACAATGATCAATGATGCGCTGAAGAGTTTCCTGCAGAGCAAGATCGATTCTGCAGACAAAGCCATACCAAAATTCGTCCTTGAGGAGCTTAAGCAAAAAGTGCTGAACTCGCCAACAAAATTCTCAAAATCGGACATAGAAGCCCTCTTTAACAATTTGGAACAAAGGTACAGTGAAAGCAAGGAGAACTCTCTCCTGGGAAAGGTGGACAGCCTTTTCAAGGAGATATCGAACGTGGAGAAACTTCTCTCCGGTGATAACAACAAGAAGAAGGTGACAGAGCCACAGAACCCTGAACAGGATGTGAGTGCCACCTCAGCGAGATACCCGTGGAAGGCACATCGTAAAGCCAAGCTGGAAACAGTGGGCGACGATGTGATTTCTCTCATGGTAGCGCTGAGATGGCTGGAATTCCTGCTTGACAACTACGGTCCTGAGAATACCATGGACGTCCTGGACTATTACGAGAGCATCGGGTGGATTTCAGCATCTGTCAAGGAACAGATGATAAAGTTCACCAAGATGACTGGAATAATAACACCAGTCCAGGAATACAAGGTGAAGCCAACAATACAGGACCACATTGTCACCATGCTCTTCATCGAGAAACTCAATGGAGGAGAGATAACAAGAGACCTGATCGAAGCTCTGGAAAGAGACTTCAGGATGTTGAAGAAGGGAGTGGACGAACTATATGGGATTTAGTTACGTTGTAGCTGTGGCAGTTCTGCTAAGCTCTTCCCTCATTTTTTTTGGTGTAATTTATTCTGATTACGTTCATGCCGACACTGAGCTTAACAGTGCTCAGCAAGGTTTCAATACACACAGTTACGACCTTGAAAATTCAAGAGTCAATGTGACTGGTTACTATGTCAGGCCATCCGGTACTTCGTATAATGTAACGGTGAATCTGACAAATACTGGCTCAGTAGGGTTGAATATGGGATTATCAAATCTACTTATAAACGGAACTGTGGCCAATTTCACATATTCAGGGCAGTACCTGTTTCCACTGGCCAGCGGAAACATAACCTTCCGCCAGAGTGCCGGGGAATACAGTGTGGAGATCGTGTTCAACACAGGTTATGAAAAATATCTGGAGGTAAAAGTTTAATGGCATCAATGGGAACATCGGAGATGATATTCTTCATAGCAACGCTGATACTCAGCGTGGCTGTGGTGGGGGTACTTGGCGGCCAGACCTCACATCTTGCCCTCAGCATGCAGGATTCGGCCAAGGGCACTTCCAGCACCATACAGACGGACTTTGAAATAATCAACAATCCGAGCCAGATCCCTTACCATGACGGATATGTTTTCTACGTCAAGAATACGGGTGAGGCGGGTTTCTTCTTTACCAACGGATCTGTGTCGGTGCTGATAAATGGCACCATGCTTACAGGTAATACAGTGACCTTCACAACACCTGGTGGTAATGGAGAGTTAATGCCTGCCCAGGTGGGCGAAATAGTGGTGAATACCACAATATCAGCCGGCTACAACCAGCTTACCGTAATATTGAACAACGGTGTTACAAAGAATTTCGAATTTCAGATTCAGGTTTGATCATGTATCTCAACTTTACGCTTCCGGGGGATGAACTGGACAGGAGGATGGGTGGAGGCCTTTACGTGGGCCAGATAATTACCATAGAGGGTGGCAGCGGGGAAGGCAAGACACTTCTGTGTCTCAGACTGGCCTACGGCATGCTGAAGCACAACGCCTCCATAGCTTACATATCCTCCCAGTTCCCCATAAGGGAGTTCATCTCGGAAGCTGAATCTCTTGGATACCCCATGTTCAATGAGATACTGGCTGACCAGATATCCTTCATAACATCGGTCTTCCTCTTACGCAGGGGACGGAGGGCTAAGCTGGAAGAACTACTCAGCCTCGATGAACTCAAGGCAAAGCAGGTTCTCATAATCGATTCTCTGCAATCAGGGATGTTCAAGGATTTCAATATAATTGAGTACTTCACACACCTCAGGAAGTTTTCCGAGGGCCGCATAGTCATAGTGACAATAAATCCGTCCGATATTGATCCGGCAAGCCTGGTAAAGATAAGGGAACTGTCCACAACCGTGATCAGCCTGCACTCAAGAGACCTGGCCGGCGAGAGGAAACATGTGATTGACCTTATGAAATTCCCCATGGCCCTTAAATCCTTTCAACAGGCTATACCATTCAGGATAGAACCAGGGAGGGGATTGATAGTTGAAATATCCAGTGTATCGTGAGGTGAATAAATGGTAGAATATGTGACATCAGACAATCTTCAGACTGCCGTGGAAAGGAATCCGCATCTTGCTGAATACCTGAACAATTACAGGATAAGTGCCCAGAGGACTCCAACATTTGTTCCTGTACCGGACAATTCCCTGAGAGATGTGACGGCGCTGGACATAATATACCCTGTGGGAGACCCTATTTTCATTCATGTTTACATGGATAACGGGGCAAGGATATACAAGCCAATAGAGCCGGATTTAACCATTGAAGAGCAGCAGTTCATGGACGATGTCCTGATGATCATACTGAACTTCGCTGCAAATTATCCTCCACCTGAATCCGAGGAGATTCTGGAAAAAAACCTTGAGGACATATACAACAGGATTACCAGCGTGGGAAGTGCCAACAAAGTTAAGGGGATGAGTGCCACAGTCAGGCCTGAGCTTAAGGAAAAGCTCCTTTATAACATAAAGAAGGATGTGGTTGGCCTTGGTCCCCTGGAGCCTCTCATCAGAGATACACACATTGAAGATATCAGTGGAATCGGGGCCAATGACATATTCATAGTGCACAAAATATTCGGATCCATCAAGGCAAGGATAACATTCGGCGACAATGACCGCCTGGCCATATACAGCAAGAGGCTCAGCGAAAGGGTAGGAAGACCCGTTTCCGACAAGGTGCCCATAGTTGATGCAACTCTCCCGGACGGTTCCAGGCTCTCCATAGTTTACAGCAGTGATGTATCTGCCAGAGGGCCGAGCTTCACAATAAGAAAGTTTGCAGATATCCCAATCAGTATTGTACAGCTTGTGAAATACAACACCATGTCTGCAGAGGAAGCAGCTTACCTGTGGTTGGCACTGGAATATGGGCAAAGCGTCTTCGTATGCGGGGAGACTGCCAGCGGCAAAACCACAGTCGTGAATGCCATGATACCTTTCATAAGGCCTGATTCCAAGATATTCAGTGCAGAGGATACTCCTGAAATAAGGGCACCACAGGATGCCTGGCAGCAGCTTGTCACCAGGGAGAGGGGCGCTGAGGACAGCCGTGTTACCCTCTTCGATCTTCTGAAAACCGCACTCAGGTCCAGGCCAAATTACATAATTGTAGGTGAAATAAGAGGTGCTGAAGGATCCATGGCCTTCCAGGCCATGCAGACGGGACATCCAGTCATATCCACGTTCCATGCTGCGTCAGTGAGAAAGATGATACAGAGGTTCACGGGAACTCCAATCAACATACCGGTAACCTTCATGGATAACCTGAATATTGCCCTGATACAGCAGGCAGTCTACGTAAATGGAAAATTCCTGAGAAGAACAACCAGCATAAACGAAATCGAAGGTTATTATGAGGAGCTGGGTGGCGTATCCACCAAGCAGGTGTTCCAGTGGGACGCAACAACGGACCAGCACGTATTCAGAGGGCTCAACAACAGCTACATACTTGAGAAGAGAATTGCTGCAACCGCCGGAATGGCTGACCCCAAAGTGATCTATGACGAGCTTTTCAAAAGGGCAAAAATTATAGAATACATGCTTAGGAACAACATAACATCGTACTACAAGGTGTTTGATCTCATCAAGACATTCTACCTCAAGGGACCCAATGCGATTCCAATGTACGGGTGATGGAAATGGTTACGTTTAAAAATTCTAAGCTTCTTGCAGGGATCGAGTTCAAGAAGAGCGATACTGCAGTTATCGTTGCTGGAACGCTGGTTACTGCTGCAGGATTCATGCTTTACAACATATTTGTCAGCATATACTTCATGATATTTGCAGCTGTTGGAGCCAGCCTTATGTTCTTCACCATACTGCGCCCAATAATTCAAAGGGATTCCGCCAAGGCAGATATAAATTCAAACATACCGTACTTCATGACGGCGTTCGCCACTCTTGCAGTGAGTTCGGCCAACCGTATAGACCTGCTTGAGATTATTTCCAGGAAGGAAAAGCTTGGAAGGATACGGTTTGAAATCGCAAGGCTTGTGAATCTTGTCAAGAACTGGAAAAGAGGGCTGTCCGAAGCTGCCATGCTTGTTTCCACCAAGGTACCCAGTGAGGTATTTGAAGATTTCCTGGCAAGATTTGGCCATGCCATAAACAGCGGTCAGGACTTTGAAGATTTCGTCAAGAATGAATCGGAGACAGTGATGAATAACTTTGAAACCACATACATATCGTCACTTTACACCTTCGACCTTTACAAGGATATGTACATCTCACTCCTTCTGGCATTTGCATTCATGATCACTTTTATCATGATTATGCCTGTGCTCATCAAAATCAACATACTCTCTGTGCTTTCCCTGAGCCTCATTACAATAATACTTGGTGAATCCATGCTGGTTTATGGAATAAAGATGGTTCTGCCAAACGACCCAATCTGGCATGACACCGGGATAAAAACTCCCCTTCAGTTGAAGATCAGGAGAGTCTTCATCTACGCTTCAGTATCTTCTGTGGCATTAGCAGCAGTACTTCTGGGAACAAGGTTATTTTTCGCCATGCCCTTCTACATTGCTGTTGCAATAATAATAACGCCGTTCTTCTTCCCGGGATACATAGGTTCAAAGGCTGAGAAAATAGTCCTGAAGAAGGATGAAATGTTCGGGAGTTTCATCAGATCACTTTCAGGATCAGCATCTGCTCGCGGAAACATGGTTATAGATGCCTTGAAGTCCATTGTGCTTCACGACTTCGGGACGCTGACGCAGGATATACGAAACCTCTACAGGAGGCTCGCATACAGGATTGACAGCCTCAGGGCATGGAAATATTTCAGTGCGGATACAGGGTCGCATCTCATAGAGGTTTTTTCAGAAAGCTTTGTTGAGTCAATTGATCTTGGTGCAGATGCTGCCAAAGCTGGTGCAGTGGTTGCCGACAATTTCGACAGGGTCATAAGGCTGAGAAAGAGGAGGCATGCCTCAGTGAGCAGTTACATAGGTGTATTATATGGCATCACGGGCGGCCTGGCTTTCTCTCTTGCAATATCTTTCGGTGTACTGGAAATAATCAACAAGGTGTTCGCCACGTTCAATGTCTCTTCGCTTAATTCATTTGGAATCTTTGTTTCACAGCCTGCCTCATCAATTTTAATGATCGAGGTTTTCCTTGTTGTTATACTCATGCTGCATTCATTCATAGCTGGAACAGCACTTAAATTTGCAGATGGTGGCCGGGTGATTCACGGTCTCCACCACTTTGTCATAATGACCTGGATAATCTCACTTGTGATGTATGGGACCCTTTACCTGACTTCCATCATGCTTGGGGGAGCCATTTGAGCTGGTTTTAAAGGCATGCAGTTGTGGCCTCACCTCCAGGCTTTCGCAGCAACTGCCAGCTTCAGATGTTTATTGTGGAATCTCCATCAGCCTGAATTTTCACGGGCCAGAAGGTACCATGTCATTCATGCTGGGCCATCTGACCTTGTGGATGCAGTCACGCATAAAGCAATAATTTAACCTACCTTTTAGCCATGGCTTCCTGCAGGCTCCCTATATCCCTGAGAAGACGATAATTTGTCGCACGTCTTCTTTCCCTGTCTTGAGAATGGAGACTCCTCACTGGCAAATGCTAAATCCACCGTTTTCAGCTGTGAAAAACTGCAAATGACAACAATAATAATATAGAATTATGAATGTAGTGTGAAAATGGCAGATGGAGTTTCACAGAGAAAGATGGTGAAACTGCTTGAGCAGGCTTTCCTGGATGCCGGTACTGCGAACACCTCTCCGGCGGAGTTGCTGAAGATTGTGACACCCTACCTTACTGCAGAAGGAAGCTCAGGCATTGAGATCACCAGCAGCCTTCTGGAATCAATCCAGCATTATCTGGAAGAAACCTGCAAGTCAGCCACTGCTGATTCAATAATTCTCATCCTTAACATTCAGAAGATCGCAGAAAATAAAGAGTTGCTTCTACCCCTGTTGGAAAAATGCTCATCCATTTTAGATGGCGGCTCGCCCAGCGACACCGAGCGCATAATCAATGCATTTTCACCACAGTCCATTCCTGAAAGTGAACTGCCAATTCTTGAGAAGATTGCAGAAACCGACATTCGGAATCAAGTGCTGCTGGCCCATGCTTACAGCAGATCTGGCATATTGCGTAATGGTTTTCTTGAGTCAATTGATTGGAAACTGGTTGACCCCACTGAGGCAAAATCCATAGTTTTTGAGTATGCAGGGTCCACGAATGATCCAAAAGCACTGGAGGCACTGAAAATTATCTCTGATCATTTGGGGAAAGAAACCTGGCTTCGCATACTGGGATTGAAGTTGATTGGAACTGGGGAAGGCGATAGAACAAGTTTCCTGGAGGGGTTTGATTTCAGCGATCTCAAGGACATAGATGACATAATTGTGGTAACGGATTCCCTGTTACTTTTGGGCAACTGGAAGACTGCGCTTGATGTTATAAACAATGCTCTGAATTTCCGGAAATCCAATGATCAGCTTCTTCGACAGAAGGTGAAGATTCTTCTTTCATCAGGAGAGAAAGTGGAAGCCTATGAAATAATCAAGGATATCCTGAAACGCAATGATGACAGCCCGGAACTGGCGCGAACTGCACTTGAAATTGCTTATTCCCAGGGACTCATGGATGAATTCCTGGAACTGTCAAAAACACATTCCGCAATATTTTCTGATCCATTCTTTCTTTCAAGGAAAATTGATGCTGAAATACAGAAATCAATGTTTGGTGAGGCTCTTAAGGATATAACTGAAGGCCTGATCACGAACCCGGGTAACCTGGATCTTCTGAACATGAAATTCAGGACTCTGATAAAACTTAACAACACAAATGACGCATATGGCACAGCCCTTGAGATTTTGAAGATTAATCCCAACTCTGATGAACATGCAACCTACATTGTGGATTTGCTTTTCAAGCGTGGAGAATACGATCAGGTTCTTTCTTTCATGGAAAGGTACCAGCATGTCAGGCAGTCCAGAATGGAGTTTTACATTTCTTCTCTTTTTTATATGGATCGGCAGCATGAAGCCATCAAAGCCCTGTCATCCATCCCAGAGTATGCTGGAAATCCACTGGTCCTGGATTCAGTCTTTTTCAACGTCAGGGTTGAGGAGATTCTCAAGGAACTTGAAAGCTTCATCATACTCCATCGTGAGGAATCTGCTGCTCTCAAGATTATCACCGATCGCCTGAGGGGAGTCCCCTCTGATTACAGCAGCATAGATGGGCAGTTCCTTGAGAGGTATCCTTCCACTGCCCTGGCATTTATAAAATCCTGGTTTTACGTCTCTTCGGGTCGTAAAATGCCGGATGACCTTCTAAATGCTCTTTCCAAACAGGTTTTCAGGTCTGCAAAGGCTACGGTTGACCTGATCCAGCAGGCCATGGAGGGGAAAATAGGTGAAGAGATCATGGACTCCACGAAATATCTCTTTCCCATATCAGAAACTTACATCAGGAACGGGAAACTGGATCGGGCTGAAAGGGAACTGGTCAGGGCTGCTTCAAACCAGAAGGATCCTTTCTATCTTTACCTGATGGCAGTGATTGATTTCCAGAGGGGAGATTATACATCTTCCAGGAAGAACGCAGACGCATCTCTTGACAAGCTTCTGAACTGTGATTTTCTAATCCTGGCGGTGGAACTTGACATGGTCTACGGTGAAACAAAAAAAATACGTGAACATGCAGAGAAGCTTGTATCACTGGGTTCTCTGGAAATGATGGATCTGGGAGGATTCCATTCGTTCATAAACAGAAACAAATTCTGGGAAATGGCTTCGGATTTCCTCTCATATATAGGGTCAGGAACCTCCCATAACCCCTGGATTTTCAGGATAAGGCGGGATGTTTTGAGGCACAGCGGAAATCTCCAGAATGCCATTGAGCAATCACAGATGCTGTTCCGCACCAGGCAGTTCAATAGCCAGGATATTGACCTGCACATGGCCATGCTAAAGGATGCAGGAAAACCTGACGAGGTTTTACAGTTCCTGGGCGATCTTGAAACGGAGAACAGGACTCCAGAGATAGAGATACTTCTGGCAGGTGTCCTGAACAGCATGGGAAAATACGATCAGGCTCTGAACCACTGCGACGCGGCAATTCAGATGGGTGTTGACCCCCTGACCATCCCCGGTTATCTGAATGCACTCATTGAGGCAGGACAGTATGAAAAAGCACAGGATATCCTGTCTAAAAACGAGAACGATCTGCTTCAGTTGAAGCTTTACCAGAAGACCTCACAGATACCACAGGCCCTGGCACTTCTGAAAAGAATTACGTTCAAAAGGCAGGAGGACCAGGAAATCCTGAAAGCTGCAGTTGAGACACTATGGTACAACAGGGACGTTCGAGACCTCATTGTGAGGATATATTCCAATGAGGGTTTTGTGTGGCTGGGCAAGCTCATTGCCAGGAAGACCTTTGACAGCGGCGATACGAAACTTGCACTGGAGGTTGCAAGAAACCTGAACAGGAATGAGCCAGGGGACCTTGATACTGTAAGAATGTATTCTGACATTCTGGTCAGAACCGGCAGAAGGACGGACGCAATTGAGCTGATTCTCCGGAGCCTGCGTTTCTGTAAAGAATTCGCAAATTGCCTTGACATAGTGAATGTTCTGCTCCGCCTGTACTACGAAGACCGCGACTATGAGGCAATAAGAAAATTCTATGAGACAAACCCAAAATATGTTGATGATAAGAGTCTTCAGTACGTTATCAGGAGTTATATAGAGACCGACGACTTTGACATGGCAGAAAAGATCATGAGCCGCTATGAGGGGACTCTTCTGAAAAAGGATATCCACGGAGAACTTATGGAGGACCTCCGTTCAAGGAAAGAATTTGTGGAAACTCTGCTATACGTCAGCAGGCTACTGAAGGTGGAGTACAAGGCCAAGAAAAAATTCGACAAGAAGGAGGCATTTTACAAAGCAGATATACCCATTGAGAAGATTGAGGATGTTTTCGCCTTCCTTGACAGCAGAGAGTACTATTTTGACATAAATGAGGAAAAATATGAGGTTCTTTCCCGTGATGTAATTCAGAAGGCGGTCAAGAACTATCCGCTGGATAACATCAATGACATGACAATTGCTGTGATATTCAACAATCTCGACAGAAGAGATCCCATAATAGCCAGGAATCTGTACATCTACATTCACGACCAGATGGACATCGCAAGGCATGCACAGACAAAGAATGATGTTCTTCTCAGGCTCCTCAAGAGGGCAATAAAGGATAACGTGAGGCAGGAACCGCTTAACGTTGCATTTTATCTTCAGATTGGCATATCTGAGGCACTGGATGTCATTACGCTAATGGAATACATTTCCAGGATGAATGAGGAAAGAGGAATCTGATTGAACTACTACGGCTTTGGAAACATGAAAAGAGAAACCCAGGATATTCTGCTTGCCCTTCTTGTTTTAGGATTTGCGTTCTCTATTGCCAGCTTCGCTGACAGCGGTTATCATGTGCCGGCACTGGTTGCCGCTAGAACCATAATTGTAAGCTTTATAGCTGTGGGAATCGCCTTTCTGGGGCATGAGCTTTCACACAGGCAGGTGGCTAGGAATTACGGGGGATGGGCAGAATTCAGGCTCTGGCCCATCGGAATCCTTATGGCGCTCATAACATCGTTTTTCGGTGTAATCCTTGCTGCCCCGGGAGCTGTCAACATTGCAGGTGTTTACGGAAATGAGAAAATAGGAAAGACTGCCCTTGCCGGCCCCGGATTTAACATGCTGGCAGGCTTTGTGTTTCTACTTCTTTCCCTGGTGGGCATCCTGATCAGGGGACTTGGCGGCATAATACTGGAGATCAGTTACCTTAACTTCTATCTGGGGGCATTCAACATGATTCCAATAGGCCCTCTGGATGGGGCAAAGGTAATGAGATGGGATTTCAGGACATTTGCTGTAGTGTTTGCAGTGCTTATCTTCATGACTGTCCTGGTTGGTTTCGTAATCCTTTAAGCATCTTCCCTGGGCTTCAGGAAGAAGATGCTGTTCTCCCCGACTTCTATCCTGTATGGAATTGAGAACTCTCCTGGTTTTCCTTCCATCTCAAGCACCACAGTTCTTGCTCTTGACATCCTGATCCAGGCACCATGTGACGGTTTCAGGATGATACCAATATACAGTGGATTCTGGGATGCGATAAAGTTATTTTCAAGCTTTTCCCTGACTTTGCCATTGTTGTCGGCAAATATGGCATAGACATTATCCATGATTCTGTATGCCAAAGACGAAATTATCTTATCGTTCCTTCATGAAATGATGCTGAGTGGTTCCAGACATTAATGAGCGTTGAAATTCCAGGTACGTCCGTATTGAGTCAGGGATCATGGGTGCCTGGAATTGATAAGTTCCGGCAATAACCATCAGCCGAGAACATTATTAATATTACAAGGCAATCTGGAAGAGAGAAACTGATTAAGATGAGATACAAAGAGACTTGCACTTCCTGCGGGGTTGGACTGGTAGAGACCGGCTATTCAATATTTGAGTGTCCGTCATGCGGAGAAGAGCTGATCGGAAGATGCAAGGAATGCAGAGAGCATTCCACTGCCTATGTTTGCGATCACTGCGGATTCACAGGGCCGTGATATCATGGGAGATGTTGCTGTAGTTCTGAAGATCCTTCCCGAATCAGCAGACGTGTCCATGGAAGATCTTCTGGGTAAAATAAGAGAAAAGATCAAGCCACTCTGTGAGATTAACAAATCTTACCTGGAGGAAATTGGATTCGGCCTCAAGGCTATAAAATTTGAGGTCATTGTGCCCGATGAAGAGGGGAAGATTGATCGCGTAGAAGAAGCCATTTCTGCCATAAATGGCGTAGCCCAGGTTGACTCCGAGGATGTCACACTGGTCTGAAGATGATCCCGGGAATCTTCCATAACGTTTTTTTTGATATATTTCTCTCTGCGATTATTCTGATTTTTGCAGGATTAACTTTCATAGCATCCCACAGGGAACCCATGAAAACCACATTTGGAAGCTATGAGGATAGAGCCCTGGTTATTGTTCCCTGCAAGGGACGGGATTATACTTTGGATGAAAACCTCAGGGGCATAATGGCAAATCTGAACGCGAAGTGGGAGGCAGTTGCGGTTGTTGATTCAGAAGATGACGCAGCAGTGGGGTCTATTCGCGGTTCAGGCATGGATATGATCATTTCTGATGATTCATGCAGAAAGTGCAGTGGCAAGGTCAGGGCAATAGCATCTGCCATAAATCATTTCCCCGATTTTCCCGTCTACGTCATCGCTGATTCAGACATCCTGCCAGACGAAGACTGGTTGAAATTGCTTCTTGCCCCATTATCCCAGAACAGCGTGGGAATATCCACAACTTTTCCCTACTTCCGGCCGGCGGGAGGATTCTGGTCATTCGTGAAGCTTGTCTGGGGTTTTGTGGGCCAGGGGATGATGGAATCGCGCATTACACGATTCGGATGGGGCGGCTCTCTGGCTTTCAGATCAGAACTGCTGAAAGTCAAAGGACTTGATTTTTTCAGGTCATATGTATCTGATGATGTTGCACTGACAAAACTCTGCAAGAAAGCTGGACTTGAAATAGCATATGTGCCGGAGGCTGCGCCCGTAATTAACTCACCAGATGATTTTTCCACATTCATTGAATGGGCAAACCGCCAGACTGCTCTTTCCGTTTATTCCACACCAAGCGTGTTTCGTTATGGTATTGTCTTTTATGCTGCCACCATCCTTGTATTCATATCCGCCCTGATTCTGGCATTCTCTGTCAGTCCCTTCTTTGCACTGCTGCTGGCACCTTCCGTGATTACATCCATGAGAAACGCAAAAAGATCAAGGGAGCGAAAAACACAGGTGTTTCTTCTCAGTTTCATAATTCCATTCATCTACTTCTACAATCTCATAAAGGCCCGCAGTACGGAGACAATACAGTGGAGAGGCAGTAGTTATCATCTGGAAGAGGAACCATGACCATGATCAGCTGATCTTTCAGGCGGGTTTTTGCGGATTTGCCGCCTCGCAGATGTTAAATATCCTTGCATGATAAACAGAAGATAAAATGAAAAGATCTGATGAAAGACCTCCCCTCTTTGGAACAAATGGCATAAGAGGCGAACCAAATGCTGATCTTACTCCTGACTTTGCGATGCAGATAGGAAAATCCATTGGAACATATTTCAAGGACGGTACCATCGCCATGGGAAGAGATACAAGGGATACCGGCCCCATGATTTTCAATGCCGTTTCATCCGGCATCATGAGTGCAGGAAAGGAAATTCTGGATCTTGGTATACTCCCCACTCCAGCAATACAGTACTACTGCAAGATCAACAGGATTCCTGGGGTAGTTATAACGGCGTCCCACAATCCGCCCAGATTCAATGGAATAAAGTGCATTGCCGCAGATGGAACGGAACTCCCCAGAAATCAGGAAGAGATCATCGAGGGTATTTATTACGACAGAACATTCATTCAGGCTACCTGGAATAATTGCGGAAGAGTTCGAATCATTACGGATGCCGTTGAGCGTTACCTGGCAGGGGTAATGCAGCAGGTTAATGCTGAAGCCATCAGAACACAGGAATTCAGAGTTGCATTTGATGCAGGGAATGGTGCAGCCTATTCATCCACTCCGGAACTCCTCAGGAGACTGGGCTGCTCTGTGGTCACTCTCAACGCAAATCCGGATGGTAAATTCACTTCTCGCAACTCTGAACCAAAACCAGAGAACCTGAAGGATCTGATCAATGTTGTAAGCGGCGGTAAATTTGACCTGGGCATAGCCCATGACGGCGATGCGGACAGGGCTGTATTCATAGACAGCACAGGGCACTTTGTGGATGGCGACATAACGCTTTCACTCATAGTGAAGAGCACCATAAAGCCGGGTGACAGGGTGGTTACGCCAATCAGCAGTTCTGATGCAATGGATGAAATTTGCGCTGCTGGAGGAGCGGAACTTATCAGGACCAGGGTGGGTGCACCTCTGGTTTCCCGGACAATGATTGAGAAGAAGGCAAAAATAGGGGGAGAAGAGAACGGAGGCATCATATACGGCCCGCATCAGTACTGCAGGGACGGGGCAATGACTGCAGCCCTTGTGCTGAACCTCATGGCAGCCAGAAAGTCGGGACTGAAGGAACTGATATCGGAAATACCGGAATATCATATCCATAAACTCTCCGCTGACAGGAAGGTTGAATGGGAAATTATAAAGAGGGGAATTCTGGGATACGCCTCAGGCATGAAGACAGACACATCTGACGGCATCAAAGTCTTCCTGAAGGACGGATGGGTTCTGGTGAGGCCATCCGGCACTGAACCCATAATCAGGATATACGGAGAATCCAGAACATTTGCCAGGGCTCGGGACATTGCTCAGGAATACCAGGCCCTCATTGATGGCATTCAGGAAGGGGCAAGTGCCCTGTAGCTGTCAAGGAATCTCTTCACGGCCGTGACATTCCCGGCAATGGCAAACCATATGAGCAGGATGGCAACAGGCGTGATTCTGAATATCCACAGATGCACGGAGAATGGGATGATAAATTCAACAAGAATGAATACCATTATGAGAACAAGTCGGTCTGCCCTTCCAAGAAGCCCTGAATAGTTCCTTTTGAGGCCAAGAGCCTGCGATTGCACACCCATGTAGCTGGTGAGCATGACGCTAACAAGTGCCAGAATCCCGATGGCATACTGCGCATACATTCCAAAGATGAAACCGAGAATCATGAAGACGTCTGCAAACCTGTCGAAAACGTGATCAATGAGATCTCCTCTGGGTGAGGATATATTTTTTACCCTTGCAAGCTTTCCATCGATTGCATCAAATAAGGATGAGAAAACAACACAGAGGAAGGCTGCAAGGAGCAGTAACCTGTAGGAAGCTCCAAGATATATGAAGATTCCAGCAAATGCAGCAAGAGTGAGGGAGAGCAGGGAAACCCTGTCTGGTTTCCATTTAATGAAGAGATTTGTGATGGGAATGAGGAATCTGTCTGCTCGGGATCTCTGGGAATCGAGTACCATGCATGGTTAACTCCTGTGCTGTCTTAATTCTTGCTGAAATTCCACCACAGAATTCTGAACCATTGTTGCCGTTAATTCGGGATTGCCTTCTACTACTGATATCCGCTTTATTCTGCTTCTGGGCAGCATTTCAAGAGATTCTGAATAATAGAGATCACATCGCAGGGCATCCAGGTTTTCCATTATTTTGTTACTGTGGTAACCCCTTGATGTCAGTTCGGCAAGCACCTGTTCCTCATCCCTGTCCAGAATGACCACAAGATCACAGTTCAGGAGATGCGAGTAATGCCCCTCAATGATGTCACCTGCACCGCAGAGCCTGCTGGTAACTGCCCGAAGGCATTCTATATCTGCCTCGCCATTGGAAACACATTCCATGGACCCAGGGAAATCCAGTACATTGTGCACCGTAAATCCTCTTGTACGCAGGATGGTTGTAACCGTTGATTTCCCGCTGCCTGGAGAACCGGTGATGCAGATCATCTCCTGAGACCTCCCACAGTCTGCACAGAAAAATCAAATGGCCGGGAGATGTGTCTTCTTGCAATCACTGGAACATCATAATGTCCTTCGGACAGTCTGCGATCAACAACAGTGTAATGAGGAATTTTCTGGCGTTCCCCGCACGTGGGACAGCGGTAATCTCCATTTCCATGATTTTCCATTGATTTGTGGCAGGTAGGGCAAGCGGGACTGCTCTTACCGTACAGTCTTGCCCTGCTCATCAGGTCCAGTTTTTCAACATTGATGGTACCCGAGCTGTAAGAGCCGTAAACTGTGATCATGTCTCCAGGGATCAGCTGCCTGAAAACCTGCCTGAATTCCTTTGTAGGCTCAAAAGCTGCAATTTTCACGGTGGATTCTTTCCACTGGATATTGCAGAAATAATGCGATCCTCTGATTGAATATGGAGAAGATATGACCCTGCCGGCGATCCTGTAAGTATGGTAATCCTGAAGTTTCACTGGATTATCAATTATATGATCATCCGTTCCCTGATTGCTTTCATACACAAGTATCCTGTCATGGCCCACATTCCATGAAGTTACCATTTCTATTCCCTGACCAAGAAGGGCCTCCGGATCGCGTCCCCTTATTCCAAGAATAACCGGCGTCTTCTCACTTGGGAATATGGCTGCATGCCTGTTATTTCTGTCCACGTTGTTGAATGTTCCGGGAATGGTGTCAGCTTCAGAGGCCATGGATATCTTCATGTCCTGTGGCAGGTATTCCGCATGAGGATACCGGTAAGCCAGCAGTTCATATGTTTTTCTGGTACCCTTCCAGGAAAGTGCAGCTGCCGATCCTATGATGCCTCTGCCCTGCTTTATCTTCACATAAAGAGCTCCATTTTTTCTCAGGAATTTCTCGGCATCGCCCACATTGAGAAAATCCTGAACTGCCTGCCAGTAGAATTCCTCCGGCAGTTCCTGCCGGGAGACAACAATGCCGGGATTGGTATTTTCATCGCCCAGTTCAGCAAATTCCCTGACCACGGGTTCAACCATATCAATCAGATCCGGCTCCGTTATTGCCTCGTTGCCATGCTGGAATGCCCGTACTGGGCGATTGCCAAACACTCCTATCTTACGTGTCTGTCCTTCACCGTGGCCAAGATTCACCCTCAACGCACCATTGCCCCGTGTCTTGAAAGGAATTGTAGGGTTGAGTCTCACAAGTGCAGGCATCCCTATAATGTCAAGGCCGGAACGTTCAATGATCTCTGTCATAAGAAATGTGGTGCACATGCCCTGGCTGGAATCCGTGTCATCTATGGCAAGATACATTCAGACACCGTATCTTCTTTTCCTCTTCTGGTAGGAAATTATAGCCTTCAGAAAATCACCCTTCTTCAGGTCCGGCCAGTTCACGTCAGAAAAATATAACTCAGAGTATGCAGACTGCCAGAGGAGGAAATTGGAAATCCTCTCCTCTCCACTGGTCCTGAAAATCAGGTCTGGATCCGGCAGTTCCCTGTCGTACAGATATTCACGGAACCTGGCCTCTGTAACGTCATCTATGCTGAATTTTCCAGCCTGGATCTCATTATACATCCTCTTGATGGCACTGATGATTTCCTCCCTTCCACCGTATCCTATTGCCAGATTGAATTTGAAATCGTCAAACCCGTTGGTTGTCCTCTCAACCAGCGCTATTGTGTCCGTAAGAAATGCGGGAAGGCGGGATTTCTCACCTATGATTCTTACCCTGATCCTGTTCTTGTAAATCCTCTGATCATCGAGGAGATCAAGAAGAGCGTCATTTATAAGATGAAACAGGAAATCCACCTCCTTCCTATCCCGCTGAAAATTTTCTGTTGAAAAACCGTAGACGGTTACAATCTTCACGCCAACCTCCATGCACCACTCAAGGACTTCCTCCAGTTTCTGCTTTCCCTTCACATGGCCTTCATTCTCGGAAAGCCCGAGGCTCCTTGCGTACCTTCTGTTGCCATCGGTAATTATGCCTATATGGTTGGGAACGGTTCCGCCCTTAACTTCATCTAGGAGAACTTTCTCGTAAACCTCAGAGGTCAGGTTCCCAATATGGTCAGCAATTCCCATGGATAAATGGTATAGTTAATTTCACTACATAATTTTAGTTATGGACACGGTATCCCGGAATTCCCTGCTGTTTCCTGAACCCCATTGGGCACCCCATCTATGCTTTACGAAGCCAGAGGGCAAACATGCTTTCCCTGGATGAGTAGCCATGCACAACCCTCTTCTGCAGAAGATCCATGTTTCTTGACCTCAGTTCCTCCATACGCTCCTCAAGCTTTTCAATATTAAGTATCTCATAATAATGAAGAATTCCGCCTTGCTTTAGATGTTCAAGAGCAACATCAAGGTACCTGAATGAATCATGGGGAAGATTCATTATTATCCTGTGAAATCCGTTCAGCTCAGATAGCGCTACCTCAACATCTGCGTTGTGCGGAATCACTCTTCCTGCTAGCCGGTTGAGCTGTATGCTCTGCTGCATGTAAAATACTGCATCAGGATTGCTGTCGATAGCATGGATGGTACAATTATGCCATCTGGCAATGCTCAGTGAAAATGGACCTATGCCGGCAAACATGTCCAGTATTTCCTCGTCGTCCCTTACGTCCTTTGAAACCAGCATTCTCTCTGTTGCCAACCTTGGTGAAAAATACACTTTCCTGACGTCCATCGTCATTGCCACACCGTTTTCACGGTAAAGCGCAACCGGATTGTCTGTTCCGGCCAGAAGTTCAAGATCCCTGATCCTGTATTCCCCCTGAATACCGGTGTCCAGGTACACAGTGCTTATGTTTCTGTTTGCTTTTATGAGGCTCTGTGCCAGAGATAGTGCTTTCTCACGATTCCTTATTTTTGTTATGGCAATGTGCCCAATGACGTCAAATGCACCATGGGTATCCATGGGCTGGTATTTCCTCTTAGAGGGCCTGCCCTGGACTTTGACTATAGGGTATTCCATTTCCGGTACTGCACCAGAAATCAGGGGTATCAGGACGTATTCAGCATCATTCTGTATGGAGAAGCTGTTATCCACCACGCCGAGCTTCCGAACCCTCTCAATTGCGCTCTGCGCCATCTCCCTTGGAACCTTCAGATGGTCAATCATGCCCTTCTCCTTGAGATTATTGACTGGGCATGGGCAATTGTGTCCGAGGCAAGTTTATCTGAGAAGCCGACAATTTTTGAGAGGGACTCCACGGAGGCGCCTGCGACCTGTTCAAGAGATTTGAACCCTGCATTGTACAACCTGCGACCACGAACTCTGCCGATGTTGGGAATCGAGATGATCTCCCAGATTTCTTCCCTGATCCCTTCAGTAATCCTTACATTCAGGATCTCAAAATAACGCCTCTTTTCCGGCAGATAGAGGGAAGCAAGCCTTGCGAGGCTATATGAAATCCACTGTGCGCTGCTGACCTTTGCCTGCACGTCGCCTGGGCCGATATTATATTTCTCCTCAATCCTTTCCATGGAAGATTCACTGATCCAGTCAAGAAGTACCATTGCTGTTTTGATCCTTCCCGCGTAATCTTCCGGGAACTGTGATACGTCGATTTCATTCTTCCTGATAAAGTACTCAATCTCCTCAAGATCATCAGACCGGGCAATGAGAGGCATCACCTCCGGAGTAAGGCAGATGTTCACCATGGACCTGACATCGTCAATTTCGCCGGAATCAAGATACTTTTTCAGGATCACTGCGGACATCGGATCAATATACAGGTCGCTGGCAGCCTTGCCAAGTTTGGTTGCCGCATATCTCCCCTCCTTCTCCGTTATGAATCCGTTGTTACCAAGGAATGACAGTGTCCTGCTGAATTGCTTGGAGAACTTTTCAATTTCCTGCTGCAGGCCAAGCAAAGTTGTTCTATAGAAGCGAATGATGCCATCTAGGCTGCTACACAGTCCTGTGCTGATGAGCGCCATCACGTTGAACCGTATTAGGGATTCTTTGTCCAGAGAAGATTCCAGAGGCTCAGGTTCGCTATTCAGGTAATCAATGGCGTGATCGTATGCATTCTCTGTGGAAGCGTAAATAAGGCCATAGCCTACAGTGTCATACCTTGGCCGTCCTGCCCTGCCCAGCATCTGGTGCACCTCGGTCGAAGAGATATATCCCACCATCCCGTCGGAAAATCGTGTGATATCCCGGATAATTACTGTTCTCGCCGGAAGGTTGACTCCTGCAGCAAGGGTTGGTGTTGCAACCAGAACCTTCACCTTACCTTCCTTGAAGAAGCCTTCTATTGAACTTCTCTGGCTGTTGGAAAGGCCTGCATGATGAAAACATACACCCAGCGGCAGCATTCTGGTAAGCAGATCCTCATAGCGGTCGCTCTCTGCAGGAATGTAAGAGATTTCTGGCTCTCCCACAATTTTCCTGTCGATGGAAAGCGATATCTTCTTTGCAAGGTCCTCAGATCTTTTCCGAGAGTTTACGAATATGAGAAGCTGCCCTCCCTGCGAAATGAAGTACTCGCATATTTTTACAATCTCGTCTTTCCCATGGAATTCAACGGTTTCACCGTCAAGATATTCTATGCTTCTCCCCTTAATTATGCCACCCCTGAGCGGAACCGGCCTGAAATCACTGACTACGCTGGTGGAGTCAAGCCACTGTGCAACCTGCTCTATGTTGGTTATTGTGGCTGATAATCCAAGGATTCTTGCATCCGGATTGATAAATCTCATTGCGGAAAGAAATGTCTCTAGCCTCGGCCCACGGCTTTCGTCACCCACCAGGTGCAGCTCATCTGCAACAACCAGTGATATTTCAAGAAGTGCAGACGGATCGTGGTGAAAGAGGGAATCTGCTTTCTCTGATGTGCATACAATCACATCATATTTCCTTATGAAATCAGGTGATTCGTCATAGTCCCCAACCGAAATCCCCACCCTGACGCCAAGATCCCTCAGTTTCTTAAGATCGTCAAATTTCTCTGAAGCCAGAGCCCTAAGAGGTACTATATAAAGAGACCTGTGCCTCTTCTGGAATTCCCTGTATATTGCCACGTATGCAATCAGGCTCTTTCCCGAAGCAGTTGGCACAGAAACTATTACACTGTTTCCCTCCAGGAATTTCTGAATTGCTTCTTCCTGATGATCATAGAGCTTCAGATCTTTTCCTTCGAACATATCAAGAAACTTCTGCGGCATGCCAAGATCTGAAAGTCTCATTTTCTAGTCTATGGCGACCTGTGGAAAAATGTTTACCTGATCCCGCCACCAGTGCATGGATGCAGGGAAAGCTGCTGAGCTGAATGTTGCGGGATTCAGGGATATATCTATGTGCAGAAGTTTCAGTTGGATTATGAGACTTTTCAAAGCAAACTTTTCAACAATATGTCAGATATTAGTCAATAAAACTTAATACAATGGATATTATATCAAATTCCATAAAAATAAGTGAGCATTATGATGTTTTTAAATCAGAAATATATATTAAATGCCAAAAACGTCACTTCCTCATTTGTCCATGATGAAATTGATCTCATTCAAGGAGAGAAAAATCCTTTTGACTGGCAACGGGAGAACCATAAGACGGAATTGTGCAGAAATGGACCCACCGCTTATCCTTAAACTTAGAAAACTCACCAGAGGCCAGAGAATTGCTGTCTTCCCTTTCGGACAAAGATATGGCGATATATTCAGTGCCTACGGAGAAATTTGTGACACTGCGTCTGAAATGATGCCGGTCGAGTTTCAGGAACCTTTTCGAGCAATCTTCGAAGATTTTGACGATGAATACCTGTACATCATTTACGATAGATTCGGGTGTCTTCGTATGCCGGTAAGATTCATTCATTCTGTTGAAGCTTTGAATCCTGGTTCGCCTGAGGAATGATCTGCCTGCAGGATTCCTCCATAGCGGGTATGACTTCTGACAAGCTTTCCATTCTGAAGGAGGGGGATTCTCACCTTTGCTCCGCGTTAGCCTTTGTCCCATAGTATTGAAGATTTTGCCAAAAACTATTGCCATTTTCTGTCGTCTTTCCAGTCCTAAAGGGTGCATCTCTGCTGTCATCATTGATTCACTGACGTGAGTGCCTGCCCGCATACAGCGGGGCCATATCCTCAGCTAATTTCTCTGATCAGAACAAAGAAGGGGTGTTCTCCTCTTAAAGTGGAAGCTCCCCGGATCCTTTGGCGCATTGGGATTTTCATGCATAACTTTCTGATTACTTTTACAGACGGGGATCAGTGCCTGAATATCAATGCCTCTGCCTTACATGAAAGTTCTACAATTCACCCACAGCGCTGACGCCGTAACCTTCCTGCCTGACATATTGTAACCGGATTTTCATAACATTCCTTGGGAATTCGTTTCCTGTCCAGCGCTTTATAAATACTTCGAAATTCCTTAACAGAGATCAGCCACTTGCTAACCGCCTGAACCCTGACAGCACATTGAGCAAGACGGGACCGCAGCAAACCCCTTGTTTATGAAAATAAAAGACTCCAATAAATCAAGTTCATATCTTTCTTCACAATGTGTGATTTAGATGGATAGGCCCAGAGTAATAATCAATGTCGCACAGAGCCTTAACGGAATGATTGCCGGTCCTGGCGGCAGGAGAGTTGCCATCTCATCAGCACATGACCGGGAAAGGGTACTCGAAATAAGATCAAGGGTGGATGCAGTGATTGTGGGAGCAAACACTGTCGTGAATGATAACCCTCGCCTGAATCTGGAAGGTTATGCATCCAATCATAACTCCGGCCCCATTAGGGTGGTACTGGATGGATCGCTCAAGATACCTGATAACTCACACATCCTTGATGGGACGTCCAAAACCGTGGTGTTTACCTGGAATCCTCATAGAGAACTGAAGGGAGCAGACCTCATAAGAATGAGCAGGGACCATCTTACTGTCAATGAAATCCTTGGTAAGTTATGGTCGATGGGCATAAGAAATGTTCTTGTGGAAGGCGGGAAGCAGGTGATCCATGAGTTTATTGATGCTGGTGCAGTTGACGAATTCCATATCTTTGTGGGGAATATCCTCATAGAAGGAGGAGGGATGATTCTTTTTGACCCCCCAGAGGATATTTCCGGAGTTGCCAGTGATATCCGGATCATGCAGGGTGGATTACTTATAAGCCTTGATCCGCATTCCTTAATGATAGCATGGAAAAAGAAAGCAAAGGCTATTTAAGGCTCAGCTGGGCCAGGGAAAGAATGGACGTAATGTCCGCCATCAGGAAGAGATTCACTGAAGAAAAACCACTAAAGGGAGTGAAAATTGCAATGGCTCTTCACGTGGAGGCCAAGACCGGCGTTTTTGCACTCCTGCTTAAGGAAGGTGGGGCCACCATAAGGATGGCTTCGTGCAATCCACTCAGTTCCGATGACAGTGTTGTAGAGTCCCTGAAGGATGACTTTGGAATGGAAGTTTATGCCAGAAAGGGGGAAAGCGAGAAGGAATATTATGAATACCTTAACAGGGCACTTGACATTAAACCACAGATCATAATCGATGACGGCGGCGATCTCACAAAGATTGTTCATACCGAACGTAAGGATCTTCAGGAGCACATAATCGGAGGAAATGAGGAAACCACAACAGGCGTGGTAAGGCTATTTGCCATGCAGAAGCAGAGTGCGCTTAAATTTCCCATGTTTGACGTGAACGATGCCCAGATGAAACATCTCTTTGATAACAGGTACGGGACAGGACAGAGCACGCTTGATGGCATAATGAATGCCACAAATGTGCTCATAGCCGGTAAACGCCTTGTTGTGGCGGGCTATGGGTGGTGCGGAAGAGGCATAGCGATGAGAATGAAAGGCATGGGGGCCCTTGTTACCGTTACTGAAATTGATCCTGTTAAGGCCGTTGAGGCTGCAATGGATGGATTTGATGTCAGGACAATGAATTCCGCAATCAGGGACGCAGACATGGTTGTGACGGCTACCGGCATGAAAAATGTTGTTTCGTATGATGATCTCCTCGTTGCGAAGAAGAACATTATACTGGCAAATTCAGGGCATTTCAACAATGAGCTTCCTGTTAATCTGCTGGAATCTAAATCACTTTCCAGAAAACCCGTAAGGGAGAATGTGGTGAAGTACAGGTTGGAAAACGGGAATGAAGTCAATGTCATAGCTGACGGCAGACTTGTGAATCTGGCCGCGGGGCAGGGGCATCCCGTTGAGATCATGGATATGAGTTTCGCACTTCAGGCCCTTACTGCTGAGTATCTTGCAAAACATCATGGAGAGCTTGAGAACCGTGTATATCCAGTACCAAAAGAGATAGACAGCGATGTTGCCCGGATAAAACTTGATTCACTTGGTCTCAAGGTGGATAAACTGACGCCTGAACAGCTTGACTACGCAAATGAGTGGATGGAAGGAACTTAAGGTGTTACCATGAAGAATATCATGCTTATTGTGCTTGATGGCCTGGGAGACAGACCAAACCAGATACTTTCGGGTAAAACCGCCCTTCAGGCTGCTTTCCGCCCAAACCTGAATCGCCTTATGCGGGAAGGGCAGGGCGGACTGATGACACCCATTGCTCCCGGGATCAGGGCTGGATCGGATACGTCACACCTGTCACTTCTTGGTTATGACCCGGAGAAATTCTATTCCGGACGTGGCCCCTTTGAGGCTATGGGTCTTGGCCTGGAAGTCAGGCCAGGGGATGTTGCCTTCAGGGCAAATTTTGGAACTTCTGACAGCAAAGGCATTGTGACAGACCGCAGAGCGGGGCGTTCAGCTGAAGGGACATCCCTTCTGGCAAAGTCACTGAACATGGAGATCGACGGTGTCAGATTCTTCGTGAAGGAGGGAGTTGAGCACAGGGCAGCTCTTGTGATGAGAGGCCAGGGGCTTTCTGACAAAATAACAGATTCTGACCCACACGAAACGGGCAAACCGGTTAACAGAGTTGTGCCAGTTTTTCCTGAAGGGGAATTTACAGCAGACGTACTGAACAGATATCTGGACACAGCAAGGAAAATCCTCAGGGATCACGAAGCCAATGAAAAACGGATAAAAAGTGGAAAGCCGGTTGCAAATGAACTCCTTCTGAGAGGCCCTGGAAAGGCCCCTGATCTCAGGGATTTCAGGGAAATGCATGGAATGAAGGGTGCAGTGGTAGCAGGTATCCCCATGATAACGGGAATTGGAGGTCTCCTGGGTATGCACACTCTCAAACCACAAGGTTCAACTGGGACCCTTGACAGCGACTTCACCTTAAAGCTTCTGGCTGCGGCCGACCTCACTAAGAAGTATGATTACGTCCTGGTAAACGTAAAGGCAACCGATGTGGCAGGTCACGACGGCGATGCCATTGCAAAGAGGGATGCCATTGAACGGATTGACCGGGCAATTGGAGAAATGATGGAGAATGTTGACCAGGATCTGGTAATAGCCGTAACTGGGGACCACGCCACGCCGTGCTCGCTCAAGGATCATTCCGGAGACCCTGTGCCTGTCCTCTTCAGGTCCAGGGGAGCTCTCACGGACAGATCACAGTTCTTTGATGAGCTCTCGGCTTCAGCCGGCATGTGGCGCATAAGAAGTATTGATGTCATGAACATACTGAAAGAGCTGGCAGACCGGTCTGAAAAGTATGGTGCCTGATCAGGTTTTTTGTTGCAGACCTGCTAAACTGCGACTTCCCCTTTTTTTATCGCAATCTTTAAGTATTATCTAGAATATGTCATGTCTGACATTTGAATGACACCTTCTAAATTAAGTCTGGACAACTTCAGGGAATCCCTGAAGGTAAGAAGTCTGCAGAAAGCTTATTCAAAAAAGGACCAGAAGGAGATACTCATATATTCACAGTCACGGGGAATGCTGTACACCTTCATGTTTTCAATAATGCTCTGGTGGATACCCATAGCCGGACCAGCAATTGCCGGATACATAGGCGGCAGGAAATCCGGAAGCACATCCAAAGCCCTGGTTTCCTCACTTGTTTCAACATCCCTGCTTGTGATGATCACACTTCTTCTGGCACCATTCCAGGCGGGTTTTCTGGGAGGAGCAAGTTCATATTTCAGCAAAGGGGTTCTGACGCTTTCACAATCAAACCTGATTGCCTACTCCGGTTTACTCACTGACCTCTACACTGGTTACGGCCTTGTTAAGACCTTCTCGCTTATTGTGCCGGGATCACTTGTTCTCCTGAATGTGTTCAGCTATACAGGCGGCTTTATTAGCAGGTTGAAAACTCAGGAAGAGAATCTTTCCATGAGTTTCGTGAGGAAAGATGTGGAAGACAGGGCACGAAGCGTAAAGACAGTCCCCCGTGTCCCCGGATATGGGAAGATCATAAAGGCCGTATCTGACGGTTCTGAAGATGACAAAGACGGAGTCGGAGGATGGAGCTATCTATAGTTCCATAACATAATTTATTTATAATCTCAAAATAACAGTACAGATGATAGATATCAAGCTTCTCAGGGATAACCCTGACATCTTTTATAAATCTGCAAAGGCCAGAGGTTCGGATACCGCCACCATTGACAGATTCTTTGAACTTGACGGAGAATGGAGAGAGAACCTGCGATCAGTGAATGATCTCAAACACCAGAAGAACATCCTGACGGCAAAGATTTCGGATGCCATTAAGGCAGGCAACGGAGCGGATGAACTGAAGGACCAGGTCAGGCAACTGAATCTGGAGATTGAGAAGCTTGAAAGCAGGCAGAAGATAATCGAAACAGACAGAGATGTGGTGGCAAAGCTTATCCCTAATTTACTCAGCGAAAGCGCACCTGTCTGCAAGGGTGATGAAAACAATGTTGTTGTGAGGAACTGGGGACTTGCCCGCGTTATGGATGAGGATGTGGAGTATTACAAATCATCAACGGCAAATATGGGGCAGTACTCTGTAATTGACAGACGGCCGGAGAGCCATGTGGACCTCATGCAGAGGCTCAACCTTGCTGACCTTGAAAGAGCCGGAAAAACCGCAGGAGCAAGGTTCTTCTATATGAAGAACAGACTTGTCAAGCTTGAACTTGCTCTGATGAATTACGCGGTGGATTACCTGTCTGAACGTGGATTCACTGTTGTGGAACCACCATATATGCTGAATTACCGTTCAATGGACGGCGCCACCGACATGGAGACCTTCAAGGATACCCTTTACAAGATAGAAGGTGAAGATCTTTATCTGATCTCAACATCTGAGCATCCAATAGCTTCAATGCTAATGGATGAGACTTTGGATGAAAGGGAGCTGCCGGTAAGGATAGCAGGAATATCGCCATGCTTCAGGAGGGAGGCTGGGGCACATGGGAAAGATACCAAGGGAATATTCAGGGTTCACCAGTTCACAAAAATTGAACAGTTCGTGTTCTGCCACCCTGATCAGTCCTGGGAGTTCTTGGAGGAGATTCTTGGTAACGCTGAGAGCCTGTTCAAAAACCTGCGCATCCCATATCGCGTGGTAAATGTCTGTTCCGGTGAGCTCGGAAACCTTGCTGCAAAGAAATACGATATCGAGGCCTGGTTCCCGTCGCAGGGAAAGTTCAGGGAGGTGGTATCGGCATCAAACGACACTGACTATCAGGCACGCTCCCTGGGAATAAAATTCAGAACTAAGGATGGGAACAAGTTTGTACATACTCTTAACAGCACGGCAATTGCAACCACAAGGGTGATGGTTGCCATAATGGAGAATTTCCAGCGGGACGATGGAAGCGGTTTCGAGATACCGGAGGTACTGGTTCCCTATACCGGATTTGATTTCGTCAGCAGCTGATTGCTATTACCTTCCGCGTTCGGCATATGCGAGTTTAGCCGAAATCGGAGAATATTTTTTCCATCTGTCCAGGATCGGGAGCCACTCCTCTGATACCTGATCCATTGCATTGAGATACTGGAGAATCCCGTTTACAGCCAGATCAGCGTCTCTTACCGCACTGATAAGATCTCTGTTGGAGTTTGTGGAATCTCCTCCTGAGAAAAGACCAGGGATCGAGGTCATGTTGTTCTCATCAACAATTGGCTGTCCGTGGGGCGTGAGTCTGAGCATCTTTACAAATTCATCCCCCATGAATGAATAGTCTGTTTCCTGGCCGGTGGCTTCAATCACCAGATCAACGTCCATTTCCAGCACCTTATCCTTAATTGGAACTGGCTTGGCACGGCCTCCCTTCTCAACAACCATTTCATTCTGCCAGTATCTGAGTTTCGTAACCCTGTTGCCTTCCTTTACATATTCGAATGGAGTTACTTCCCACACGTATTTTACGTTCTCTTCTTCGGCTTCCTCAAGTTCCTCATCGGCATTCATTGTGGGATATCCGGGGCGATCTATCTCTCTCCTTCTGTACATTATGACAACATTCTTGGCTCCCAGCCTGAGAGATGTTCGTGAGGAATCGTTTGCTGTAAAACCTCCTCCAATGATAGCCACATTCTTACCAACATCTACGTGTTCCCCGAAGCTTGCTTTCCTCAGGAACTCCGTAGCATGCATAACATTCACTGCATCGCTTCCCGGAGTACCGGTCATATGTGGCGTCTGGTTTCCAACTGCCATGTAAACGGCATCGTAGTCGTTCATTATCTGTGAAAACTGGATATCTTTCCCGATCTCCGTACCCAGATGAACATCAACCCCCTGTGAAGTTATGAAACCTATTTCCTTGTCCAAAGTTTCCTGAGGAAGTCTGTAACGTGGAATGCCGGTTTTCATGAAACCACCCAGAGCGGGAAGTTTTTCAAAGAGTGTAACCCTGACACCCTGAATTGTCAGGTAAAAGGCTGCAGTGAGCCCGGATGGGCCACCACCGATGACCGCAACCCTCTTGCCGACAAATTTCTTGCGCGGGAGATCAAGTATCTTCCCATAATCAGGAAACTGATCTGCTGCGTATCGCTTAAGATGCCGAATTGCTATGGGTCCGCCGGTATCGTAGAGTACGCAGATATCCTCGCACAAATGGGTACAGACTCTACCTATTATTGCGGGAAATGGAAGATTTTCAAATACGATCCTGACAGTCTGGGCAGGATCACCCACAGCAGTGCTTTTTATATAACCGCCAATATCCAGGCTTGCTGGACAGGCTTGTGTGCAAATGTTACACCCTATGCAGCGGCTGGCTTCCGCCGTAGCCTCTTCTGTCGAGTATTCCCTGACAGGCTCCAGAGTGAAACTCTTGACCCTTGCAGCGGGGTCCTCATGGGATATTTTAACTCGCTCAAAATTAAGCATCTGCTGACCCTATACCTGCATCAACAGATCAATTATAAACATTTTTTCAGGATAGGAGCTAATCATGTGACATTATATCACATGAGTCTGGGTATCACTAACATGGCAAAGAACAGGTTGAAAAGAACTATTATTGCCATTATGAGGTAGAGCCTGTTTTCCTCTGCTACGAACGTTACAATGGATAGCACAACCACTGATATTGGAGTGAAGATCAGTACCCATAGGCCTACCGTAATGAAGTAGAAGCCGTCAAGATGGGCTAGACCAGCTCCAATTCCGGAAAACGAGAGTGAGATGATCTTGGAGTTTATTGTCATGTTATGGAAATCAGAGACCTGAGATATATTGTAGCCTGAAGCCTCCCCCTTGACAAATATCAGAATGATTCCCACTATGATGAAACTTACACTGAGCAGCACGCCGGATCTAAGGGTATAGCTCGCTATTTTGTCGATGTTTACGTCACGAGGCAATCTTCTCACCCCTCTGGTTTTTCACATAAAGACCACCGATCATGGCCACTGCGGCAATCAGTGATATGGCGACCTCAAGAGCAGAACTTATTATGAGAATCCTGTCAGTGATCAGCCCCTTCAAGAGCATCTCAACACCCAGAAATGAGAGAATTCCAAAGAATATCCACCTTATGTCCTTATTCGTTATTCTCACAAGGATCTTTGCTCCTATGAAGGAACCAAGCAGAACGCCTATGGCGGCTGCAGCGGCCAGGAAAAGTTGTATGTATCCCTCGTACCAGTAAATGGAACTCCCGGTTGCGGCGGTTATTCCTATCATAAAATTGCTGGTTGTTGTTGTAACTTTCATTGGCAGATTCATTGCCCAGTCCATTCCAAGAACCTTCAGTGCCCCTGAACCAATTCCCAGAAGCCCTGAAATCACCCCTGCGAAAAACATGATCAGTTCTGCCAGCCACCATCTGACTCCAACGTAATTCACCTGCTTCTTCAACCTGGCATCATGATAGGAACCGGCCAGCTGGAATAGTTTTGATGACCAGTCCGCTTTTCTGTCCTGTGGAACCTCATACTTTCCCCTCTGCACTGTTGGTATCAGTGACATCAACAAGACGAGTCCGAAAATGACATATATAATCCACTGCAATTTGTGATCATATACTTCCACGGCAGTGAGAGAACCAACAATTGCACCTGTCGTAGTAGCGATTTCAAGGCCCACTCCAACCTTAATGTTGGTGATTTTCTGCTTTGTGTATGCGCTTGCTGATCCTGCCGATGTGGCGATGGTTGAGATTAAACTTGCACCGGTTGCGTAAATAATTGGCACTCCGTAGAAAAGCGTGAGAAGAGGCACAAGAACGGTTGCCCCGCCGAGACCGGTCAGGGAGCCGAGTACACCTGCAAATACGCCGCCAACAACAATTGACAGGAATTTGGCGGCAATGAACAGAAGCGATGACATTACGGGGTTCATCGTGCAATCATATAAATTATTGCTTACGGAGGATTATCTTCAGAATAAATCATGATGTTTTCTTCAGATATTCTCTTATTCCTAGGAGAGTCCGCAGGAATGAATCTTCGGAAAGCTTCCCAGTATTAACATTCCTGGGCGAAGGGTGAAATGCCATGAATATCCTTATGTTCCCGACATCCAGTGAGCCCTCGTTTCGGAAGGAGGAACTAGACACACTTAAACCCTCTGAATGAAATACTCTTGCAATGCTTTCAAACGCGAATCTGCCAAGGACAAGAATCGCCTTTAGATTAGGCATGCAAGTGATTTCCTCCTTGAGGTATGGTAAGCAGTTTTCCAATTCCGACGGTGTTGGTTTGTTGTCCGGTGGCACACATTTTACAGCTGCTGTAACATATGCATCGATGTATCTCAAGCCGTCATCTCTTGACTCGGAGGTAGACTGATTGCAAAAACCCGATTTGAACAGCGCAGATACGAGAAACTGTGCACTCTTGTCCCCTGTGAACACCCGGCCCGTCCTGTTACCGCCAGAGGCTGCTGGAGCCAGCCCTACAATCAGCAGGCGTCCTGCCATGTCTCCATATCCTGGAACAGGTTTCCGCCAGAATTCCTGTCCAGGATAACGCTTAACTGAAATTGGCACATTTTGCCTGTATAGCACCAGCCTTGGGCATTTATCGCAAGAGATTATCCTGTCTCCCAAGTCACTGCATAAAGATTCAGTGCCCTGCTCTTGGCCCATTGGCATGTTCTGATCAATGTGAATATCGATTTAAGAGTTGTGAACTCAAATCATTGGGATGTTCAATTTTATCCTATGATTCATTCAAGAGAAGGAATCGCTTATGCAAATTGACGAATGTCATTAGTGATATGCGTCAAAATAATTATAATTAGGAATGCCCGGTGAAATCTGGTATTGATTTAGTTTCTGGGAAAACTTTTCAGTATCTAGAATGATTGAAAATATGAGCTATGCCAAGCTGAGATTATGAGAATAAGCCCCTTGCATTGTATTGTAATAAGCAACTAACCTGTAAGGAGAGGTATGCGGAAATGAATATACTGAATACAGTGGCACTATTACAACGTCTGCTGGATGCCCTCTCTGGAGTGTTGTATTATACTCTGGTTTCCAGAGGCAGGTATTTACATTTACTATCTCCCCGGGAATTATAAATCTGAAAAGTACCGGTGTCTGACTGATGCTGGTCCCGTAAAATGTGATGTTAACAACGGCTTCTTCCACAAAACCAGTACTATTGTAGTTTAAGAATTTGACAGAATTTATTTCAAAATGGCCTGGATTCTGGGAAACACCTTCGTGATATCCTACAGCAACAGCCATGGCCATCAGTACAACAAGAAATGTTATAAGAAGCCTTAGATTTCTGTGGTTTCCAATATTTCTGGGAACTGGTGGTTTGTAATTATCCTGATCCTTGGCGTGATCGTGTCGGTAATGAATTAGGTCAATCGCTGGCAGGATTGAGATGAGAAGCCAGTAGGCCAGGTACTGTATAAACAACCTGTAGTTGAAAAAGAAAATAAGAATAGGAAAGGCAAATAATGCGTATCTCATTTTATCAAAGAACAGGACATAGGTTCCAAGCAGAGCTAGAAAAGTAACAATCAGAGCAATGGTGAAATCAATTCTGGGAATATCGATGAATCCAAGGAAAGAGATTTGAGAAATCCCAAATCCAACACCAAGCAAGGGTGAGAACTCATCCTGCAACAGATTATGCATAAAGAAATGAAAGTTTGTTAGCATGAAATATCCATTTATTGCAAGGAACACGCCAGTGGCAGTGATTAACCAAATTATGGTTTTTCTAAGCCCGTTTGTGCGAAATATGTAATACAGGAGAAATGGCAGCATAAGCGCAGGGAACTGCTTCACGGAAAGCGATGCACCATAGAATGCTCCAGATATTTTTGTGTGAGATATGAAAAAATATGAGATCATAAGGAGAGAAGCCCAAACAATGTTAAGATCTCCAAATTCTACCTGTGGAGCATACATCACAAATGATAGGAATGGCATGAGAATGAATATGGAGAGAATCCACTCCTTCATTGACCATGCCTTATACCATACTAGGAATATAGGAATTATGAAGAATGGAAGCATAACCAGGGCAGGCTTGAGATTGAATATTACGGCAGGAAGCATTGTAATAAATGACAGTGCCGGATAGGAATAGGTGCTAACATATCCTCCATTAGTAAGAGGAGTATCGTAATAGTAGGGAAAATGATAGAATGGAAAGGCTGCGAGAGTTAAGGATGAATTGTATGGGTCTAAGCCTTTCAGAAAAATATGACCCGCATATAAATCCAGAACTGTTTCATCTGTAGGTAGCCTTGGACCTGCCAGATAGAAGATGTATGTAAGAAGCATAATGCTTGCAGCAAAGCATATAAAGAAAAAGGTTGATGTTTTTCTGATATCATTCCTTCTTTCGGATAGTACAAAAACGGTAATGCCAGCAATTACAGGCACTCCAAAAATGAGATAAAATATTGGGTTTGGAATGTATGGGGATGCAATAGACATAGATTTCGGCCCAACAAAGCTTATGGAGATCAATAATATAACTGCAGAAACTGCCATCAGTATGTATGCTCTTGTCACTCGAAGTGGAGTGGAATCTAACGTTGCGGCTATTATAAAATAAAATGTTAGAAGAATCTCTGTCCATTCCAGTATCCATGCAAATATATTGAGATAACCTGCAGTATCCCAAGCCGTTGACGCACCCGTCAGCATCAGACCAGCCATGACAAGGTACGCAACTCTTATTGTATCCTGTGTTCCAAGCTTCATATTTTCATTTTCCTTATGAGGTTAGGTGATATCTACTTGGTAAAGGCTGATACGAGGAGTTGAGACGCAACGCAACATCTTACCTCGTGAATACGACGAATGTGCCTGACGGCGCAATCTCTTTGCTGCCGCCGAATATTTATTCCGCTGATATTTTCTGCATACCCTGATTAGCGCGTTCTTTTCATTGGCTGAAAGTAGTGATCCATTCGCCGGAATTCTTTTGTCAACATGACAGCGTACGAACCCGTTGCAATGTGGAACGTTAAACTCACTATTTGTATTAGTCACTGGTTGCGAAGCTATAGTGGACTAAATAATAACCTTTCGCCCATATTTGCTCACCTATCGCGAAAAACTTGCTATCATATAATTACTTCATAATGCCGTTAGGAAAATGAGGGAAGCAGTAAAACTCCCATGCTTCAGCATTTATATATACAAACTTTGCCAAATGAAATAATGTGATATAAAGTGGAATTCTTACTGCGCTCCCCTGAAACAGTAAAGCATTCTCCTGAAGAGTAAGACGTTTAAGATGGACTGATTGCAATAGCACATTGGTTCCATTGGAGTGTTCTCTGTGAGTGGAAATCCCGGCCTCAAATCCTCTGCTGAAATCAGGCTGTGGAGCGATGCCCGAGATGGATAAGGAATGGTCTCGCTGCCGTGACACCGAAATGCCGACCAGCCATTCATTGCGGTTCTATGGCCAAGCTACATTTAACAGGGAATAGTAGTTGACATGATCTGCACTGTGGCTAACCCCGTCAAAATATTTCGGAATTTTCGCTAAAAAAATTTAGCCATTGCACTATTATTAATGTCTCATTTCCGTAAATGGCAGCGTTACTGGGCTTTCTACGGGGGCTTAATAAACATATTTATATTTTATCATGATGCGTTATGCGGTTGATATGCCGATTGAAATATCAAAATTAAGATTTGGCGATGAGCTTATCAAGCGTGGCTTTGCCAAAATGACTAAGGGTGGCGTCATTATGGACGTTACAACCGCTGAACAGGCTAAGATCGCTGAAGAAGCTGGTGCCGTTGCGGTAATGGCTCTGGAGCGTGTTCCGGCTGATATCCGCGCTGCTGGCGGAGTGGCCAGAATGGCTGATCCGGAGAAAGTAAAGGAGATACTTCACGCAGTCTCCATCCCTGTAATGGCTAAGGTCAGGATTGGGCACCTATCGGAGGGGTATATCCTGGAGGCACTGGGTGTTGATATGCTGGATGAGAGTGAGGTTTTAACTCCAGCTGATCCGTTTTTCCATCTCAATAAGAGAGAATACAAGGTGCCCGTAGTGTGCGGCGCAAGGATGCTACCTGAAGCTGTAAGGAGGATATTTGAGGGCGCAGCCATGATAAGAACCAAGGGAGAAGCCGGTACAGGTAACATTATTGAAGCAGTGAGGCACATCAGGATGGTATCCGATGGCATAAGGTCACTCAGGGAGTTGGGCCAGGATGACCTTGTTAAGGCTGCCCACCACATCTCTCTATCATATGTAAAATTGAGAGGCAACGTCTCAGAAGATCTCTTTGGAAACGAAGATTATCTTGGTGGATTCGACGCATACTATGGCATGTCCCTCGAAAGGATAGAGGCAGAAATTCTAAAAATCCTGAAGGAGATACGGACCATGAAACGACTTCCTGTGGTTAACTTTGCTGCAGGTGGTGTTGCAACACCTGCGGACGGCGCGCTTATGATGAAACTTGGATCAGACGGTGTTTTTGTGGGAAGCGGTATTTTTAAGTCCAAGGACCCGGAAAAGATGGCCAGAGCAGTGGTGGAAGCGGTGGAAAATTACGAAGACTACAAGCTTATAGGTGATGTTTCCTCGGGACTCAGCAGCATGTCGGGCCTTGACATAGAGAAGATGCCGGAAGAAAATAAAATTCAGGGAAGAGGCTGGTAATCCATTTCCCCCTTTCTAAATACCATAGAGATACTTCTCTTTCTAGGGATCTTATTCGCCCTTTCAAGACTATTAAATATATTTGATCTTAAGGGCAGTGTTGCCGCACTTGTGGTTGGATTGGCTGTTTCTTTCCTTGGATCCATAAGGTGGCTTATATTACTCCTTATTTTTGCTGTTTTCTCACATCTTGCAACCAAAGCATATTTCGATCTGAAACAGAAGAATAAACTTCAGGAAGGAGAAAAGGGAGAAAGGAAGATGTCGAATGTGTTTTATGCTGGAATTACTGGTCTTGTAATAGCCTTCCTGAATGTTACCACCATAATAGGCCGATACCCATATTTTCATTATTTCGAACTATTTGCAATTTCTCTGTCTGTTATAAGTGCCGACACATTTGCATCAGAGATAGGCATAATAGACAGGAAAGTTTACATGATAACAAATCTGAAGAGGACAGCCCCTGGAATAAATGGGGGTGTCTCAGTTATCGGCCAGCTGGCGGCGTTGCTTGGAGCTTCCATAGTGGGCATTTCATATGGGCTTCTTTCCGTTGGCGGATTTAATACATTGCACGTTGTTATGGTCATTTTCCTTGGCTTTATCGGGTGCCAGATTGACAGCTATCTGGGTGCAATCTTCGAGAACAAGGGTAAGCTCTCAAAGGGAGAAGTGAACTTTATAGCCTCTTTTTCTGGCGTAATACTGGGTGCGTTATTCCTTTATCTGCTGTAAAGTCACATTATTGAGCAGGATTTGCATTGATTCCTTGTGTACTCGACGAATAAGTAGCACCCTTACAATGAATTCATAATGTTACGAAAAAGTGAAGAATAAGAATATTGCAGAATTTAGTGCGTAACCATAAGAAAAAGGGAAATTGCTCATATAGAGACTAAAATTATGGCTAATAATCCTTAGTCACTACTATTGACCCGACTACACCATACTGCCCTGATGCAGCTGTGAAGCTGGCAATAACAGGTTCGCCTGTCTTCATGAGAGATAGAGCAGTGGAGTTCAAAGTGGCTGTAAAGGATACTGTGGCAGTGCCTCCCTTCAGTGAAGTGTTCACATATGTGTTGTTGAAAAGGACGTAAGTCGAGTCCTGATAGGCGACCGTTGTAGCATTAGCGGTTGCGTTGCTGGGACTTTCACCCTGTTTAATGAGGGCAGCGTATGTGGAATTATATGTCGAATTGAACTGGGTGATGTTTAGCAGTACTGGAGGAATAATGGTTGCGTTAACCGCTCCTGTTGCAACTGGAGCCTTCACTGTAATATTGAAGCTGAGTGACGTCACTGGGCTGGAGAGATTTACATAGTATGTGGCATTGGAAGCAATGAAGTCACCCTTTACATTTGATGAAACTGATGTCACAGTCAATGCTGATATTTTGGAAGGCAAAATGTGCGAAGTGCCGAAAGCACCGCCTATAACTATTATGACCAGAACAAGAAAACCTATCCAACCCTTGACATTTCCATTCATTGGTTAACGCCCTCCTTCCTTGAAAGATCAGTTACTTCGTTTCCCGTGCGAATATTCCGAAGGTAAGAGAGATGTTCCATATCTAACGCCTCAATCAGATTACGCATTGCCATCCGCCTTCTTAGCACCATAAGTGTGCCTCTTGATTTGTTTATGATCCCTTTAGAATCCTCAAGGAAGGTGTCTCTGTTTATGATCAAATCACAATTTGAACCTTCCTTCGCATCAACCCGTGCCAGTTCCTGAAATCTTGAACTTGTGACGGACCCGCCCAGTACAAATGAGTATTCCTTGTAAAATCCAAGCCTGCTTCCTTCTGCGGCAATAATCCTATCGCACAATAATGCAATTTCATATCCGAAGTCGAATGCATCCCCATTAATCAGTGCAAATGTTGGTTTCTCAACAGATGCAAGAGTTGAGGCGAGAGCCCTGGCCTGTTCAAGGTATGAACGCTGATTCCCAGTATCCAGAAGACCTTTGCAGAATACGAAATTTTGCCCAGTTATGGCAATTGATTTCACTTCATCATCAATTGCGGCTTTTCCGATGGCCATCATCAATTCACCCATGACCGAAGAAGAGATCTTCCCGGACGAATCCGTTCTCAGCACTATTACTCCAACTGTATCTTCCCGCCAGAACGAAACGTAATCGAATCCTTTTACTGTAATATTACTCATAATAGAACGCTGCCCTGTAAATTCTCATTATTGTGCCGGCTATTATCAGGATGAATGCCAGTCCGATGCCAAATTCACCGTTGTTTATTGCACCAATTGGATTCAGGCTGAATATTAGATACGTGATCACTATGGCTGCAATCGCTAGTAGTGCTGAAAGAACTACGGCCGTATTCTTATTCATTCTGTAGGCACTTCTCTCCTGCTTCTGCTTTGTAGAATCATATTTATTGGATAATCTGGCAGATTTTGCTGTCCCAACAGCTCCAAACACCATTACTCCTCCCGTGAAGAAAGTCGCAACTAGGTTAAGAAGGCTTGTATGTGCAAGTGTTGCAGTGAAATTCTGTCCAAATACATATGCCCCAAACATCATTACGAAAAGGAACAACAGGAAAGATGTGAGTATTTTTGTTCCAGTGATCTTGAATTTACCCTTTTTATATTGCCGCGATAGAAAGGTCATCCCCCCGACAACCACAACAAATGGAGGCAAGAGGACGGCAAATACCTCGTAATTGGGTATTTGCACACCCGGGGACAGTGCACCCCAAGCTGACAGGATTGCCATGTATATTATGCCAAGTATGCCAAATGATGTTACCAGAGGCCTCGAAAGTGGATGCAGATCATCCGTAGTATCAATGAAAGGCAGGAGAAGGAAATATAGAAGGGGTATCACTCCTATGACTGCGGTTGCGGCCAGCGCTGATAGATTACCTGCTGCAGCAAATATGTCAAAATCTACTGCTTTGTAAACAAACAAAAGGAACCATGGTGGATACGCTGGTACGTATGCTGCATTCGGAGAACTTGGAGATACCTGTGGAAAAGGCGAAAACAAGGCGGGGAAAGTAGAAGCTGGTCCTGGGCTTACTGGAGCCAGAAGCGAAAGTATTGATGGTATGAGTATGATAAAACCGAAAGCAAACATGGCAAGTTGCGTCATGAATGAAAAGTTGTATGGGTACCATTCCTTGTGTTTTTCTTCATTCTTGTCAACTGCGGGTGCCTTGTGATTTGTCTCTCTGTGCGAAGGCATTATTCCATTTGCCTCTGCGAGCCAGAAGTGAGCACCGAAGACTATGCCTATCAATGCCACCAGTATGATATGCCAGGCAAGCATGTGACTGAAGAGGCTTGTACTTGTGCCATTCCCAAAGAATATTGACTCCAGGTAATTACCTAGAAAAGGTGTTGCTTTTGCAATTCCTCTCCCGACATCTGTGGCATCAGATGAAAGAACATCACCTGTCATTGAATAGCCGAAGAATCCGACACCTATAGTTAGGGCAAGTAGCAGAACGCCAAGAACCCACTGCAATTGTCTTGGCTTCTTATAGGAACCGAAAAAGTAATTCCTGAAAAGGTGAACATATATGAGGAATATCATTGCGTAAGCCCCATACAGGTGAGTTGTCAGAATCAATGAACCATAAGGCACAGTTGTAATAATGGCTTCAGTGCTGTTGTAAGCATCACTTGGTACATAATACAAGAGAAGCAGCAGGCCCGTAATCACCTGATACACAAAGGCCATGGTTATCAATGCACCTGTCCAGTACCATATTCCTCCTCTCTTTCTCATGTAATCCGGCACTTTCTTCAGCGGCAGGTCATTGATGTGCATCGGGTCTTCGCCAAGCACTTCGCCTTTCTGCGGCAATTTGAATAGCTTAGGTTTCTCATCAAACAATTTTTTGCACCACCAATTTTTTCTATGATACAACAGATATCTTATTTACGGGCGTTGTGGTAGTTCCACTTGGGAACGCAGTTCCACCAGACAGATCATTAGGCTTTCCATAGATAGTGGGTCCAACCATACTTTTTACCTTGTAAGTATCAGAGACTGATTCATACTCCAGAATAGTGTTGGGAAGAGGATGCACGGTAGGACCTGTTACAACTGCAAACCCATTATATGGGTCGTATGTGCTCCCATGGCAGTTGCAGTGAACATATCCCGTTAGCATACCATTCTGTGCATTTTGCTGAGCAGTAATCAGTGTAGGATGACCGGGGATTGGAGTTCCAGGGGTATAGTAATGTATAATTGGTGGAATGCAGCCCAGATGCTGGCATATGGCGCTGGAGCTGATCACAGATCCATATGGTCCAACTCCCGCAGCTGACGTAAAAACACGGCCAGTTGCAGGTACCTTGACGGGCTTTGAAACAACTCTAACATCGTTGTTGTGCTGATCGCCAAGTCTTATGAGAAAATTTGGGTCATTTTGAAGTGGGTAATAATATACGTATGCTTTTGTGCTGTTGACCTTTATATCTGAGGTATGAATGGGCAACCCGGTATCGGAATCAACTAGCGTTAGGGTAGGAAATGCGGTAAGACCGGTTGTTGGTGGAATTATGTTTGAAACAAGCCCCTTCACGACACCAGCGACTGCAGCCCCTGCAGATACGACAATCATTGCCTTGAGGAAGTTCCGCTTACCATTATCTACTCTTTCCTCGTCCATTAGTGGTTGATACAATCAACATATAAGTTTTTTTCATTGATAAGTGTGTACGAAGGTTAAAGAATAGATAAAACCTAATAATAGATATCGGGTAATCCAGATATCCAGATACCTTATATACAAGAATACTATGTCTATACATGGCAACTAAAGAAAGAGAAGAAACTGAAGACAAGAAAGATATTTCCATAAAAGGCGTCAGCAAGGATATCTACAGGAGAGTTCTTAACCTGGCCAGGGACACAGGAAAAACTCTGGGTGAGGTCACGAACGATGCCTATAAGACTTTTCTAGCAACCGCCTCAGGAGCACGCCAGATCTCCAAAAATTTTGTGGAAGGTGCCACACAGAGCATGCCCAAGTATATAGAGAACATAAAAAATCTGTCTGTAGACAAGAATGATCTTGCAGAAATAGGACACAAGGTGGCGTTCAGCAATATAGATACATTGGAACTTGCAGGCGTAGATAATGAAACATTTGACAGGTATGTTGATTCCATAACCAATGTTAAAACTCTTAAAATAGATAAGCACCTGAGCAAGGCCAAGGTTCTGGTGAAATGCAGTTTTGTTGACAATATAACCGTAACACAGTAACCAATTTTAATGGCCCCCTATAAAGGCAAATTGCTCAAGAGGGCCACAAGATTTAAAATAAGCACGTGATTTTGGGATTGGGGCTCGTAGTCTAGTGGTTATGATACCGCCCTTACAAGGCGGTGGTCACCGGTTCAAATCCGGTCGGGCCCATTCCAGTCGCATCTAATTTTGGCGGGCAACTCCTTGAATAAACAGAAGCTGTGCAGGAACGGTTAAGAGTTAGCAAATGTAAAATTCATGAACATCACACGTTTTTTGTGGAATTAGTTTTAGAAAGACTCAAGGGGTTCCAGCTTATCTGTTTATTAGGGGAGCCTTATGAGGTGTCCAGTAGACCTCTCAAAGCGATTATTCGTTCTCCGAGTATCTGGCCTTATGTTTATTCTCTCCCCACACAATGGAACTCGATAGGATATATCTTACAACATATGCCGCCGCTATGCCAAGTAGATTCGCGTCAAGATATTCGAAGCCTTTCAGGTATAGTGAAAAATAGAAAATGAAGTTCACCGCTCCAGGCAGGATTGAAAAAATATTATGAAGTGCAATTCTTTTTACAAATCCGAACCTCTTCTTTCTGTTCTTGAAGGTCCACAGGTCATTAAGGAAAAAGTTCGTGGTTATTGAAATTTCAATTGCCACGAGATCTGCAAGTATTGGATGGAAACCATGCAGAAGATAAAGCACAAGTTCGTTCACCAGTATCCCGGTAGTTCCAACAATGGCATACTTTAAGAGATTTCCACGCAATGCAACGAAAGCGAAGAAATCTATGATATCGCGAAACTTGAGTTTGGATCTCCCGGTTTTTCTAGAGATGAATGCTATGGGATATTCACTGCATACGAATCCTGCAGTGATAAGGCGTTCCAGAATGTCAACCTGCCCCGTATATCCAGGCTTTATTTTTTCCTCTTCAGACAGGAATTTATACGCTCTTTTTGAGTAAACGCGAAATCCAGATGTTGCATCTTTAACTGCGGGATGAAACGATAGGTTCACAAGTTTATTTGCAACAGTAGAAATTACTTTCCTGGAAAAACGATCGCCATTATTGCCATTCTCTATATACCTCGAACCCACAACAACATCTGCTCTTGACCTTATGGCATATTCAACCATATGGACTATTGTTGATGGATCATGAGAAAAGTCGGCGTCCATCACCACAAGGAAATCATTCTCTGCATGCCTCATTCCCTCTATTTCCGCTGAAACCAGACCTCGCTGGTTCTTTCTTATGACAAACTTGACCTCTGGAAATCGGGAAACGAGATCGCATGTCCCATCTTGGGAATCGTCATCTACTACATAGACATTATCAAGATCTAGATTCTTTAATGTTGGAAGAAGTGTTACAAGATTGTGATATTCATTATATGTAGGTATTACTACGCCGATGTTGAAGTGTCCATAGCCCGGATCCAAAGTTATCAAGAAACTCCTCCTTCGACCATTATTGATTGTTCTCCTTATGTTCGGTATGCTTGCAGTTTGATTTCAGCGTGATTTACTGAAATCTGTATTTCATATTTAATGCTACCTCTAAATCGACAAATGGCGAAATTAAATGCCCATGTGCTGTTTTACTAGTTTAGGATTAAATAATCATCGAAGTACAGTGTTATAAACCAACATCGCTAGAATAAGAAGGGATAATTTCATGGCTAAAATGCCACATTTGCTGCACATGCAAATTTTCATAAATCAGATAGTTGCAATGCCACCCATTGTCCTGCAAGAGGCTGAAAGCATATTCGCATGGAATGAGTTGCATAACTTCTTTCATTAACGCATCAATTCTTTCACCCCTTACATCTGGAATTGAATCCTTGGTCTTTAGTAAAGAAACTTCAGCATTGCTGGATCGCCGTAACATAACTATGTTTTCCAGGCATGGCACTCAAATTTCTGGGTCTATTCAAGCTTTTTACAAGGCCTGATAGACTGCGCAAATGCAAATTTCGCTTCATGAACCGCAGTGAAGGCAAACATTTAGTAATGAATGGCGTTGCGAATGAGATGCGATTGAGTTTACACCTTCCGATTATCCTATCCGTAGTTGTGATGGTGTTAGTTGTTTCTTCATCCTTTTCTTTTCTTCATGAATCCGCTGGCACTGTTATTCCACGGAATAGTGGAGGCTTCATGCCCAGCACTACTCAGGATAAGAATGGTTTCAGTGAGCAGACTTCCAAGCATCTGGAGAATTTCACAGCAATTAATCCGTATCTTTACACAGACGAGCCAGCACCCATGGGTATTGCAGATTACGGTATAGGGCCTAATGGAATTCCCTACGAAACCAATAGAACCTCATACACTGGAACTGTAAATATTTCCGGCATATCCACCTTTAACTCAAGCTGGCCAGGAGATTCCATGGGTTTCCAGCTTAATCTGAACCTAGTTTTCATCAACTCCGGAAATCGTTATGTATTCTGGGTTCAGGATGTTGCGTTATTAAACACAACCTCCCGTGAGATACAGTTTCTGGACAACATATGGAATTCCTCTCAACCGCAATCCGGGATGCTGAACTCCTCAGTTACTGGAAACGGAACTGTGGGTGATTCCAGTGGAATAGGCTTCTACTACTATGTGCCCGGAAATGATCCTGGTAATCTGGTCGAACTCAGCTACCCAACTACAGTTACTCTGAGGATGAACACCAGCCTTGACGCCAGTGGGTCTCCTCAGGTTAACTTCAGTTACAACGATGGTTATGGATGGGTTACATACGACGAAGTCGTCTTTACATTTGCAAATAATGTCAGGAATGTTCCCGAATTTCAGGTCAGTGGATTTTACTATAAGCCGGACAATCTCCCCATGGACGCTGAATTCATAATGGGCGGCCCGGGAGGTGGGAGCGACACACAAGACATGGCTTCAAGTGTTTCCATGATGCTGGACTATTGGAATGGTTACAATTATCAGGCAGTGTCTAATGCGTATAATTTTGGAAGCAATACAGCTGAAGGAATATCCAATGTATCCATAGCCTCATCACCGGCAAGTGAATCTGGAACTCCGGGTATATCTGCTGAAAGCGGATCTGGAGCCCTTGACATGGACTATAACACTTCAACCACTGGTTTTCTCAATCTATCATCTCCAAATTTGCCTTCAGGGCAGCTATATATCAATACAACAGTAGTTCCGTATGAAAACCAAGGAGCCAACGTAACACTTTATTCAGGCACATATGATGTTCACCTTGTGTCAGGGTCACAGAAAATGAGCTTCGGGACTGTCACCATATTACCTGATTCTGTAACAAGGATCACCACGGTCTCCAGTTACTGGGTTAATTTCACAGAGTCTGGACTTCCGTCTGGTTCTTACTGGGCCATAAATATGTCCGGCATTCTCAAATCTTCAACCGGGAATACAATTTCACTGCTTCTCCACAATGGCACTTATTTCTATAATGTTTCGACCATTCCCGGTTACTCGGCCATATCGAATTCCGGTAAACTGAGCATATCAGGCGCCCCCGTTAGCGTAAAGGTGAAGTTTACCCAGATAAAGTATGAACTGAATGTGTTTCAAAGCGGATTGCCTGCCGATACACTATGGTATTTAAATATCTCATCAACCGAATATAATTTCTCAGAAAGCGATTCATTGATCATTCAACTTCCAAATGGAACTTATCATTACAACTACAGCACGCCAGATTCCATTTATTCAGGCGGTTCCGGATCGTTCAGGGTTTACGGCTCTAATATTACAATAACAGTCGGTTTCATGAAGAATGGGGAGCTTGTTGTGATCTCAGGAATCAATTCCACCCTGTTCCTGAATGGAGAAAAGATCCTGGATGACAAAAGTAACTTTTCCATATACCTCAAGCCCGGGACATATTATCTTGTGGATTCTGCTCCCGGATACTATGCGTATTCTGATTTCTTTTCCATAAGCTACGGCAGCGCTCTGACATTGAATATCACCCTGAAGGCCATGGTAGACTATGGTTATCTGAATGGCACTGTTAATTCAAATAACGCCATAATCAGAGCCAACGGAATGCCTGTAGCAGTTTCAAGTGGAAAGTTCAACGAAACGCTTCCTGCGGGCAGATATGTAGTTTCAATATATGGGGATAATCTGACTCCGGAGATATATTCACTTGCTATTTACGGCGGAAAGGAAACATACATGAATATTACTACTCAATCGTCTGTTACCTTTGATATACAAGGGCATATAATGCCAGGAAATGCTGAGATATTATTCAATGGATTACCTGCCACAACGAACTCATCGGGCTATTATGTGATATATCTTCCCGCAGGGCAGTATAAAGCTTCAGTTACTGCATCAGAATACATGCCGGAATCTTACAATCTCTCCGTAAGCGGGAATATTTCCCGCAATTTTGCTCTTGACCTGATTCCTGCACGTTATGCACTTTCAACATACGGCATCGTCACAATAGAATCTGCCAATATATCGCTGATTATGGTAAATAATACAGCTGGCTCTGTATCAGTCAGCTATTCTTCTGACACAAGTGAAGGAACAATGCTCATATATGTATCTCTGAACAACCTTACTGGCAGCAGTGTATCGCAGGCTCTGTCAAGCAGAGTTTATGTCAATGGAGACGCGATTTCGAACTACAGAATTGCAATCAGTGGCAATTATACTGCAATACTGTCGGTTAATATCCATAATGGTGATCCGCTTATTATCTGGCTCCTGAACTCAAGTCTTCAGGCACCGCTACCTCATTTAAACAATAAATCCAAGTTAATATCCCCAAAGGATGCAGGAGCATACCTGGCACTGGGTGCACTTGTAGCTGTGCTGTTGGGGGCAGTGGCTCTGACAAGAAGAAGATATCTTTAAAACTCTATCTTTATCTGCCAGTCATTTTTGTTCTGGATAAGCGACCCATTGAGTCCCTTATCTTCAATCTGGCTAAGCCGGGTTGTTGCTTCGCTTTCTGATCTACAGTGAAAGAAGATGGCGTCATATCCCAGTTCGGGCATATCACTCTGCGAACCAAGAATGTCCTGCAGCTTATCCAGAACCTCGACCAACCGCTCCTGCGTAGTCCTGAGCTGCCCGGTTTTTATTCTCTCCGTACCTCTTTCCATAAGGCTGCTGTAAATTACCTGATTTACCTTCCCGGAAATCTGCCTGTGAGAGGGCGTCCTGAACCCAGTGGCCATGAAGTAAGCTCCGACGGCTATCACCACCCCTCCCAGATAATCCAGCACGAAGAAGAAGAAATAGAAACCGAGGATGGCTATAAGTATTCCCATTATCGTCCTAGTGTTGTTCAATAGGTTTGAAATGCAATTCTGACTAAAATCTTTACCGATTCCTGTGGACTACTAATTGCAAATTGCCCATAAATACAGTATTAGACTGGTTTCATTCAATTCTGGAAGGATGCGTTGCTAACCGGGTGTATTATATAGGGTCAGCAATATGTGCGGCTCTCTGAAAAACATTATTAAATGCTTCAAACTATGACTTTATGCAGAATGAAAGACCAACTTGGGACCAGTATTTCATGAGGATGGCTTTCCTTGCTGCTTCCAGATCAAACTGCACAAGGAGGAAAGTGGGGGCCGTTATTGTAAAGGACAAAAATGTCCTGGCCACTGGATATAACGGTCCTCCATCGGGGACTGTTCATTGTGACGTGGTTGGCTGCATTAGAGATGAACTTGATGTTCCTTCTGGGGAGAGGCATGAACTCTGCCGGGGTCTTCATGCCGAACAGAATGCCATAATCCAGGCAGCGGTTCATGGAGTCAGCATCAAGGATGCAGTTATCTATGTGACAACTCACCCATGTGTTGTTTGCTCCAAGATGCTCATGAACGCACAGATCAGGGAAATCATTTACGCACAGGGTTATCCGGACGAACTTTCGGAACTCATGCTTCTTGAAAGTGATATTAAAAAGAGGCACTTTGAACTTCCGGAAGGAGAGGTCAAGGCCATGCTCGGCGAGTTCTATGCAACTACCCCCGGTAGCGATTAAAGAAAGATTCAGGCATCAGGGCTTCTTTCTCTTTTTCATGAATCCAGAAATGGCATTTTGCATCGCCTGTGCACAGTAAAATGCTTCAGGAATTTTTCAGCCCTGTGATAATTCTTATATTATAGTTGTGTATGGGGCTTTCGTGATTCACATTGCCATTGCAACTGAGCTTGCTAATTTCGTAATAGGGCTCATACAGGCCTTGGGATACCCCGGCATCTTTGTTTTGATGCTCCTTGAGGGTCTTCTTCTTCCCATCCCATCTGAAGTTGTTATGGCATTCGGCGGTTATCTAGCCTTTTCAGGTGGCCTTCTTGGAGCCGCGGGCTTGCCAGCATTTATTATCCTGCTCGTTGTTGGTAGTCTCGGAAATCTTACTGGAGCTTATCTTGCTTATATGCTTGGGGATTATGGTGGAATTCCTTTAATACTGAGATATGGCAAATATGTAATGCTTGACGAATCTTCCATAAGGAGAACACACGAATGGTTTCTCAGGTATGGCCCACTCTCTGTCTTTTTCACGCGGCTTGTCCCCATATTCCGTACGTTCATATCCATACCTGCCGGAATTGCCAGAATGAACAGAGCATCATTCCTGCTGTTGACACTTGCGGGTGCCCTCATCTGGGACAGCTTCCTGATATATTTTGGATATATTCTGGGTCCGCACTGGGGTAGCATTCTTTCATACTTCGATGAGTACCAGTATGTGGCAATTGCAATCCTTATAGGAATAATACTGTGGTGGTTTTTATCAAAACTAAGCAAGAAGCGACAGCAGAGAACCGTTTCTTGAAGCCAGGTGTATGATACCTGCACTTCACAAATCATTATATCAAAATTTCACTGTGATTTTGCGCTGACAGGTTCTTGCGATGTTCCACCTACCTGTTTTTCTCTGTAATGACACATGATCGGATCAGTATGATCCGAATTCTGGCATCCTCAACTAGATCCTGGAAATTTTTGGGATGGTTTCGTGCCAGTGAGAATAAATCACAGGCAATGACAAATTTCTGACACTCCGTCACGGACTAGCCTGATGAATATGCTGTTTCATGGAAGCGATATTGTTTTTACAACGCCAATAAGAACTGAATTTTTTGCAATGTACGGATTCAACCCATAAGTTTCAACTGGTAACAGCTAAAATAGTACTGAACAGTAAAAAAGAGAGATGTCGCTTATGGAAGCGGTATCCTTGCAACGAGAACTGCAAGAATTGTTCCATAAACGACGGTAACGATGTACAGGGCTACCATTGCGTAATTTACATAGGCCTTGCCCCTTTCACCAATATTCAAATCCTTGATTATCCCGCCCAGGCCATTCACTGCATGGTAACTTATGACCCATACAAATACTATGAAGAACGTAAGCCACCAGACATTGTGCATATTTTCTATAACTGAGGTAAAGAACTGTATGGGATGTCCGAAGTCTATGTGCGCAACATAGAGGTGTACGCCAAGGAAGAATATGAGGAAGAGACCTGACGCAGCCTGAAACATTCTCCCAATGGAACCTGTGGAACTCCTTATTTCTCTCCCGCTGTTCATCTCAACTTCTGCCATATCAGCTCGCCCCCAGGAACATGTAGGCATAATACAGGAAAATGCCCAGAAGCACCATTGATATAACCTCGAATACGTAGAACATTGCCTTGTTATTTTCCAGTCCTATACCAAGCTCATTCAATGCAAGTCTTGTCCCGTTGGCACCATGATAGAATATGACCAGAGCAAGAAGAACATCCAGCACAAGGAACGAATCAAATGGGCCGTAGGTGACAGACGTTACCAGACTGTTGTACGTCGCCTTTCCCACGAGAAGATGCGAAAGTACGAACAGGTGAAGATAAAGGTAGAATACAATCACCAGTCCACTGAATCTGTGCATAGCGAACGCAAAGTATCCTATTCCCTTTCTGTAGAATTTCATCCAGCCCATGGGGCCTTCCCGCAGATTTTTCACGTTTTCCTCAACCATTTCAATGCCTCCTGAATAAACTTTGGAACTCATACTTGACCATGCTTCCCCTCAGCTTCTGTATTGCAAATGAAGGGTCCACTCCCTTGGGGCATGCTTCTGTACATTCACCAGCAAAATGGCACCTTGATGTCCCCTCAGGCCCACTGGCTACTTCGAGCCTGTATTTCGCCCCCTGATCCCTGCTGTCTGCGATGTATCTCCAGATTGCAGTCAGCGGTGCAGGACCAAGATAATCTGGATCGGAACCTTCAATTGGACATGCCGCCATGCAGATACCGCATTTGATGCACATGGAGTAATCAATGAATTCGTCAAATTGTGCCGGCGTCTGCAGTATTTCAGATTCGTATTTTCCATTCTCGTCGTCCCGTATAATGTAAGGTTTCACTTCCTTGTATTTGTCGAAAAAGCCTTCCATGTCCACAGCCAGGTCTCTGATGACCTTATAGTGCTTCATTGGCGCAACCTTGACCTTATCAGATTTCAGGCTTTCAATGGTCGTGGAGCAGGCCATATGGGGCTTGCCGTCTATTTCCATTCCGCAGCTTCCACAGATCTCCATCCTGCACGAATACCTGAATGAGAGGCTAGGGTCCATGTTCTCCTTGATGTAGAGGAGTGCTTCCAGAACAGTGGAAACTTTATCCTTTGGGACATTGAACGACTGCAGCTTCTGGTTGCCTTTCTCATCCGTTCTTGTGACTTCTACTACCAGTTCTTCCATATTATGCACCTCAGTATGACCTCACAGTTGGCTGCCACTTGGTTACAACAACAGGCCTGTATGTTAATGCTGGTCCATCCTTGGAGTATGTGGCTATGGTATGCTTCATGAAGTTGGCGTCATCGCGATCCGGGAAATCCCGCCTGTAATGTGCTCCCCTGCTCTCGGTTCTCTGAAGGGCGCCGGCGGTTATGATTTCTGCAAGATCAAGCATGAATCCCACCTCAAATGCCCATTCCAGCTCCAGGTTGAATGTGGATGCCTTATCCTGAATGGTGATCTTCTCATATCTTTCCTTCAGGGCCGCTATGTTCTTCAAGCTGTTTCTCAGCGGGTCCGCTGTTCTGAATACTCCAACATTCTTATCCATGTTGATTCTCAGATCTTCCCTGATCTTAGCTATGTTTTCTCCTCCATCTCTCTTGAGCATATCTTCCCAGATCCTCTTTTCCTCGTCATTGACCTGCGCCACGTCGAGATCCGATACCGAATGTGAAACGGCCCACTCAGCTGCAGCTATTCCTGCAACGTTGCCTAGTGCAAGGCATTCGTTCGTGGAGTTTGATCCCAACCTGTTTGCACCGTGAATGCTTACACAGGCGTTCTCCCCTGCAACGAACACCCCAGGTACTGATGTGGTGGTTTTTACGTTGGAATCTATGCCGCCCATTGTATAATGGGTTGCGGGGTGCACCGGGACAAGTTCGGTGTGGGCGTCAATGCCATTGAACTTCTTTGCTATTTCAGTAATCATTGGAAGCCTTTCATCCAGCTTATCCGCGATGTGCCGCATGTCCAGGTAAACGTATTCCATGTCGCCGTATTCGCCCTTAACGCCACGGCCTGCCTCGATTTCCCACATAATCGCCCTTGATACCACATCCCTGGATGCCGTCTCAAATTTATGTGGGGCGTAGGTTCCCATGAATCTTTCTTTTTTGCTGTTAAGAAGATATCCACCCTCAGCTCTTGCTGCCTCTGTTATGAGGATTCCGGATGGTACAAGGCCTGTTGGATGAAACTGTATGAATTCCATATCTTTCAAAGGTATTCCTGCTCTGTAGGCTATACCATCCCCATCTCCGGTCACTGAATGGGCATATGTGGCAAACTGGTAAAGCCTGCCGGCTCCACCCATTGCAAAAATAAGTGCCTTTCCCTGGAATACGACAAAATTTCCAGTCCTGAGATCTATTGTGGTTACGGAATTCAGCTGACCCCCATTGAGAATCAGTTTGGTCGCAAAATACTCGTTGTAGAAATGAATATTATACTTCATAGCCCTGCTGAACAGAGTCTGCATTACATGGAAACCCGTTTTGTCTGCGGCGAAGGTTGCCCGGGGAAAACTCAGAGCACCAAAATCTCTCTGTGATATTGTCCCATCCGGGTTTCGGCTCCAGGGGCATCCCCAGTGATCTGTGGTATAAATCTGCTCAGGCACGAGTCTTACAAATTCTTCAATGGCATCCTGATCGCCAAGATAATCACTGCCCTTTATGGTGTCAAAGGAATGAAGGTCGAAGGAATCCTTTGGATTCAGGACGGCACTTGTACCACCTTCAGCCGAAACAGAATGAGACCTTAAGGGATAAAGTTTTGATACCAGCCCTACTGATAATTTCGGATTATATTCTGCTGCAGCTATGGCAGCACGAAGACCAGCCATTCCTCCACCAAGAATTAAAACGTCTTCCTTTATTTTTTCCAATTGAAATCGTATTAGGATGATTTCTATTAATATAGTTTTTTTTATAGATTCTACGGTGTGCCGCAGTCATAAATAGCGCAGTTTCAAATTTTTTTCACATGTCATGATGCTGGGACTTTCACGCAATGATAGATGCATTAGGTAGCGTCATTCCCACCGGAAATTCTTTCCTGTGAAAAGTCAGTTAACTTTTTGCGTGTTCATCCCTCAGCCTTTGTATAATTTATGCCGTAGTTTTTGGACCTAGCAAAACCTCCGTATCTCTCTTGAAATCCCGGACATGGTCTCATCCGAGAATAACATTTATCCACCCGAATTTTGCTCAATCCAATTCCATAGCCGGTATTCGCTTGCAATATTTTGCGCAGGAGACTTGGAAGAATTTGCCACGAAACGCAATGCAGGAGAAGACCTGTGAAGTACCTTCTTGAATCAGAAATCAGAAAGGATTGGGTGTAAATTAGACGAAGGTTAACTGTTCTAGACCTCGTAGAACTCAAGGCCTAATGAAGCTGGTCTTTAACCGTGGTAGAGTAATTTATTTCACAGGTTAATGGATAACACCATACATCATGCCCTTCATTTTCTACGTGATTCTAGCTTATACTTGCAATAAGCGTAGAGTGCGTCATAGACGGGAAATTGCTTATCCATGTTTTCATGATCATTCTTCGATATCAACCTAAAACCCTGTGCGATGGATTTCAGACCCGGCGATTCTGGTACTGCCATAGCTTCGTGAGCATCAGCTGCCCTGACGATCTTTGCAAGTTCCTTAAGAGCAGGATCAGACAGTTTGTATTTTCTCATAACAGCGTCAAATGTCACTCTCTCCTCGCCATCCTCATGGTAGTGATTGAGTTCCGCCCCCTCCACATCAAATGGAATTGCTGAAAGTTCTCTGGAATCTTTCATAACTTCACCCGCCGGCACAAAGATGAACTCAGGATTGTCGTCTATAAATCTGGAAATCAGCCATGGGCAGGCTATTCTATCTATTGCGGCCTTCTCCCTTGTTATCCACTTCATGTTATCAAATACGTACCATTTGCTTGATTATAAGACGTTTGGAACGTATACACATTCCGCCTTTCTCTTTTTTCCATTTGTACTGAAATCTTGTTTTCTCTGAAAATGTCAGAATCAGGACAGCATCATTGATTGGAAAACAGCATACCGGCCCGTAAGAATTAGCCCCCAAGAGAAACAGAAGCTGAGAATTTTCTGAACCGCATCTGGTACACCACTCGTGAACTGCACGTGGGATTAGGCATGCAGGAAGTAATCTTCTCCGGCATTAATGCTCTTGCAAGGTAAAATTGACTGTCTACATAATATTTTTATACTAAATTGTAATCTGTTGTTGTCAACTAATGGTTGACAACAGGAGGATAAAATATGGCAATAAGAAGAAAGAGGGATGAAGACGACTGGAGAACCCCCTGGGACGAAGAATTTGATGACATGTTCCGGGACTTTGGCTTCGACTTTGACAGATTCAATGACAGGCTGATGAGGATATGGGACAGGTTCCTCAAGGATCCGGATGTTAAAACCTACGGACCATACGTGTATGGTTTCTCCTACAAAATTGGCCCAGACGGTAAGCCGGTATTCGAGGAATTCGGCAATGTGCCCAGAAACATGATACCTGGGGCTTCAGAGGCTGTTGAAAAGGATGTCAGGGAACCAATGACTGATTTCAACGAGGACAAGAACAAGGTATACCTCACCTATGAGCTTCCAGGCATATCCAAGGAGGACATCGAGCTGAATGTCTCTGAAAGGAATGTCACCATAAATGTGCGCAACGGACCAAGGAAGTACTACAAGAGCATGGACTTTGAGTACGATATCAAGCCGGAAACTGCAAAGGCAAAGTTCACCAACGGAATACTTGATCTGACAATTGACAAAGTTGACGGTGACAAGACCAGCGGAAAGAAGATCCAGATAGAGTGATGGGAAATGATTGACGATGACCTTGAGGCTTTCATAAGTGCAATAGAGAACTCAACCCGCAGAGAAATACTGAGGAGCCTCATCATCGATCAGTCTTATGCCCTGCAGATCAGCAGGATCATAGGTGTTTCACAGCAGGCCATCAATAAACAGCTGGATCTGCTGGAGAAGGCAAACCTGATTTCATCTGCAGGGTATGCGCCCAGCAATCTCGGCGCCAGGAGAAAAATTTACAGGCCCACGGGATTCTCCACCCTTGTGGCGGATTATTCCCGCAATTTTATAACGGTCAAAAGATATGAAATCCCACTTGAGCCCAACAGTATGGAAGAACGGGAGAATATTCACATAGAAAAACCATCAGAACTTCTGAAGAAGATAGGTGATGTGGACCACCAGATTGACGAACTCATGAGAGACAGAAATAAGCTCATTGCAATAAAGGACCATCTCATGGGAAAGATAAACTCATACATATCAACAATGGTGCCCGATCCCACCTCCAGGCTGGTTCTCATATATTATGTGGACAGTATGGATCCGGAATATGTTAGCCGGAAACTGAATTTGCCACTCAACCTTGTTATGCAGATTGTGGAAACATATTTCAGATAGGCACACTCACTCTAACTTAGTGCAGAAAAGGCCCATAAATTCCGATTCTTTCTCGGTCAGATCTGCCGGGAAAATCAGGGAGGAAGGGCTTGTTTTCCAGCTTATTTTTGATAACTTTTCAAAGGTGCCGTATGAAAGGTTTTCTCCAGCCTGACTCACCCTGGAAGCGACCACAAACGTGGAATCATTCTTAACAACGCCGATACCGTGCCTTTCTTCAAGTTGTTTCAGGTAGCTGAAAGCCTCTTCAGGGTACATTGTGCGGTTATCCTTGAGATCAAGAAGAATTATGGTGTGAAAGCCCATCTGCCTGTTTCTCCCCAGCTTATCCAGCACGCTCCTTGGACTGAATCTTTCCGTCAGAAATGGAAGTGAAACAGGGGGCCCCATCCTGTAGGGGAGAAGACCCACCTTTCCTGGCAGTGCTGTCAGGATTGAGGCATTTTCAACCACGTTCACCGCAACGCCAGCTGAAATGGCATCGAGGCGCAGCTGGTTATGTGTTGTGGCCGAGAGAGGATCACCAGTTACAATGATACAGACATCATGATCTCTGGCTTCCATCAAAAGTTCAGCCGGATTCTCCATATCTTCCCGGCCCAGTGGAAAAATATGTTTGCTGGTGATTGATGATATCTCGCTGACTACTTCCGCCGGAGAGACTGACGTGTATGTCTCAAAATATATCCTCTCACATTTTGACAGGATTCTCATTTCCCCAAGGGTTACACTGTCAACACCCCGCAGGCCAATCCCGAGAATATGTATCATATCAGCTGCTGTTTATCTCTTCCTCTATCCTGATGAGTTCATTCAATTTAGCCAGTCTTTCTCCACCGATTGTACCTGTCTTTATGAATATGGACCCGAATGCCACCGAGAGATGCGCTGCAAAATCGTCTGTGGTTTCACCGCTTCTGTGGGAAACAGTGTTCCGAATTCCTGCCGCGGTTGCAAGGCGTACAGTCTCAGCAGTTCGTGAGAGCGAACCGATCTGGTTTACCTTTATGAGAATCCCATTGGTGGACTTCTTCTCTATCCCCATCTTGAGCCGCTCTGGATTTGTTGTATACAGATCATCGCCTACTACCAGGTTCTTCTGGGAGATCTTTTTGGTTATCTCGGCAAAGCCATCAAAATCTGTATCCACCATTGGGTCTTCTATGAAGTAGAAATCGTGGTCCCTGGAGAATGATACCGCATAGTCTATCTGCTGATCCCTTGTTTTTGGCCCGTCTTTGTATATGTATTTACCACCCTCATAGAATGAGTTGGCCGCAAAGTCCACTCCTTTGAGTATCCGCACATGGTACCTTGAAGATGTCTCCGAAACAGCCTGATGCATTATTTCCAGAGCTTCCTCATCGCTTATGTTCGCAGTCCATGCCTTCTCATCGCCAAGGCCAACACTTGTGCCCTTCAGCTTTTCAGACAGGATCTCCCCAATTCTTCTGTGGGTCATTGCGTTTATGTACGCTGACTGAATAAAAGTGTCTGCCTGAGCCGAAACTAGGAATTCCTGTATTGTTGTGCCCTCTTTGGAGTGTTTTCCGCCACCGATTACATTTCCCATGGGTCTCGGGAGAGATCGTGCGAAAGCTCCTCCAACATAGCTGTACAGAGGTATTCCCAGATAGGAGGCTACAGCCCGGGCGTTAGCCACGGAAAGCGCTGTGGAAAGGTTTCCACCCACATTCTCCATGTATTCCGATCCATCTGTTTCCATTATGGTTCTGTCAAAGCCCGTCTGATCCATTGCGTTATATCCGATGAGTTTGGACCTCAGCTTCTCCTCGAAAAATTTTATGGCGCCATCCGGACCTGATTTGGGAAAAGCCTTCATCTCAGTGTCCCCGGTGCTGGCACCGGAAGGAGCAGAGCATCTTCCCATCACATCTTCAATGAATAAATCCACCTCTACCGTGAAGTTACCCCTGGAATCGATTATCTTCCTGACCCTTATGTCATCTATTGGCAGTTCGTTCATCATGAGTTGATCAGTGCTTCCGGCATCTTAAATTATTTCATTGCTCAATCCTGTGCAGGTTGGTTTTATATCTTGAGGCAAAGCTGTTGTAGTTTGCCTTGTACTTTGTCCAAAGGTCCATGTAATCCTGGCTCACACTGCCTATTACCTTTGCTGGAACACCAACCGCAATGGCCTTCTCCGGAACCTCAAAGTTATTTTTCACAACTGCGCCCTCGCCTATTGCTGCCCATGTTCCTATGTGGGCAAAGTCAGATACCACAGCGCCCATGCCTATAACAACCCAGTCGGATATTTTTGGCGTATGTATAACGGACAGGTGCCCCACTGTAACATGATTCCCTATAACAGTTGTTTCTCCCGGCCTTGCGTGTACAACAACATTATCCTCAATTGCACTGTAATCTCCAACAACTATCTTCCCGTAGTCTCCCCTCAAGACCGCACCAGGACCTACCCATACCTCTTTTCCAATGGTCACATCACCAATCACTGTTGCATCCGGGAAAACAAAAGCGCTTGCGTCAACCCTGGGCTCTCTGCCTTCAAATGTATATAACGCCATTGTACCTGATCTCCTGGCGGATTAATCTTTTTGTGGAATGATCAGGTCCTCAGCCTCTGATTGGAATATATCAAAAATATCAGATGCAGTATAATTGAATTCCCGCAGTGGTTTCTGTACAGCCAGTCCGGAAACTATTGAGCCCACTGCGCAGCTGTGGGCCATGTCCAATCCCCTGTAAATGCCAAGGTAGAAGCCAGCCCTGTAGGCGTCTCCTGCACCGATTGTGTCAAACACAACTTCGGATTTCCTTGACTTTATTTCCGTCCTGCCGTTGGATCCATACAGCGTTGACCCACTTGCGCCTCTGGTGACAATGGTCTCCGGCGTCATACCAATTACCTGCTCCTCAGGTAAGCCCAGAATTTTTGACGCAACAGAAAGCTCGTGTTCATTTAAAATCCAAAGACTGCTGGCTGAAGCCATCCGGATTATGTCATCCCGTGAATATCTGTAGGATATTTCCTGGCCTGGATCAAAAACCTTCTTTCCCTTTATATTTTCTGCAACGTTAATATAATCGTCCTGCGGACCGGTACCAAGGTGAATCCACCTGTACTCTGAATCTTCTTTGAGAACAGCTTTGGAGAACGGCTCATCCATGGGACCCTGGTAAATATAATAGACCTGATCTTTGCCGTCCGTGGCAGAATAACAAATTGGGCCGTAATCCCCGGATATGTAAATGTGTTCAGTATCTATATCCCTTGAATCCAGGAACTCCAGGAACTTACCATGTGAGTTCCGGGATACGGCAGAATAAAGATGGAAGGGTACTCCCAGAGAAGATGCAACGACTGAGAAATTTCCGGCGGTACCACCGTAGTTTTCCTCATGACGCTGGATATTAACCGATCCCCTGCATGGCAGCGATGGAACGCGCATAACAACATCTATGTTGAGATGACCGAAAAAGGCCAGAAAATTTTCTTCCATGCTCTGGAATTACCCTTACATTAATAAGATTCGCAGGAGGAGATTGGAAGACCACGCCCGATTGCGTAAAAATGCTTGGTTCTTTCCATAGACGCAGCTCAAAGTGATAATTGAACCCGTATCATTTTTTTGAACATATGAGGCACAAGATTTTCCGGAGTTTCGTCGGGAAATGGCTCATTCACAGGTTCCAGTAGTCCTCCAGTGCTTTGCATGAATGCCATCAGATCACTCTCATTGTCATAAACAACCGTAATCCCACTGGTGTCCGGTCCGATTCCTGCAGATACTATGGCATTTGATATCTGCGGTTCACCAGCAACCAGCATCATGAAAAGAGATTCTTTGAGTCTGATGCGTGACTGCGACTGAAGTCTTTCTGCCCTGTGGAATGATATGAGAATTTGCTCCCTGGAGACCACTCTATTTGAATCAAGAATACAAAAAAATCCAGTATGATTTCTCTTCACAAATGTTTCAGGTGACGGGATTTGTCTTCCCGCCAGTTTAAATGATTTTAGCTCAGGCTGCATTGGCTCCGGTGTTTCCCTGCTTCGGGCCGAATAGCTTTGGATTCAGGAAGTCCGCAACTCTGGACAGGAACCTCTGCTTCTCGGGGCTTGCAATCAGGGCATTTTCCCAGACCTCGCTGATGTTAGCCACGGGAACTACCTCAATGCGATCCTTGTGAAGGCTGTCCAGTACGATGTCGCCGAAGTTGGCAGCTGGTACAACAACCCTTTTCATCCCAGCTTCAATGGCTGCTTCAACCTTTGCCGTAACACCACCAACTGGAAGAACTGCCCCCCTGACGCTAAGGGATCCGGTCATGGCTACGGTCTGATCAACGGGTATGTTCTCTATGGCCGATATTACTGCAGTTGCAATTGAAACACTGGCTGAATCTCCTTCAACACCTTCGTACGTCCCGATGAACTGGATGTGTATATCCATGTCTGAAATGTCCTTGCCGCTGAGCTTCTTGAAGACAGCTGATACGTTCTGTACGGCTTCCTTGGCTATTTCTCCCAGTTTGCCAGTAGCGACAACCACGCCATTGCCCTTGTGCTGGGCAGGCGTTACTTCTGCCACGATTGGCATGACAATTCCTGTATAGTCAGCCATTCCGGAATTTGCACCGACAACAGCCAGTCCGTTAACCATTCCAACCGCTGACCCTTCGCTGTGGAAAGTCTGGTATGACTTTCTTATCTGGATTGATCTGTCTGCGACCTGCTGTTCCAGAGGCTTGCTCAGTGCCTTTGCCCTTACAACCTGGTCAGCCGTAACAACATCGGCCTTCTCGCTTATGGCAATGTCACCGGCGACTCTGATGAGTCCACCCAGTTCCCTGAGCCTCAGGGTGAGCTTGCCCTTCCTGCCGGACCGCCGCTGTGCTTCCTTTATTATTTCTGTAACTGCACCAATGTCAAAGTGAGGTATCTTCTTATCCTTGAGGACTTCCTGAGCGATGAATTGAACAAGTTTATGCCTGTTCTCTTCAGTATCTTCCATAGTGTCGTTCACATAGACTTCATAACCGTAACCTCTGATCCTTGATCTCAATGCTGGGTGAATTCCCTGCACTGCGTCAAGGTTTCCCGCTGCAACCAGAACAAAGTCACATGGCACAGGTTCAGTCTGAACCATTGCTCCGGCACTCCTCTCACTCTGTCCGGATATCGAAAACTTCTTCTCCTGCATGGCGGTAAGGAGAGCCTGCTGGCTCTCCATCCTGAGCAGGTTCATTTCGTCAATGAATAGGACCCCCTTATTGGCCTTATGAATGTTTCCGGCCTCCACCCTTTCATGTGCCGGAGTTTCCAGACCGCCGGACTGGAAAGGATCGTGCCTGACATCACCCAGTAGCGCACCGGAATGGGCTCCCGTGGAATCAATGAACGGTGGTTTATCATTCGGCGTGTGCGATACCAGTAGCTTTGGTACCATTGCCTTCTCCATCCTCATGGCCGGGTTAAGCGCCATGAACATATAGATGAAGAAAGCTATTATTACTGTGAAAAAGAGAATATTGAGGCTAAGGCCGAAATCCTTGTTGCTTGCATAAAGTATTCCGGCAGCTATAATTCCAAAGAATATTATGGCAAAAACCACAAACAGTACTCCTCTGGATCTGTCCTTCTTCTCCCTTTCAGCCTTTAGCTGATATTGCCTTACAATTTCCTTGCCTTTCCCGGCCGGAAGAGTTTTGATCTTCGGTCTGTTTGAATCCTCTGGATTTGGAAAAACTAGTATATCCTCCAATTCATCCTTGGGAAGGAAGTCAACCATGGACTGAGCCAGCATGGATTTGCCCGTTCCAGGCTCGCCGATGAGAAGAACATGTCTCTTCTGTATGGCCGCCTTCTTGACAACCTCCCTTGCTTCCTCCTGTCCGATGACTTGGTCAAACAGCATTCTGGGTACCTGCACGTCCTTCGTGGACGTAATACTCAGCTTCTTGACCCATTCATCAACAGATTCAACCGTAGTATCCACCTCTCACTCCATTTAATTTAGATAATTAAGTCTTTCTTATGAAAATTTTGAAAAAATAACGAAGCCGACGGAAGTTGGTTTAATGATAATTAATAGAATCAGCCTATTTCCACTGCAAATACTTTCTTGTGGTTAAACATGGTTTTCAGTGCCTTTACGTCCTCAATGAAGTCCGTGTTGATCTTGTAATACTTGAAGCCGTTTTTCGACTGCTCGAATGATACGAGACCCAGCCCAACCAGAGATTCCTCCCCGGTATATCTTACTCCCAGCCCTTCAAGGCATCCCTTCACATTGGAAGGATCAGATTTCACGGCTCTCGATATCTCGGAGAGATAGGATCTGTAGGGATGTATGGACAGGAGATAGAAGAGAACCTTCCTCCTTAATTCGCTTCTGTTTAGCGATCTGATTATATTTCCGTCGGCGACTAATTCCATACCATTATATAATTTAGGACATATATAAACATTTTTGTCTGACCAAGGATCGATCAGTTAACATGCAGGTATTCAAACACTGTTACCTACATAGACAATTGATCTGTCAGACAATAATTCCTGGATCAACAGGAGTGTGGATGTATTACAGGACTGGTACCAGATATCTGAAAATAGCTATTGAAGCAATTATGCTTGATGGAATGGTGATGATTATTGTGTACTTAGCCCTCCTCAGTGAATCAAATACAGAATCTATTAGCCTCTGGTAAGTATTTTCATCTCCCATCCTGACCTTTACATTAACTGTCTTCATGCCAACTTCAACATCAGTGACAGATTCCATGGCCTTTTCAACTGTGCGCGCTATGAGCCCAACAATATCGTCAATATTTCCATCTTTCCCAAGGGGGTTGACGTCCAGATTGCTGGCATTGACATAGTGGTTGTCAGTTGTGTATATTTCAAGAGATGCAATCCTGTCAGCTGCTCTCTTTCTGGCTGCCTCAATAACTTCCCTGGTCACGTTGTTTGAATCCGTAAGCACGGTTGCCTGGTATTTTCCCTGTATTTCAGTGACAAGCGCCTGAACTCCCATTGAACCCAATTCAGGAAGAGGCTCATAAATCCGGTAATATCCAATCCTTGATGGATACTTTGATTCCAGCCTCTTTAGTTCGCGTTCAAATGCCTTCTCCATGCCGTCACAGGCATCGAGCTCAAGAGCTTTTTCCGTAAAGAAATTCTGTGCGTCTATTGCAGCAAATTCCTTGAGAGTGCTCCTCTCCACATGGTGTATTATCTTGAGGCCCTCCTTGAGTTTAACATCGTCAAATGGTTCCCGTTCAGGAATTATTGCCCCAAGGCCAAAGTCTCCAAACCTCTGCATTCCTATGACATACTTGCCAACATTGATCTTCTTGAAGCGCGACATGAGCCTGACATAATCCATGTCCTGAAGTGATGTTCTTACGGCGGATGCAATCTCGTCTATGTCATCATCGCCTGAACAGTTGTTGCTGTTTGTGGTTGTGGTATGGAAAACCATCAGGTCTGTTCCAAGATCGGAAAGCCTTGTCTGAAGTCTTTTTGGAAGATCACTTGAACCGAGGGTTCCAAAGGGCCCGGGATGCACATATGGAAAGACCAGTGTTGTCATGCGGGATCCGTCGGCCACTCTCCTGATATCCATCACCTTGACTGGGACACGCCTCACGTGTCTATACAGCCTTCCAAAGAAATTGTTACCAACCTCCTGGCTGACTTCTTCGTTGTTGTAATTCAGAAACATCTTTATGATCTTGGCTGGGCTTTCACCATACTCCCTGGCAAACCCACGAGTTGAACTCTTGACAAAGATCACACCGCATGCTATGTATATGACCGAAGACACGACGAATGGTATTATTGTGAGCCATTCCTGGAAGATAATTGAAAGGGCTACCATTGCTGCAAATGTATAATTGAGTGTGGGTGGGATAAACTTGAGCGGCCTGTCAGAATAATATGTATAGAATATCAAAACCCTCAGCAGAGTGGCTGAAGATATGGATACCATAAGCATGATCTCAGGATTGGTGAATATCCTGGAAAAATACACAGCCCAGAAGAAAATTGAGGCGATAAGGAGCGACAGAAAATCAAGAAACAGGATCCTTCTAGCCGGGAAATAAACCTGGGCAATCTTCACAAAAAGCATGTCGATGCCTATTACCAGAAGGTATGATCCAAGGACTCCGATAATGACCAGATAGACATTCCTGAGAAGGAAATAATCAAACGCCAGTATAACCACTGTTAACCAAATGATTGTGTACCATCTGGGAGACCTTTTCACAAATTTTGAAAGATCAGAAAAGCCACGGTTTTCTGAATCAGTTTTAATCAACCTTAGAGTATCCGCATCACATAATTATAGATTTTGATAGATTCCGGTAAAACCGTGTTATTGTTCCACTTTAACCATCTTAAATTTGCCATATCCATATAACACTCTGACATATTGTGGAAAGTCGATTTTTTCGCCACCAGTATCGATGTAGAGAACTTTAAGGTTTTCAAGTTTCCTCGGGGATGCTATAACAGTTATGTTGCGTGGATCGATCTTTTTCAGTACCCTGGGCGAAATTTCTCTGTTTCCTCTGCCAAGCAAAAAGCCCTGCCCTCCAATGGGAGAAATGATCATCCTTGTACTGCTGCTGGCTATCTCGTACAGTCTCGCCTCATTCATGCTGGTTTCCATGATTCTGCCATTTCTGAACAGATCGAACCCAAGAATGCTCCCCTTCTGACCGAAAAGTGCCAGAACGCTCTTGCATGTTGTACCCGGACCTATGAGGTAATCAACATCATTTTCAATGTGATCATGAATGTATTCCGCGGCGTCCTGAACATAATCATCTGTATATTCCGCCTTTGATTCCATAAGTATCCTGCTGCTGTTTGGCACCAGAAGTTCTCCGTAAAACCTTGTCTCTATCCTGCCTGTGGAATAGACTCTTTCATCAAGATCTATGACCTCTGATGGTACAAAATCTTCCACCATTCCGGATGCGACATCATTAAAGACCCTGACAGCAGAGTCCAGGCTGATGGCAAAAACAGAACTGTACATCTTTGAACCTGCCGGGACACCAATTACTGGAAATGTAGGATGCGCATCCACAATGTCCCTTGCAGTCCCGTCTCCACCAAAAAAGACAAGGATGCCAGGAGATCTCTTGGAGAGTATTTCAATAAATTTCTTTGTGTCCATTGAAGTTGAAGGTTCAGCCGGATCATAGATAGTCCTGTAGTTATCAAGGCCTGTAATAGTGAATGCCTTTTCACCCATATCTCCTGAGGGTATGAAAAAAGTGATGTTTTCAGGGTTGATTCTTCTCAGGAATTCCACAGCAAGGGCGAGAGACACTGATTCCCTGCATTCACTCATCTTCATGTAATCCGATCCCTTCATCCCGTGCATGGCACCACATCCTGCTATGGGATTGATGAAGAAACCTGCAATCATGATCATGTCACCCTTATGAATGCCACCGCCGCGGAATATGTGCTGTTGTATGCCACAATCTCCCATGCGTCGACAAGATGGGGCATCATAAAAGTAAGGTTCAGAGTGGTGCTGCTGAGATGGGCATTCAGGGAGAAGGGTTTAATTGGCACCACTGATCCATTCACGGATTCTACAAGTGTACCAGAGGTAAGTGGCACGTAATAAGTGTAGTTCACAGCAGGAGACACAAGGGAAACCACCGAGAGATTGGAATTAGCCGGTGGCGTCAGTGAGATTGAGAACTGCTGGCTTTTATTCACTGACATGTAAAGGGGTGCCTGGTTGTTGAACATGAAAGCCCTGGTGAGATTCACGCTGATAACAATCACTGAAAAAGTCTTGACTACGCTGCCTGAATATACAGAAATCGTGAACTGATTGAACCCTGGGTGCACTGAACCGCTGGTGTTCAGATCGAGGCTGTAACCGTAATCCTGCCCGGGCGATATTGATTTACTCTTTCCGGAAAGCGTGAAGGCAACGGATGGGGAGATCTCGAATGCTGGAACCATTGTTGAGGAACCAGTGTTGTTTATCTCCATGTTTACAGCCACTGAGCTGTTCCCCTGATATGTGACGAAGTTTAGTTGAGAAGCCGAGATTGTGAAGCTGTTAAGGGAAGTCTGAAATGGAAATGGCGCTATGCCCACTACGATCACAACAAGGGCAACTGCGGCAAGAACCTTGGCATTTGATCTCAGCCTGAAGTGGTTGTTAAGGGGCTGCGGTCCACGTAATCCCACAAGAAGAGCAAATACAGCGAGAACTATCCAGGGTGGATATATGACTCCAAGGCCAAGTATGGCGAGAACCGAAAGATATGAAAGGTAAACGCTTCTTTTCCCGAATACGGCTGAGGATATAAGCCCGCCATCCAGGAAGCCCAGCGGAAGAGCATTGAAGGCCGTGGTTATTAACCCAGCCCAGCCAGCAAGGGCAAGTGGATCCAGAATCCCATTGGATGGCACCATGCCCATGGATATGATCTGGAGCAGAATTGGCGAGCCAATCCTTTCCACAGGGGAATTTACCACTGCTGCAGAGGGTGGGTAATAGAATGTAAGGACCGACCCCAGCACATAAAAAATAGTTGAAATAACAAGACCGAACAATAAGGAATATGATCCTATTTCAATCATTGCCTTCCTGCTGGTGTACGGCTTGCTGGGTGCATTTATAATACCCATGGTGCCAATTCCCAGAGGATCTGGCACGAAAATCGGAAAGGTGTATGACATCCCGTTTTTCTTGAGTGCCACGTACTTGCCCGCCTCTCTGGCTCCAAGCACAACCGAAAGCGGCAGAAGGAAGAATATTATGCCTGAAAAAATGTTTCCCGCCAGTCCTGATTCCGGAAAATATGAGGCCTGATAAACAATCCCAAAATAGGCTGTGCTCACCAACGAGGCTGCAAGCAATAAAAGCTTGAGGAATTTATTACCGCTCTGCCTTGGCCTGTCTATGATTATTATTTCATCCGACGAACTGCCGTTGGTGAATGCAATATACCCCAGTGCTTCCAGGTCCCTGACCAGCCTGTCAAAGTATTCCTCCGGATAATCGTCCAGGTTCTGTGTCTTTATAACCACTGAATCCTCAAGCTCATTTATTGAGGAGATGTCGTAATATCTGGCAACCACGTTCCTTATGGCATTAATGGATTCGTTTTTCATCTATTCCTTCAGCTGTGCTTCTCATCTAAAATCCGGCTTATTAATTTTTCATCTGGGAACCAAGAAATTCCAGTTATGGTTATATGCCTGCCGGATCCTGCAATTTTTCCGGAAAGATGCTTAACGATTTCCACAGCAAGGAGCCTTGCACCCTCGTTTCCGTCTGATATTATGCGCACTTCTAGGGCATTCGCATTTCCATATGGCACCACAGCTGTTCTTATCTTCCTTGAAAATATTGCAGCCACCAGAGCCTTGAGCACATCCGGGTCGGATACCTGATGCAAAAGTAACACAATATCCCCGGCGGACGAGACGGAAGATCCTTCTGAGATTATCCTGTCCACCTCTTCCTTTATGTGCCTGTCCCTTTCCTTCTTGAGAGAAAGGTTCTCCCGGAATAGCCTCTCAACAGACGTGGACAGATCTTCCGGCTTTACAGACAGCATTGTTTCCAGATAAAGCTCGGATTCATACATTTCCTGCACAAATTCCAAGGCTGCGTCCCCAGCAGCGAATATTATCCTCTGGATGCCCTCCTGCAGGGTCTCCACCCTGAGTATTTTCAGGAAGCCGATCTCCCCTGTTGATCGAAGGTGGGTACCTCCACAGCCTTCTGCATCCACTCCCTGAATCTCAACCACACGGATTTCGCGGCCTTCGGGAACGCCTCCCTCAAACAGTCTGAATCCGTATTTTGAAAGCGCGGTATTCCATTCAATGTTCCTGACGGTTATGGGCCGGTTTTCAGTTATATGAAGCAGGCATCTTCTTTCTACTTCTTTTATTTCTTCAGGTGTCAGGCGTTTGAAATGTGTGATGTCAAGCCTTGATCTTTCGGTACCCTTCTGGACACCGCTCTGCCATACATGGTTTCCGAGAACCTCTCTCAATACGCCCAGTAGAAGGTGAGTGGCGGAATGGTGGACCATCAGCCTTCTCCTCCGCACGTAGTCGATATGGCCGATTATCCTTGATTTCTCAGGGATTGCTGAAGAAATGGTATGAACGACTGCCTGCCTGTGCCTGTGAACTGCAGTGACATCAACATTATGGCCTTTATATGTGAAGTATCCAAGATCAAAGGGCTGGCCTCCGCCTTCGGGATAGAAGGCAGTCTGATTTGTAATTATGTCATTTCCCCTTGAGTAAAGAACCACGGCATTGAACTCCTGCATTGTTGGATCGTCATAATACAGGGGCCTCGTGTATATATCCGGGAAACTGTCCGCCGGTGCCATTTCGGCCTTTGCGGTTTCGTGCCTCTTGACCACGAGAGAGTTGAAATCTTCGGGAATCTCAACTGACACACCCCGTTCCTTTGCCACAATTGATACGGCCTCTTCAGGAACTATGCCATATGAATCGTAGAGCGTGACGAGATCGTCCGCTGTAAGGGCCCTCTTCCTGTCAAACATGCGAAGCACCGTTGGCTGCGACTTTCTCTCGTTTTCAGTGAACTTTGCCTCCTCTATTCTGAGAGCTTCGGATGCAAATGCACTGGAATATCCTGGAAAGATCTCTGCAAGTGATTTCCAGTGCATGTCAATCAGATTTACCAGATTAAGGTCCGCCTGCAGATCCTTGATGGCCCGCATTGATCTCCTTATGAGCAGCCTGGCAAGGTATCCAACCTTAACGTTGGAAGGTATAACGAAATCCGAGAACAGAACCATGAGAGTTTTTGAATGATCAGCAAGGGTGAAGACGGACTTTGTGTATTCAAAAATACGATCCAGTTCCTCCCGTGTGACTGTTTTCTTTGAGGATTTCAAGATCTCCATAGATCTCTCGATCATCCTGGATCTGTTGAATGGTTCTTCCTGAACAGCGGCAGCAGAAAGTATGGAAAGCACAGTATTGTCCATTTTTCCGTCCCTGCTCCTGTTAACTATTTCCTGGACAACTTCTGGCATCACTGCCTGGTAGACTGTGGGAGTGGCCTGTGAAAGCCAGGTCAACCTCTCCAGGCCGTACCCCGTATCCACAATCTTCATCTCCATTCTGGAGTAGTGCTTGCCATCGATCTCGAATTCCCCGCTTTCGTCTTCACGAAGATCCATGAATACGAGAGTGGCAACCTCAAGACCCCTGACAAACACTTCGAAAGCATTGCCTCCATTTCCGCCACCTGACCAGGGTTTCTCCTTGAAAGTTATGAGCATACCGTCCACCCCCAGCCTTGAATTGAGAAAATCATAGCAATATTTCACAGTCTCCTCTTTCCAGTAAACATAACTGTCCGGGTAATTGAAAGCATCGTGGCAAAGCATCTCAAAGCACGTCAGATGCCTGCCGGTCTCCCCAACAAGATCGGTATCAGTCATTCTTATTGACGGCTGCGACATTGTGAGGGGGTTACCCGGAGGCTTCACCCTTCCAGATGTTACATGTGGTTGGAAATCGTAGATGGAGGCATTAACGAGAAGAACGTCGTCCCGCCATCTTGGAACCACCGGGTACGGGTCAACAATATGATGTGTTCCCTTGAAGAAAGACAGGAATGCCTCTCTCATTTCCTTGAGAGAATAAGGTTTCAGGACCGGACTGTTGCCTATGAATGAATAGGAATCGCATGGTGGATCTCCGCATGTCTTTCGTTCTGGATCGGAACTCCAGTAAAATGAGCCACACTTGATGCATTTCCGTTTTGTGAAACCAACACTTTCGAAGAATTGAAGATCAAGCTCTCCAGTCTTTTTTTCAACGCCGTTATCACTCATTTCAGTGGGAAAGAATACAACAAGATATTAACTTGGCTTTTCAGCTATCAAAATCATCCTGTGCTTGTTTATCTTTTTTCTGTCTGAACTGATTCCAGCACCCTTCAGATCGTCTCCGGTGGCAGTTTCGAGGACCTGCTTCACCTGTTTGAAAGCTTCCCCGCTGGTCGACGCTGGCGCCATCCATGCTTCCACGCTGTATTCCTCCTGAGTTTCCCTGGTCTCAATGATCCTGAATCCTGCCGCTGAAACAAAATGTATCCAGTTTGAAATTTTTTCGGCACCGACATGGGAGGGACCCCTTATCCTTTCAATTCTGTTGAGTAGGTCTGAATTATCTGCCTCAGGCACCACCATATCCACAAGCCCCAGTTTGCCGCCGGGTTTCAGGACACGCATCACTTCCCACAGGAAGGCTCCTTTATCAGAGAAATGGTGGGCTGCCCTCCTGCATGTTACTACATCATATAACCCTGATTCAAGCCCGGTGCTTTCCACCATTCTTTCCATAAACTCAATTCCGGTATATCCGGCCTCTGTTGCATTCTTGACTACCTCAGAAAGCATCTCTTCAGTTGCATCAACGGCAGTGACCTTGCCACACTTTCTGGCAAGTTCCATGGCTGTGAAGCCTGTTCCTGGAGCCATGTCCAGGCAATTCATATCCGGCCTCGGTTGAAGCATATTCATCAGGACAACCAGGTCGGATCCCTGGCTGTGGGATTTGCTCTTTGAATATTCCCGGGCATTTACTGAAAAGAATTCCCTGAAATCGGACATCTTATTCGATGGTCAACTACCAACTGCTAAAGCATGTTGGCTTGTAACTCTTATCAGGCTACAATAGGCTGGCTGACAGCAGCCCTGTTCCTGATGTTGAGGGAGGCGATGAAATCCGCTTCTCCCTCAAACCCACAGGAAATACATTTGAACCTGGATTGTTCCAGCCTGTTCTTCCTGCTTATGGCATGGCAATGGGGACATTCCCTGCTGGTGTTGTGTGGGTCCACAACAATGACAGGGATTCCTGCTTCCCTTGCCCTGTATTCAATGAACGACCGGAGCTGGTTGAAAGCCCACGAATTATGGATGTACCTGTTGCCTTTCCTAACGGTTGTCCTCATTCTTATGCCACTGAGGTTTTCAATGGCAATCGCAGAAGAGGTGCCTTTGGCTTTCTGAACGATCTCTTTAGATATTATGTGGTTGGTGGTTCTGGCGAACCTGCCCTCCTTTCCGGAGAGTTTCTTCAGATGGCGTTTTGCGGATTTGGTCTCCACAGATTGCAGCCTGGAACGGAGATCAGCATTGTGTTCCCTGACCTCATTGATCTCATCACCGGAATAGTACTTCCCGGTAGAATCCACCGCAATATTGACGATGCCCATGTCAACTCCCATGATGTCCTTCGGTTTGATGATGGGTTCTTCAGGAACTTCAACGGCAACCATGAGGTAGAACATTTTGTTTTTCCTTATGAGATCACACTGACCCCTGATCCTTTCAAAAGGTATTTCACCATATTTTCCAATGGTTATGGGTACTCTTACCCTTCCACTGGTAGTACTGATGCTCACCTCATCAACACCCTTGAAGCTCAGTATCCTCTGATCATATACAATGGAACCAAAATCCCTGAACTCATGGAAAGACGTCTTATCAGCCTTATAGGTTTCAACAACCTTTGCTATGACCCTGATGGCAAGCTGTGCAGCAAGACCGAACCTCTCCCTGATGTCCCTGTACGTGATTTTCTGGAGAATAACCTTGTTATACAGTTTCCCTTCAAACGCTATCCTGGAAACAAAGTTGCAGGCACTGTTGAATTTGATGAAGGTATCAACCAATGCTCCCTGCTGTTTATCATCGGGAAGCAGTTTTATCTGAAGGGTCTTAAGCACAATATTGATATATACACTCAATATATAAGAGTGTCGCAATTCCTCCCACATCTGAAGAGGTGGGCTTCCTTGCGACTGGAGATCGTGAATACCATTTCCAAGCCGGATTGCCGGGATAATTCTGGCAATGGCTGGTCACAGCCTCTTGAGCCTTAACATGTAATTTGATTTTGAAAATGGCGACAGATCCACCGTTTCCAGCACCCTGAAACCCTCAATCCTTGAAGTTGCCTCCTGCAGTATGTCCCTCTCATGCCCTTTGCTTGAAATTGCCCTTATCTTCAGGACAAGCAGGGCATCTTTGGCATCTGTAAATGCTGCTGCATTGCTGTTGAATATCTGGACCTGGTTGCGCTGGGCAATGTCCTGGTATATCATGTCCACCCGATCAATGAAAAACCTGAAACGATCGACCTGCCCGGCATCCTCGATTATTGGGTATATATTGTCCCTCTGCTGTGAAAGATCGAGAAGCTGAACAAAAGGATCGTAGGCTTTCTCAATGGCATACACTCTTCCGCTGCTGCATATGTCCGAGATGTGGCTGACCGTTGTTCCTGACGCTGCACCGAGATACAGCACATTGGAATTCTGCCTCAGAGGAACAGTTGTGATACGCTTCACTATGGCTGCCGCCAGCTTACTCCTTTTTGGGTTCCACTCACGAAGATACCCCACTTCAATCTTTCTGATCTTTTCTCCATAAACAGGCCTATTGCTTCGTGAAACTGTGTATAGCGAATTCTTCTGCTTAACAACCCCAATGGGCAGAGTGTTCAATATGCATCATATCTCTGCTGAATCCATCCCATTCGGCACGCTCTGGTTTAATCGCCAACAGTTGCATTGTTGTATCTCCGAAGGAACCGGATGTCAGCCCATGTGCATGGGTTTCATCTATGTCATATTTTCCATCCCTGACAGGTGTTATTTTGCCAGTTTGAAAGAGGCAGTGCCATTAATGAATCATGTTTTTATTCCCGGTTCCAATAAGGAAAGCATGGACTGCGAAATGTGCGGAAAGAATGTGCCCCACCTGACAAAGGTGAGAATAGATGGTGCAATCCTGAATGTGTGCGATGCTTGCGCTAAATTTGGCACCCCTGCAGAAAGTATCAGGACCAGCTTCAGCAAACCTGCTGCAGAAGAACCAATCGCAACCATAAAGATCAACCAGAAACGGATTATTGTCCCTCCAGCAAAGCCAACATCCCGGAGACGAACCCGGGACAACATCGACAGCCTCACCGTTGTCCAGGATTATGGCGAACTCATAAAGGAGGCCAGGGAGAAGCTGAACATGACACAGGATGAGCTTGCAGCAAAGATCCTTGAGCGGAAAAATGTGCTTTCAAGCATGGAACGCGGAGACCTTCTTCCTGAAATCAAGGTCGCCAGGAAACTTGAAAAGGTTCTTGGAATAACGCTGGTGGAAAAGGAAGAGTAAATGCGAAATTCCCTGCTTTTGCTTATATGGTGTGGTTTCCATTCCATATTTAACAACTTTCTGACGGACCCCATACAGAAAAAGCTTAAATAACAAGTTTTTTTCTATGCTAACAGGTAGCTGATTTGAAAATAGAAGTTGGGCAAAGGTTTGATTTTGAAGTGGACCGGGAGGATGTGGAAAACACGGAAAGTGGTTCCATAATAGCCACGTGGTACCACATGGGAAACCCGATCTACGTGGAATTGTCAGTGAACAAGACCATGATCCACGAGATAAGGAGCATATTCAGGAACAACAGAAACAAGACCGCCCTCATTTCAATCGCCAGAATATCCAAGTCAAAATATGTTGTTAGCCCCACAGTTGTTCTGCTTAACAAGCAACTGAAAGACGTGAAGCAGGTAAAATGAGGTCAGTATTTGTAGAAGCCCTCACCTGATTTTTTACCGAAAAGGCCAGCTTCCACCATCTTTTGCAGAAGCACGGATGGCCTGTATTTCTGGTCCCCGAAATCATGCTGCAGTACGTTGCATACGTCCAGGGTAACGTCCAGTCCAACCATGTCCAGCAGTTCAAGTGGCCCCATGGGCATACCTGCACCCAGTTTCATGGCAGTGTCGATATCCCGCGCAGAAGCTACGCCCTCCTGCATCAGGAAAACGGCCTCATTCAGCATGGGGACCAGCATCCTGTTCACCACGAATCCGGGATTCTCCTTAACCGAAATTGGAACCATCTGTTTCCTGTGGTTGTGCAATCCCCCAATGAATTCCATTGTTCTCTTCTCTGTCTCATATGAAGTTTTCAGCCCTTTTACCACCTCCACAAGTGGAAGAGTGAATGGAGGATTGAAGAAGTGTGTAATTATGACCCTTGAAGGATTTCCCGTGCCTGAAGCTATTGCAGTTATGCTAAGGGAAGATGTGTTGGATGCAAGGATTGTATTCTCGCCCACCACTGATGAAAGTGATCTAAAAATGTCTCTTTTCACGTCAAGATTTTCGAATGCAGCCTCTATGACAAAGTCGACATTAGACATCTCGGAATAGTCAACAGTTGTGTGGATTCTTGACAGAACCTTCTCTGCTTCTGTTTCTGTAAATTCTGGCCTCATTTTCTGTTTCAGCACATCTTCCTGATCATGCGTGAGTTCTATTCCAAGCAGCCTGATCCTGTCCGCCTCTTTCTTATACCTGCCTTCCTGATATCTGACCTGTGATGATACAATGTCCCTGATCTTCTTCATACCCCGCTGTATAAGCTCGTCGTTCTGGTCCTTCATGACAACATCATACCCGTTGAAGGCCATAACCTCGGCAATTGATGCCCCCATGTTACCGGCACCCACAACTCCTATGCGGCTGATACTTCCATCTGATTTCATGCCAGGATATTCGATGCACGAATATGGAATTTTCACAGGTCAAAGGTCTGGCGTCAGTGAAGTTTTGCACCGGGTTCAACGTCCTTATCTGGGAAGACGAGGACAGTATTGCCTTTGCTGTCGGGGAGCCCCAGAACCAGTACCTCAGAAATGAAGTTGGCTATCTGTTTCGGTGGGAAATTAACAACTGCTATCACAGTCTTTCCTACCAGTGATTCTGGAACATAGTGCATGGTAATCTGGGCACTGGACTTCTTCAACCCCAGGCTGCCAAAATCTATTGTGAGCCTGATTGCTGGCTTCTTTGCCTCAGGAAAAGGTTCAGCGGAAATTATTCTTCCAGCCCTTATATCGACCTTTTCGAAATCAGAATAAGTAATCATCTCCGACATTTCGTCACCACACGAATATTGGATTCAACCTATAATATGGTTGCATCGCCACGAAGCAGCATTTGATTTCACATTACTTCAGCCAGCAGACTATTCAATCATGGTTTTATTCTATTACACATAAGAAATGTTTAAATATCGCTTTTTAAATGTATTAATTGGTCATTGATGTCCAAGAAAAAATTTCTAAGAGATGACCTGGAAATAGCCAGCTATGAAGAGATGGATCAAGTAGCTTTTGGTGACGATGGGAGGAAAAGAAAGGAATCAGGGGACAATTCTCGTTCTATCCCTAGGAAATAGAGTAACCTCACGTATGTTGGGGAGGTTCAGTATGATCATGCTGAGCCTTTCCAGTCCCAGTCCCCAGCCTGCGTGTGGTGGCATGCCATATTTGAAAGCCTTTATATAGAATTCAAAGGCAGAAGGATCCAGGCCTTTCTGCCTGAACCTCTTTTCTAGTAAATCAGGATCATGGACTCTCTGTGCTCCTGAAGTTATCTCCTTCTCTCCGAACTGCAGATCATAAGAGTTGGTGACCTCATCATCCCCCGGCTTTGGCATGGTATAGAAAGGCCTGACAGATGACGGCCATTCTGTGATAAAATAGAAATCCGGGAATTTCTTTCCTATTTCCCTGAGCTGCTCTGGAGTGAAGTCCTCGCCGAATGTGACTGACTGTCCCTCTTTCTCCAGAATTGAAATGCAGTCCCTGTATGTGATCCTGGGAAACGGTACATCCGGAACCTTCAGATGTATGCCATGGAGTTCAAGGGACTCAATATTTTTATCCACAACTTCCTGAATTCCGGATCTTACTGCATTTTCAAGCATCCTCATGGCATCGTTATGATCCGAGAAAGCCATCTCGATATCCACAGAAGTGAACTCGTTCAGATGCCTTACTGTGTTATGCTCCTCTGCCCGAAAAGCCGGCCCAACCTCAAAAACCCGATCTATCCCGCCTGAGATCAGTATCTCCTTGTAAAGCTGCGGACTCTGGTTCAGGTAGGCATTCTTTTCAAAATACTGTACCCTGAAAAGATCGGCGCCACCTTCCGTGGCGGCTGCCACGATTTTAGGTGTATGTACCTCGATGAAATCCTTTGACATAAGGAATTTTCTGATGCCCCAGAGAAGGGAGCTCTCGACCCTGAAAATCAGGTGCTTGTCTGGTTTCCTCAGATCCAGAAATCTGTTGTTCAGCCTTGTATCAAAGTCAGCTTCCACCGGGTCAGTAATTCCAAGAGGAAGAGGAGTTCCCGCCTGATTCAGAATCTTCACTGATTTTGCAACAACTTCTATGCCGGACTTGGCAACGCCTTCCTTTGTGACTGTACCTCGCACAGATATAACGGATTCCCGGTTGACTCCAGTAATGATGTCAATGTCTGGAATATTCTCCGGCTTAAGAGTTACCTGAACGGTTCCTGTGCTGTCACGCAGTATTAAGAATGAAATCTTCTTGAGCTTCCTGACTTCCTGAATCCAGCCATTGAGCTCAACTTCTGAGTTATCCATTGAGTGCCTGAGATCCCGAATGTAAATTCTTTCCATCCGATGCTTATCTTATGGATGCATAAAATTCTTTACGGAATTTCATGAACACTTCTTGACTTGCCGATCCATTCCATACATGAACGGAAGATAGGAATTGGGCTCACGGCAGGTTCTGTACAGTACCTGAAATTTTCCATCAGAAAACTCCCGGAATTCCGAATATCATCTTCTGGAAATATAATTATAGAGATTCACTCTACTAACTGTATATGCGGAAGATGCTCACAACTCTGGCCATAGTGCTGGTGGCAGTTTCAATGCTGCTGGTCTTGTCTTCCCACTCCACGGCATCCACTGGAAAATCTGTGGTAATACTTAATCTGCACGAGGCAATTGATGCAGGCTCGGACCAGTTTCTTGCCGGTTCTCTTTCAGCATTAACATCCTCAACCACAGCTGCCGTTATCATTGACATGAATACACCCGGCGGAATACTGGAAAACATGCTGGACATGGTCAGCGCAATAAATGCCACCGAATCACGGGGCATACCTGTTTTTACATATATTCCTGCGGATTCCAATGGAGCATCCGCCGGATCATATATAGCCATGGCATCCACCGGAATCTACATGGGCCCCGGTTCCTACATCGGGCCATCCACTCCAATCGTTGTCGGTGGCACTTCACTGGAACAGAATCACACAGAGAGTGCGATGGCCAGCCTCATGGCTTCAATGGCACAGGCACATGGCAGGAACGTTTCCGCTGTCCTGAACATGGTATATGAAGACGTTGCATACACCGCATCTGAGGCGATGTCATATGGTGTGATCACCGGGCTTTCCAACAATCTCACAGATCTCATGGGAACACTTAACCTCACCCTGTACCACCCCTATACTTTGAATCCTTCTTTCTATGACAATTTTCTCAGTTTCCTGAGCAATACAACGGTGGACGGCATCATGATCCTCATTGGTGCCATAGCAATCCTGGCTGATCTGTATCATGGGACTGTGGCCCTGAGTGTCATAGGCATAATATTTATAGGTCTCGGTCTGGTTGGGGCAGAACTGGTGAGTGCGTCTTTGATAGGTATCATAATATTGCTGATGGGGGCTGTGCTCATATTCCTGGAGGCAAAAACAGGGCACGGCATAGCTCTGGTATCAGGCGTTGCCGTATCTCTTGTCGGAACATTCATGCTTGCTTCGCCATATCTTTCCAGCAACCCGGGCTATTCGCCGTCACCAATTGGAACAGATTTCTACCTTGCCGCTGTGCTGGTTGCAATTCTGGCAGTGATAGTTGGGCTGTTGATCAGGAGGATAGCAATTTCACTCAAGGCTTCAAAATACACTGGAGCTGAAGCACTTATAGGAAAGACCGCACTGGTAAAGAAGCAGTTGAACCCGCAGGGATGGGTATCCTATGAGGGCATACAGTGGGAAGCTAGAAGTGTGGACGGCACCAGTATCGAGGAGGGACAGAAGGTCATAATAGTTGCAAGGGACGGCCTGACCCTTCTAGTGAAAAAGCAGTAGACATTTCCCCTGCAGATAATGCCAGTGTGAAAATGTGATCACTCATTGGAGAGCTTTAACTGCCACGTGGAGTGCTATTGCACCAAGCATCATTGTTCTGTATTTTTTAATGGTAAGGCCTGCATTCTCTATTTTCTGCCTGACCACCTCTGGAGAATAGAATTTCTTGACGGACTCCGCAAGATAGCTGTATGATGTTGATCTTGTCACAAGGTTTCCAAAGATCGGGACAATATGATAGAAATAGATACCGAAGAGCAGCGAGAACCCCGGAGTCTTTGGATTGTAAATATCAAGATTTGCAAAAATGCCACCAGGCTTTAGCACTCTTCTCACTTCCGTAAGATACCTGTCAAGGTTCTCAAGGTTCCTGGTGAGGTATGCAGATACAACTGCATCCACGGAACCGTCATCAAGAGGAATGTTCTCAGCACTTGCCGTTATGAACCTTGTTTCGGGAAGGTAAGATGGCCTGAACATGCTCTGGGTTATGTCCAGCGATATGGTTGAGCATGAGGGGCAGGCCTGCAGGATTCCATGTGTCAGCTTGCCTGTTCCAGCTCCGCAGTCCAGAACTGTCTGGCCCGTTTTCAGTTCAAGCTCCGATACAAGGGTTCGCCTCCACCTCTGATCCATCCCCATTGATATGAAGCTGTCAAGGAGATCGTATCTGTCCTGTATGCTTTCAAAAACGTGGACAACAAGCTCCTCTTTCTTCCCACTCTGATCCAAGTCATTCCACCAGCTTGGCAAACTGGGCGTGGGGAACACCATCGATGTAGATCACGTTTTCAGGATCGATAAACTCGTTGTGAATGGCAAGATTGACTACTTTCTTGCCAACAAGGTTGGCAATTGTGCACATGGCCATTGACGATAGAAATGTTTCCTCCGACACCCTTGTCTCTCCGTAGAATTGCGGTATGACCTTCAGGTGAAGCTTCCCCTCCCTGAGATCCCTGTCAATCAGGTCTGAATCTGCAGCAGCCAGAAGCACTTCACCCTGTGCACTGATCATCTTCATGTTGATTTCCATCTTCACCTTATCACATCTAATTTCCTGTAGGATGGCTCGTAAATCTGCCCGGCGCTCTTAAGCCTGGCGATCGCCTCCACTGCTCTTTCTGCGGTAAGTCCTCTGGATGCTGATATGGCAATAACATCGTCGATGTCCGCCTGATTCTTCTCCTTCTTTATTTCCCGTATTATGTCGAATACAGTCTCCAGATCTGACCGCTGCTTTGAGCTTGTTCCCGTATACAAGATATCTATGTCAAGTTCACCATTGTTCATTGAAACGTCCTTGAGATAGTAGTCCACTATCTTCTTGGCCAGCAGGGCGTCTGCTGTGGTTACAATGGGGGAAAGCCTGGCCTTGGCAGCTGCCTCTGCCAGCCTGATGGTGGATTCCAGCTGCCGGGCTGTTATTGGTATGGAATCCGGATTACCTCCCCTTGTCTTGACGTATTCTTCCTTTAGAACCTGGATAGCATCGTCTGAAAGCCGTGGGAATATCCTGGTCCTTGCATATGAAACATATTTCCTGATGAGTTCCTTCTCCACGGCCGGCTTGAAACCCTGTTCTTCAGGTATCTCGAAGTCAGAGATCTCATTGAGTTCAAGGCTCCGGTAAATTTCACCGACCCTGTGGGCTTTCAGTACGTGGTCAGCAAGCCTTTCGTCATTATTCCTGTCTGGCCTGTCGATGATCTTGAATATAACGTCAAACCTTGAGAGAAGGGGCGGTGGAAAGTCAATCTGGTCCACTATTGGCCTGTTCTGATCATATCTCCCGAATTTGGGATTTGCTGCACCCAGAATAGAACATCTAGACTTAAGGGTGGCCATTATGCCTGCCTTGCTTATGGTTATGGTCTGCTGCTCCATGGCTTCGTGCATTGCCGCAGTATCCTTGTCATCCATCTTGTCAAGCTCATCGATTGCTGCAAAGCCGTTGTCTGCAAGCACCAGTGCTCCGGCTTCCAGAGTCCATCTGCCTTCTCCGAAGTCATCTCTTACTGCTGCTGCCGTAAGTCCAGCCGCACTGGACCCCCTGCCAAAGGCAAAAACACCACGTGGAGAAATCTCTGTCATGTACTTCAAAAGCTGGGACTTGGCTGTTCCAGGGTCGCCCACCATAAGTATGTGGATATCACCCCTCATGGTAGTTCCGTCCCTCATGACCTTACGGACTCCTCCAAACATCTGGAGAACAAGTGTTGTTTTCACCATTTCCATGCCATATATTGTGGGTGCAATGGATGTGGCCAGAACATCAATTATATTGGGCGTACGTGACAGTTCAACTATCTTCTCCTCATCTTCAGTTGAAATGTTGATCTCCTCAAGCTCCTTCGACTTCTTATAGTGAAGAGCGTAGAAGAAGATGTCATATTCAGTGAGCATTATGTTTCCGGCTCTCTTCTGCTCTGCACGGAGGATTCCGTCGATTGTCACTCTGTCGCCAGGAAACAGCCTTCCCGTGATGTCATCTTCCATTATGACTGCTATTCTCTGGGGCTGGGTTCCGCCCTCAAGCGTCTCAGGATTTTCCTGGAGCTCCACCTTTTGTGTATCAACAAACTCAGAAAGATCCGATTTCAACTTGAATTTTGCCTTGGAATGATCCAGGCCGCTCTCCAGCTTTCCCTGACACTCCTGCGGTTCATCCAGCTTCCCCCGTTCCTGATGAACGAGATTTATCTCGCCACATACGCTGCATTCAAATGCAGCTATCTGGAGCCGTGGGAGAACTTCGGTATTTTTCCTTATTATTCCAGTTATGCTGAGCAGCTTGCCTATATCCGGACTCCTCAACTGCCTGATTTCCTTGCGGAATGCAGGATCCTCGCTAATGTCGGTGATCCTGAGATTTATTCTTGTGACATTTCCCCGATCATGGCGCATCATTTCCTTCAGGACGTCTTCTCCCAGTGAAATGAAAAGCTCCGGATCCTCAGCCAGTCCCTGGTCAAAGCCATTGCTTCGGCCATACTCTGAAATGTCCCTGAATGATACGTATAAGGATTTTTCCTCCGGATACATTGCACTCAGCTTGTTTATCCTGTCAAGATACCCGAATTCCGAAAATATCCTCATCCACCCGGCCTTAATCTTTTCCGGGTCATCCATAAGGGAAGTAATCATTTACATGGTGAGTCTCAAACTTACTAAAATACATTTGTAATCGCTAACGCATTCGGGTTCCATGCACGGAAAAATTCATAATATGCCTGTTTCAAAACCCCCATATGCTGGCTTTTGCCTCGGAGAAAATATCATAATCATGTCTTGAAAAAATTATATACCGTCCAAAACATCACCATTGCCGTGCCGTCGTAGCTCAGCCTGGTAGAGCGCGTGCTTGGTAAGCACGAGGTCGCGGGATCGAATCCCGTCGGCGGCTCTTATGCAGTATTAAGATTTGCAGGGCCACACGGCAATTAAAAATGCTGTCTGTTATTCTGGCGTTATATTCGGATTCTAGTTATGGGCGGAACTGGATTTATAGGGCGTTTCCTTGTCAAATACCTGCTGAATGATGGTCATGAGGTCTTTGCTGCCTCAAATGGAAAAACTAAGGTATCATTTGCAGGTGAGGCAAAATATTTACATTTTGACAGATTCAATCCACTATCCGTTAAAGAATCAATTGGAAATTTGGATCACTTTGATGCAGTTTATGATCAGCTGGCTTTCAGGATTAAGGACGTAAAGGAACTCACTGATATCATGGCGGGAAAAACTGATTCGTATATATTCACCTCAAGCGCAGCTGTATATTCAGACAAATCGGGATTATTATCTGAAGATCAATTTGACCCTTTTAGTTATGAATTTGATGATAAAGAGAGCGAAAAATCCTACTCAGATGGAAAGAGAAATGTTGAGGCCTATGTATACCAGAACGCTGATTTTGCGGTTTCATCTGCGAGATTCCCCAGCATTTTGGGCAACTGTGACAGTACCCTTAGATTTCAGGATCATCTCAGAAGGATAGAACAGGGCAGACCTTTCTGGGCACCCGAAAAAGCCGGCAGAAGAAACTTTACCTGGGTGGATGACGCAGGCCGGTTTTTGGCATGGCTGGAAACACATGATAAGAAATGGCCATACAATGGCGCATCAGCAGAATGTTTCGACATACGAACCTTTCTTAACTTAATAGGAAAAGTCATGGGAAAAACTGTTTCTTTCCAGTCACAATCAGAGCAAGACAAATCCGGATACTATAAGGATGTGGACTTTATTCTGTCAACTCAAAAGGCCAACCATGAGGGGTTTAAATTCACTGGCACAGAGGAGTGGTTGAGTAAAGAGGTGGCAAATTACCGTATACAACCTGATATTGAATGCAGTTCACAGGAATACGCAGATTCGCTTTTCCCATAAACATATGCTGAACCAATGACACCAAAATAAAAGGCAGGTTCCCAGATGCCACGTTCAATGCAGGATTTTCTTCCAGGTTCTAACAAATTTGGACTGAAGCCATTCATATGGTAAATTGTATTTATGAATCTGGATGGCTTTCCACCAGGGATACCTGTGAAGAGCAATGAATTATTCCGTTCTGGGAAGCGGTTAAAGCTTCGAAAAGGATGCATTGCTCTGAGCTGCAATTAGGGAAGGATTGTCTGATATTTTTTTCTGAAACTCTTTCTGGACCTGACCGGCAGGAATTCTCTCCACAACTTCTTTCAGGTATGACAGGTCAGGGAATGAGATTGCATTCCAGAGGCAGGCAACTCCACAGTTGTTGCATCCAACCATACAGTTCTCTGGAAACATGACTACCGACTTGCTCCTTTCCAGATCATAACCGAATACGTTCCTTTTTTCGCCGCAGGTCACCACACAGAGACCGCAACCCGTACACTTGCTCTCGTCCACTGTCGGATGCCAGTCTATATTCTTCCTTTCCATTCCGTGCCATATTGCAAATGGGGTTGCTGCATTACTGTTTGTCATTTATAACATCCTCCTCCAGATGAACAGAGTGCTCCGGGAATTTCTCAAGCCTCGCAGCAAGATCTTCCTTAACCCTGGGGAAAATCTTGTACTTGATCACTACGTTTCTGACAAATTTTTTTGGATCCTCTGGAAATGCTATGGCATCCCTGTCACAGAGCTTTCCGCAGGTTGTGCATCCAATCACACATTTTCCGGGATTTACGACTACGGGCTTTGACGCATGAAGGTCCCACCGATATACATCATTTCCACAGGTAAGCAGACACATTCCACATCCGTCACACTTCTGGGCATCAACAATTGGATACCATTCAACAAGGCGCCTTTCAACTCCGTGCCAGGTTCCGTCGCCACTCATGCATTATTTATGCTGTATATCTATATATTAACATATACTAATACATGAAGCGGAAGTTTTAATTGTGAAGACTTAGAGGTTTTCTGAATCGGGAGTGATAATGACCAATTATTTCGTGTCAGGATTTCCTTCCGCAACAAGCCGGTTGAAGAGCGGCACAGAAACAGGGGCAAGATCCGGCCCGTTCTTCAGTCCCCTCAAAATCTTCACTGGCCTGTACATACTCTTGAATTCCTCCCTGACCGCTGTTCTCAGTGGCCCAAATAGATCATTGCCGGCGTTGGCTATGCCACCACCTATGATGAGAACTTCCGGGTCCAGTATGTTGATTATGTTTACAATGCCCACTGCCAGGTAATATATGGTCTCCTCTACTATGAGCTGGGAAAACATATCGCCTTTTCGCTTGAACTCAAAGACCTTCTTCGCATCTATCTCTGAAGGCTTAACCTTTGAAAAGAGTTCAGATTCCTTCACGGCCGTGATGTTTTCCGAAACACGTCTTGCTATTCCCCTGCCACCTGCAATTGCCTCCAGGCAACCTCTCCGTCCGCACCCGCAGACTGGGCCGTTGGACATGACCACCATATGGCCAACCTCCAGCGCCATTCCATGTGCACCACGGTAAAGCTGCCCGTTCAGGAATGCCCCGCCGCCGATGCCAGTGCTCAGCGTCATGTAAACGAAGTTATCGATGCCTCTGCCATTGCCGAACATCCTTTCCGCTATTGTTGCTCCTGTAGCATCATTTTCAAGATCAACAGGCACTCCAAATTCAGTCTCAAGTGCTTCGCTAATTGGGAAATTTCTGAGGCCCAGAATATTTGGGGACGATAATACCATTCCCTTCTCCCTGTCCACCAGTCCTGCAAACACAACTCCTATGTTATCCGGCTGTTTTACACCAACCTCATCCAGCAGCTTCCAGCCCATGTTTATGAGATCTTCCTTGAGCCTGCCTCCACCCAGGTGCCTTACAGTCGGTTTCCTCAGCGACTTGATGATCCTGCCATTTTCATCGCCGATCACGGCTGAAATTTTTGTCCCACCCACATCATAACCAAGAATAGTTCTGGGCATCCATACTTGATTTTCTTTCTAAATATAAAGAATGACATACGGGGAGAAAATTCAGTGAAGTATGACAGGCAGCAAAATAATCAGTGTCTGTGGAATTGTTTATATCGTACCTGATGGTATACAAATATCTATAGTGAGCTATACTAAACATTAATGTTTAAATATTATACAATGATGGTAGATTACATGCTATCAACACAGAAAAGTGATCTGATCCCAGAAAAATGGTACAATGTTGTTCCCGATCTTCCGGAACAGCTTCCGCCACCCCTTGACAATGAGAAGAACAAATCCTCCATAGAACTTCTGAACAGCATCCTACCAAAGGAAGTGCTGAAACAGGAGTTCACATTCCAGAGATTCCTGAAGATTCCAGATGAGGTAAGGGAGATATATGAGCAGACAGGACGCCCTACTCCGCTTGTAAGGGCAAGAGGATTGGAAAAATATCTGGATTACTCCGGCAAGATACTCTACAAATATGAAGGGGCCACCATAACTGGATCGCACAAGATAAACACCGCTGTGCCCCAGGCCATCTATGCGGCAAATGAGGGTGTCGAGAAAGTTGTAACCGAGACCGGTGCTGGACAGTGGGGCACGGCCACAAGCGTTGCTGCTTCATTTGCAGGAATCAAGGCCAAGGTCTTCATGGTTAGAATAAGTTACCAGCAGAAGCCCCTGAGAAAGAAGATCATGCAGCTTTATGGTGGAGAAGTTTCTCCAAGCCCTTCTGACGAAACGGAATTCGGCAGAAGCATGCTTAAGCAGAATCCGGATCATCCGGGTTCACTGGGAATAGGAATAGGCGAGGCAGTTGAATATGCTCTGGACCACAATCTCAGATACCTTGTCGGAAGTGTGTTCAACTCCGTGCTGACGCACCAGAGCATCATAGGTCTGGAAACGGAAAAACAACTTGAGATCATGGGAACTGAACCTGATGTCCTTATAGGCTGCGTTGGTGGCGGCAGTAACTTCGGCGGATTCTCATTTCCCCTCATGAAGAAATTCAAGGATGTGGAGGTGATAGCATCAACGGCAGCTGAGGTCCCTAAATTCACAAAGGGAGAATATAAATATGATTATGTGGACACCGCAAGGATCCTGCCATCTGTGAAGATGTTTTCTCTAGGGGCAGACTTCATGCCGGAGAAAATATATGCAGGCGGGCTCAGGTACCACGGCGCTGCCCCGTCCCTCTCAATGCTTGTCAATACTGGAAGAATAAAGACAGTCGATGAAAGTCAGGAAAGCGTCATAGAAGCTCTCAAGATTTTCTCAAGAACTCAGGGAATCGTTGCAGCACCGGAATCAGGGCATGCCATTGCCACGGCCATTGATTACGTGAGAAGCCATAAGGACGAGAGAAAGACAGTCGTTGTGAATGTGAGCGGACATGGACTGCTTGACATGTCCATTTTCAGGGATGACCAATGAACAGCCCTTCAACCATACTTTATTTCACATCTTCGTTCCCGGATCACGGAACACTGTGTGGCTTTCTAGAGAATGTTGACCCTGCAGTTGTAAAATATGTTGAGGTGGGATTCCCTTCATCTGATCCAAGATACGACGGACCGGAAATAAAAGAAACACATGAAATTGCTGAGAAGAATTTTCAAAGCGACCATCTGGAACAGTATGCGGATATACTTGGAAAAAAAAATGTCCGAACGTATCTTCTCACGTATTACAGAGATCTTGCAAGACAGTCATCAGATTTTATTCCACATCTCAGTGATTCCGGTTTTTCCGGTGTAATTGTTCCCGACCTGCTGGTGGACTATAGTGCAATTGCATCAGATGTCATAACCCGGATACAGGGAAGCCTTGATTTCATACCGTTCTTCAATCCAGCCACACCTGATGGAGTCATAGAACGGATCAGTAGAATGACAGAATCATGGATTTATTACGGCCTTCAGCCGGCCACAGGCATACGTATTCCATATGATCTTGAGGAGGTTTCCAGAAGGATAATTGAGCTTTTGCCTGGCAGGGAAGTGAATTTCGGCTTTGGTATCCGGTCAATGGACCAGATAGGCAGAATCATGGATCTTGGTTCAAAGGGAGTGGCCTTAGGCACACTTCTTGTCCCCATGGTCAGGGAAAACCGGCTTGATGATTTTGTGGAGCTTCAGGAGCAGATCAGGGAGGTTCAGGATCATGTTAAGGGGTGAACGGAAGATGAGCAATGACCGAATGGCATCGGCGTATGCCAGATTGAAAATCCTTCTTGAGAATTCTTCAGACGAGGAAAAGGCAAATTTCCTGCGTGAGGCGATTCCAGAGCTCATTGACGGTTATGAGATTTCAGGCTACTCCCGTGCTGTAAGGGAAAGATCCTTTCTTCCACGTATATCCGGTGCCATTGATATCGTTGGAACCGGAGGAGATGGGAAAAACACCATAAACGTGAGCACTGCAGCTTCGGTTGTTGTTTCTGCAATGGGACACACGGTTGTCAAACACGGCAACTTTGGATCTTCAAACCATAAAGGGAGTGCTGACTTCATGAAGTACCTTGGCTATAATTTCAACTTTAATGAAGATGGGTTAAGGGACAGAATAAGTGCACTGAACTTCGCGTTCCTGCTTGCTCCTCTTCACAACGACAGTTTTGCGAAATTTGCTGCAGCCAGGAAAATTGTTGCCCGCAAGACGGTTTTTAACTATCTGGGGCCCATCACCAACCCTGCAGATCCTGAAACTGTGGTGCTTGGGGCGGCGGACACCAATATCCAGAAAATTTACGCCGAATTCATTCAGGCAGAAGGAAAGACAGGGTATTCACTCCACGCAGATGACGGCATGGATGAGGTTTCACCCTTTTCCGGAACCGTGCTACTGCACGTGAATTCTAATGGAATCAGGAAAATCACCATTGAACCTGAAAAATTGTTGAGTACCAGTCCCGATGAAAAACATATTGAATCACCTGATCCTGAAAAATCATTTGCCATGACTGTTCAGGGGCTTTCCGGGAAATCGAGGGCCACAGCCGAATTCATTGCCCTGAATGCAGCACCAGCTCTTGTTGCGGCAAGAGGTTATTACAGCCTTGACGACGCGTACAGCAAAGCTCTTGAATGCATTCTCTCAGGTGCTGCATACGCTCACCTCAGGAGGATTGTTGAATTTGCATGACAGTGCCCCTTTCGTGAAAATATGCGGAATAACCAACATTGATGACGGTATTGCTGCTTTAAGGGCCGGAGCTGCCATACTTGGGGTGGTGATTTCTGATCTCTCTCCAAGAAAAGGGACTATGGATCTAGTCCCAAGGTTGAAAGATGCAGGAGCTGTGGTTGCCACAGTGCATACTGACATGGAAAGCGTTCTGATGAATAATGGCCAGCAGGACTATGTTCAGCTTCACTTCGACCATACGTGCGATGACATCTCAAGAGTCAGAGAAAAGACTGGAAAGAAGATCATATCAGTAATGAGGACAAGGGATGTGATCTCTGCGGTAAATATTGGCAGAGATCGCATCAGTTGCGGTGCCGATCTTGTCCTCATAGATACAGGCGTTCCAGTTGCGGAAATTATAAAGGGAAAGGACTTGCCAGAATTCCACGAAAGAATTGGTCTGGCTGGGAAAATTTCACCTGAGAATGTAAGCTCCATAATGGAAGTGCATCCTGGATTTCTGGATGTGAGCAGTTCCATCGAATCTTATCCTGGAAAGAAGGATATCGAACTTATAAACAAATTCATGGAGGTGGTGAGCCGTGAAAGGCAGCGTATATACACAGATTCCTGATCTGCTTTCAGGAAATGCGGATTTTGCATATATGTGCAGGTTCAATGATAAAAACCGTTTGCACGGGGAAGAAGTGCTGATAACAACGGCATCTGCACCTGAATCCGGAAGGGGGAAACCCGGCAGCACGTTCATGAAGATGCTGGAGGAACTTCATAATAGCACCATCCTGAATGCGCCTCATTTTGCTCCCGTTATATTTTCATACGACATGGTGGAGGAAGTCTTTGGAATAAGCCTGAGGAAATCTTCCGGTTGGCCTTATTTCTCATATATAGTTCCAGATTCCGTACATACAGGAAAGGTTGAGAGACCTTCCGGTGTTCCGGTTATCGGGGGTGCAAGGCCAAGGATTGATGACAGAGAGAGGCGAATACTCAGAGAAACCATAGGTGATGTGCGAAATCGGATAAGGGAGGGGGAACTTCTACAGGCAGTAATTTCCCAGCAGTTCCGCATCCCTGATTCCGTGGACAGCTTCGGGCTTCTGAAGCATCTTCTTGTCAATGACAGATCCCGATACGTGTATTATTATAAATTCGGTGATCTGGAGGTTGTGGGAAGCTCCCCGGAGAATGTTTACAGGCAGGATGGGAAACACGCGCTCATAAACCCAATAGCCGGAACCAGGCAGAGGACCCCTGGCGAAGTGAATTCAAACGGAAGTATACTGGAGTTGCTGGCTGACACAAAGGAGCTCTGTGAGCACAGGATGCTTGTGGACCTTGCTAGGAACGATCTTTCCAGAATCAGCGATCCCGGAACCATAAAGGTTACAGGCGACATGGTTCCTGAGGAATTTTCTTCGGTAATACATCTTGTGAGCACGGTGGAATCAAGACTCAGAAATACAGTCTCTCCACTTGATGTCCTTCTAAGTATATTCCCTGCCGGAACCGTAAGCGGTGCACCAAAAAGGAGGGCCATAGAGATCATAGACAGCCATGAGGAGGTTCCCCGGGGAGGATATGCAGGATCTGTTGGCCTCATGGGGTTGGACAGTGCCGATATGGCTCTTGGCATAAGGACGATGTTCAGGACGCATGATATGACCTACACGCAGGCAGGTGCAGGAATCGTTAAGGATTCTGTCCCTGAAAGGGAAGTTGAGGAGATCATTGCAAAGGCGGGTACAGTAATTTCAGGAGTGAAATCATGAAGGTGATGGTTATCGACAACCATGATTCTTTTGTCTACAACATTGTGGATATGATCAGGAGATTGGGGGCAGAAGTTGAACTTTTTGAAAATGACGGCCTTCCGGATCCGGCATACGCTGCTAAATTCCAGTTCCTGGTGATTTCTCCCGGTCCTGGAAACCCGCTCAATCCCGGCGATCGCGGAAGCACACTTGATTTCATATCCAGAACGAAATTCAAAAAGATCCTCGGTATATGCTTTGGACACCAATTGCTCGGATTTCATCTGGGATCAGGAATTTACAGGACAGACAGACTTTACCATGGCGAGGTTGACACCATTTCTAACCTGGGAGGTGGAATCCTGAAGGCAATAAACGGCGACTTTCACGCGGTGAGATACCACTCACTTGCCATAACTCCCTCAAGCGCAATAACCGTGGATGCAGTATCCGAAACAGATGGTACAATAATGGCATTCCATTCAAAGGATGATAGAATTTATGGGGTGCAGTTCCACCCTGAAAGCCATTATTCTGAGTTTGGAGACATGATAATCAGGGAGTTCCTTTCCGCATGAACACTGTTGAAAAAATCTACATGGACAACCCGGGAAGACCCCGCTTTCCATATTCCAGAACAAGAGACACTATTAGCCTGATTGGAGAGCTCCATCGAATAAAGGCCCATGGAAAACCTGGCATTATAAAGGAGTTCAAAAGGCGCTCCCCGTCGGGTTTCCTGAATGACAGGTACCCCTCTGTACATGACTATTTCAGGAGTAAAATTGATGCCAGAACGGCAGGCATGAGCATTCTCACTGAACCTGATTACTTTAATGGTTCCTATGAGGATCTGAGCATATGCCAGGAATTCAATCTGCCCATTCTTGACAAGGATTTTATTTCCACCCCCGTAATGGTGGAGAATGCATACAATGCTGGAAGTGATGCCATTCTCCTCATAATGGACTTTCTGCCTCCACATGCGGTGGAAGAGCTCGCCTGTACGGCACGGAACTACGGGATGGAAGTTCTGATTGAATTCCACGATCTGCGGTTTCTATCTGAAATAGAGCCCATGGATGGAGTCGTATATGGATACAACAGGCGCGACCTCAGGAGCCTGAGAATGGACCCCCAGGATAGAGTTGTGAACGATTACCTACGGGAACATCATGTTGACATTATCCTTGAAAGCGGCCTTGATTCTTCATTACTTAACAGTGCTGAACTATCTGCATTTGCTGGTTTCCTCATAGGAACATCGGTCCTGACGGATAATATTTGACGAATCACCATGCCTCTGCCATGATGCCGGCAGGATAATTGCACGGTTATATAGTTCAAGTTAATTCTCAATAATGGCAGGGACGAAAATTGTCGCCACAATAGGCCCTTCCAGCTTCAAGACAGATGTGCTGGAAAAAATGTACCGTTATGGACTTTCTTGCATCAGGATCAATACTGCCCATATTGAGGCGGGATACATTGCAAAGGTAAAGGAAACGCTGGAATCACTGAACAGGAAGACAGGGATGCACGTCGGGGTCATGGTTGACCTCAAGGGACCGGAACTCAGAACCGGCAAATTTCCAGACGGGCACAAGATTGTGAAGGCCGGCCAGAAACTGAACCTCACCCTCAATGGTTCTGAAGGTGACATAACCCTGAGTCACCCGGAAATAGCAAAGGGGCTTGAGCCCAAAGAAACACTGCTGTTAAGTGACGGTAGAGTCAGGATGAGAGTACTCTCTAAGAATTCTTCCAGCATTCAGCTTGAATCCCTGGATGACGGGGACCTCAGAGACAGGAGCAGAGTCAATATACCGGGCAAGTTTCTTCCTCTCGGTACGCTGACAGAACGGGACAGGCAGTTCCTGCAGGAGGGCATAAGTGCAGGCGTTGAATTTTTCGCACAGTCCTTCGTCCAGAGGAAGGAAGATGTGATGACGCTGCAGAAGGAGGTCTCGGAAAGGGGTGGAGACCAGTTAATCGTATCGAAGATTGAAACCAAGAGCGGATATGTGAACATAAAGGAAATATCCCGTGTATCAGACTTTGTGATGGTTGCCAGGGGAGACCTTGGTGTTGAGCTTCCACTGAAGGAGGTTGCAATGGCCCAGAAGCACATCATAGAAGAATCCCACAAACACGGCGTTCCTGCCATAGTTGCCACACAGATGCTGGAATCCATGGTAAAATCCAGCAGCCCCACCAGAGCTGAGGTTTCAGATGTAACCAACGCGATTCTGGACAACACGGATGCTGTAATGCTATCGGAGGAAAGCGCCGTTGGAGACTATCCGGATCTGGCAGTGAGATACCTCAATGAAATAGCAGAATTTGTTGAATCCAGGAATTCCAACTACGCTGAACCACGTGAATTTTTAGGAAACCATGTTGCCTATTCCATTGCCCGTGCATCCAAGATCGTGGCATCCGAGATTGAGGCCAGCGCCATAGTGACATTCTCCAAGACAGGAAACACTCCAAAGATGATATCTGCCGTGAGACCGGGAGTTCCAATTATTTCAGCAGTTCCTGCGCGGGGCCTTGCAAATAAGCTGAGCCTCTATTCCGGAGTTGTTCCCCTGCTTATTGAGAGCTCAAGCAATGACCTGTCCAACTTTGAGAATATCATGTCTGCTGTTGAGAAAAAGACAGGCCTCAAGAAGGGAGAGCGCGTGGTCGTTACCTCCGGCGCACCGTATTTCCTTTTTGGCGGCACAAACGATGTGAGAGTGGCCACCATTGGCAAATTCATGGGAAGAGGGTATCCCTCGGGGAAGAACTTCAAGGGAACCGTGACGTGGAAACTTGACGGTCCCGGAGATATATACGTTACAGAGAACATGAAGGGCGCCAGGATTTCGGATCTTGCGGAATTCGCCGGAATAATATTCCTTGAAAGCATCGGGCATGCCAGTGAGGAGGAACTCTCTGAAACAGGCATACCTTTCATACACAACACAAAGCTTCTGAAGAGTCTTGAAGACGGGACAAATGTTTATGTGGACGGTTCAACAGGTGTTATCACATCCTGAAGGACGCCTCACTTCGATATTTATAAATACATTTTTCTACTCTCCGCCACATTACCAACATTTGGTGAGAATTGATGAATGACGGGGATTTTATCAGAATCAACTTCGAGATGTACGTTGGGGAAGACAAGAAATTGGTATCAACGAACAGCGAACAGCTAGCTAAAGACAATGGCATATATGATGAGAATACAAAGTACAAGGAAACAGTGCTCATTGTGGGATCAGACGTACTCTTCAAGGAGGTTAACGAATCCCTGAAACAGGCTGAAACCGGAAAGGAGTATGAGGTTTCTATAAAGGCAGAGGATGCCTATGGCCTGAGGGACCCCAAGAACATAAAGGTCCATACGGTGAGGGAATTCCAGAGGCAGAAGATTGACCCGGTACCCGGACAGGAAGTATCCATAGGGGGGAGACGAGGTAAGGTAATATCCGTCACACCGGGAAGAGTTCTTGTTGATTATAATCATCAGTGGGCAGGAAAGCCAGTCCTTTACAAATACACTGTACTGGGCGTTGTGGATCAGGTGCCCGACAAGATCCGTGCGCTCATAGATTATAACTACAATGTGGATTCAGGCGAGTTCAGTGTTGAGGAGAACGGAGATGTTATTTCCATTTCAGTGCCTGAAAAGACCAAATTTGACGTTGCCTGGCTTGAGGCCAAATTCAGGCTTGTTTCAGATATTAGAAAATATATTCCTGGAAAGGACATAGAGATAAGGGAGAGTTACAAGAGAGAAGAGACACCCAAGCCTGAGGAAAAGCCGGCTGAACCTACTGAGGCTGCTTCTGAAGAAAAAAACCAGGAAGAGGCCAAGGTTGAACAGAAGAACACAGAGTAAGTCTGAGCTCAAGGAAAAAAAAGAGAATTTTATCCATAACTTTTCCACAGCACTCCAGCAGATGTCAGAAATGGTCTGCGTTGTGCTTGTGGAACCTGAAATTCAGGGCAATATTGGTGCAGTGGCCAGACTTCTCAGAAATGCTGGTTTACATGATCTGCGTATAGTGAACGGCCCTGAAATAGATGATGAAGCCCTTGCAAGATCAATGGGCGGCAAGGACATCCTCTTATCCGCAAGCAGATTCACTTCATTCAGGGAATCGGTTGCGGACTGCACTGTTGTTGCTGCCACGTCCAGTGAACAGACGCTCAGCGACAGGAAGTTCAGGAGGCTCCCTGTGACTCCATGGGATTTCTGGAACATACATTCTCCGGGAAAAGAAAAGATAGCACTTGTATTTGGCAGGGAAGCAGACGGATTGCGAAACACCGAGATCGAGATATGCAATGCCTTCATTCATATCCCGGGCAATCCGGAATACCCTGTGTACAATCTATCACATGCAGTATCCATAATACTGTATGAAATGCTGAAGCATCTGCCGGAATCTGACCCCAACATACCTGATCCTGCCACTGGAGAAGAGATGGAACTTATCAACAGCAAGATACAGGAAATAATGAGAAAATACGGATATCCAGATTACAAGATGCAGAACAGCCTGATAATGATAAGGAGGATACTGGCCAGATCCGCCATAACTGAATCCGAATTCTATAAACTGATGGGAATTCTGAGATTCGTACTGGCACCATGGAGCGAAAATAATGAAGTCGACTCTTAGTACCATTGATGGTAGCTTGAGAAAACTTTTATTATGGATTCACAATGCGGAGAGAGTATCGGTAGAATACCATGTCAATTAAATCTAATAACAAAGAAAGTACTGTCCTGAAGGAAACTGTGGACGAACTCCTGAAGGTTTCACGGGAAAACAGTTCAGTGTTCTGGAGAGACGTAGCCAAGAGAATCAACTCCCGGAGAAGATCATATGCCAGCGTAAACGTGGGAAAGATTGATAAACTGGCCAATGACGGCGACATAATAGTAGTCCCCGGATCGCTTCTAGGATCGGGTTATTTCGAAAGGAAGGTCACCATTGCAGCACTCAAGGCGTCAAGGGGTGCAATCCAGAAGCTAAGTGATTCAGGCGCAGAATTCAAGAGTCTTGTTGATGTTGCCCACGAGAATCCGAAAGGAACAGGCATCAAGATAGTGGGGTGATAATGCTGAAGATTATAGACGGAACTAACCTTATTTATGGCAGGCTTTCCGCCCATGTGGCTAAGGAACTGCTCAGGGGAGAGGAAGTGGTCATTGTAAATGCCAAAAATGTTGCTGTGACCGGATCAGAAGAATTTGTACTGAAAAAATTCCGGGAAAGACTGGATATTGGAAGCGTGAGGAAGGGTCCTTACTATCCAAGGACATCCAATCAGATCCTGAGGAGATCCATCGGAGATATGCTTCCCAAGAAGAAGACTACTGGAAAGGATGCACTTTCGAGATGCTTTGTATTCAGCAGTGTTCCGAAAGAATATGCCGGCAAGGACATGGAAACCGTGGAGGAAGTGAAGAATTCCAAGGTCAGTGGCTTCGTTACCCTTGGCAAGGTAGCAGAAAGACTTGGAGGCAAGTATTAAAATGAAAGGACAAAACGTAGTAGTAACCTCGGGCAAGAGGAAAACTGCCATAGCCAGGGCCGTTACCAGGAAAGGAAACGGACAGGTGACAATAAACGGGTATCCTGTGGAATTCCACCCGGTTCAGATTCTCAGGCAGAAAATTGAGGAACCCCTCCTCATAATAGGGGAGAGAGCCAATGAAGTGAACATAGACGTAAAGGTTGCCGGAGGAGGAATGACTGGCCAGGCCGATGCTTCAAGAACTGCCATTGCGAAGGGCATAGTGAAGTTCCTTAAGGATGACAAGATCGAGGAGATGTTCAGGCAGTACGATAGAACCCTACTTGTGAATGACATAAGGAGAAAGATGCCAAAGAAACCCTCAGGAAAGGGTGCCCGAGCAAAGAGGCAGAAGTCCTACAGGTGATGATGCAATGATTATACCTGTAAGATGTTTCAGCTGCGGAAGGGTGATAGCATCAGATTATGTCAAGTTCAGTGAGAAGATGACAGAGATCAGGGCTTCTGGGAGGGAACCTACCCCTGACGAGATTGCGTCCACAATGGATGATCTCCACCTTCACAGATACTGCTGCAGAAGGATGATTCTGTCTCACACTGACCTGATAGATGAAATCCTTCCATTCTCGTGAGGGGCCGTGGGGTAGCTTGGTATCCTACCAGCTTGGGGTGTTGGTAACTTGAGTTCAAATCTCAACGGCCCCACCATATTTCACCAATGATCCTTTATTTTTGTTTTTTTAGATTCCGCGAATCGCCAAGCGTTCCAGATGGTTCATTATTCACGTTAGGAAAGTATTGCGGTTCAGATATGCTGGTCTGCCCTGCCAGAATCGAATTGTAGAATATCATTTCTAACATAGATCCTTTCGTGCAATAGAAACACGAATGCAAGTAATATTACAGGTAAAGCCGTATTGGGATCCGTGCCGTACCCTCCAAGAACTCCGAAGTCCTGACCAACAAACCACACAAACAGAGAAAATGCGATTGTCAGCAAGGCGGAAATCTTTGGTCTTACAACCCATAGAACTGCTGTGACCGCCATGACTACCACAAATACCAAATTCCACACAATATGATGGTAATAAAAGCTGAGAGAAATGGCACGCAGCCATTCTGACAGAATCAGGGGTTGTTGATTGATCACAAGTCAACTACCAACTGCTAAAGCATGCTGGCTTGTAACTCTTATGAGGCTACAATAGGCTGGCTGACAGCAGCCCTGTTCCTGATGTTGAGGGAGGCGATGAAATCCGCTTCTCCCTCAAACCCACAGGAAATACATCTGAACCTGGATTGTTCCAGCCTGTTCTTCCTGCTTATGGCATGGCAATGGGGACATTCCCTGCTGGTGTTGTGTGGGTCCACAACAATGACAGGGATTCCTGCTTCCCTTGCCCTGTATTCAATGAACGACCGGAGCTGGTTGAAAGCCCACGAATTATGGATGTACCTGTTGCCTTTCCTAACGGTTGTCCTCATTCTTATGCCACTGAGGTTTTCAATGGCAATGGCAGAAGAGGTGCCTTTGGCTTTCTGAACGATCTCTTCAGATATTATGTGGTTGGTGGTTCTGGCGAACCTGCCCTCCTTTCCGGAGAGTTTCTTCAGATGGCGTTTTGCGGATTTGGTCCCTACAGACTGGAGACGGGAACGGAGATCAGCATTGTGTTCCCTGACCTCATTGATCTCATCACCGGAATAGTACTTCCCGGTAGAATCCACCGCAATATTCACGATGCCCATGTCAACTCCCATGGTGTCATTCGGTTTGATGATGGGTTCTTCAGGAACTTCAACGGCAACCATGAGGTAGAACATTTTGTTCTTCCTGATGAGATCACACTGACCCCTGATCCTTTCAAAAGGTATATCACCATATTTTCCAATGGTTATGGGTACTCTTACCCTTCCACTGGTGGTACTGATGCTCACCTCATCAACACCCTTGAAGCTCAGTATCCTCTGATCATATACAATGGAACCAAAATCCCTGAACTCATGGAAAGATGTCCTATCAGCCTTATAGGTTTCAACAACCTTTGCTATGACCCTGATGGCAAGCTGTGCAGCAAGACCGAACCTCTCCCTGATGTCCCTGTACGTGATTTTCTGGAGAATAACCTTGTTATACAGCTTCCCTTCAAACGCTATCCTGGAAACAAAGTTGCAGGCACTGTTGAATTTGATGAAGGTATCAACCAATGCTCCCTGCTGTTCATCATGGGGAAGCAGCTTTATCTGAAGGGTCTTGAGCACAATATTGATATATACACTCAATATATAAGAGTGTCGCAATTCCTCCCACATCTGAAGAGGTGGGCTTCCTTGCGACTGGAGATCGTGAAGATGGAATGTTGAAGAGATTCTCGGCTCTCCAGAATCCATATTGCGGAATGGCCTGAAGGGCAGTCGAAATTGCAAAGAGACCTGCCATGAAGGCAGCGATATCCCTTTTGAGAGCCCCTGTGTCAGAATATGATATCATGAGGATGGATATTATTGCATATATGAATGCAGACCCCGGAAATCCAGTCAGGTAGGAGGCGCCTTTAATGAATATTCCCCCGAAGGCCTCTCCCAGAATCCAGAGATACAGCGACCACAAGAGGGATATCCAGAGAAATATCCTGAGATGCTTGCCCTGTCTGTAGATTAGAATCCCCATCCCTATGAATATCTGGGCCACTCCAGAGAGGGCATCAAGAAAGACCGGATGGGACAGCCATAATTCAATTGCAGGCCTGAGTAACTGCCCGATGAGTGACGGTGACTGGGAAACTACCGGATTTATGACGAATGAAACAAAGCCGAATGACATCTCTGGCTGTATCTGCAGGACACCATCTATGATCCAGAGAAATCCAAAAGAGACCCTTATATAACCATAGATTCCTTTTTCCTGAACATCAGACACATCCCTTATCCTTCCTGCAGCAATTATAAGAACAATGGCAATTATGAGTCCCAGGAAGGAATAAATATAAAGCTTCACAACAAATGATTCAGGCATGACGAAGAACCTGAAATCCTGAAGGAAGATGATTGCCAGAATCAGGGCAGCAGCAACAGCGAATATCCCCTCAATGAGGTATGCGGCAATTCTTTTCATGAAGACTCGCCTTCAGTGGGTTTGGCCTTATTAGATTCATGGCGAACAGGGCATACAATGTCAACCCACAATAGGCCTTATAAGAAGCCATACCAGAGAGGCTAGGAGGATGAGTATTGCAATTTTAATGAGTGGGTTGCCGTAATTGACCGTATAGCCTATGCCGAACCTCTTTGGAACAATTACCGAAGGATCATCACGGTTATAATATATCATGCCAGCCTTCCAGAATGAATCATCATCCCTGTTCATCACGCGCCTGGGTCCAGCTGATTCCACATTCAGCTGACCGGGAAAACGGTGCCTCATCCTTGACACTATTGCAACCACAAGGACAAGTCCCACTACAGATGGAATAACAGAAAATTCTGTAAAGATGCCTGGAACAATCTCCCACTGGGCCATTCCCGATAGCATGATATCTACTTCAACCATTGTAAGAAGAACGGATAGGGCAAAAATTACGCCAAGCCTGTAATGGCGCTGGACTGCCAGGGATCTGTCCAGATCAGGGTACTCTGGCACAACCTTTACGCGGCAGAGTGCAAAGACAAGTATGGAATATATCCCCAGGAAAATAAGCTGAGAATATACAGGTGTCAGAACCAGCTGAACTGTCTTGTGGGCAAATGCAACCGGGTCTGCGCCAGAAAATTTCACGGGCAGAATTGCATGCATGTATGGATATTCCCTCATTGCGATGACAGCAGTGGAAACTATGACAGTCAGCGGCATAACAAAATACAGAAGTATTCGTACCGTAGCAGGTCTCTCGGGCGTGATAACGGCCGGCATCTTCTGTATATACCCTTCAGTCCATTTTTCACTGATCTTAACATTTCTCAGGTGTCTCCGTGCATCGAGATATACAAACCACATTGTGAGAATTTCCACAAGTATGAAAAGTGGCGAAAATCCGGCCGATCCAGTGATAATGCATACCAGAAGGCTCGATATCAGAACGATGCTTGAGGATGCAGCAACGTGAATTCTGAATCGCTTCCTTATGTAAAGGTAGGAACGATCTGCGATCCTTTCCGGCGGAATTCTTACACCAAACTGCACAGATCTTGGAGTCAGTGATGGCATGATGAAATTTATATAAGCAAGTAGAAATATGATTACAGTTGAATCTGCAACATTAATGAGGTACTGTATCACGGTCTATACCCCATGGATTGAATCAGCTGTTTCCCAGTGCTTCCCTGACAATGTCCAGTATCCTCACACTGGTGACTCCACGTGCCTTTGCCTCTTCTATGAGGCTTTTTTCCAGGTCCTCCCAGCGTTTGAGGAATCTGGAATCATCTCCACTGGCCCATTTATTTACAAATGTTCTCTTTTTCTTGTCCCGTATGAGAAACCCCTCCTGCACAAGGAGATCGTATGCTTTGTTGACAGTGTGGTAATTTATCCCAAGTGACTTTGCCAGTTCACGGGATGAGAGAAGAACATCACCTGGCTTGAGTTTGCCTGTCTTGATGCCTGATATGACTGACAGCTTGATCTGGGCGTAGAGCGGAGTCTCCAATGAATCATCTATTTCAATTATGAATGCCATACCTTTCCCTCAGTTTCCTTGATATTATATAATTTTCTGGCATATAACAGTTATCGACCGGCATCGGTTTCCGGATCAGCCTTATTGATTCATATTCTTTGGCCTGAGCACCGCCCCTAGAGCTGTGCCAACTATTCCAATCAGTATCATTGCCAGCCCTGCTACGTATAACGTGCCCATGAATGAGACCAGGCCGTAGTCTCTGATTACCGTATAGTTTATGTTTGAAGATGAGTTGCCAAAATAAACAACATAATAGTGGCCCGCAGACACGACATATGAGTGGGTTGCAACACCGCTCACCGTAAGGTTGAGCACTTCATGGATATTATACAGCCCTATATTGGATGCATTGACCATGGAAAGCTGCGATGCATCTATAAGGTAGGTGCTGAGGCCCTGTGTGGATATCTCTGACTGCCCAGTGATGTTCAGTTCCAGAGATACATATTCTCCGGCAGAAAATGAATTCAGTTTGTCATAAGTCCTGATATGCGGTTTCTCAAGTTCAGGCATTGAGGCCGCCATAAGGAGCCCTGCCACCAGTATTGCGAGACCTATGATGAGAAGTATCTTCCTCAAGTCTTGGGATGATGGGCTATTCACATAAATATCATGCTGTTGGATTGAACTGGCCATAAGATGCATATAAGTTCAAACAGCTGTCCATGGTAAATTGCTACATATATTGACTGTGGAAAATCTTAAAGATGCTTTCCAAGTCAGATGGATAATGATTTATTAGGTTGAAAACATGTCAAATGGGATATAAAATGGCAAGATTGGTACTGCACGAAAGAAACCACCCATATGTGGTGAAGGTTGGAGATCAGGAACTGCATCTGTGCGCATGTGGACTTTCCAAGAATAAGCCATACTGCGATGGCACTCACAAGAAGACTCTTGACGAAAAGGGTGACACATATCTCTACGATGAACAGGGAAACAGGGTAAAGGTAACCTCATTTTATAAGATGGATTAATCCATCAATTTTTTTCAAGAACGAGCCTGGCCTCCCTGACATGATTCGTGGCATTCATCTGGGAGTTGTAGGTGTGTATTATCTTTCCATTAACAATCACAAATGAGATTCTTGGCGGTATAATAAAACCCTTGGCCCCGTACATTGACCGGATCTTCTGGTCCGGATCAGATACAAGCTTGAAGGGCAGTTGTCTGTGTTCCTTGAACTTTTTGTGAGATTCCACAGAATCTGAGCTGACACCTATGATTGTGCAGTCGAGCTTGCGGAACTCGTCCCATTCATCTCTGAAGGCACATGCTTCAGCTGTGCAACCTGGAGTTTCATCTTTGGGATAGAAGTAGAGAACAACTTTCCCTTTTGAATAGTCCGAAAACCTGATACGGTTGCCTTCATCATCTATTGCTTCAAAATCTGGCGCATCCTCGCCTATGGAAAGTGGCATGATAAATTATGCTTCTACACTATTTAAATTGATGTGTGCGTTATTGTTTATTCTTCTCCTTTTTCTCCTCAAGTTCGGACCATTTTTTTTCCAGAGCCTGCTTCAGGTTGGTGACCTTCTGATTCCTGTCCTCCCCCTTCCTGAGCTCTTCTGGTACTCTGAGCCCGTCGTCCACATCATATTTGAAATTAATAATTGTGGACTGGCTTGTCTTGTATTTGTTGGATAGTTCCGTAATCCTCCCGTCAATTGATGAGAGCATATCTTTCATGACTCCATACTCAAGTGAATCCTGCAATGCCCTGCGTATAACCTGCAACGCGGATTCGCCCTGCTGCCTCAGAAGGTTTATGGCGGAGATATCTTCCTTTTCAAGCTTAATAATTGTTTCACTGAGGTCCGCTTCCTCCTCAGTTTCATTGTCATTTTTTTTCCTGGCTGCCATGTTCTCATCCTTTCATAGAAGAAGGATGGTGCCCATCTCCAGCCACAATAAATAATTTGTCAGGGAAATTGTGCAGCAAAAAAATCACTGCGCTGATCTGCTGGCTGCATCCCTGTATCCCAGAGCATTTGCAAACTGGATATCCTCGGCTGGTATTTTTATGAGGGTGCCAGGCGCAAGTGCCTCTAGCCTGTGGCCTATGAGTGTTGAACCTCCGCCAACCGGTATGAGCGCAGTAATTCTGTCAAGCTCTTCCCTGAGATTCTCCCTGAGCTTGTCAAGGATCTTTGAGGCAAGAGTGTTCATAAGAGGCTCTGATACCTTTGGCCCTCCAACTTCTCTCTGCTTGAATACTACTGTCTGGGAAATGGCTTCCCTGGCTATATCGGTTGGCACGATGAACCCTGTCTCCTTGGCAATTGCTTTGCTTATGCCTGAGACAAGATCGCCGACTCCTGCCTGTATACTGAAAGACATTTCCACAACGGGTTCCATGTTCTTCAGGTTAACAGTGAGGACATCAGTAGTCCTTGAGCCGATATCCACCACAACCCCGTATCCGTACTGGGTTTTAATCAGGCCCTGGTCAAGTAGATAAAGTGCCGCCCCTACTCCCTGTGGTCTCATAACCAGTTTTGAAAGCTTGAATTTTCTGGTCTCTCCGGATACTGACTTTATATCAAATTCCTTGCCTTCCAGAAATTCCTTCGCGGCATTGAGTTCATGTTCAAATGTACCCAGGGGGGTTCCGCTTCCGAGTACTATTTCTGCCTGGTTTCCGTCTGTTCCGGCTCCGCTCATCCAGAGGGCTCCGGCAAGAAGCGGCAACGAGTCCGGGTCAGAAAGTCTCCCATCTCCCTGGGGCTCCCTGACGTTTGCGCCCGTGGCATTGTCTCCAAAGAAGAATGGCTCACCATCGTTTATGGTAAGGATCGTTGTTGATCCCCCTATTCCCCAGTTCTTAGCCTCAGTTCCAGCCCATCTTGACGGGAACTTCTCTCTTTTGCCGTCCACTCCGATGACTTTCGTGTCACCATATCCTAGGTCGATACCAACTGTTATCAATCTTCCCTCACCTTTCATTCACAGACTCAGCATAACAGGATTAATCCATAGCAACAAGGAGCATATTCATGCCCGCATACTACCATGGCAACCATGTTTCTGCCTGTCCTAAGCTTACAACAATTGTCATGCCCGCATTTAAATGTTTGCCTTGATCTCATGGCATTTCGTTACTGGAGAATGAGAATTTAATGCGTGGGCATTAAAATATAGATTAATAGTCTATATTTACTTTCAGCATAAAGCACTGAATTCCGTTAAATAGTCCGATTCCATTGCAGAATATGGATGCAGTCATAGCTAAAATTATTGAGCATTCGGATGAAATCAGAAGGTCCCATATTCCCTCAGATGTCTCCGAGGAGATGAAAAAAAGAATTGCGGATTCCATAATCACCTCATTTGGTGCAAGGGATGCACCTCCTGTCAGGATAGAGAAGAAAGTGTTCCTTCCACTCTCCGGCAATCTTTCATCACGAGTTTATTTTGGAGCCGGAAGGGCCACTCCGGATATTGCAGCCTTCATAAACGGATCCATGACCAGGTACCTGGACTACAACGACACTTACCTCTCCAAGGAGGCGTTGCATCCCTCTGACAACATACCCCCTCTGCTTGCAATTGCTGATGCCATGGATTATGATGGCAAGGCAGTTCTTGAAGCTGCCTCCCTGGCTTATGATGTTGTAGGGTCTCTTGCTGATGCAGTTTCAATAAGGGACAGGGGCTGGGATCACGTAACGTACATTTCAATATCGGCAGCTTCTGGCCTCGCCAACCTGATGGATATGGACGTGAAGAAATTCGAGAATGCCATCAGCCTTTCACTCAACAACAGCATAAGCATGAGGCAGACAAGGGCCGGGGAGCTCAGCATGTGGAAGGGCTGTACCGCGTCCGATGCTTCCAGGAATGCTGTTTTTGCTGCTCTTCTGGCTTCTGAGGGTTTCACGGGACCATCGCCAGTCTTCACTGGCGAGATGGGGTTCTTCAAGCAGGTATCCGGAGAATTCTCGCTGGAGCTTGGATTCGGCAAGGTCCTTCGCACAATGATAAAGAATTTTCCGGTGGAATACCATGCAATGAGCGCTGCAGAGGTTGCCCTGAATATCAGGAGTAAAGTAAAAGGTGAGATAAAGAGAATTGATGTTGAAACATTCCAGGTTGCCTACAGCATTATCATAAAGGATCCAGAGAAGCTGAGGCCAAGAACAAGGGAGACTGCTGATCACAGCATGCCCTATATCGTTGCTTACACCCTGCTTCACGGCGCACCAAATCCAGAATCATACAGCGACGATCTTCTTCACGATTCCCGTATTCTGGGTTTAATCGACAGATCCTCGTACAGGGTGACAGAAAGATTCAACAGGATGTACCCTGATTATCTGCCTGTTAAGATCACTGTTGAGGCAGAGAACGGAACATTCACTGAAGAGATGGATGCCCCCAAGGGGCATTTCAGGAAGCCTTACACCTGGGATGACCTGAAAGCAAAGGGCGAGAGAGTGATGGGGCCCGAGAACTCAGCCATACTGATGGATTTCATGAAAAGTTTCCAGAAGCACCAGGTAAGGGAATTAATGGAGGTGATTTCCGATGTCAGTTTTAAGAGATAATATAAACTCAGGGCCCTCAGAACTCAGGAAGATACTGAAGAACGGCTTCTGTGTTGCACCGGGCGTCTTCAACGGTGTGTCCGCAATTCTTGCCGAGAGGTCGGGATTCAATGCTCTCTACCTCTCGGGATCTGGCGTGGCAGGAAACATGGGACTTCCTGACCTTTCTGTAACAACATTAACTGAAGTGGCAGAGGAAGTTAGAAGGATCACTGCGGTCACCAGGCTTCCTCTCATTGTGGACATTGATACAGGTTTTGGTGAAACAATTAATGTTATCCGCACAGTCAGGGAAATGGAGCACGCAGGGGCAAGCGCCATTCATATTGAGGACCAGGTTCTTCCCAAGAGATGCGGCCACCTGAACGGCAAGAGGATAGTCCCCGAAGACGATATGGTGCTGAAGATAAAGGCTGCAGTTTCCGCAAGGAAGAACATGGATTTTGTCATCATTGCAAGAACAGATGCGCGATCGGTAAATGGCCTGGATGATGCAATTGAAAGGTCCAGAGAATACCTCAGGGCAGGGGCAGATATGATCTTCACTGAGGCCCTGGAATCCAGATCAGAATTTGAAAGGTTTGCCTCCGAAGTAAAAGCCCCACTGCTGGCCAATATGACTGAATTTGGCAAGAGCCCGCTTCTTTCTGTTGAGGAGATAAAGGAGATCGGCTACCGGGCTGTGATTTTTCCCCTGACAGCATTCAGGGCCATGCTGAAAACCGTTGAATATGTCTACTCAGACCTGAAGAAGTCCGGCACCCAGAGGGATTTCATGGAACGCCTCATGACCAGGTCAGAATACTATGACGTCATAGGATACGATGAGTACGAGAAGGAAGACAGGGAACTTGCAGACAGTAACTGACGCCCTTGATCCAAAACCGGGAATCAGATAACCTTCATCTCTATTCTTTTTCCGGATCGGTCATAGGCTGTAAAATTCTCAAGGTTATAGGGATAGCCAACTATTATGTGGACAGCACCTGTGTTGGAGAACATTGACAGGTCTGCATCGCTTGGGATGGTGAATCCAGAAGGGTGCGAGTGTACGCTCCCCACAAGTGAGAAGTCAATGGGCTTGCTGTAAAGCTGGAATATTGTGTGATGATCGCCCTGCACTGTCCCTGGGAGTATGGCAATTTCATAAATCACGTTGTTTTCAGCACGGAGGAATGCCCCGAATTCCCTGGGATATGAATCCTTTGAGGCCTCCATTATCATCTGAAGCGTTCTTTTTCTAATAGACCACATTCTTGATCAGCTTTTCCCTTATACGGTCGTAGAAAGATTCACGGAATGTCACGAATCTGGCCTTGTTTTCCGATACCCTTATGGATATCTCATCCCGCTCATCCACATTGTACTGCGTCTGCCCGTCCAGTATGACCACGCAGCTCTGGTCCTTGCCGCCAAATCTCACAAATATTTCCTTGTCAGATGGGAATACCACCGGTCTTATTCTTGAGCGGAACGGCGCGATGTAGGATATGACCGCCGCATCAAGTGTGGGATAGATTATGGGTCCCCCCGCACTGTATGAATACGACGTTGAGCCAATGGGTGTGGCAATTATGAGGCCATCAGCCGTGGTTGTGTCAAAGAAATTGTCGCCTATGTAAAGCTTGAATTTCCGTATCTTGGCGATCTTGCTTGTATGAATTACCGCCTCATTGGTGCATTCCATGGTCTCCACGCCATTGATCAGGACCTTCAGCTTCATTGTGCTTTCTATGCGGTAATCATTCCTCATTATGCGGTACATTGACCTTTCAACGTCGCCAATCTCCACTTCGGAGAGAAAGCCCAGTCCTCCCATGTTGATTCCCAGAACAGGCGTGTTTGCCCTCTGTATGGCCCTGAGAACCGTGCCGTCTCCACCAACAGCAATGACCATGTCGACTTTCATCCTGTCTATGTCCGTTCCCTTCAGGTCAAGGAATCTGGCAGTTTCCCTGTCATAATACAGGTCCCAGTCTTCGGGCAGTATCTCCACTATCCTCTGCACAATGCTGGCACATCTTGAACAGCCCTTCCTTACAGAGAAACCTATCTTCAAACTATCCCCTCCAGAAGCTGCCTGTTTGCTGCAGCGATCACGTGGGATCTTTCTGCAACGTCAAGTCCAAGATTCAGATCGCTGCCGTCCTGATCCACAACAATACCTCCAGCTTCCCTGACAATGAGGGCCCCCGCAGCAATATCTATATTTCTTATGAAAACACCTTCTCCCACGTATGCCATGAGGTCGGCAGATCCCTTGGCAACAAGGCACATTTCAAGGGAAGCGCATCCAAGCCTGCGGTGTTTTCCCCTGAGGCTCATGATCCTGCGGTTTATAGGATCCTGCCATTTCCCTGCTTTGGAAATCCAGCATCCAACCGGTTCCTTTGAAACTGATATCTTCTTTCCATTGAAGTATGAACCCTTTCCCCTGACAGCATGATATACGTCACCGCCATAAAGATCCTTCACATAGCCAGCGCTTAATGATGAGAAGTCCCTTCCCATTACGGCCATGGATACGGAATAGAAAGGTATGCCGTGGAGCGCATTGAATGTGCCGTCCAGAGGATCAATGACCAGATTCGTATCATAGCCCCTGTTTATTATGCCGGCTTCCTCGCTCACTATATTTACAGGTATGTCCATTTCGTTAACTCCCTGGATTATTATGTCCTCGCAGATCTTGTCGAGATAATGTGTAGCTGTACCATCAGCCCCCATTCCCACCAGGTTTGATGGGGAATTGTTTGAGGAATTGCGATTGAATCCTTCCATTACATCCTTTCCAATGGCGTCAAGCGACTTGAAAAAATCTGTCATAATTATGTCATATGGGAAGGTAATGAAATAATATTATGGTCAGTCTGGGGTTACAAGGCTGTCCAGGAGTGTGTTGAGCCTCTGCGGCAGTCTCTTCATGGCGTACTGGAGAACGTCAATTGCCTTGTAGGAACCATCTGTTTCAAACTGGAAAATGAAATTTGTGTCATCCTCTATGATCTTCACTCCCTGCCTGTCCAGCAGCTGTGAAATCCATGGGCACCTGTCATCGTCGGTGAAGCTGATCTGCTTTGAATCTTCTGAAAGCACACTTTTTGGGCATTTTTCCTTGTAGAATTCCCAGTTTTCGAAGTCGGCTTTGGTTATCCTGAGTTCCCTGTGATATTTATATGAAACACCAGATGTCGCCTGCCATTTTGTGTGATCCCGACCCCTTCCCATTATCGCCTCTGCTGTCACAAGTATTGCCTGCTTTGGTCCCAGTTTCACTATTGGTATGTTTCTGTCTGCTGGAACGAGTTCCGGATTTCCCACTGGCTGGAGATCTCCAGATGTGACCATTGCCGGGCCGATCTTGTTGATTGAATATGTCATTGTGCACAGGGGACATCCCTGACCTCCGCAGCTGCATTCATTCCTGAAGTTCATCTTTGGGTCGGTGACAAGTGGAATCAGTCCAAGACGATGAGCGACAATCTCATCAAAAAGAGGCAGGGAGCTATCATAGACATTTCCCTCTCCATCCCTTATCTGGCCATGATGGAATGTGACCTTTTCAATGGCAAGTTTCGGGATATCGTTGATCAGAGTCCTCCTTATGGAGTTGGCTATTCCTGAATCAATTCCATCTATTGAAAATTTAATGTAATTATCCTGCAATTCAAGGATCCTAAGGGTCATGCGCTTAAACTCTCCTTCCCCTCTTTCCGCCTTTTTTCTTTGTGCCGTCATGGGGAACGGGTGTTACTTCCTCGATACGGAGAATCTTGAAACCAGCTCTGGAAAGAGCCCTGATGGCAGACTGTGCTCCAGGACCTGGGATCTTTGATCTGCTTCCGCCTGGTGCCCTGACCTTTATTATGAGATCAGAAATTTCCTTTTCCTTCAGTTTCTCTGCTATCAGATCGGCAGCCTTCATTGCCGCATATGGGCTTGATTCGTCCCTGTCGTTCTTTACAACCATCCCGCCTGTGGCCTTTGCAAGTGTCTCGGCACCTGTTGTGTCGGTCACCAGTATGATGGTGTTATTCTGCGAAGCATAAATATGAGCTATACCTGTTTTATTCATTGTTTCTCTTCCCCTGACTCTGTCTCATCCTGGCTGTCATTTTCCTGACCGGTTTCACCCTGCTGTGCACCGGGGCCATTCATTATAATCTGCCTGAGTGGATGAAGCTCATCATTTAGCGGTGAACTCTCTGTGTAGCCAATCTGACCCTCCATGTGGCCTTCCACAATAACGCCGGGAACTGTTACGCGCCTTCCGTCCATGGTGATATGCCCATGGGTGATAAGCTGCCTGGCCTGCTTGGGTGTCCTGGCATAGTTCTTGCGGTACACGATTGTCTGCAGCCTTCTTGCAAGTATGTCCTCGATTGTAAGTGAAAGTACATCATCAAGTGTTGCGTTCTCTGATATGATACTGTAGCGATTGAGTCTCTTAATGAGCAACTGGAACTGCTTTACCGCGTTGTCGTCATTGGTTCTCATTCTCGCCTGAAGTTCCCTTGCCTGGCTCCTGAATGACTTCAGAAGCTCCATGTTCTTCCACAGTTCCCTCTTGTTCTTAAGTCCGAACTTATTGAGAAGCTCTCTTTCAGAATCAATACGCTCTTTCTCCCAGGGGTGCCTGGGCGTTGAATATGTTTTCTTTGGAAATTTTGGATCTCCCATTTAAATCTCTCCTTTACTCCTTCTTCCTCTGGACTCCAACGGTAAGGCCTTTTCTTCCATTTGATCTTGTCCTCTGTCCTCTAACTTTCTTGCCCCTTTCGTGCCTTACACCGCGATACATCTTCACCTTCTTCATCAGGTTGATGTCGTCCTGTATAATCTGGTCCAGATCGTTGGATACCAAGTTAATGTCATCACCTGTGACAAGCTCCCTTCTGTGATTAAGCGCCCATGATGGAATGCCCTCATAGTCCCTTGATTCCACGAAATCCCGGATCCTGTCAATATCTTCCTCTTTCAGTTCACCGATCTTCTTGTCGGCCGGAACCCCAAGTTTCCCAACAATTATCTGCGACAGCCTGTCACCTACACCTTTAAGATCTGCAAGAGCAAGCCTGACCGTTCTCTCACCGTCAAGATCCTTACTTCCGATACGGACAATGTACTGGAAATCCTCATTCTTCTCCTTGGGGACCTCTTTTTTAGGGACCTCTTTCTTTGCCTCTTTTTTCGTCTCTTTCGTATCCTTCTTCTCTTTCGTTTCTTTCTTCTCTGATTTCTGATCCTGAGCCATTAAACCATCCTTCAATTGACCGTGTCATTCCACATTGCTTAGTACAATAAGATACTTTCAGTGTGGAATGGCTCCCTTATCCTGTATGGTTATAAATATGTTATCGGAACGAAGACTTCGGGACAGAAGTCGTCACTCCTGGTCTTTTTCAATTATGAGATAGGCCTTCTTTCCCAGGAATTCCTTGGGGCAATCCACCTTTGCTCCTGATCCGAATTTTGTCACAACTTTTTCCATATAGGCTTGAATGTTTCTTACAGTAATCTCATTGGCCTCAACAACCTGAACCTTCTTCACAAATGTATATATATTCGGTATATATCATACTTTCGTGATCACCCAGGATCAGTACGAGGCATTCAGGGATAACATCAACACACTGATAGAAGAGTACAGGCAGAAATTCTCAGTGCCGGTGATCTCAGATACAAAGAAATATGAGGAAATATACAGGAAAAGACTTCTTGGAATGTCAGTGGAACTCAGATCCATGATCGATCATGCATCCTCCATTGCCATAAATGAATATGGCAGGCCATCTTTACTGAACGCTAAGGAGAAAGCATTCATACTCCTGACAAAGGAGATAATGAAGCTAAGCAACAGGAGAATGGCATATGGGCTGCCGCTGTTTGGAATTGACAGAATCATCTCATACAAGACCGTTGAAAGGCTCTATTCAGATCCCCTTGTTATCATGATACTGAACAACCTCTTCATTGAAACACTGAGGAAAAAGGAGATCGGGAAATGTGATGCTGCTGGCGATGGAACAGGCTATTCCCTCACTGTAACCAAGCATTACCGATCAATGAGGGAGAAACATGGAGAATCCGTAAAGAAAGGGCAGTTCGTCTATTCATTCGCCCTGATGGACCTCAGTACAAGGATGTACATTGGGTATGCCGTCTCCCTCAGATCGGAGAGGGACGCATACATGAAAGCCCTGGACATGATCGCCAATCTGAGGATAGATCTGGAAAGCATCAGGCTGGACAGATACTATTCTGGACAGAGCATACTTGATGACTTCTCTGAAAACACAAGGATATTCATCATACCGAAGAAGAATTCCAGAATAAGGGGGCCATGGGCATGGAGGCATATGATCCTTAGGTTCATGAACGATCCCATAGCATACCTGAGGGAATACTTCAAAAGAAGCAACTCCGAGGCAGGATTCTCCTCAGACAAGAGATCGACAGGGCACATGATATTCCAGAGAAGAAAAGATCGTATAGAGACCTCAGGATTCTGCAAGGGACTTCTGCACAACCTGATGCTTGTGAATGGGTAGGGCTACTTATGTCCCAGAGTCCGGAACGAAGAAGCACCATAATTCAATTGCAGATAAAAAGCGGCTGCTTCACCTGTAAAGTGTGAAAAGTCTGTGATCATCGTGCCCATCCAGTACACCCAGCCTTACAAGACTGTCAATCCACCCATATGAATAATTTAGTGCAGCAAATGCGTTGATCGGATCATTCTTCTCCAAGAAGTGTTTCGCGTCTGAGAAATAACTCCGAATCATGGTCATTGCGCTGTCAGCGAAGTCCTTCAGCATTGAATTGTCCGGAACGGCTATTGTGATTTTTGCCAGTGCAGCATCCTCAATTTCAATGTAGCGCCGCACCCTCTGCCTCAGATCGGTTTCAACGTCATTGTGGTCCATTTAATGGCAGATTATGCTTCCTATTGATTTTTTCGTCATGTCATGATTCAGGATCAGGCGATCAACTGTTCCTTTCTGCAATGTCTACGGAAAGGGCTATTCAGGATTTGTTTAAATATGGAGTCAAATTTCTGCCCTGTATGATTGAGACAGAGAAACTGACAAAACGATATTCTGACGGCAACTATGCTCTCAGGGAACTTGATATCTCTGCCTCAGAGAAGGTCACGGCCATCATAGGCAGGAACGGCGCCGGAAAGACTACCCTTATACGAATACTTTCAACACAGTTGCTTCCCACCTCCGGGACTGCCAGGGTTAACGGAATGGATGTGATCACGGAAGCAGGTTCTATCCGGAAGAGCATTGTGAGCATTCCGCAGGAGGCCGCACCTATCGGGATTCTCACAGCATTTGAACAGGTGAAACTCTATCTTGTCGGCAGGGGAATGTCCTTCAAGGAAGCTGCTCAGTCGGCTTCCATGGCACTGGATGAGCTGGATCTGCGGGAGGCGAAGCACTATCCCACGGACACACTTTCAGGAGGGATGAAACGGAAGATGTTTGTGGCCATGGCCCTTGCCGCAAACGCCGAAGTGGTGTTCCTTGATGAGCCTACAACCGGGCTTGATCCCATATCCAGACTTGAGGTATGGTCAGCCATTCGTCGTATCGGTTCCACGGTCATACTGACCACACATTATATGGAGGAGGCTGAGCAGCTTTCCAATGAAGTGATACTTGTTGACCATGGACGTTCTCTGGAACAGGGTACCCCAGCGGATTTGCTGTCCCGATTCAGGGGCAAGATAAGAGTGGAGATCAACGGCCAGTGCCAGGACTGCATACACATAGGCTCCCTGTCCATAAAGTACGTGAAAAGGGAGATGGCAGACAGATACATAGATATGGGATTCGCAATCAGGCCCATCACTCTGGAGGATATTTTCATAAGCAGGGGTGTTAGCATTGAATCTTAAATTCACGTTTCTGCTGGCGTGGTACTACGGATTGAGAACCGTGGGAAGGGGGCCTTCGTATATCATCGCTTCCCTCAGTTCACCTCTGACCCTCCTTTTCATTGTTTTTATAATCTCCCGCGGAACACTGGTCAAATACGCCATTGTGGGTGGCTTCATAGGACTTGTGGCATCAGTAGCACTTTCCAGTGCAGGTGATGCGGCTTTCATGAGGCTTCAACTCAGGATGCAGGATCTGTATGTGGCCAGCCGTGTGAATCCTTCAGACTATATGCTTGGCCTAACCCTGAGCTACCTCATGTTTTCCCTGCCGGGAATTGTTCTCTATTCCATCCTGGGATACTTCGAGAATGTCTTCACGCTTACTGATGTGCTGGCACTTGCCGGGATACTTGCACTGCTTGTTGTTTCCACATCGTCCATATCATTCATTGTGTCAAGCAGCATAAAACATGTCAGGAATGTGTGGGGTATAGCAGGCATAATGTCCGTTGTGATGACGGTTCTTCCTCCCACGTTCTATCCATATACATTCATACCGAAAATAGCCATTTACGCCTTATCCGTCTCTCCCGTAACGCCAGCCGCAGTCCTGACTCAGGGTGCCTTCGGCCTTTCGCCGCTCATGGCAATGGAAATACCTGTGATGCTTGCGGAAACAGTGGCATATTTCTCTCTGGCAAGATACCTGACCAGATGGAGGGAAAAGTGATCCCCTGGACTCACCTGAACTTGCTGTAGTCCGCCAGAAGATCTAGAAGTCTCTTCTGCATATCATCGTCTATGAGACCATCGGTCCTAATTTTAACAATATAGTCCCTGGCCTCTCTGGTGCCTTTTTTTGAAGCAATGGAATAAAGACTGCCCTTAACTGCGCCTCTCACGCTGTCGGGAAGTTCTTCCACAATCTTTCCAAGCATGAAGTTGAATTCCTCGGTTTTCCGCATGTCAAGCCTTCGTGACTTTTTCGGTCCAGTATCCTTTGGCATATTGGACCTTTTTTGCATACCATTTCTAGAATTATAGTTCGGTTTATGATAGTTCCTTCTCATTATACTTAATATAGTAGTCAGACAGATTATTTATGGATTTTGGCGATGTTTCACGGATCTATTGCAACAGACCCCTTGAAACCACCATATCCAGTGACATATGCCAGAGATGTGGTCCGTAAGACTTTACTTTCCTCTGTTCAATGAAATCCAGGATATAACCCAGCCGCCTGGCAAGAACGATAATCTCGTGCCAGTATGCTGAAAGTTCATGGGTGGGCACCAGCAGGTGAAAGTTGAGAATCGTTCCAGGTCCGGATCGCATCAAAGCCGCAGAAATGAATTCCAGTGAGCTGAAGTGCCCCATTACTATGTAATCAAACCGCATTGCAGGTGAAACGTCCCTGCAGTCTCCCAGAATCGGTATCACCCTGTCCTGAAGCCTGTTGATCGCCACATTACTCTTCAGGAAGCCATATGATTCTGGATTTATCTCAACTGAATAGATCTTTGAAAGGTGCGTATATTTTGCCAGAGGAAGAGAAAAATAGCCGATTCCGGCAAACATGTCCAGAACAGTGGCCCCGTCAAGTGTCATTTTTCCATGCTGTATCCTCTCATTGACATTTCCGGGAGAGAACATTACCCTGGATGGATCCATTGAGTATCGGATTCCATTTTCCAGATGAATAACAGTTCCCGGTACCCCGTACACAATTTCCATTTCCGGATGCCTGATGTTTCCCTGTATCCTGCCACGGTCAATATATATGGATTTCACGCCCAGAACCTGTGCAATGGACTGGAGCACACTGCGGGATGGTTTTCTGGACTCCTTGATGATCAGCGCATCCCCCAGTCGTATCCATCTGTCCGGTATCACAGACATCTTTGATTTGACACCGGAAATTTTTTTTATGGTTTCTACCGGCGGTTTCTGGATGGCTCTGGACTCGAAATCCATTTCCACTGCCATATACCCCTGGAATTCTGCGTGTTGCTTCAGCGGAATCATGACCAGATCACCGTCCTGCCTTATTTTCAAATCCTTGCGAATAATATCCATGGAGAGAAGTTTCCTTATGATTCCCTCAGATTGATATTTATTAACAACAATGCCGGGATTTTTCATTGATTAACACCCTGAGTGACAGTTTTAACTTGAAAGACAATACGGTAGCCATGACTCATATTAAAATAGGCACAAGGCCAAGCCGTCTTGCTGTCAGGCAGGCGGAGATGGTGGCTGAAAGGCTGACTGTCGCAGGCATTGATGCCAGCATACACAGATTTAACTCATCGGGTGATGTGGAAAATACCACCCCGCTTTACAGGGCACCCGGAACCGGTATATTTGTGGAGGAGATAAACAGGCGGGTCATTTCTGGTGAAGTTGATGTGGCAGTTCACAGTGCAAAGGATCTTCCATCTGACCTTCCGGATGGGCTCCAGGTCATATCCGTACTTCCCAGGGAAAACTTCAATGACGTTCTAATAGCCGGGAAACCTCTGGAGGAACTCCCGGCCGGGTCCCACATAGGGACATCAAGTTTGAGGCGCATCAAGGAGCTTTCAATGGTGAGACCCGACCTTGTTGCAGAAAACATAAGAGGAAACATAGACACACGTATCCAGAAGTACAAGGATGGCAATTACGACGGAATAATCCTCGCAGAGGCTGGAATTACCAGACTCGGCATTGAGACTGAATACCACCGGCTTGGGACAGAAACATTCATGCCTGCTGCCAACCAGGGAATAATCGCAGTGGTGGGAATGCGTGGAAGCAGTGCTTTTTCCGCTGTTGAAAGGCTGAAGAATCAGGAAACACAGTTTGCAATGGAAATGGAGAGAGAAGCTATGCGCAGGCTGAACCTGGGATGCTCCATGCCGGCAGGCATGATATGCACCAGATCCGGAACAGTGTGGACACTCACCATCAGGCTTTATTCTCTGAACACCAGAGAATACCGGGATTTTGCTTCCACGGTGAGAAGCAGGCAGGATGTGGATGAATTCACCTCTGGTATCAGATCGCGGATTCCTCCTGAATTCGGTTACAGCCGGGACGGAGTGGCATGACCGGAAAGACACTGATTGTCACAAGACCTGAAGGCAAGGCCGCAGGAAATATAAATTGCCCCGGAATGGAAATAGTAAACGTACCGGTCACACGGCTCGAAGAACTGCCATTTAACACAGATACATTCCGGTCATTCAATCCTGAAATCGTCATAGTGACCAGTGCACGTGGCGCTGACACCATCAGATCCAACATTGGTTTCTTCGGCACCGATCGTACATATATTTCCATCGGAAAGATCACCGGTGACGCCCTGCGGTCCATAGGCCTGGATTCCCTGATTCCTGATGACCAGACTTCCAGCGGGATCGTGGAACTGATCAGGCGCAATGACTGGAAGTCTCGCAGAATCGCGCTCCTGTCAAGTCAGCAGTCAAACATGGTTGTGCGGGATTTCCTGCTGAAGGAGGGCTATGATTTCAAACTGTTCACAATTTACCGCAGTGTGCCTCTTGACCTTTCCAACCTCTTAAAATATATTCTGGGCGGATGCCTCGGAATAATCATAACGTCATCGCAGGAGGCGGAAATAATACTGAAGGATCGGTCTGTGGTTTCCGCTATCATGAATACTGGAACGAGGATATTCGCCATTGGAAAAACAACTGCAGACACAATATATAAATCAGGATATACACCAGCCGATCCAGTTGGGAAGTCCGTACTTAAGGATCTCGTGTGCAAGATAAGAGAAAAATACCTTGAAAAATAGCGGGGAATGGATTTGAACCATTGATCTACGGGTTATGAGCCCGTCGGGATCTCCTAACTACCCTACCCCGCTTCCACAGGTTATCCGATGACCGGATATAATATTTGCCGGTATACAGCTACCCGAATGTCTCTTCGATACGTTTGAGCCTCAGATTCTTTGCGTTCTTTTCCAGGTATGTGTAAACTGTTCTCTGCCTGCTGCCATTGATAAGCATGTTTATGGCTTCGCGAGCGTATTCCACCGACACATAGTCGCCAATAACAGATACGGTGTCACCATAGACCGATATGCTGGTGTTTGTCAGTTCTTCCATGACTTTCCGGGTCTTTCCGCCGGTTCCTATGATCCTGCCCTTGATTTCAGAAATCCTGTGAGAACCTGGTTTGGCAAATTCGCGCAGAGAGATGACAATAAGCTGGGAATTCTCCTCGAACAGAAATGATGCCTTCTGTGGGCTGAAACCCCTGGCAATGGCCTGAATCACGCTGATGGAAAGTGCTGCCTTGAGTGGATCTCCCTTCTGGATGACGGTCACGTCCCCTTCCCTTGAATCTATTTCCAGGGCTATTTCTGCCTTCTCCTCCAGTTCTCTCTTGGTGTCACCGTTCTTTCCTATAAGAACTGCAAGCCTGTCCCTGGGGACCCTTATTTCCCAAACATTTCCGTCAGTAACTTCATCCATGCTGCAGACCTCATTTCCTTATGAATCATCATAAATAAACCTATTCGCCGGCATCAGCACCCTTCACGAATCCAAGCAGTTCCTGGAATGGGGCTTCAACGCCCTTCTTGGTGAAGAATACTGATATGTTCCTCAAATCCCTTTCCAGGAAATAGTCTGCGGCGGGATGTTCCCTGGACACAGACTGCCCGACGTCAACAATGTATGCATGTTTTCTGTGATAAAGTATGTTATATTCGCTGAGATCAGCGTGTACCAGCTTTGCCTTCTGGTACATGGTGCGCATGAAACCCCGGACCTCACCGTATGCACTATCAAAATCGCAGTCCGCATCCCTGAGCCTGGGTGCAGGAGTGGACTTTGACCCGATATATGACATCAGGAGCAGATTCTTATGGAAATCGTAAGGACGGGGGCAGAGAATCCCGTTCTTTCTCAATTCGTGAAGGTTGGTGTATTCCTTCTTGGCCCAGATGTATACAATGTTTGACCTGTTTATCCTTTCCCTTGCAAAGCGGTAATCGCCCTCGATATATTTCCAGATTGTGGAAAACCGAAGCGTGGAAAGCTTGTAAATTTTCAGAACCAGCGGCTTCTTGTCCTTTATGACCTTGAAGACAACAGATTCCTTACCGGCTGAAATAGGAAAATCCACATAATCTATGTGCTGGCTGCTCATGAATTCGTAAAGCGCCTTAATTGTCCTCCTGTCAAAAACAAGATCGGCAGTCTTGCGGTCCATGTCCAGATGATGAAGAAATTCACCTGATTTCAGGAGCTGATCAAGGGCCGATTCTTCAGGCATAATGGCCTACTTGAAAATATTTATCACGTCTGGAAGCAACCTGTTCCTGCTTAGATAATTTGCCTGAGTCTGTGTATATCTGTATACGACATCTGCCTTTTCGTTCTGGAACGGCCAGGGTTTCACAATAACGAGATCGCCTTCCCTTATCCACATCCTCTTTTTCATCTTTCCAGGAATTCTGGAACTTCTGGTGAAACCGTCTTCGCACATTACATTGAGCCTTGAAGCGCCAGACAGTTTTTCGACTATGCCGAACATCTCTCCCCTCTTCTTGTTGGGAAGAATTGTTCGTGTAGTCAGATCTGACTCGTCAAGGTTCTGTTGATTTTGATTTGGATCCATATGGGATTGAGTATATGTTATACACTCATATAAACATGCTACAGCCCTGAATTTATCACCGGCTGACAGGATCCGGATTGCTGAATACCAGAGTAAACTGGCCGTATATTATGCCTCGCCTTCGCCAGCGGACATTGCAACTTGCTGGGAGATATGAGAAAGTTTCACTGGCCTTCATCCCATGTTCTGTTAGAGTGGGCTTTTCCACCCACATATGTTAAATTACCTGACAGGCATGGTGACACCATGGATGAACCGGTTACGCTGGAGCACAGCCAGCTTCTCACGCTGCTCTTCACGGCCACGCAGGAGAGCCCTCTGAACCTTGGCCCACTGAAGGAAGTCACATCAATATTTTCAGGGCATGCTGACAGGGAGGAGGAAACCATGGTTCCCGTGCTGGGATTCTTCAGGGCCTTCACCGCCCACGAGAACCTACCGGACATTGATTTCCTCAAGGCAAAAGCAGATGAGTTCAGGACCGAGGAACCAGTTATGTTAAGGGAGCACCGTAAAATCAAGGATATCCTTGGCGAAATGGAAAGGGAAGAGGGGACTGTACAGCTGGTGCTTGAAAACCTGTCCACATTCATGGAGAGGCATTCCAGTATGGAAGAGTACTATCTTTATCCGCTGGCTTTTCACGCATGTTCCCTGATTGACGGCCTCTGACCTGCGTAATTATCAAAAACCATGCTGAATAAATCCATTAACTGTTCCGGCAAAAGAAAACCATACCATTCCCGTGCCGGAAAATCATGGCGAGGGGTTCCGGACACCCCCATGAGTGCAGGTGTGAAATTCTGTTTCGCTACTGCTTTATGTTCAGGCTCTTGATGTTGAATGATCTTGCCACAGCATCCCTGAAGAGCTTTATGTTGCGGCCTTCCTTCCCGATGGCCTTGCCGACCTCTCCCTGCTCCACAGAAACAAGGATATCGGTCTGGCCCTCCTTCCAGTCAACGATAACCTCCCTGACTTTGAACCGGTAAAAAATGTTCTTAACGAAGGTTACCAGATCCCTGGAAGATTCAGCCACCAGAATATGCTTGTTGATGTGCTCCCTGAGTTCCGTGATTATGTTGGGGTTCCTCTTGAATAATTCGGATAGTTTACGCTCTCCCACGATGAAGAGAACCATGTCCTCGTTTTCCATGCATTCCCGCAGCTCAACATGGCCAACTTTCTCAAAGAGGGCAATATATCTCATTATATTGTTGTCGATTGTGACTTCTTTCATTTCAACACTGTTCCAGATTCAACAGACCTTGAATTATAAGGGAAAATAAAAGTTTATTATAAAAAGTTCCCTTCATTGTGACTTTCCTGATGGGCGGTAGACTAGATTCACTGCACCGGTTCCAAGCGTTATGGGCTGTCCAACTATGATATTCTCTGCCACTCCCGTAAGCGGATCGACTTCTCCAAGAAGGCCAGCGCGCAGAAGATGCTTTGTTGTTATTTCAAATGCCGCTCTGGCCAGCACGCTGCTCTTCCTTCCCGATATACCCTGCCTTCCAACCGCTCTCACTGAACCTCCAAAGGTCATCATGTCTGCAACCAGCATCAGATGCCTCTTGTCGACTTCGAGACCCTGCTCGCTCAGCGTCCTCAGTGCCTCATTGAATATGGCGTTTCTGGCTGCTTCCACGCCAAGAACTGTGCTTATCTCTATGATATCGTTTGTGTAGGTCCTGTTGGCATCAACCTCGTCAACCTCAAGAACCTCCCTGAGGTTTGATCCCTGTGTATAGAGAATCCATTTCTTTGTGGGTGGATCGATCCTTGCTATTGCCCTCTTGATTCCCTGTATACCCTTTATGGTTGTCGTCTTGAGTATTTCTTGGACCTGGTAGAGCCGCTTGTAGGATTCCTGCTGGGGCTTGAGTATGATTTCACTGTCATCCTGATTCATGATGGTTATGCCCTTCATCTTTGCCAGGGCATCGATGAGATCCTGAGTGTTCACAAGCCGTTCCTTCATCCTGGAAGGTTCCGGTTTTATTGCGAGTGTCATCTGCTGGATATCTGTGATTATTGAAGCAACGTCAAGAATTGTGGTGTTTTCAAGCTCCTTGACAACCTTCATTACGACTTCCTCATTTTCCTCGAATTCCGGCTTGAGGTAAACTGTCATGCTGGGTGTGCTTGGAATTCTCCTTGCATCCACTATCTCTATGAGCCTTGGAAGCCCCAGAGTAACGTTCATTTCCCTGACACCCGCAAAGTGGAAAGTTCTCATGGTCATCTGTGTGCCCGGTTCCCCGATACTCTGTGCAGCTATGATTCCTACTGCTTCATGTGGATCGATGGATTTCTTCTTGAGGTCATCGCCAATCCTGTCCACGAGCTCTTCAAATTTCTCAGGCGAAAGATCTTTCCTGTATTTCACCAGTTTCTCAGCAATTGATACTGGAATGCCTATCTTCTTTTTGGACGCCACCTCAAGGATATCCCTGACATCCTGGGGCAGGGTGTCCCGGTATGCCGGCTTCTCTTCAATCTTTATGGTTGGAAGCTCAACAATGTCAAAATCTGCAAACTCCTGTATCTTCTTACCCTTCTTCCTGAACTGCGACAGTGGCATGGGATCAATTAACTGGCATGAATCCACAAGAAAGACTGTCCTCATCTCATTCTTGTTCTTCAGTATTATCTCATCGGATGGCTTATATTCCTGGATTCCCGTGAGTCTCAGGCGGTATGTGAAGAATTTCTTGTCTGTTGTAATATAGGCATCAGTGATGTCTGCGGATATGTCGGCATCCACGGCATATTTGCACGGAGCTTTCTTCTTGAGCAATTCCATGTTCTTCTTTGTGTCCTTGAAAAGGATGACCGTCATTGTTCAGCCTCCTGTTCCAGGTCGAATGCATTGTAGTCTACATCCACTGTTTCTCCACGATCGCTTCTTGTTGGGTCTACTCCATCCTCTCCATACTTGAACTGAATGACAGCCCCTATGGTATCCTGGACCCTGAGATCATTGTCCACCTTGAGGTCCTCGAATGCGTTTATGAGCCTTCTCTGCATGTATCCGCTCCTTGATGTTCTCACGGCAATATCCACGAGACCTTCCCTTCCTCCAATACTGTGCATGAAGTACTCCAGCGGGTTCAGACCCTCCTTGTATGAGGACTGGACAAACCCTCTGGCAAGAGCGCCGATATCGTTCACCTTGAAGTGCGGAAGCGTTCTCCCGTAATATCCCCTGTTGAGCCTTCCTCCTCTGACGGACTGCTGGCCCACCATTCCTGCCACCTCAGAAATATTCAGCATTTTTGCTCTTGCTCCAGATCTTGCCATTATGACTGATGGGTTGTTGAGACCAAGGTATGCACTTGCTATCTTTCCTGATTCATCCCTGACCATACCTGTTGTGGATAGAATTTCAATCTCAAGCGTGTCCTCCACTGACCTTCCTGGTGCAGGCTGGAGCTGGCCCTGCCTGTATGTTTCTATGAGCTTGGTTGCCCTGTCGATTGCCTGGGCGGATATCTCGGCGATTCTTGATATTGCACTTTCGGGTATGTCATAATCAGATATGCCCGTGGAAAAACCCCTGACACTGATGAAACCAACTGCAAGCCGTGTCATCCTGTCGATGAACCTTGCGGTTTCCGCAGGCCCGTATTTCCTGAAGATCTTGTCTATGATTTCTCCCGAGAATGACCCTATTGCCGCCTCATCTATTGTTCCATGGAGCATCTTGCCGTCGACGATATACACCTGCTTGTCCGCAGGATCATTTTCGTATTCGCATTTCTCCTTGGCACCTGTGCAGAGCTTACTTGTGAACTGCAGGTTAAGCCCCTTTGGCAGAATGAGTGAGAAGATATCCCTGCCTGCATAGAACTTCTTGCCTTCCTTTATGACAGGTTCCGGCATTGATTCTATGTCAAGATAACTCAGTATGTGCACTGTCTCATCCTCAGGAATAAGTGGATTGTTGTGTGTCAGGAGGAAAAGGGATGTGATGTGGTCATGTATTCCGCCAATAATTGGTCCACCGAATCTGGGTGACATGATCTGCTCCTGAACCTTCATTATGATTCTTGCTTCAGCCCTGGCTTCTTCCTTCTGGATTATGTGGAGATTCATCTCATCCCCATCGAAATCCGCGTTGTATGGGGTGCATACGGCAAGATTGAACCTGAATGTCTGCCCGTCAAGTATCCTCACAGTGTGCCCCATCATGGACATTCTGTGCAGGGATGGCTGCCTGTTGAACAGGACAATATCGCCCTCAGTGAGCTGCCTTTCAACAACCCATCCGGGCTCAATTCTCTTGCTGTTTTCTTCGGCATTCTGAGCTGTGAGCTTGATCCTCCTTCCATCAGGCCTTATGATGTAGTTCACGCCTGCGAGGTACTTCCCGAACTCATCCCTAGGTTCCGGGCCCCTCTTAACGAATTCCCTTATGCTCTCAACGTTGAACACGTTCACAGTTACGGGAACCGTGAGTTCCCTTGCGGCTTTCTCCGGAACGCCTACCTCATTTATGGACAGGAATGGCTCCGGTGAAATAACCGTTCTTGCAGAGAAATTGACCCTCTTTCCTGACAGGTTGGAACGGAATCTGCCCTCCTTCCCCTTGAGTCTCTGAACAAGAGTCTTGAGGGCCCTTCCAGATCTGTGCCTGGCAGGGGGAATCCCAGCTGTCTGGTTATCAAAATATGTTGTGACGTGGAACTGGAGAAGGTCCCAGAGATCCTCAATTATGAGTTGCGGTGAACCGTTGTCCCTGCTTTCCCTGAGTCTCTGGCTGATCCTTATTATATCCACAAGCTTGTGTGTGAGATCATCCTCGCTTCTCTCCCCTGTCTCAAGAGTTATGGAGGGCCTTACATTTATTGGTGGTACTGGAAGCACGGTCAGAACCATCCATTCTGGGCGGGCCACTTCGGAGTTCAGGCCAAAGAAGACCAGATGGTCATCAGGAATTCTCTCCATTCTCTCCCTAATTTCCTTGGGAGTGACCTTTATTCCCTCTTCCCTGAATGTTGTGGGCTTGTCCAGGATTATCTTTGTCTGCTGTGTTCCACAATGTGGGCAAACCATCCTCTGGGATGCTTCGTCTGTAACCTTCTTTGACAACAGCCCAATGATTTCAGGGTCCGATGTTGAAAGGGAAAGCTGATCGAACTTTTCCCTGTAGCTCCTTATCTCATCATCTGTGAGCTTTATCTTGCCACAGGCTTTGCAGGTTGCATCCAGCAGTGTCTTAAGCTCCTTTATGAAACCTATGTGAACCACAGGCATGGCGAGTTCAATATGCCCGAAATGACCCGGACATTCGTCAACCTTACCGCCGCAGGTTGCGCACTTCAATCCCGGTTCGATAACACCCATGTGGAGATCCATGAGTCCGCGCTCTATTGGATATCCGTCATCGTCGTAGGTATCAGCCGTAATCACCTTCACCTGCGACATTTTCCTGATCTCCTCAGGCGAGAGGAGTGCAAACTGGATCTTGTAAATTCTCTTTGATATTCCACCGGTCATTTCAAATCACCCAATATTAATCTCATCATTACACCCATTGAGCTCAGTTCGTCCCTCATCAGCTTGAAGGCATAACTTGTTTCAACCGGGTGTATATTTCCTGTATTTCCACAGACTGGACAGCGCGGTATTCCCTTCTTTCTGTCAAGTATTGCAATGTGGCCGCATTTGGGATTTCCACACACATAGAGAATGGTTCCATCGCTCTGGTCCAGAAGCCTGTCTTTTATGACCATTGCTGCACCATGTGCTATCAATGTATCTCTCTCCATTTCACCGAACCTAAGACCTCCCTGTCTGGAACGTCCTTCTGTGGGCTGCCTGGTGAGTATCTGCACAGGTCCCCTTGACCTGGCGTGGAACTTCCCTGCCACCATGTGATGCAGCTTCTGGTAGTAGATCACCCCGGTGAAGATTTCAGCGTCAAACTTGCGTCCTGTTATTCCATCGTACATGACCTCGCTGGACGACTGCCTGAAGCCGTATTTTATGAGACCGTCTCTCAGGCTCCTTTCGGGCTCTCCGCTGAATATGGTACCATCGATGATCTCTCCCTTCATTGAGGCAATCTTCCCTCCAATCATCTCAAGGATATGCCCCACTGTCATTCTTGAAGGGATGGCATGTGGATTGATTATGAGGTCGGGAATTATGCCGTCTTCTGTAAATGGCATGTCCTCCTGCGGAACCACTGCACCGATGACACCTTTCTGCCCGTGCCTGGATGCGAACTTGTCACCAAGTTCAGGTATCCTTTCACTCCTGACCCTGATCTTCACGACCCTGCTGTTGCTTTCTGAAACCGTAAGAATGACATTGTCCACGAAGCCTTTCTCATTGGGCCTCATGGTTATGGATGATTCCCTGCGTCTCTGTGGTCCGAGCTTGTCTCCACCCTCTTCCAGGAATCTTGGCGGGGATGTCTTGCCTACAAGCACCTCTGAACCCTCAACATAGGATTCAGGATATATTATTCCATTCTCATCCAGGTTCCGGTAAAACTCCTCAGCTCTGGCGCCAAGGACATCATGGGTCGGAATTTCGAACTTGTCCTCCTGGCCTCCCGGATAACGGCGCTCCTCTGCGCTGTACGTCCTGAAGAATGTGCTCCTGCCCAGTCCTCTTTCCACGGCAGCCTTGTTGAATACAAGTGCGTCCTGAATGTTGTATCCCTGATACGACATGATTGCTACCACAAAATTCTGTCCAGCAGGCCTCTTGTCGTATTTTATGAAATCCATTATCTTTGTCTTCACAAGGGGAATCTGAGGATAGTGCAGCACATGGCCCCTCGTGTCCGTCCTTATTCTGAAGTTCGTTGAGGCAAGCCCGATGGACTGCTTGGTCATGGCTGCAGCCATTGTGATCCTTGGAGATGAATTGTGCTCCGGATAAGGAGTAACGGAAGCAGTGACACCAAGAATCAGCGATGGGTCAACCTCCAGGTGAGTGTGGTCCTCGGTGAGGATTTTATGAGATTCAAAAGTGTTTCCGCACTGATCACATCTCAATATTACAGGTGAATCAGGTTCTGAACCTTCACCTGGGTTAACCCATGTGAGCTTGCTCCTGTAAAGGTATGCATTGCAGCGGGGGCATCTTTCTGGGAAATCATATGCATAGACTGCTATGTACAGATTCTCCTCCTCTTCTGCATCCACGAACTCAAGGGCTCCGCGCCTGATAAGATCCTCCACGGCAAATTCGCCATCGTTCAGCTTGTTGAGCATATCAGTGTTGATCACGGTGTTACCGTTCTTCAAAACAAGAAGAGGGCGCCTTATTCTTCCACGATCACAGTTAATGATGACTTCTCTTGTTGATCCATCGTATCTGACGTTAACCTCATTGGAGAGTTTACCTCTTCTTCTCTCCTCCCTGATCTTCTGGGTGAGTTCCTCAGGATTCATGTGATATCCAATAAGGTCACCGTTCAGGTAGACCCTTCCGGCATCTGGATTCTCGCCTTCCACATCCTGGACTTCCATGCCCCTGAGCGTTTCCATGACTATTGTGGGGTCAATACCCTCGGTCACGTTGATTATGAGCGCAGCATTCTTCACCAGACCACAGTTCTGCCCCTCTGGCGTCTCGTTTGGACATATCCTCCCCCACTGTGTGGGGTGAAGGTCCCTGGCTTCGAAGTGAGGTTGTGACCTTGTGAGAGGTGATATTATCCTTCTCATGTGACTTATTGTGCTGACATTCGAAACCCTGTCCAGCAGCTGTGATACCCCGGTTCTTCCGCCAATCCAGTTTCCTGTGGCCATTGCGTGAAGTATCTTCTGCGTCATGAGGTCCTGCCTTACAGCAGGTTTCAGGCGAATTCCCTTCTTCCTGTTGTAGGTTCTCTCAAGCTGGTACTTCAGATCCTTCATAACAGCCTGGAATGCATTCCTGAAAAGTTCATCCAGAAGATCTCCAGCCAGCTTAACCCTCTTATTTGCAAGATGGTCTTTGTCGTCTTCCTTTCTTATGCCCAGATGAAGTTCCAGAAGAGACCTTGCCATTCTGCCAAGGTATATGGCTTTCTTCATCCTGTCTTCAGGAGAATCCCCCAGATGAGGGAGAAGAGACCTGTCAAGCATCTGGGATACTTTCTTTTCCCTGAATTCCTTTGCCTGGCCAGCTGCAAACCTCTTTTCCAGGTATGCTATGGCATCCTCGTTGTTGTTCACTCCATTGGGTGGGAAAATCTTGGGGTTTCTTGCCTCCTCAAGATTTGCATATATTATTGGCTCCATTGCCTGTGCCGAGGCTATTGCGCTGTGAACGTCAACATCTTTCTCCATGCCCAGTGCTTTCATCAGAATCACAAGGGGTATGGCGCCAGCAACGCTGGGAATGGAAACACTAATAATGCCGTCGTTGCCTCTTTCCATTGAGGTCAGTGCCCTGAAGCCTGATTTCTGCGAGAATACCTTTGCCACTTCGACTTTTGCCTCGTACTTGTCCTCGTATTCCACCAGTATTTTGTTTGGTGCCAGATCTTCAAGGGAAACTATAACCCTCTCTGATCCTCCGATAATAAAGTAACCGCCGGAGTCATCCGGATCTTCACCAACATACTGAAGCTTTTCACGCCTTGTGGCCTCAACTGGACCGTTGTTTTTCTCAATGTACTGGTCCAGATTGTTTCCTGTAAGGGTACACACCCTTGACCTCACCATAACTGGAATATCGCCGATCTTGATGTTCTCCGGCTCCCTCTCAACACCGTCCTCAACGACTCTTACCCTGAGGGTTATCGGTGCCATGTAATTGAGGTCCCTGAGTCTTGCCTCTGTGGGCGTAATCTGGTTTGACGCACCCGAGGCTTCCTTTATTTCAGGCTTATCAGCCCAGATGGTGGGTTCACCAACATATCTTCCCTTTTCCCGAAGTCTCCCGAAGTATACCTTAATTTCACGACCACCGGTCTTGCTCTGGTCAAGAACCATAACTCCGGGTTCGTCGTCGTCAGAGACCTTTGTCTCATCAACTATCTGCTGCATTATGCTATCCGGGTTTCCCACTGTAGCAATAAAATTGTTGTATGATTCGATCAGATGGCTTACGACACTTTCATTCTTGAAAAAATATTCAACCAATTCCTTCATTTAAAAACCTCGCTGGTAATGACCCTATAATAAGTAGAGTATCCCATGGTGGGACTTCTTCTGACGATTCTGATAATCGTACCGGTGTCGAGCGGTCCATGAATCTCTTCCAGTGCCTTTATTGCGGGATCACTCCTGCTTATTTTTGGTAATAGGTCCTTAGCTATTTCTAACTCCTTTAAAACCTTATCTTCTTCACTCTTTGGAACCACATGGTGTTCCGGTACCAGATCGTGCTGCAGCACATTGAATTTTCCCATTCCTTTTCACCCCATTTACGGGCCCGGGGGGGTTCGAACCCCCGACCACCTGGTTAAAAGCCAGATGCTCTACCTAGCTGAGCTACGGGCCCTTGACATCGATGCCTTCGTGAATATGGATTTTGCTTATAAATATTGGCAAAAATATGAGTGAAATATTCCTGGAAAAATTATGGTTGCCTCAGTCCCTTGATCGAGCAAGGAAGAATGAAGCAAGTGCGGGTATGAGTAGCCACGCCAGTCCTACCAGTACAACTGATACTGTTGTGATCCCAACGCTTGATGCCAGGTAACCTGTACTTATGCCAAGTGTGGAACCGTACACGCCTGACCTCAAATCTATGACCAGTGAGGGGAATGTGCTTGGCGAAATGGTATCGAGAGCAAGCGCTGCAATAACACCGCTTTTTACTGCAGAATCAACATGCAGCGCAAACAGCACCAGAGCCATGAGGTCGCTCCAGAAAAGAACCATGACGAAGAAGAGACCGATGCCAGTGCCAAGAATTCCACCCTGTGACTTCAGGAACTGGGAAACCAGGTAAATCAGTCCGGAGAAGGCAATGGCCTCCACCAGATACCCTCCAAGAATGCTGAAGAAGTAAGAAGAAGAGAGAAGAGAACCTGTATATTTGTAAATTATGATGTCCGAAAGAGCCTCGGCCACAACAAGAGCCACCAGGAAACTCACTGCACCTCCAATAAATCTTGAAGCAAAGATTCGACCCTTTGTGACAGGCCTTGTAATAATGGACTCAAGGACACCTGAAGCTTTGTCCTTGCCGTAATAGAAATATGCGGAGAAAATGCCCAAAATGGGTATCAGGAATTCATATGGAACCTGCAGAATTGCCTCCAGCAGAGCACCCGAGGATGTTGAGCTGAACAAAATGGCTGATGATAACATCACTAAGGGCTGTACACTACCAGATGGTGGGAATAGCTCAACTATTACATTAAAGCCATTGGCTGTGGCATTCAGAGGGAGTGTGAATACCTTATTGTGAAAACCGCCAATCTGCCCATAAAGCGTCATTTCCTTAGAAGGGAGCGGAAGTGATATACTGGACTGGTTCTGCACGTAATAATAGAGGTTTGCTTCCGGCATTGCAGAACCGTTTGCGGAAGCATAGTAAATCTCAATATTGCTGAGGGTCTTACTGGAAGGGTTCGCCACTTTCGCAACGAAATACACAGACTGGTTGCTGGTGCTCTGCCATACCGCTGAATTATAATAATTAATTCCCCCTTCCGACGATGCATTCTTTTCTATTATTGGATTCTGAAATTCTGCAGTTACATTGATACCGGAGATATAGAGTGGAAAGTACTCATACTGGGTATAGTTTACTAGAGAAAAATGAACCGTAGTATTGAAATATCCATAACTGTTGGTTGTTCCAGAAAGGTTATCCATTTTCGTGCTATATGTTGCAGTTGTTCTGTTGAATGTCGTGTTCACCAAACTTGAGTCTATACTGAGGCCCGCCACCGGCTGGCCATATCCATTTGCCACAAAGTCAGTCACGTTGTATCCATATGGTGTCTTGAAAACAGCAGGATATACATATGCCTCTGAACCCGGTGCCACGGAACTCCCTGAACTGAAGGAGACTGCGGCATATGCAATCCCGACGGTGGCCAGTACAATCAGCACGATCATCACTATGGTGAATTTTCCCGTCAGGGTTCTTCTAAGGTCGTATATGAAGTCCCTCATTTCCCACTCCCCACAAGTTCAAGGAAATAGTCCTCAAGCCCTTCGCTCTCTGTGGATATGGAAATTACCCTGTAACCGGCCTTGAAGAGAGCCTCAGAGACCTTGTACACCTCATCTGATGGGATATTGAGGCTGTGCAGTGTGATCTCATTGCCGCTGTTTTCAGGTTTCCCGAACTGCTGAAGCAAAGACACAGCATTGTCGTCGGCCTTCTGAAGCACTATTTTCACTGATAATTCACCAAGGTTGCTGAGTTCAGATCTCTCAACAACTTTCACTATCTCTCCCCGTTTGATTATTGCAATCCTGTCTGCAACGTTTTCCAGTTCTGAAAGTATGTGTGAAGAAAGGAAGACTGCCTTGCCTTCCTTCTTGAGCGACAGCATAAAGTCCCTCATGTTCTTCACTCCTTCCGGGTCGAGGCCGTTCAGAGTCTCGTCAAAGAGGAAATTGTCGGGGTCGCCCATCATGGCAGCAGCTATGGAGAAACGCTTCTTCATTCCCTGTGAATAATCCTTCAGCGGCCTCTTGCGGGCGTCCCATATGTTGAACTTCCTTAGTAGTGTTTCTGCCTTTGCCTCGGCCTCCTTTGGCGGTATCCCATAGAAGCCTGCATAATATTTCAGAAGCTGGACTGATTTACCGGTAGGTTCGAAGTTTGGGAGCTCGGGAACCCATCCAATGTGTTTGGATGCAGCAACTTTTTCCCTGACGATATCCTTTCCGTTGACCAGAACCTTTCCGCCAGTGGGAAAGATGATACCGCAGACGATTCTTATTGTTGTGGTCTTTCCGGCTCCATTCAGACCGGCAAATCCCATTATTTCACCATCATTTATCTCCAGACTGAGATTCCTGACAACAGGGGGCTGGTTCCGCGAATACTGTTTTGTAAGATCGGTGATCTGAATCATTCACTGCTCCATGTTTATACTATATAAATAATTTGACATAAAAAAGTGTGTTGCATAATTCCCCTGTATAATAAAATACAGGGGAGTGATTGGTTTGTATGACACCAAAGCCAATCACGGCTAAAGGCAATAGAAGCAAAAGAAGATATTGGATCGGTTCGGACAGAAGGTATGACAGGTACAACAGATCTCTTGTGAATAGAATTGAGGATCTAATGGACCCATCATTTCTCATGAACTGGAGGAATCTCCTTGCAGATAACAACAGAGGAAAGAGAGGCCATCCCTACAGGACACCAAATGCATTCATAACATTCCTTGCAAAACTCAGGGCAATGTACAGCATTCCCTTCAGGTCACTGGAGGGAATTGCCAGGATATTTGCAAGGATCACCGGAATAACAGCTGTCTCCTACACAAGCATATTCCGAAGAATAAGAAAGATTGTGCCTTCAATTCCCAATTCTCAGGGAAAGCCTGTGGACTGTGCAATAGATTCCACAGGCTTCAAGATCACCATCAGGGGTGATTATCTTGGATCAAAATGGAAGAAAGCAAGGAGAGGATGGTCAAAGCTTCATGCTGTCATATCCATAAATGAAGTTTCAGTGATGTCATTTGCCATCACAGATGAACATGTGCATGATGCAAAGGCTGGAAAGGAACTGCTGAAATCTGTAAAAGAAAGGATCAGAAGGATATTTGCAGACAAGGGTTATGATTCAAAGTCAATATACAATACATTCGGGGAGAATACAATAATACCCCCAAGGAAGAATGCATCCACAAGGAGCAGGGGATCATCTGCCAGGGCGAAAATAGTCAGACAGATCCGGAGGACATCGGAAAAGGAATGGAAGGAATCCGTTGGTTATGGAAAAAGATGGCATGTGGAGATATATTTCTCAGGCCTCAAGAGGACAATGGGTGAGGTAATCAAGGCCAACAGGCCTGATTACATAGTTCAGGAGATTGCACTGAAGGTGCAGTATTACAACGTTCTAAGAGAGATGACACATGCCTATTGAATTGTGCAACACACTTGACATAAAATATAACATGTTTCTAATATCCTGCTAATAATATCATCCAGCCATGACAGGAAAACTCATAATACCTATGATAACACCCTTCAGGAATAACCATCTTGACAGGGACGCCCTTGACGCATTTATGGTATATGCAGCAGAAAACGGTTTCAGCGGACTTTTTGCGGGAAGTTCCACAGGCGGGATGGCCTCCCTTTCCTTCGAGCAGCACCAGGAATTTCTCCAGTGGGCGCTTGAATTAAACCATGGGCTTGACATGTTTGCCGGCATAACGAGAAGCAGTCTGGTAGAGACCATTGAGATGGGAAGGATAGCGGCTGACCTTGGATATGGCAAACTTGTCGCCATCAATCCATACTACCACAAATACAGTCAGGATTCAATAGTAAGATTCTACGATTCCATACTGGACGCTTTTGATCTTGATGTTTATGCTTACAACAATCCATCCCTGAGCGGAACAGAAATACTGCCTCAGACAGTTTCTAGAATCAGGAAGGAACATGACAACCTTAAGGGCATCAAGGACAGTGGGAATAACCTTGATAAATTTTCTGAATTCCTGAAGATCCCAGGGCTTACCGTATATCAGGGCAAGGATTCACTCCTCCTTGATTCACTGAAAATGGGAGCTTCAGGTGGAGTGTGCTCATCAGCTAATTTCTGCCTGAACACGCTGAAAATTGTGCAGGGATCGTCTGATGCCAGCAGCATACAGGAAAAAACTGTACGCCTAATGGGAATTCTGGCCAGATACGAGACACCGGGAATCCAGAACTATCTCTTCAGGAAACTGATAATGAAAGAGAAGTCTCCAAAGCATTACGTGAATATGCCCTTCGGAGACATAACTGAGCCCCCATCAGATGAACAGGTCCTGGATCTTGTCCTGCTGAAGTGATGAACAATTCATTTATCTGAGAAAGACATGAACCGTCAATGAAAGTAAACATTGACGGCGAGTTGAAGCACCTGTTTGCAGTTTGGTACGAAAATGATGTGGTCAAGCTTATCGATCAGAGAAAGTTGCCTGAAAAAATAGAGGTTTTCGAGGCAAAGAACAGCGATGATATTGCCTACGCAATAAAGGACATGGTGGTCAGAGGTGCACCTGCAATTGGTGTCACTGCCGCTTTCGGGCTTGCCATGGCCAAGAAAAACAAGGAAGACATGGAGGAAGCCGTAAAGAAGATAGGAGCGACAAGACCAACTGCATTTGATCTCTTCAAGGCCATAAATTACATGAAGGCTAACAATTTTGATCTGGGTGCAGCCAGAAGATATTCCACGGAGATCAGCGGCAGAAGCAAGAAAATTGGCGAATTCGGCAACGAGCTTATAGGTAACGGCAGCAGGATCCTTACGCACTGCAATGCCGGTGCACTGGCCGTGGTTGACTGGGGAACGGCCCTGGCCCCCATGAGGATCGCACACAACCAAGGGAAGAACATTTTTGTTTTTGTTGATGAAACCCGGCCAAGACTGCAGGGCGCGAAACTTACTGCATGGGAGCTTGGTCAGGAGGGAATCGACCATGCAATTATCGCAGATAATGCAGCAGGCTTCTACATGAGGAGGAAGGAGGTAGATCTTGTTATTGTTGGAGCAGACAGGATATCTGCCAACGGAGATTTCGCAAATAAAATAGGCACATATGAGAAGGCTGTACTTGCACACGAGAATAAGATACCGTTCTATGTTGCAGCCCCTGGAAGTACCTTTGATTTCTCAATATCCAACGGTGACGGCATTCCCATTGAGGAAAGGGGAGAGGGGGAGGTTCTCATCGTGAACGGCAAGAATCTTGGTCCTGCCGCCAGCCATGCTAGGAACCCTGCCTTTGACGTCACCCCCAACAAATATGTGACAGCGTTCATAACAGAGTATGGAATATTCAGGCCCGAGGATTTGGGACGGATGAAAAGCCTAATGGAAAAGGACCTGTTCATGAAGGATGTGCCATCCAGCACGGCATGAACAAGCTGATGAAGGGAGTGTCTCATTGACGGAAGATGCAAAGGTTACGCCCTGGGAGGTTTCAGGCAATCTTGGTGACACTGATTACTCAAAGATAGCGGACAGGTTCGGCGCCAGGATAATTGACACTGCCATGAAGGAAAGAATCGCCAACTATACTGGAGATCTCCATCCGTTCCTGCGTTACGACGTATTCTTTGCGCACAGAGACCTGGATATGATCCTTGATGCGTATTCCAGAGGAGATGGTTTTTACCTGTACACTGGAAGAGGTCCATCCGGGAAGATGCATCTTGGCCATCTGCTTCCCTTCATGTTTACCAAGTGGCTGCAGGAGAAGTTTAACGTTGATCTCATAATACAGATCACAGATGACGAGAAGTTCCTGTTCCGGGATCTGAATTCCGGTGACCTAGCCAAATATACCAACGATAACATACTTGACATTCTTAGCCTTGGCTTCAGTCCGGAGAAAACCCACATAATGGTGGATACCCTGAATTCAGGCCTCCTTTATAACAACGCAATCAAGGTGGCCCGCCACATAAATGTCTCGCTGGCTAAATCAGTATTTGGATTTGATGACAGCGACAATGTGGGGAAATACTTCTTCACCAGCATTCAGGCTGTGCCGTCTTTCATCCTTTCTGAGATACTGGGGCGCACCATAAGATGCCTCATACCCTATGCAATCGACCAGGATCCTCACTTTAAGGTGGCCAGAGACGTCATGCCAAAGATAGGTTATGAGAAGCCATCATCAATAATATCAAAGTTCATTCCTTCCCTGAAAGGAAGCGGAAAAATGTCGTCTTCCGATACCACAACTGGCATTTATCTTGATGACGACAGGAAAACCGTAAGGAAGAAACTCATGAAATATGCGTTTTCAGGTGGAAGAGATACCGCTGAGGAGCAGAGAAAATATGGCGCAAATCCTGACATAGACTTCTCATTCAACGTTTTCAGGCTCCTGGAGAATGATCCATCTGTTGTATCCAGGATTTATGAAGAATACAGAACAGGGCAGCTGCTGAGCGGAGAAATGAAAGCCATGACTGCTGACAGGATAAGCAACCTTCTGGAAGAGCTATCGGTTAACAGGGAGAAGGTGAAGGACAGTATTGGGGACTACATGTTCAGCCCTGACAGATTCCGTTGAACGGTACATACGATCTGTGGAAACTGCGCCTCAATACATGATTATGATTACAAATGAAGTCCTGCATTAAGGGTACCTTATGCATTTATTGACCAGTGGATTGAACCCTGTCCATGAATCTGCACCATGGCACACATTCCCTGAATTGCCCATAAACATACAAAACAAATAATATATACCCCCAATGACCGTGAAATTGCGGAATGTGGAGATCATTACGGCGACTTCGACGCTCAGGGGACTGGCCTATTCTTCAATCTGGGTCTACAGTTCCATCTATCTCCACGTTTCTCTTCATCTTTCCCTTGTCTATGTTGGGGCAATTTTTGCCATAGGTGGAGCCATCTCAGGATTGGTTCAGATTTATGGCGGGATAGTCTCTGACAGAATTGGGTACAAGGTAACCGTTATACTTTCACTGGGAATTGTTTCTCTTATTTACCTTCTCGCCACAGCAGCTCCGGAACTCCTCCTGTCATCTCTGGAGTTCCCCGGAATTCTGATTGCACTCATGTTCGGGAATTCCCTGCAGGCACCAGCAGCAAATGCAATTGTATCTCTATCCAGTGATTTCAAGCTCAAAGGCTTTTCCATGCTCAGGGTTGGCAGCAATATAGGATGGGGGTTGGGCCCGGCAATTGGTGGCTTTGTACTTTCATATTACTCATTCTCTTCACTTTTCACAATTGGCCTGGCAATGAGCCTGATCTCCCTGATCCTTTCCTTTCTGATCTCCGAGCCCGCTAAAACCCTGGCCGCAATTAGAAAATTGGGCACTGAGAACCGGTTTGTCATTCTTCTATCAATAATTGCTCTGCTGCTTTTCATCGTGCAGTCCCAGGAGACAGTTACGCTTTCCAATTATGCAAGGATTATACGGGGGCTTCCATACTATGAACTTGGAATAGTTTACCTCACAAACGGCATTTTTGTGGTTGTCTCGCAGCCATTTATATTCCGCATTTCAAGGAAGATCGGGAATTTTATATCCTATGGCCTGGGCACGCTGATCTATTCTGCAGGATTTTTCAGTTACGCCTTTGACCACGGAATTGTATCCTTTGTCGCTTCCACTGTTATCCTGACCATTGGAGAAGATTTTGCCTTTCCTACCGGCGTCACGATGATATCCAATGTCTCCAAGCCGGAGAACATCGGAAAGAACATGGGCTTATACAACGCGTTCCTCTCGGCTGGGCGGGCAGTGGGTCCGCTTCTCGGCGGCACTGTATACTCCCTCACCACAGACCCTGTGTTCCTCTGGTTCTACACTACACTTTCCGGCTTTGCAAGCCTGGCGATTTTCCTGGGTATTTTTACAAGAAACCGGGCTGCTCTAGATCAGCGATGACCATAGATTCTAAAAGCACTGAAAGCCATTCTTGCCAAAATGATTTTATAGATCCGTGATATGTAGTGTTCGTGACGGCCAGAGCGGCAGGGTCACACCCGGTCTCATTCCGAACCCGATGGTAAAGCCTGCCACGTTTCGCACGTGTACTATCTTCCGCGAGGGGATGGGAAATGCGATTCGCTGTCATATACTGATTTCATTAGTACGAAAATATTCTCGCAATATCAGGCTTTTTTTCTGTTCCTTTAAATACTAAGGACGGTCATTTTGGGATATATTAATGTTTGAATAAAAAAATTTGCCATTATGCCATGACCCACTGCTCTCCTCAGACCTTTTTCTAGAACAAATTATGCTCTAAAATTTGGGTGCTCTCTGTGTATAAGCCTCACCAATTCTTCAATCTGCTGGCAGAGGTCATCTTTATCATTGAAATCCCTCAGCATTATTTCTTTGCTATCCAGGAGCAAATTCAGCATTGTCGAATGTACGTTTCCTACCTTATTGAAGTAGTTAACATCGCTTTCCTGCCTCACCATGCGGCTGTCTTTCATTCTCAAAATCTGGCATAGTTCAAGGTATTCCCCTCCGCGAGTCTCTTCTTTGAGCCTTATAACATTGTAGAATGCGCATATTTCAACTAAGAAATTGAAAAGACCAGTTAGACCAGTAATGGGGGCCTTTTCCACGTGTATTCTCGTTTGAAGAGGAAGTCGATCAAGCTCAGTAATGTATTTAGACACAGTCTCTTCTAAGCCGCCGTCAAGTTTTACAGTGTCTATCATTTCTGCTTCAACCTCTCCCGCCTGGGTTCTCGAGGGAAAAATATACAGTGTTACATTGTTGGCCCCGTCCTCTTCTGTCAGAACTTCTCTTCCGTCTTCAACCCTAAAAAGAGTCATCGTCTCCATTATTATAAAATAATGACCAAGTTCCACAAACTTACTGGTTAGATAATCCCTGAGCGATTAAAGTAATTGCTTGGTTTCGCTATCATAGCTCCCAAGAATTAAGACAAACATTTAAAACCACTAGGAAATGATTTGTTGGTTATCAATCGATAAAAACGAAATTTTGCCGTCTCTGTCAATCCTGACACTATACGTGTGCGATTTTCCGGTGTAAGAAATAGTATATCTGCCCGAGATATCATACTCATTATTCGTTTCCTTCAGAGATTCCATAGTCACGTTGTCTCTAATTGGATATTCTCCGGTTGCCTGAGAGATGGCAGTCGCAATATGTGCCTTTATCTTCCAGAGATCATCCACTGCCACTGGCATTTATTTCACCTGGTTAAGAATTTCCTGTGCCTGGCTTTCGTCCCTAATAGTGTATAGATCTCCGTACTTGGATATTAACCCCAATTTGATCAAGGCCCTAAGGTGAAAGCTCACAGTATTGGGATTTACTCTTATGTTAAACCGGGTCTCAACTGTATCCACAATCTGAGACCATGTCATTTCCCTGCTCTCAAATATTTTCTTAAGGATGAAAGACCTTTTCTCGTTCTTAAGGACATTTGCCGCAAGTAATATCTCTTTCTCTCCCATAATATCATAATATACACGGAGTTAATTAAGTTAACTCATATTAACTTAAGGACATTTCTATAATCCGATGCTTGCATTATAATATCCAATGATCCAGGATCTGGACGCTGATCTCATTACACAAAATTAGGGATACTATCGGAATGCATGATAATTCAATTATTTTAGTTCTTCATATGTCACCCAGGCAGAGAAGTTATATTTGTCCACCCTCTTTTTGAATAATCGATGCAAGTGGCTAAGATGGGTTGTTTTACTCTCTGATGCATAGCCATGGCAATGTTTTTTCTGGCAATTTTTCACGATTGCTCTAGTTCTTCTTTCCATCTCGCTTAGGCTTTTTCATGTTCTCTCATGGGCTTAAACATATGCCAATCGTTTGTTTTAAGCGCATCTACAAACTCAAGCTCAAAAATGCATAGGCGGTAAACATTCCCTGTCTTATCCCGGGATCTTTGACATCTTTTCAGGGTGAGGGTAATTAATAATATGTATATGATAAAATATTTTGACTCCTATGAACAAAACTTGGAAATTCTTAGGCACAAGTGTCGTAGTTATTGCAATGATAACGCTCGCTTTTGCTGGTATTACACACGATCCATTAAACCACATGAACCATTCTGGAACAAGAGCACAGAGCATTGAAACATCAATAACAGGAAAGACTTATTCGTTTAACATGAATGCAAGTCAGAAAATAAAACTCAACGCCCTTACGATCAGCGACTTTAACAGATATGGCAAATCTATAGACACAAATCCCCTTGATCGCCTCCAGTATCTAGCCGATATGAGCGCAACCCAGTGGTACATTACGAATTATTACAGGATACCCTCGAAGTACAGAGGAATAAGTAAATCGAATGACTTCATCATATTGAGCATGTGGGAACATCAAGACAAATCAGCCATTAAATAAATTGATGCTATAGAAACCTTCGAAATGAATCAGCACCACACAGGGAATAAGATTGATGCAAATTACGTGATGTGGCACCGTGAAGGGGTTCTTATTTCTAACACCACAATAGAATACCATCTCCACAAGGCTTTCATGCTCAAGTACAAGTACTCTAAGAACAATGGATCATTAGTGTATGCCATTATTGAATATAACGGTAAAACAATCCCAGTTGATCCATATATCCGTCTCAATTCATTCACAATACATTGGGGATGGGGCGGCATAATCTCTGGAACAAGTTACAACATCTATGTTAACTTTGCTGACCACCTGAACGCAGAAAATTTTGTTGATTGGGCCGGCCAAGCCTTAGAATTTGATGATCTATTTAGCACTCTCTTAGGGGCGGCTGTGTCTGGAATCCTCGGATTTGTAGGAATTGGCGCAGGATCGTTTATTGCAGCAGCTGAAGGTGCAGCAACCGTGGTTGAAAGCCTTGGCGCTGATCTTTCAGGATCATCGACACCCATATATGACGTTGAAAGCAATCTCAACTATCTATTTCAAAATGAATGGGCTGAGACCTCTAATTTTAGATTAGTATTTACACTGAACGCATGGGAATGGGGCTTAGTACCTGAGTATGCAGTTTGGGGAATAACAAATCCCGGAAATCATCTTTTCGAAGTTCTGCGTGAACTGCAACCTTTGGGCACAGAACCAGCGCAACAGTGGGTGACTAATGTGTACAATAATATTGCACAGTATACTGGAATAAACTCAAAGACATTCTATGCATTTGGGAATTGGCCAGAAATAGAGGGGGTAATATTGTCTTATGCTTAGCCTTTTATTCACTCTAGCAGTGATCGCAACCATTTCCGAAGTAATAATTCCTTTAAGCGTTCTTGTATACGCGTATGCAAAATGGATGGCTTTTGAACCGATCGAAATGTATAGAGAGCTTGATAAGCATAAAAAATTAGTTGACTTCTATCTTCCAACAATATTGACTATCGTGATAATTGGAGGGTTTATCATTGCCTCTTACTCCTTTGAAATCCTGAGTGGAAAATATGTTCCGTTCTTATCGCCGATTAAATTTGGATTCTTCATTGCATATCTATCTTTGTTATTGTGGATCGTTTTCAGCCTTGGATTTTCCTCAAGAGATACGTATAAACATCTCATAACGAAATATGGCCTGACTGAAGAAAATGCTAGACGTATTTCCCTATTCTCAAAGAAGAAGATTCTTGAGAACCGTTTTGATAAACTAGACGGACAAAAAAAGTAACTGATCTCCAATTTCTAAAGGTAAATTGGGATAGCTGCTAAGAAAACACCATGTTGAAATTCCATCATTATCCTAATGTTAGCATCCCTTGGCCGGTTTCGACTCACATATTGTTACAAATGTGTGAGTGTGTCCATCCCGCAAATCCCCGATTCTTGAAATGACGAATAATATCCCACTTGCTGAGAAGTTATGTTTGTACATATAAAGAATCTGGAAATTCAGGTTTCTGCGCGCTAAGACAATCAATCCACGGGTCAATTTACAACAATCAAAAGGATAAATAGAGCATAATATAGTCTACCACCATATTATTCAAATTGAATATTTTTTGAATTTCATAAAGTTAATAGTAAGTGCCAAGTGTCATGCCAGCTGTTTTTCTGGCACCATAAGGACTAAACGTATGGCTATTATTGCAAATACAAGCCCAATTATGGAACCTATATTCCAGATTGTTCCATAAGACGCTCCGAATGGATACTGCAATATACCCAGTTGGTTGAGATATGTTGCAACATATGATATTATGATGGCTCCCATAATGAGTCTCTTCAGAAACGGAGTTGAAACCATATTGTAAATATGAAAATTCAATAAATGAATTTTTCCGTTAACAGAAGGTACGGAGTTATCTAAAATTTTCTCCAAGCGGTTTATTGAAAAGGGCTTTCATCACGTATAAACAGGTTGCCAAAGCACCATTGCCTGATCAGGCCGATTCCTCGGAATCCGCACTTCCAGCATATTTTACCAGGTATACTCCCATGAGAACTATTAGCGCCACAATAACCGAAAGGGAAGCTATTAAAGAGAATGATGCCAGATCTATAAACTGCCCGAAAAGGATCATGTTGAGAACCATTATGAAGAGTTCAGTATAACCCGCTGAATCAGAAGCCATGGCTGACACTCCAAGAAGCGCAATGGCCACTGTGGCAAATGAAAGCAGGATGCCATATCCCGTCTGCCCGATCCCGAATATCACAATAAAACCATTGATTATGCCAAGAAATGCGCCGTCAATTAGAAGTTGCATCTCAAACTTCCTGAGACTGGTATCATCATCTGCATCCTCTCCGAAAATTCCCCGACCAGCAAGAGCTCTGGAAAGAATGCTTGCTGTATAGAGCAGCGTCGGGAATATGAAGATGATTCTCAGCAGAATCGTAAATATCAGTTTTTTAATATAATTACTAACTACTTAATTTCTGCTGCTGAATTCACCATGAAACGAAATCAATTGGAAAGAAAACGTAGTTAGGTAATGCTAATAGTTAAGTATAGCTAAGTAATTTACCTCCCTATGACTTCAATGCCAAAACCGGAAAGAGACATGAGTGAGAAAGCCGGAACAGGAAATGCTCTTTTCCGTTCTCTGAGGTCCGTCATGGAAGAATTCATGTTCCTTCAGGTTGAGATTACGCGATCATCAGGACTGATGGTCTACCAGTATGCTCTGATGCGATATCTCAGAGCCAATGGCCCTCAGAGGCTCACTGATCTTTCCAGATTTCTCCATGTCAGGAATCCCACAGTTACGGGCATTATAGACACACTTCAGAACAGGGAACTTGTATCCAGGGAGGATGATCCGGCGGACAGGCGTGCTTCAAGAGTCTTTCTCAATCCTCAGGGAATCGCCCTGCTGGATGGGATCGAAGAAAAAATAATTTCCAGCGTAAGTGAGGCCATAGCCGGCATTGATGAATCATCAGCAGCAAGGATGTGCGCTTTCCTTGACAGGATTGCCTCATCCCTGAGAGCGTCCGCAGAAGATGAAATAAGAGGAAGTGAGAACAAATGCCATTAGATAATGAAGATGACAGACTGAATTATGTTTCAAACGAGGATTTCGATGCAAAGTACTCACGCAAAGTCATGCTGATACTTGCAGGACTTGTCCTGATTGTTATGTACATCGAAGGAATGCTGACGCCTTCACTGCACAGCATAGCCCTGGCGTTCAATGTCACATCGGCACAGGTGAGCCTTCTGCTCTCCGCCTACCTGGTTGGAGGCGTTGCCATGACCCCGATTATGGGAAAGCTCGGTGACATATACGGCAAGAAGAAGATTCTGTCAGTGGTGCTTCTGGTCTATGCCGTTGCCGTGTCAGTCACAGGATTTTCGCCAAATTTCACATTCATGGTTATTTCCAGGACTATCCAGGGTATCGGACTGACAATAATGCCACTTGGAATGAGCCTCATGAGGGAGGAATTCCCCAAGGACATGGTGCCCAGGGCGCAGGCCCTCATAAGTGCCATGTTCGGAGCAGGGTTTGCTGTGAGCCTTCCACTGGGGTCACTGGTGTCAAATGACTTCGGCTGGAGGATGACATATCACACGGCCATACCATTTGTACTTGCACTTGCCATAACAACAATGATAGTGGTAAGAGAATCAAGGTTCAGGAGGCCAGATACAAAGATAGACTATATCGGTGCTTCGCTTCTTGCAGCTTCCCTTGCACTGTTCGTCTTTGCCCTGTCTGAGGCGCCAAGCTGGGGATGGACTTCATTGGGTACGCTTTCAATGATTGCCTCCGGTGCCGTACTCATCATACCCCTGACACTCTTCGAAAGGCGCTATTCAAGGATGGGCGGGGAGCCCATACTGGACTTCAGGCTTCTGTCCTACCGGAACGTAATGGTCGCAAACATTGTCCTTTCCATATCAGGTATGGGCATGTTCCTTGCAATGCAGGCCCTCACATACAGGTTTGAGCTCCCGAGTCCTTCTGGGTATGGAAAATCAATCCTGTACACGGGAATATCACTTGTTCCGTTTGCCATAGGCATGCTTGTTTTCGCCCCAATAACAGGTAGGCTCGTATCCAGGATGGGCGTGAAGCCTCTGGCAATCATTGGCTCCGTAATATCAGGGGCAGGCTTCATCCTGGAATCCATATTCCATTCCTATGATCAGATGCTCATGTTCGAGTTTGTCACTGGCGGTGGGCTTTCAATAATGAATGCCTCACTGATAAATCTCATAGTGCTCACAGTAAACCCCCGGGACATGGGACTTGCAACAGCCATGAACGGCACTTTCCGGAATGTTGGGAGCAGTATAGGCGCACCCATAGCCGGATCCATAATGGCAACCGTCTCCGCACTGTATCTTGTTGGAAACAGTCCAACCGGCCCTGTATATGTATCAATGCCCACATCCAGTGCGTTCGCTTACATATTCCTGATTGCGGGAGCTGCCTTTGCAGTGGCTGCCATTCTGTCGCTGCTTGCCAGGGAAGTTCTAGGTTCCAGAGCTGGATCCAGATCCGCCAGGAGGCCTGCCGTTAATGAGGTGGAGGCAAAAACTATGGATAAATTGTGATTATTTTAATAGGATGAACAAATTTTGACTTAATGAGGTATGTCATAGTCACCAGCAGATGCCCCGTGAGCCATGACCGCTCTGGGGGCCGCGAAACCCTGCGCCGGAATGTGGGTGGCGTGGTTACTGCCCTGCATCAGGCCATGAAGGCAAACGGAGGTGTTTGGATCTGCTGGGGCGATGGCAATGCCGACATGAATTATCCGGTGGAAGACTATGAGGGATATACTGTTGCAAGGATATTCCTGAACCGAAATGAGAAGCATGGTTTCTATGATGAATATTCCAACGGCACCTTATGGCCTCTTTTCCATTATTTCAGGGAACGCGTAAGGTACGTTGAAGATTCGTTTGAGACATACAGTGCAGTGAACAGAAAATTTGCAGAGGCCGTAGCAAAGTATATGGATAACGATTCGGTGATCTGGGTTCATGACTACCAGCTCAGCCTTGTTCCTGAGTTCGTAAGGAAACTGGGGATTGGCAATTTCATCATATTCACCTGGCACATACCGTGGGTTTCCAGCGAATTCTTCAACATTCTTCCGCAGGCAAAGGAAATTGTGGACAGCATTACCCAGGCTGACATGATAACATTTCATACAGAGCTTTACCGGAAGAACTTCAGGGAGTCGTGCGAAAGGCTCTCCCAGCCTGACTTCAATGTGGATGACCGGACCTCAGCATACTCCCTGGGCATTGATTCGGATTATTATTCCAGGGTCGATGAACCCGTGAATCCACTTGAGAACCTCCAGAAGAATGGCAAAGTCATATTCTCAATTGACAGGCTTGACTACACCAAAGGGCTCATAAACCGCGTGCTGTCTGTTGAGAAGGTCCTGAAGAAATATCCTGATACAAGGGGGCGATTCCATTATGTTATGATGGTTACTCCAAGCAGGACATCTGTCTCCGAATACATAAGGATGAAACGCGACCTGGAAATGGAGATCGGCAGGATAAACGGTTCCCATGGCGATATAAAGTGGCAGCCCATAATTTATATGTACAGCAAAATATCGGACAGGGTCCTGCTGTCCTATTACCGTTATGCCGATATTGCCCTCATCACGCCTGTGATGGATGGCCTGAACCTGGTGAGCAAGGAGTTCGTTGCTGCATCCCGTCAGGGAATCCTTATACTGTCCGAGTTTGCCGGGGCTGCATTCAACCTCCCGCAGGCCCTTATTGTAAACCCCAACGATATCAGTGCAATGGCCGATACAATATACACTGCCATGAATATGGATAAGGGCGAAATTGCCAGAAGGCTTGAGGCCATGAAGACATCCGTTACAAGAAGAAACCTCAAATGGTGGATAGACGCAATCGAAAAGCGTGCGAAGACCCTGATGGCAAACAGGAAGGTGTTCAATGCCCCTGGACAGTGACCTCATAAGGGAGGCCCGTGGTCTTCCTCGTGGATCACCCATCTTCCTTGACTATGATGGTACACTGGTGCCTCTGTCCACGGATCCGGAAACAACCTTCCCTGATGATGATGTCCTATGGATAATGGACCGGCTGTCAGGGAAATATCAGGTCTATGTCGCCACAGGAAGATCAATTCCTGAGATCACAAGATTCCTGGACAGCAGGTATAATTTCATTGCGCTCCACGGAGCGATTCTGAAGCCAAAGGATGGGCAGCCGGAGTATGTAACTGATGCAGGGGAATATATCAGGAAATGTGACGCCATTTACGCCGGGAGAGATGATTTCTTCAGGAGATACCCTGGACTCAAGATGACAAACAAACAGGGAGGGTTGGTTTTCATAATGTGGGGGCTCGATGAGAAAGCCATGTCATCACTTGTGGAGGAAGTGTCCATGCTTGCCTCACAGACGGGAATGGATCTTTACAGAGGAAAGAGAATAGTTGAGCTCCGTATCCCGGGAGTTAACAAGGGAATTACCATAAGGGGGGTCAGGAACGGGGCGCCTGCCCTCATAGCTGGAGATGATGCAACAGACGAGGATTCGTTCCTTGACAACCCCGATGCCATCACAGTTAAAGTTGGGGACGGCGACACAGCCGCAAGGTTTCGCGTCAGGGACGTGGCTGAATTCAGGGTACTCCTGAAGGCAATGTCAGAATCCTGATATATCATACATGTCCTTCCGCCTCTGTTTTATCAGTGGTACATCCACTGAGTATTTTTCCGGCAGAGACATGTCCAGATCCACCGTGAGTATGCCTTCTTGGTTATCCAGCTCCCCCAGAACGTCCCCATAGGGACTCACTGCCATTGTATGGCCTGTGAAATCCTTTCCGCACTGTGCGGATGCCAGCACAAATGAGCCATTTTCAATGGCCCTTGCCCTGAGCAGTGTGCGCCATGTCTCCAGTTTTCTCTCTCCGACAAACCACCCTGCCTGGTATGATATAATGGATGCGTCCTTGAGGCGTATGAGCCTGGCGGGCTCTGGGAACCTGAGATCATAGCATATCTGAAGCCCCATGCGGGCATGCGGCACTGCAAAGGCAGAGGGACTTATGTTGCCCTGCTGGTAACAGGAGCTCTCCCTGTGCCCGTACGCATCGAACAGGTGCAGTTTCCTGTATTTCCCGGAAACTATCCCCAGATCGTTCACCACAATGGATGTGTTATATGGTCTGATGCCTGTGCCGGCATATTCAACAATATTGAGAACCATGGTCAGCTTCCCCTTTGTGGATGCAGTCATGGCGGTAACGAAATTTCCGTCAGTTGGCTCCGCTGCTGCAGCTGTTGTTTCCGGAACAGAGTAATCGGGAAGGAACATCTGGTATTCCGGGAATATTGCAAGCTCTGCCCCCTCCTCCATTGCTTCTCCCAGCAGCTGCAGGGACTTCTGCAGGTTTGCCTCCTTGTCTCCCCTGCTTTCCATCTGTATAAGTGATACCTTCATTTTCACCACCTGTTTCCGTTAATCTGCGACAGCTTTTCCGGCAGATATGTGGACGTGACATAGTTCAGGCCGTATTTTGCTAGAGCCTGCTGCTCTGCCTTCTTTCCTATGCGCAGCATGGTTTCTATCTCATCCCTCCACATCTCTGAATTGAATCTCGGGTCCTTGAGTTCTGCATTCAGTGCCGCAATGTCCTTGTCGTTGAGCTTGTCCGTTGGGAGATCGTAATTCAGTATGTCGGATGCGGTCACGCCGATAAACTCTGCTGTAGGGACAGCCAGGTAATGTGATATGTGGGCAGTCTTAATGGCACCGTAAGCTATGGATGCATATATCCTGAATGACCACGGATCCCCATCTGTGAACACCACAACAGGAACGCCCCTTTCCTCGTTTATCCTCTTGAGAAGGCGCCTTGTGCTCCGGGCCGGCTGCCCCTTGAGATGTACAAGCAGGCACCGGTTGCTCTCATCAAACCCGTTTTCCACCAGTCTGTCGAACATACCTCCCGTCTCTATTGCAAGGATGAAATCCGCGTCTACATCCTTGATGTGGAACTTGTCGTCCTCAACCGAATATGGAATAGAGTAACCGCTGTCCCCCACATCATCCTTGCAGTTTATCTTCTTGAATTCGCCTTTCCTTGTCTTTTCCTCGACCGTGATGTTGCCAATTATGCTGGCCCCGTTCTCTTCAGGGCGCAGCCTGAAGTCCTCCCTGAGCAGGGCACTGATGACCTCCAGATCCTCTGCCATCAGGTTCGATTCGTCCTGAGTGTGGAACTTTCCCAGGTTCCATCCCTCGGAGATGTAGTACATTTCCCTAAGTGTTGACGATTTCCCCTCCTGCAGCATCTCCCTGATGAAGTCTATCATGTACAGGATTTTCACCATGTATTCCGCCCCGTCCGTTGTCCTGCCTGAACGGGTCACCTGGGATTCCCCGTATTTCCATACTGAAAGCATGGGATCAAGAACAATGTTGTCCCTGTTCCTTGAGGGCATGGATATCTCAGGCACCTCGCCGCTCACAAGGTAGTCGTATATCCTTGACGCTATGCCCTCAAGGGATGATTTCACCTCACCAGGCATTACTGGTCACCCTTCTCATCATCTGCGGAATCTATGATGCTGATGCTTTCCATTCCATAATCTGCAGGCAGCGGATCGGCGCCCTGTACATGCACAGGATCAATGCCGGTGAAGTAAAATGCGGTTCCGGGATACTCCTGCGGAACGTTTGACAGAGGAATGCTGAATTCTACCTCCAGGGATGGCTGGAGGTCCGAAATGTCCCACACCATATCATCGCCATCATAATAGGCCACAGGTGGGTCTGCGTAAAGCTTCATGTTTACGGGATGACGTGTGTAATTGATAACCTTCACCTTTGACAGTGTCCTGTCGCCATCATGGATGATGTCCTCAGTGACAAAGACAACGTTGGCGATCTTGGAAATCACGCTGTCCAGTGGAGGAAGATCCTTTCCAAGTATGACGGATGATTTCCTGCCGATCTCGGGGATGAGCAGGCTCACAAGCCTGAATTTCTCATAAACCTTCTTCCTGCGGTCCTTCTTTCCAAGGAATGACTTCACGCTCCTTCCCAGCGACTTCAGCGCCATTGTGACCTCTGCTGTTATCTCATCAACTGAGGCTATGGCTTCCTTGGATTCCGAAGTGAACGGGATTCTTATGCCGTACACATGGACGAAGATCACAGCAGGCCCGAAGGGTATTCCCTGGCCGCTTTTCTGATCGAGGCCATATGGCCTCCAGTCCATTTCCTGCACGGCCCTGGTGATGGCACACGCTCCTGCCTGGTACAGCAGTGGCACCTTGTTCGCAAACCTGACTACCCTCACGGGTTCATCGGACCTGAGATCGCCTCCGTAGACTAGGCCTGCTTCAACCGCAAATGGGTTGCCGTTGTGTATTGATATGGGCCTGACAACAGGCTTCGAGTAATGTGATGGCCTGCTCTCGCCATAAACGTTCTTCAGCCCCTTGATGATAAATTCATGGCCAAGGGGTGACAGGCAATCAGTTGGAGGCGGCATGAGCTTGACCTGGCTAAAGGCGTCCCTGAGCTTCCTCACCTGTTCAAGCGTGATCTCTGATGGTTTCTCTTCTGGCCTGATGCCGGATTTCTGCAGGATCTCCTGGGCTATCCTGTCGCTCACCCTGTTGAAATCACCCTTGAGGAATTCCATCATTGTCTCTGCATGTGTGGACCTGCTCATGGAATTTATTTCCCCGATCTCCAGCCCCAAAGGATGCGGTTTGATGGCTGTTCCGGGTTTTGAAGGCGTTTCAATAACGCGCCTTATTTCCAGCGTCCTTCCGTCTGGATCGGTGAAGGAGAAGTTTGCGTTTGGGTTGGCCACTGCCGTTTCCCTGATATACTCCCATACGGACTGCCTCCCTGTCTGGTACTTCGCCCTTGCTGGTATTGCCACAACAGTCCCGCTGGTCACATCCCATATGACCGGCCTTTCATAATTGATCTGTGCCCTGTTCTCCTTCACATTTATGCCAAGTTCAAACTCGTATGCAACATCATCCTGGGCTCTCTTTGTTTTGATGTACGCAGGCCTGGCCGTGGTGATCTGCCCATAGAGGATGGCTGCAGTGATGCCTATGCCCTGCTGGCCCCTGGACTGCTTGAAGGAATGGAACCTTGATCCGTACAGAAGCTTCCCGAACACGTCAGGAACCTGTTTTCTTTCGATGCCTGGGCCGTTGTCCTCCACAGTGATCAGGTACTCATCATCGTTCTGCTTTGCAATTGTCACCTTTATGTCCGGCAGAATCTGGTATTCCTCGCAGGCATCCAGAGAGTTGTCCAGTGCCTCCTTTACAATCATGAATAACGATTTCTGCGGGGAATCAAAACCGAGTATATGCCTGTTCTTTTCAAAAAATTCAGAAATGGAAGCTTCCCTGAAGTCGGATATGGTAGATTTCCTTGAAGCCATCATCTGAAAATGTTCACTTGCCTTAAATTACTTTGCCGGGGAAACTATCTGTATTCCCGTAGGCATTGACTCACCTGAGGTGCACGGAAATGCTTTTCTGCCTTACAATCTTTTGAGCAATGAGGTTCCCATCTTCAGAGAGGAGAGGATGTCGGTTCCGTACTGGAATGCGGGATTATCCAAAGTAGCCCAGATCGTCTTTCTGGGTCACCTTGCCCTGCACATCCTCCTGCATCTTCTCCGTGATCTGCTCAATCTGTTTGCTTCTTTCCTCAAGGTCTGAAAGGTCGACTTCAAGGCTGAGAAGATTCACCAGGATCTTAACAACTTCCTTGGCTCCCTTTGGATCTGCAAAATACCCGGAAGTTTCTCCCATTAAACATGCTCCCTGCATGCTGAACAGCTCCTTTCCGAGACCAAGCATTACGCCCGCTGATCCCACGATGCCTCCGCCGGGCTCCCCCTTTGGAAACACAACGCCGCTGTCCGTAAGTGTCTTCACCAGGGATTCGTCAGTTACAGCGCCAAGGACACGTGGAATTTCAACAATCTTGCCTGTGCTGTATCCTCCAAGTGTATAGACCATGGAAACCTCCAGTTTTCTGGCCAGTTCAAGTATCTGATATGACATTTCATACTGTCCTTCCTGTGTGGTTCCCTGGAAATCCCCCACAAGTATGAGCAGGTCGCTCCTTCCCTTGAGCTTCTTGTAATAGAGAGTGTTCCTGACCAGCTTGACCACTCCGGTATCATCGATGAAAACCTGGGGTGGAAGGTACTGTGAATAGATATCCGCAAACTTCTCCATTTTCAGCTTTTCCACAAGATATTCTGCAGCTATCTTCCCCACGTTGCCTATTCCGGGAAGCCCCCCTATGAGGATCGGGCTTGCCAGCCTCGGCCTCTTATACTGATTGATTACTATTTTCTCCATGTTTATGTTCCTCCCCTGAATTTATCCTGAACCTCTGGAACCGGTCCACCGGTGAATACTTAGGCGGAAGAGCTACATCCGTCCTTTGCCCGCATACAGGGCATACTTCCTTCATGGTATAAGCGTTGCAGATGCGGCACTTTCTGATCAATGAATGCATACCGCTTTATCATTTCCTGACAAATTCGGCCACAACGCCGTTCTTCTTGGCATTGTCCATTATCCTCTGCACCACTCTTTTAAGAGTATCTTCGGCAGTCTTATAATCCTTGTCAGTTACAGTCACGATATATCGTGGAGCCCCGGCATACTGGATGCCAACGGTGGGCTCATCACCCGGATCTATTGTGGACTTGATCATCTGAATCCCGTTGGGCGCAAGAGAATATGCTTCTATGGTACCGCCAATTTTAACATAGGGAAGCACAACGTTTTCCCGGGCGATTTTCACAAAGACCGTTTTCCATTTCTCATTGATTTCCGGGAACCAGTTTTCGCTTGCTGATGCATCCTCGAACGCAGCATACAGATTGCCATACCTCTGCCTCAGTTCATCCGCAAATTCAGCTTCACATTCCTGTACGGATTTCTTCAGCTGCTTGGCAACTATCTCAAGAAGCTTGGAAGCTTTCTGCTCATTCTTCCATTCAGATATCTTCTCTCTCTTCTGGTGGTCATTGACCCTTTTCAGGGAAAGTTCAACGTTGCCCCTGTTTGTATCAATGCTCAGTACCTTGCACACCGTTTTCTGGCCTTCTCTCAGGTAATCCCTTATGTGTTTTACCCAGCCGGTGGCAACTTCAGCTATGTGGATAAAACCCTCATGCCCCGGATATTCTTCCAGCTTGGCCGTTGCTCCAAAATTCTTTACTTCCTTTATGGTTACGACCACAAGCTCTCCCGGTTCAGGAAGGTCTTTGCTCATTGCTGATCTCCGACAATATCCGCGGCCAGATCCAGCGTTCCGCCGGTTGGCCTTGCAAGGGTGGCGTTGCAGATGTGGCATACAACAACAGAGGATATCTTGGTGTATGTCACCTGCTCATTGCCGCAGTCCCTGCATTTTATCCTGATGAACTTGTTTCCTATGCTCTTGGGCTTTGCAAATCTGCTGTCCGCCATATCACTGAACCTCCACTATTTCCAGTTTCTTGGCCCTGAAGCTTGGAGGCGTAATTGCCTTTTTGCATGTCTGGCACCTGAATCTCAGAGCAAGTCTCTTGGTTGGCTTTTCCCGGCCCTCATACTTTGGCCTTGGAAAACCTCCGTATCCTGATGTGGCTCTGCGGAATCTCCTCTGTCCTGCCCTGAACTCACTGGCTTTCTTTTTCCTGACTCTTTCCACATCGTGAGGCGTATGCTTCTTGCAGGAAGGGCAGTACATCTTGATTACTTTAGGCATTTTCAATACTTTCACCTGTTGATTGGCAAGATCCTGAAACCCTGATGATTCATCATCTCCGGGATCTTGATATGCTCTCGCTGAATTAGAATGAGGAATATAAGTTTTCTTAAGCGAATAGAATTATGGTTACTGTTTCCCCATGCTATGCCGAAATGATCATTGGTGAATGTGAAGTTGAAATTTTTCCTTACTGAATTCCCGCCTCTTCCCTTGCCTTTGTGCCCGGGATAACTGCTGGAGACCATGTCCCATCGGCTTTCCTCACGTATCCGGTTTCATAATGCTGCATGGTGTCTCCGGCGTCCATCAATGAATCCAGTGGCAGCGTATTGTGCCATCCCCCGCCGAAAAGGCAGATTTCCCTGTGATCCGGGTAAACGACTACATCCTTGTCGTTTCTGGATGGATCTGACCAGATCTCAATGTCCAGAATCCTTACGGGGGAATCATGTGCGGCAAGGATCTGTGTAGAAAGATCCGGCCCGGTTGGCTTGGAAATGATGTCCCCTGGATTTATGGGGATTTCCCGGTCAGCGATCCGCGCCCTGCCGCTTCCAGATATCACAATGTAATGCTCTTCCCGTGCAGTGTGGCTGTGATGACGTGAATAGGTGTGCCCAGGTTCGATGTCATAAACTCTCATGAATGCATGGGAGAAACCGGTGAGTGGAGAGAGGTAGCTGCATCTGCTTCCACTGTCAGTTTCATAGAGGGCCAGCTGCGAGGCATCAAGCTTCCCGCCCGCCATTATGTTCTGGACCGGCGGAATCCACATCCTCTCTCCAGGATTTTCAGTTTCCCTTATGCCGGCAATGCCGCGGTACACCTGTATATCTGTGTCCCAGAATGAGCAGATCCTGACCAGATAGCTCCTGGCGGATTCTGTCAGTTCAGGGGCAATGATCCAGACGACCTTTCCATGATCCTTCCTCAAATACCCTGATCTGTTTGATAAATCTGCCCAGAGCCACTGCGTGAATCGGATCATGTTTTTCATGGATTCCATTTTGAAATCACCTATATTATCAGGATCGAAAAGCTTCCACGCAACATCACAACGTATGGCACCTGCAGGACGCACCTCTTTCGCTGGATTCTCCAGTATCTTTATGGTCATTCTTCGCAATTCCGGTTTGTATTATAATCATTTTCGGTTCAGGGAAATAGCACGTGTATGTTGATCAGAACTATGAACCGCAGTTCCTTTCCTTATGCCTGGTCCTGCTGCTTTAAAAGAATCAATCCAGCCCCGAAATTGTGAACCTACAAATAGTTAAATACGAACTATCAATTCAGCCGGGAATAGACATGCCTAAGCCACAGCCAAGTGCACTAAAACCAATGGACGTTCTCAGGGGATCCATAGAGAAGAACGTAATGGTGGATGTAAAGGGTAACAGGGGTTACTCCGGAATACTTGAAGGTTATGACGTTTACATGAACCTTGTCATAAGGAACGCCGGCGAGACCATCAGGGGAGAAACAAAGGGGGTCTTTGAGCGTATCCTTGTTCGCGGCGACAATGTAATATTTGTATCTCCATCAAAAGGTGATAATCAATGAGCAATGGAACAGCAGTAATGGGAAAGATGAACAACAAGAAGGTCCACGTTACATGCCGCAGATGTGGTCATCACACATACCACGTCAGGCAAAAGAGGTGCTCTCACTGTGGATTCCCAGCAGCAAGAATCAGATCCTATAGATGGGCTAAAGCCAAATGATCACTGCGCGGTAGTTGGTTACCGCGGTGATGATCAGGCATACCCGGTTCTTCTTGTATCTCTCAAGACCCTGCAACACCGGGGGCAGGAAAGTGCAGGCATTGCGACTTTTGTTAATTCCACCATAAATGTCCGCAAGGGCATGGGTCTTGTGTCAGAGGTCTTCAACGACAAATTGTCTGATTCGGATTCCTACCTTTCTGGAAATGTTGGAATAGGACACACCAGATATTCCACTGCTGGCACAAAGACCATGGAGAATGCCGGCCCATTTCTTGTGTCAAATTCCCTGGGCCACATAGCTCTGTCACATAACGGTGAGATCACAAATGCGGATGCCCTGAGGGAGGAGATGATGCGAATGGGACTCACCTTCCTGACATCATCGGACACAGAAGTGCTTCTAATGGAGCTGGCCAGGGACATTACTGCCTACGGAATACAGAACGGCATAAAGATCGCCATGGACAGGCTCAAGGGTGCTTATGCCGTTACAATGATGATAAATGACCGGCTCTTCGCCATAAGGGATCCGCTGGGCATCAGGCCGCTAGTTATGGGACGCTTTGGAGGCAACTTCATAGTTGCATCTGAAACCTGCGCACTTGACATACTTGGGGCAGCCAAGATCCGCGACGTGAAACCGGGAGAGGCCGTTGAGATCACCGAAAGGGGACCCGAGACAATTTTTGTCCGGCCAGCCCCACGGACAGCCCACTGCATGTTCGAATACGTATACTTTGCAAGGCCAGACAGCGTCATAGACAACGTTGAAGTTTTTGGATCAAGGATACGCCTTGGACGTGAGCTTGCCAGGGAACACCCTGTGGAGGCGGATGTGGTCATTCCCGTTCCTGATTCGGGAAGGGCACAGGCACTTGGATACTCCATGGAATCACATATACCCTACAGTGAGGGGCTCATAAAGAACAGGTTTTCTGACAGGACATTCATTATGCCTACCCAGGAAGCCAGAAAGAAGGCCATTGTGCTGAAACTCAACACCATTAAGTCCGAACTTCAGGGTAAGCGAGTTATTCTTGTGGATGACAGCATCGTGAGGGGAAACACCATGAAACACATTGTGGCACTCCTCAGGAATGCCGGCGCAGTTGAGGTCCATGTAAGGATTGGATCGCCCCCCATAGTTGCCCCATGCTACTTCGGGGTGGATATGAAAACAAGAGACCAGTTCCTGGCATCTGGAAAGGACATGGAAGAGATAAGAAAGGAGATAGGATCGGATTCACTTGGTTATGTGTCCATACAGGGCCTGGTGAGAAGCATAGGGAAGAACGAGAATTCACTGTGCCTTGGATGCCTCACGGGAGATTATCCGGCACCAACCCCGGAGAGGGCAAAAACATTAAGGCAGAAGGAACTGGAGAGCTTTTCCTCCTGACTATTTACGGTTCATTACTTCCCGAATCTGATCAAGCATTTTATCCGTGTCCAGCATTGCTCTGGAAAGGTCTGCCCTGCAGGCTATGGCAATTTTCCCGGCAATGACCCTTGCTGCACGCCCCCGCCTTCTGGCCGGTAGTGATGACATTCCCTTGTAGTGGAACAGGATGCCATGCTTCGGCGGCGGAGTCCCAGAAACAAAATGCTTGAAGAGAGCCTTTTCCGCCCCCAGCACCTGTATGCTGCTGGCTGGCATCAGGGCAAGGTTGCGGAGACTGCCCGCATGAAAGAGCAGTTCGGTTGCCAGATCCTCGCCTGCTATCCTGCATGTATTGGGCATAATGGTCCGGACCCGCTCTGACAGAAACTGTATCAGCGACGATCTCATGGCACACAGTCCTGTAACAGATGATGAAATCTGGGACATCATTGACGATATGTCCTCCGGGAGATCCAGTCCCTCAAGGTTCGTGAAGAACCGGCACGGATCATCGGAGTTGTAGTTGACTCCTGTTATGAGGCCGAATGTCATGACTTTCTCCAGGATCAGGTTTATTGATTTGTTTATCTCTGGTACAAGGGAATAGAACTTCCTGACGTACTGATCCTCCCGGAATTCCTTCTTCACCCTGTACTTTGCGTACTCTATCATGAGGGCTCTCAAATCTGGAAGATCTGGGCGGTCCACAACCTCTGCTTCAGGGATCTTACCGTTCCTCAGGTCATCAAATATCCTGCTGTAATCCTCTTCTATATTGCTGAAGACAGCGAATCCCATTGGCCTTGGGTATCCATACCACATGACTTTGCTGGCCTTATCTTTCCCTCTTCCTTCCATATGATCCCTTTCCCTGTGGTCGCCTGTCGTTCCTCATTGGGGGCCTGCGCCTCTGACCTCCGCCACTGTTATTCCGGTAAGTACTGGAAGGCCTGCGTGGCGGCTCCCGGATTACTGGAACTGCCGGGGCAGGCTTCTGATCAGGATTTTCCAGCAGTATCCTGTCAAAGTCAACAACCTTGAGATCCATTATTGAATCGTAATTGACAAGCATCTTGCCTGTCCCCACCAGCTCATTATCCTCGGTTACCACAGCAACCCGGTCCCCCTTCATGGGCTTACCTGTAATGGCCCTTATGCCGCCTGGAAAAAGATCTGAGCCGTGGGCTATGTTGGATAGAGTTGTACGCTTCACCACGATCTTCGGATCATTCCTGAAGAGTTCCAGCATGGGTATAATCATTCCCTGAAGCCTGGAAGGATCGCCATTCTTGCTCATGTACGCAGCATCTGACAGTTCCTGCAATGTGTGGATCATTGATTCATCGAATGGGCCTGTGGCAGTGCGTCTGAGTTCAGCCATCTGGGCACCAGGCCCAAGAACATAGCCAATGTCAATGCACAGGGTCCTTATGTAAGTGCCTGATTCACACTTTACCCTGTAGAGTACCAGACGATCCTGCACCTCCTTTATCTCAAGCTCATAAATCCTGCGGATTCTCAGGGCCCTTGCAACGGCCGATTTCATTGGGGGGAGCTGATATATCTCCCCCTTGAACTGGTCAAATGCAGCTTCAAGCTGGTCCCGGCCAAAATCTCCGTAGAGCCGCATTACTGTTACATATTCCTTGGGATATTCGTGGGCAACGTCGATGAGTTTAACGGCCTTGCCAATGGCCATTACCAGAACCCCAGTTGCGTTGGGATCAAGTGTGCCTATGTGGCCGACTTTCTCAACGTCCAGAATCTGCCTAACCCAGTAATCAACCTGGTGGCTTGTGGGGCCCTTTGGCTTGTCTATGACAACGAATCCGTCAATACTGTTTTCTCTGTTCTTCTCCGATGATTCGTTCATAAATCCTCTCTGCAACCTCTTGGGCAGTCAGTGTATCTGAACCTATAACCATGTCGTATATGCTGGTGTCGGAATAATCTATTCCATAATACTGGAGGTACCTCCTTGCCTCGGAGGCTTCCCTCTCCACCATCCTTTCCCTGAGATCCCTTTCGTCTCCCTCACGCTTCTTTATCCTTGCGTATCTGACATCAAGCGAGGCGTTGAGAAACACCTTGAATGCGGAAATGCCTGATCGGTGGCAGATCCATCCCGCAAGGCGCGATTCCACAACAACATCGTCATTATCCATCAGGAAAGATGCAATCATTGCATCCAGGTCACGATCAACTGCCTCATGGGTTTCGGCATAGACATTGAACTCTTCTACTGTCATGCCCATTGTTGAGGCTTTTTCCCTGAAAAAGTAACCACCAGAGAAAAATTTTAGCCCGAGCATCCCTGAGATGATGCGGCCTGCAGTGGATTTGCCACTGCCTATGGGGCCACTAATTGTGACTCTCATAGCGTTCCGATTTTTCCGCTTTCCTCAACTTGTGGCTGAAATCAAAGTACTTGATTATACTTGTTGCAAGGTATCCAAAAGCGGATGTGGCAAGTATATCTGCTATGAACCAGTACGGGAATGTCCACAAATGCGCTGTTGCTATGTTCACATTATAGTCCCATGGGAATGCTATAATCTGGTATGGCACCCTTGTGACAAAGTAATATATCCAGGCGAAGAGCAGCAAAGTGAATATTGTCAGGACCATCAACGGCTTCATCTGGTTCATGCTGAGCTGTGATTGCTCTATGGACATCTCCATCCTCATTTTCTGCATTTTCTGGACCTTGTCTTTCTGCTGGGACCTCATGGCCTGGGAATACACCTTGTTGAATGCCCTCATCCTGTTCTGGATTCTTCCCATCTGAATCCAGTCTGTGAAGAAATACCTTGGAATGGAAGTTATCAACCCAATGAAAATTGCCACAACTATGATGGTGAATATGGGCAACTGGTAATGGAATCCCAGGGTTGGGACAAGAACCACGCTCATGCCAACTCCAATATCGTTCCTTATTGTTCCGTTGAAGATCACGATAAGGGTGACTATGCTCACCATCATGTAGATCATCTGGAACCGCATCATCTTGCCCATGGCTGCCTGCTGGCTTTTTTCAACAGCGGGCCTGTTCATTGTTGTCTTCTGCTGCTCAGTCATGAGGCATCAATCTCCTGACTATATTCTCTGCTGCTATGTCAGGTTTTCCATCAATGTTCTGAATGAATGTTATTGTTGCCCCGGTATAGACTGAATAAGAGGCAGCATAGTAGCGGTTCACTTCCTGATGCTGCCTGATGTCTTCCTCATTATCACTGTCACGGCTTCTGGTGCTGTCGTGTTGTCGCCTGCTGAGTATCTGTGAAGGCAGGGCCTCAATGAGATAGTATGATGCAACTTTCAGCTCCCTCAGCACCCACTCCGGCAGACCCGGAAGGTATCCGTCGGGTGTCTTTATCGTCATGTGGGTATCAATGATCACATTATTCATCTTTCCAATAGCCGCTGAAGCCTTTTTCTGCAGGTTCATCTGTGTATCTACAGGTAATTTCCTCAGTTCGTCCCTGTCCCTCACCAAATTTATGTTTCTGGCCATTTCAAACATCAGGGTTCCGAAATTGATGATGTCGTAGTTTGTCCTGCTCTTAACTATATCGAGAATGGTGGATTTGCCAACTCCCGCAACACCGGATATAACTACTCTCAATTAACCACCCACGAAGAACTGCCTGATGACTGGATGCATCTCCATCAACTGTTCCCTGCCCATGGCCTCATAGAACTGTATAACTATGCCTACGGCCAGCAGAAGGCCTGTACCGCTGGTATCCCCCACCGTCCCTATGAGATTGGCTCCTGCAGCAAGTAACCCCACCACAGCACCGCTGAAAACGGTTATTGCTGGGATATATTTCTTCAAAACCCGCTCTATGACCTTGGGATCACGCCTGAATCCTGGAATCTGCATACCACTGGACATTATCTGCTTTGCAACAGCGGATGGCCCCATATTGGTTGTTTCAATCCAGAACTTTGCAAAGATCACGCTTGCTATGATCATGAAACCAAGGAACACCAGGACGTGAATTCCTTCCTGCCACGCGGTGTGCCCGAACAGCACGCTCTGTGCGGTACCCGGCTGAAGTATGGGAAACAGCCAGTCTGAAAGCCCGTTTGGCGAAAACAGGTAAAATGCCAGACCTCCGGTAGGAGTGGTCTGGGAGATATTCAGAGCAGTGACCTGTGCTGCAGAAGGATAAGCTCCAAGCAGTGGATTGTGCCCAAGCAGCGGAATATGGCTCAGTACAGGACTGTTCCAGAACAGCAGTGTCCACATTGATACATTGGCAAGAAGAGCAGTTGCAAGTATGACAGGTATATTTGAAGCATAGAGCAGCTGGAGAGGGTATCTTCCCCTTGCACCCCTGACCCGTTCATGGGCGATGGGAAGTTCAATCTTGCTACTCTGGAAATACGCAACTATGAAGAATATGAGCAGAGTCCCCAGCAGAGCAACTATGGGGTTTGGAGGCTCGAAGAGTATCTGTGGTATACCTGTGGATATGAGATATCCTGAGCTTGCGTGCGTGATTATGTAAAGAAGTTTCGGGATAGCCCCTGCCGGTGGATTTGTCAGTGAAAGTGATGAGGTCAGGGTGGAAGGCAGCCAGTTTATTGTTCCTGTGACGAGCTGCTGCGAAACCCCTGCCGCTATGAACAGTGATATTCCCGATCCTATGCCGTATTTGGAGACAACTTCATCCATGAGGAATACCAGGTAGGAACCGAAGAAAAGCTGTCCGACTATGATTGTCTGTGCAAGAAAATGCCCGTATCCGGGAGCAAATGCTGCCAGTGAGTTCACAAGGGCAGTATCCGGCACCAGATAACCGAAGGCCTGAGGAATTGCTTCAACAAATATCATCACTATTACAAGGAGCTTCTGGACACCCTGGTATATTGCCTTATCAGATGAATCCTGAAGATCTATGTTGAAAATCTTTGCTCCTGCGAAGAGCTGCATGACTATGCTGGCGGTAACTATTGGGCCTATTCCCAGGTCCATAAGAGAACCTTCAGCGCCTGCGAATATGGCCCTGAAGGAGGCGAACACGTCCACAGACTGGGTGGTGTTAAGCCCATACACGTAGATGTTCGTGAGGGCAAAATACAGGAGCACCACTGCAACTGTCCACAGCAGCTTGTATTTGAACTGCACGTGACCCTTGGCCTTCTTCACTGCGGGCAGCTTTGAAGTAAGATACTCAAGGCCGTACAGTTTACTTTGCTTTGGCCCAGCATAGCTGAAAATAAGATACGAAATGAAAAATACCGGCGCCACCAGTAGCGCCACTACGAATAACTTCAGAGGACCGTAATGGTCAAGCTCGCCAAATGCTGCAACAACTATGGCGTATACCGCAATAACGGGTATTGCTACGCCTTTATTCCTCTGAATGTCCGCCATCAGTCTCTACCGTAATGCCCTGAGATGAAAGCTTGCTTAATGCTTTTTCGGTTACCTTGCCGACTCTTATGGTAGATTTAATCCTGAAGTCCCCAGATCCCAGAAGCTTGGTATAACCAGCCGCGCCTAGATCCACGACCAGTTTTCCACCTTCTTCCTTTGCAAATCCCTGTGATCTGAAACTGTTCAGATTTGCATCGAGCTGATTGAGTGTCAAAGGTATTTCTATATTGCCCTGATGGTGGCTTGTGAATCCATGGACACCGAAATGGTCCCTGTCGTTCTTCAGGAGCCAGACCCATCTGTGCTTGCCAAGTCCTGCCATCCCGGAGCCGCCTTTCTTACCTTTTCCACGGCCGGATTTCATTCCACGACCGTAATGTCCGCCTCTCAGTTTCTTTGTCCTAGTTCTTACCATTTAGATCAACTCCTGATTTCAGCATGGCCAGGATAAGCCTGTTGATATCCTTGCCCCTGTAACCTGCAGATCCACCCTGTCCAACAGGTTTCCTGACAGCCTCGTATCCTCCCTTGGGAGGGTTAAGCCTTACCACCGGGACAATGTCACGGATATCCTTGAATTTGATTTTCCCCTGGTTTATTGCAGATGCGAGGTCCTTAAACGTCTCGTAACCTGAGATATCCTTCAGCTCTTCTTCCATCAAAGGGTTGTGGCCCTTGAGCTGAGCCCTGTATTTAAGAATCATCTCCACAGTTGCATCATCAACTTCACCCCAGGTAACATAGTCCTTGACTTTCTGCAGCATGCCCCTGTTCACATCGTTATCTTCAACAAGGACCATATGGTTGATCCTGTTCAGCCTCATGAGTTCGGCAGTTTTTGCTGCTGCCGGCCTTATGCCCGTTGTTCCTCTAATCCTTATTACTGCCAGCATTTGCTACACTCCCCACGTAAATAGGCGTACTGATCTTCAGAGACTGATTGACCTTCATCTTTGATGTCTGCCTCATTGCGTCAAAGGCCGCCAGGGCGTAATTGACCGTTGTCTTTGTGTGCCCATCGGCGAAACCCCATGCATCTTCAATTCCCGCCATTCTAAGTACTATCTTGGCAATATCGCCCACTGCCCTTCCAACACCCTGCGGTGCAGGCTTGAGTGTTACCTCAACTGATCCTGACTTTCCCTTTACCAGGAACGGCAGGGAATGTGCACGTCCGCATCCGCATTCCCATGAACCGCATCCCCTGCGGATTTCCATTATGTTTAACTTGGCATTGTTAATTGCTTTCCTTATGGCAGGAGCAGCCTCCTTTGCCTTCCCCCGGCCGAGGCCTATGAATCCGTCCTCGTTTCCCACGACTGCAGTAACGGAGTAATTCATTCGACGACCTGAGTCAGTCATCCTCTGTGCCCGCTCTATGTCTATGACCTCGTCCTTTATCTCCGGAAGCAGGTAATCCACTATCTGGTATTCCTTCAGGGGCAGTTTTGTCCTCAGCGCCTCTGACATGGTTTTAATCTGTCCGGATGCAACCATCTTTCCCAGCTGTGTGGTTGGTATCCAGGTTTCCTCGCTCATATCTTTTCCTCCAGTAATTTCTTCATTTCGTCAATCTTTATTGCTGCACCGTTTTTGAGGTGCTTCCCGCTCAGCCTGTCCTTCTTGGGGAACACGGATGCTTCATGGGGCACCTTGACCCCGGCATCAACCACGCCTTTCAGAACAGCTGAAATTCTTCCGCCTTTGATTATGTTGTATCGCCCAGAATCCAGTATTGCATTCTTTACTTTCTTCTTCTTGCATTTCAGCCCAAGTGCATATCCAACCAGGTATGATACCGGAACGCTGTTCCCGTCAACTTCCAGTCCCAGCTTTTTCAGTGACTTTTCGGTGACAGTAGCAATGACAACGTCTCCTCCCTCCGAGTAATTCACAAGCTGCGCTGTCATGCCCTTATTTGATGGCCTGACCACCAGTCTTGGAAGACCGGACATCAGGAGCTTCAGTCTTTTGTGGTAGTTTGTAACTCCCTCTCTCCTTCTTTTCATCACACTGTACATCATTTCTGATCACCCAGATAACCCGAGGACTTCATGTGCTGCACCAGCTGAGCCCTTGAATGTATGTTCCCGCCCTTCACCTGGACGTAGAACTTCCTGAATGTCTTGGCATCAATCCTGTTGTCCTTCTTCATTGTCCTGAGTTCGTCCCTGAGTGCCCTGATGGTTTTAATCCATCTGTCCTTTCTTGGGAATCTTGCATATTTTGTTCCCTTGATTGAACCAGGCCCTCTTCTTCGTTCCTTTGACCTCTGGACTACCCTCTTCTTCAGGCGTGCATTTGAATTTCCTTTCTTCTGCTTCACCTGGATTACGTTTCTCCTTATGAGGTCCCTTATATCCTGCCTTGATGCTGCTTCCATGACCTGGTCTATGCTGTTGGTGTCAACCCATACCCTTGATAGCCCGGATTTGAATTCATCTGCTGCCAGTCTTCTGGCTGTGTTCAATTTCATGTTACTCCACCTCCGGGTTGAGTACTCTTATGTTCAGCTCTGCAGCCTTTTCCTCTATCATTTCTCTCTTCCTTGATCCGACTGATGCCCCGATCCTCGCTGCTTCACGCATGGGGTCAAGCTTCTCCAGATCTGATGGTGTGTAGACCATCTGTTCCCTGAAGCCTGATGGATGCAGGCCCCTTACGGAGGCTGCTGTCCTGAATCCTGCGTCAACAACCGGTGGCCTTCTGGCCTGGTGTTCTCTCTGCTTTGAATGCTTTCCTCTGGGTTTTCTCCAGGAATCGCCAAGCTTCTTGTATCTGAACCACTCCTGGCGCCTGAACTCAACTCTTCTCATGGCATCCCGGTTCTTCCTCTTCAGCATCTTTTTTTCAGTTTCTGTGAGTTTAGGTTTAATGTTACTCATACATCATCACTCCTTGAGAAGGTATATTCCGTCCTGGAATACCCTCAGATCGAATCCCTTTATCATGGTTGCCTTCTCAATGTTTGCAGCAGTGTGGCCCAGGTCCCTTTTGTCAATGCCGTTTATGAAAACCCTGTCACCTTTCACGCTTACTTTGGTGTTGCCCATTATAAGCGCCGTCCTTGGGGATCTCTCGCCCAGGAAATTCTCAATGAGTACGCTGTTTCCCTTAACTGAAACCCTCATTGGAAAATGGGTGTAGTCTATCTTCATCTCATACTCAAAGCCATTCAGCACTCCGGTTGCCATATTCTTTATCTCTGAGGCCCATGTTCCTGAGATACCTCTGTTCCTCCTGTTGTCCTTGCTGATGAGTATCCTTACCTTCTTCCCTTCGCTTTCTACTCGAACGTAATTGTCCCTGAACACGCGCCTGGTCTCGCCAAGCTTGCCCTTGACCGATATATCCCCGTCCTTGAGAGAAAGGGTAACGCCGGATGGAATCTCATATGTCCACGTTTCCTTCCATTCTATCATCTTTCAAACACCTCAATAAACATAAGCCAGGAGCTTTCCTCCAAGACCCTGTTCCCTTGCTTCTATGTGACTCATTACACCCTTTGTTGTGGTCAGTATGAGAATGCCAAAGTCCTGTGCAGGAAGATACCTTGCCTCATACTTGTCGAGATTGGCTTTCTTCACGGGCAGTCTCGGCTTTATCACACCACAGTTGTTTATGGTGTTGCTGAGAACTATCTTCAGCTTGCCGCCCCGATTCTCATCCACTACCTCGAAGCTCTTCAGGTAGTTGTAATCCTGCATAACCTTCAGCACCCTCCCGATAAGGTTTGCTGCCGGTTCTGCCTCTATCTCTCTCTTCCCAATTCTGGATGCGTTCTTTATGCTGTTAATTATATCATTAAGCGGATCGTGTCTCATTAATTCACCTCAACTGTACTTCCTGAAGCCCAGCGACGGGGCTGTTTCCCTGAAGCACTGCCTGCACAGTCTCAGACCGTACCTTCTGACCATGCCCCTCTTTCTGCCGCATCTTACGCAGCCTTCCTTGTGGCCGAATTTTCTCTTTGGTTCAAGTTTTACCTGTGACATTTGATCACCTTATAATATTGACCTTGAAGTTTTCCTCTAGGAACTTCATTGATTCTTCCTTAGAAATCTTCATTGTAGCTGGCAGGCCCTTGGATTCGATTCTCCTTCTTCGGACCCTGTAACCACCCTTTCTCTTGAGCACTACTGCGACATCCAGGCCGAATATCCCGATCTCAGGATCATATTTCATGCCCTCGAATTCTGTATAATCTGGAATTCCGAAGTATGCATTTCCCTGCTGATCAAACGAATAGCTCTGGATTTTGAAATCCCTGGCATAGAGTGCACGCTTGAGGAAATCTTCTGCATCCTTCTTCCTCAGGGTCACCTTTGTGCCTATCTGGAGACCTTTTCTTATGTTGAAATCTCTGACTGTCTTCTTTGCAGTGGTGAAAACAGGCTTGTGCTTCGTGAGCATCTCGACCACTCTTGCGGCCTTGTTGAGTCTTTCTCCTGCTGCGCCTGCACCGATGTTTACAACTACCTTGTCCAGTACGACCTGACGCATCTCATTTACAGTTTCAGCAGTAACTTCCTGCTTCTTTCTCGGCATTACTGCTCACCTCCAGGTAGATGGAAAGTGTACTTTGGACTTCCAACAACGAACGCGTAGTCCGATACGGTGGTAAAGCCCTCCTCGAAATGAATAAGGTTCTTTCCCGAGGATTCCTTTATCTCAATCTTCTTAATGGTGCCTATGGAACCCACGTGCTCTCCTCCGGTGAGGAAGGCCTTGTTCCCGGGTTGCATCTTGAGAACCTGGTCAATCTTCTTTTCGGGGAGTTTCATAAGAACCACGTCTCCTGTTGATATGCCCTTCTCTTCTGTTATCAGGTTCTCGCCGTCATTGAAGACCAGTTGAGTCTTCCCGCCGGTGACAGTAATCTTGTTTGTTACCTTCTTTGGTTTAAGGGTGCTGTTCTTCTCGTCTTCCGGGAGTACGATAAGCCTTCCCTTGTTGTCAAACAGTATCCTGTAGTACAGCTTCAGGGAATCTATGGATATCACATCCAGGAACCCAAGCGCGGTTCTCCTGTTTTTCACTACCTTCCCATCCACCTTCACCAGGCCGTTGTTCAGCATTCTGGTGATTTCTCTTTCCTTGTCACCGTGTTTAAGATAGTCCCTCATCACGATAAGCAGCGGCACTGAATCCTCCTTGCTGTGCCTTCCGCTTGTGGGGGTTGCAGCCCAGAAGTGTTCCTTCCTGGCTATCTTAACGGATCGTGATACCATGAGTCTCTTGGTTTTATTGATCATCTTTATCTTCCTCCTCATCCAGATCTTCTGGTGATTCATCATTGTCACTGGCAGGCTCATCTGCGCTTTCCTGCTCCTCAATTTGGGCTTCTGCAGGTGTGGTCTCCTCTGAACCCTCCTGTTCTGCTTCAACGGGCTCTGCTTTCTCCTCCTCAGGAGGCGCCAGCTCTTCAGGTGTTGGTTCCACTATGGAGATTTTCTTCAATTCAGCTATCTTCCTTATCCTGGAAAGTCTTTCCTGCCGGGAAAGGTCAAGCCTGGTTATTATGAGGTTGCTTGCATCCATGTAGAATTCCTTCTGTTTGCCATCTGCCTTTGCGATGGTTATTCCCTCAACTGAGATTCTGCCCGAGACATGGTCGATTCCTATGACCTTGCCACCTTCACCTTTCCTTGAGCCTGACTTGATCTTGACTATATCCCCCTTTGATACTGCAAAGGATCTGAGGCCATAGCGCTTCCTTAGTTCTGAGTTTAATGACACATTTATCTTGCTGAACATTTTTCACCTCAAACTATTGTGGAAGCGATGGCCGCTATCCTTGGCCATCTCTCTGCTGCTTCCCTGGCAACAGGTCCCTTTATCTCAGAACCCCGCACTTCTCCCTCCGGAGTAACAAGCACAGCTGCATTTTCGTCAAACTGTATCATGGTCCCATCAGGTCTTCTGTAGGGTCTTCTCTGCCGTATGACCACCGCATAGACAACTTTGCTTCTCATTTCTGGAGTTCCCTTCTTAACGCTTGCTATGAACATGTCGCCCACTCCTGCGGCCGGTATTCTGGATGCCACGCCATGGTAGGCTTTCACGTCAATGAGGCTGATTATTTTTGCCCCACTGTTATCAGAGCACGGCATCACGGCACCCAGTGGCAATCCTCTGTGCTGTCTTCCTGCTATACCCTTCATTGATTCACCTTTTCAACTACTACGAAGGAAATTGTCTTTCCCAGTTTCCTGCATTCTGCTATCTTCACCTGGTCTCCAGGCTGCAACTTAATGCAGTCCGGGACATGCGCATGGTATCTGGAGAATTTTGTCTCCTTCCTCTCGAACTTCTTTATGTATCTCTTGTATTCCTTAACCACTGTTGCACTCTTGATCATGGATGCAGATTCCACTATTCCAGTGATAACCTGCCCTCTGACCTTGAGTTCCCCATGGAAAGGACACTTCCTGTCATGACACTCTTCCTTTGGCGGAACAACATCAAGCCCAATATTGTTAGTAATGTTTATCACCTCTCCCGATTCGCAAATTCTTTGCTATTTTCCTGTAGTTTTTCAGACGCTCTTCAGGTCTCATCACAACAGCATCTCCAATGATGTTGAATGCCCTGGTGCCGTTTTCCATGCTGAATTCAGCTGTGGCCTTGGGTATCTGGATGATCCTCTTGACCTCGCTTATGGAGATCATTCTGGCGCTTTCTCTCACCACTGTGCCGGACTTGCCGACATTGTTAATGTTTGAATGCTTCACTACCTTCACCCTTAGACCGATGAAATCTGAAACATAATCGCTAATCATTTACACGACCTCAATCTTAAATCCCATATCTTCAAGATATTTTTTCACGGCGTTCCTGTGGTCTCCCTGCAGTTCAATGGTCTTTCCATCCTTCACTGTGCCACCAGAAGCAACCTTTTTCTTAAGTTCCTTGGCAATTTCCTGGATGTTTTCTGACTTAGGATCGATTCCGTCCACAATAGTGACGAACTTCCCGTATCTTCTTTTATCGACGGAAATTTTCAAAGTCTGGTTGTCTCTTGTAAACCCTTCCCATGGCTGCAGTTCCTTTGGCAATCCTGTGAAATTTTTGTCCTTCATTCGCTGGTAGCCTCCGATTCCAGGACGGTGTTTATCCTGGCTATCTGCCTCCTCAATGACCTGATTTTTCCAGGATTCGTAGGAGCACCGCCCATGGCAACTGATGCCCTCTCCTTAAGGAGAGATTCCTTGAGTGAATTGAGTCTCTCCTCAACTTCCTCTTTATTCATCTGTCTTAGCTGTTTCGCTCTTATTTCCATCTGCTTGTACCTCCACTTCCTTCTTGGGAACGGCCTTCATTTCTATGTGAATATCATCTGGAAGCCTGTAATCCTTCCTGAGCATCTTCACAGAAATTCCAATGATACCCAGCTTCATCTTTGCAGCTGAGAACCCGACGTCCATACCGGCCCTTGCAGGCTCACCAGAATACTTTATTGATCCGAAAGTGAACTTCTGAGATCTGGCTCTTTCACCGGATATCTTGCCACCTATCCTTATCATTACGCCCCTTGCCCCGCTATCCATTACTCTTCTCAGTGAGGTGTTCCCGGCTTTTCTGTACGACCATCCCTTTTCCAGGGACAGGGCTATCTTCTTGGAAACGACCTGAGGGTTGAGATCAGGGTTGTCGATTTCCTTCACTTCGATCTGGGGAGATTCCACCTTATACTTCTTTTCGAGTGTCTCTGTTATCTCCTGAACCTTGCTTCCCCGCCTTCCGATAACAAGGCCTGGCTTGTTGACGTATAGAGTGATGTTCGTGCCGAATGGCGTCCTCTTCATCTCCATTCCACCGAATCCCGCACTTTCCGTCTCTCTCCTGATGAATTCGGTCACCAGAAGCTTGTTTACAGTCGTCTGTATAAATTTTCTCTCCTTCATTCTGTGACCTCCTCTACCAGTATTTCTAGATTTATTAGATCCTTGAAGTTTGCACCGGCTCGTCCATAAGCCTTTGGTGTGAATTTCTTTATCATCCTGCCCTTGGATGCTGCTATGTGCTTTATGACTATTGAATCAGTGTCAAGGCTCTTGAATTCTGCATTTGATTCCACACTTGTGACTAGTTCAAGGAATGATTTTGCCGCCTTTACTGGATACCTGCCTGGACCCGATCCTTTCCGATGTGAAACGGAATCCAGGTACCTGAAATAGGGCACCGGCTCCTGTTTGGCAATTACTCTCTCAAGAGTCTTTTTTGCCCTGTCAAGAGGCATTCCCCTGAGGAAATGCGCGATATTCACGGCATCCTTGAGGGATATATCTGCTTCCCTGACTCTGGCAATTGCGGATCTTTCTGGAAATTCTGTTATTGCATATCCTTTCATTTACATCACTTCAGCGGCATGAATTTCGAAGACCTTGTAGCACCTACTCCTGGACCTGAGTGCTTGACTTCCTTTCTTGTCATTGCGAATTCTCCAAGGTAATGTCCCAGCATCTCCGGTCTTATCTCGAACTTTACGTATGAATTACCATTGTAGACCTCTACGACCTTTCCGAAGAAAGACGGGATGATTATTGCATCCCTGACATGTGTTTTGTATTGTGTTACATCGGGTGATGAGAGATTCTCATAGAGGACGGCCTGATCATGGTTCTTTTCCCTCTTGAGTGTCCTTCTTGCCCTTGCGGGTAGAACCTCCATTAACTTCTCCATTGGGAGTGCCTTCAGCTCCTCAAGCGAAAGCCCCCTGTATGAGAATTCCTTTGCACGTCCCATCACAATTTTCTGGGACTTTCTCGCCCTTCTCTTGATGGATTTTACTGATGCCTGTCTGTTCTGCGCCATTACTGTTTCCTCCTCTTAGGTGAAAGCCTTCCAACTTTCCTTCCAGGCGGTGTGCCTCTTCCCACTGTGCTTGGCCTACCAACGTGCTGATGGTTTCCTCCTCCGTGCGGATGGTTAACAGCGTTCATTGCAACGCCTCTTACAGAGTAGGGCCTCTTTGCCTTGCTCTGCAGGTAGTGGACATTTTTTCCTGCCTTAAGAACAGGTATATCCTTGCTTCCAGATCCCGCAACAAAACCTATTGTGGCCCTGCAGCTAGGATGGAACTGCTTAATCTTACCGGAAGGCAGCTTTACCGCGACTTTCTCTCCGTGAGTTACGACCAGGGCACTTGAGCCTGCGGTTCTGCAGAACTTGCCGCCATCTCCGGGCATGCTTTCAATGTTGTGGATGTAGCTTCCGTCGGGAATTGAACCGAGCATCATGCTGTTCCCAATCTCGGCCTTTGTGTCCAGTGCCGAGACGATTTCCTGTCCCCTGTATGCACCATTGAAGGCAATCTGATTCATCTTCCTGCCGTCCTCTGCCTTGAGCACGAGAACCGGTGAAGTACGACCGGGTGCATGTATCACGTCTTCTACTTTGTATTTGCCTTCAGGCATGAGCTTAATTTCGCCAACATGCCTGTGGCTTGGACTTCTGTAAACAAGTCCTCCCTTTCCTCTTCTTTGCGGTATAATTAATTTTCCCATATTTCACCTCAGAATATTCCTATCCTCCCTGCGATCTCATCTGCAGAGAATTCCTTTGAAAGGGTCACAATGGCCTTTTTGCCATTTTTCGTAATGATCATATTTACGTCTGTGACCTTTACTGAAAATTTTTCCTCGACCTCTTTCTTGACATCTGCTTTCCTGCTCTTCCTGTGGACTATGAATGCAATTTTATTTTCCTTTTCAAGCTGCAGCATGGTTTTTTCTGTCGCTATTGGTCTGATTATGATGTCTTCCATTACTCCATCTCCTCCAGAGTCTTTATTGCTGATTCAGTGAAGAGTGTCAATCTTCCACCATCTCCACCTGGTGCCAGCTTCCTTATGCTGAGCCCGTGAGTTGATACAACCTCTACGCCAGGAAGTGTGGAGAACGCCCTGAGTTTTTCCTTTGATGAACCAACTATGAGTATGCTCTTTGGTTCCCTGTATGTTCTTCCCCTCATCTTGCCACGGCCTGCCCTTATCTTGATGCCCCCCTTGGCCCTGATTACATCATCGTATAGCCCAAGGTTTTTGAGAGTTTCAGCCGCATCCTTGGTCTTCTTGATGTTTTCAATTTCATTCTTGACTACAACCGGAAGAGTCACTTCTTCCGAAACGACATGCCCACGTTTCCTGACGTATTCCCTTGATGCAGTCATTGCTATTGCGCTCATTCTCGCCAGCTTTCTCTCCTTGGAGTTTATGCCCTTGAAAAGAACCTTTGCAGTTCTGGGTGAGTGTGCGCTCTTTCCGCCTACGAAACTGGCAAGAAGAACTGCACGTGAGGAACCAGATGTTCTTGGTATCCTTGCAGTTCCATGACCGGGTCCTGCGTTCTGCCCAACTCTCCTCATTCCTGCAAGAGGGTATGAGCCATACGGCTGTCTGAGTGAGAGTGTTATGGCCCTGAAGGCCTTCCTGATCAGGTCCTGCCTCAACTGTGTATCGAATACTGCAGGAAGTGACATTTCTCCCTTTATTTCTCCATCTGTATCATATAAATTTACTTTCAGTTTAATCACCCTGCTTTGATTCCTTGGAGACGTAGCTAATGGTCAGGTTCTCCACTGACGGAGTTTTCTGCCTTGCTGGGTCTCTGAATTTGATAAGTCTCTTTGCAGCTCCTGGAACTGATCCGTGGATCAGAACATATTCTGTTCTCACGAGACCGTAATTGGTGAAGCCGCCTTTGACGTTAATGTCCTGATCTCCCTCGTTTTTTGAATACCTGAGAATTCTGATGTTGTGTGCCGTTCTCTGATGAGTACCAATCTGTCCGGCCTGCGGTACAGTATTCCTCACCCAGTCAGGATGCCATGGACCAAGAGTACCTATCATTCTCCTGTGCTTCCTGTTCTTTGTTGGTAGCAGCTTGACGCCGAATCTCTTAACGTGCCCCTGAAAACCTTTACCTTTTGTGACCCCTATAACGTCTGCAAAATTTCCTGCCTTGGAAAAATCTGAGAAATGAAGCTCTTTGCCGAGATGCTCTTCAGCATAAGCCATCCTTGCTTTGACGTCCCCGCCTACGATCCTCACTTCAAAGATATCCGGGACCTTGGACGGTACCCCGCTTACCAGCTTCGGATTTGTGTGAACTATGAACCTGACTTCGGAAACCTCGGTTACCATTGGATGGTCTTTCTTTTCGGTCTGTTTTGTAATTCTTCTGAAAATTTCCTTATCCTGGTTTTCTGCCCATTTTTCAGAAACTATTGACAGGCCAAGTTCTGTTTCATCATAATACCTTATGCCTGCGACAGTCAGAGGCGGAACTTCCACCACAGTAACCGGAGCAGCTATTGTTTGACCGGCTGTGGTGCTGAATTTTCTGTAATCAGTCATTTCCACGTGTGTCATGCCGACCTTGTATCCTGCAAATGCCTGAATCCTGACATTTCCATCGACCTCAGGCCAACTCCTGATATCGCCTTGCATTCTCTTCGAACGTACCCTAGGGTAGTATCCCATAGACCCCCGTCTGGGGTGATGCGGTGTTGCCATTTTTTTATCACCTACGACCGTTACACATAGGAGTTGGACAGAATTTTGCCAACTTCACTGGGATGCGATTATTGCATTGCCCATTGTGTATGGTTAAAGTATCGGGTAAACCTAAAAAGCTATTTAAATGTTTATTGAAGCAAATTTCTACTGGGCACGATAAGTTATAAATGCTGATAAAATATTCGGAATGGCTGGGTCCGTAGCTTAGCTAGGTAGAGCGATGGACTCTTAATCCATAGGTCGGGGGTTCGAACCCCCTCGGACCCGCTTGGTTCCAGTTTACTTTTATGAGTATTTTCTTGGTTGGAATTTTATAGGATTGCAGGAAAGTATCCATCTCTTGATTTTAAATGTGGGAGAGTTTGGGATTAGACCAGCTTGAAAGAAATTGTGTTAATAAATTTAAATAGAATTAAATAAAGTTGGAATAGGGATTTAATGGCGACTTCGAAGCAGTTCGTACAAGACTACAATTTCTTTCATCAATATCTCAAGTTGAGGGTATGGCAAGTACAAAGGCATAATCGAACGGCCTTGAGTAATCATCTGGTTCAACGTTGATTTCTATTATTTCGAAACCCGAATTCGCTAACAACTCCCGCAACTTGTCAGGTGAATAGTAATTTACAACCATCTTTCCCCCTTCCGTTGACTCTTCTATAATGCTTATGCTCTTGTCTTTTGTTCTTGTGGCAATATACAGGATTCCATTAACCTTCAAAACTCTCTTAAATTCTTGCAGTGCAAGTTTGACACCAGACTCATCCAAATGAAGCAAGGTTGCAATATTCCATACACCATCAAAGTAATTAGACACAAAATCCAGGTGGCGTATATCCATGACCTTGAATTCAGCCATTGGATTGTTCTTGGAAGCTAACTCAATCATTGAGCTTGAGCTGTCCACACCTGTAACTGTGAAACCATTCTTGACAAAATAAGGCACAAATCTGCCAGTGCCACAACCCGCATCCAGAATGTGGCCTCCTTGTTTCAATTTTGATGTGAACTTCACGTATCTTTGAATTGCTTTTCTCTTTGATTCTGGATTGTCAGCATCTTTGGTGAATACCCTATGATAATCTTCAGCTGCCTTTTTAGAGTTATAATGTTCCACTGGTTGATCAAGGTCAGGCAAATTAAAAATTTATTGTCAATGGAAACAATAAAATTGTCCAAAACCAGTAAAATACGGTTTAAATAACGCATTTGAATTTTATCATATGGCAAAAGAACAGCCTAAGAAAGAGACCGAGGAACAGATAGCCATAAGGAAGGAAATAAGGAAAGAGTGGTGATCTGGACCCACTTCCTTCAGACAGTTTTCTGAGTTCACTCGAGTAATTCAACATGTTTGTACCTCCCAGTTTCCTTTTCTAACCACTTCTTTTTGAAATCTTCATTCAATATTGCGGATTCAAACTCTTCCGGTGTCATATAATTCAATGATGAGTGCGGTCTCTTTGTATTGTAGTCGGATACAGCCCATTCAATATGCTTCCGGAAGTCCTCAAGGCTGACAAATTCCCTTGTATATATGTAGTCATCCTTGAATCTCCCGAAGTATGATTCAATGTGGCCATCCTCCTCAGGGGTATGTGCGTGTATTGTCTCATGCTTTATCCCCAGTGTTCTGAGATGCTTCTCGTAACCAGATGACGTTAACTGAGAGCCGTTATCCGATCGTATGATAAGACCGGTCACATTCATATCAGGGAACGTACCAAGTAATGCATTGTCAAGAGCCTCCATCATTTCAGCTGTTCGGGACATACGGGATACGAGATATCCCTTTATCTTCCTTGAGCAGAGATCAAGGTATGCGGTGAAATATATCCACCCCTCGCTGTCAATGTATATCTTTGTGAAATCCGTCTCCCACATGATGTTGGGTCTGGCAACAACGATTGCCCTGGGCACATGTTTCCTGTGAGCCTTCTTATGTGCTGCAATAAGGTTCATGTGGCGCATATGTCTTCGTACACGGTTCCTGCCGATCCTGAAACCGGAGCGGCGGATCATTGCTGCCACCCTCCTTGTGCCGTATGATGGCCTTTCCTCCACAATACCGGAAATGCGTCTTTCCAGATCAGCATCGTATTCTGGTTTCCTTTCCCTGTGCCTGTAATATATCATGGATCTGGAAATGCCTGTAAGGGAAGCTGATCTGGATTTGGAAAGGCCATTTGCAATGAGCTCAGTCATGGCTTCCCACCTCTCCTTGTGGCTTGAATTTTTTTTAGAGTTTCGTTTGCTATTGTCAGTTCCCCGATTATGCCCTTGAGTTCGTTTATCTCCTTGAGGAGGGATGCTTCAACGGTGGATCTGCCATGATCCATTGCAGCTGTGCCTCCTGCAATGAATTCATCCCTCCACCTGTACAGTGCGGATGAGGCAACATTGTACTTCCTGCAGATCTCTGATATTGTGGACGAATTGGACAGGACTTCCATGACGATCCTTGCCTTCTCCTCCTTTGTCCTGTATGTACCCTTTCCTACCATATGGTCACCTCTGGAATTAGGAGGAGATTAAAAACTCCCCCTCCCTTGACTCTCCCCCTATATAAGTGTTTCTCCATGCTCATGCTGTCTGAATCTGATTGGATCCAGTACAAGTGGAGTTCTATGGAGCCAAAACTTATTGAGATGACCCATAAGTTGGAAGACAACGACCTCATTGAGAAAAGGGACTACATTTGGCTAAAGGCAAGGATCTCTAATTTGAGCAAGCATTTCGATAAAAAGTAATTTTTTAGACTTTTAGCAGTTTGGTTAATGTGAAGGCATTCCTTCCTTGTTTATCTTAAAGAAATCCCTCAACACGATAGTATCCCGAATCTTGTGTAAATAAGAGATCAGGATCATAATCATGAGAGAAATTTCATGAAAAAGAAAAGGATGCCTCCAGGAACCAACCAGGAGGCAATAAACAATGGAAGAACTGGATAAAAAGATATCTGAAATAGTCAGAACCACAGTGAAGGGCTTCATGGAATCCCTCATGAAGGGAGAGATTCAGGCCTTCCTTGAGGAAAGGGAAGGCCAGAGGAATGGATACTACGAGAGTGACATGGGTACAAGATATGGGAAGATAGATGATCTCAGGGTTCCAAGGGACCGCAGCAATGAATTCCAGACAGCCTTATTCGAACCATATCAGCGCAACATTGGAATAGACGATCTTGTTGTCTCCATGTATTCAAAGGGAATATCAACAAGGAAGATGGCTGAAATACTGGAAGAATTATTCCACAATAAATACAGCAAATCCACCATATCAAGGATCACGGAAATAACAGTTCCGGAAATAAGCAAGTGGCGATCAAGGCCACTTGAGAAGAGGTACATTGCCATATTCATGGATGCAGTGTTCTTCTCCCTTAGAAGGGAAACTGTGCAGAAGGAATGTGTCATATTTGCAATGGGAATACGGGAATCAGGGAATTATGAAATCCTTGGATTCTACATGAATCCTGTTGAGAACCATATTGCATACCGCAATGTACTCATGGATCTCCATGAAAGAGGCGTTGAGGAACCACTACTGTTCATAGCAGACGGATTGCCTGGAATAGAGGAGGAGATCAGACAATTATATCCAAGGGCTGATTTCCAGTTATGCACCATACATGCATCAAGGAATCTTGAATCACATGTGAGGGTGCAGGATCGCAATGAGATTGATTCGGATCTCAAGGGAATATTCCTCTCCCGCACCAGAGAAGAAGCACTGAATCAGTTCAATGAGTTCAAGAATAAATGGTCCTCGAAATACCCAAAGCCTGTGTACAACATGGAGAAGAACCTGGGTACATTGCTCAAGTACCATGATTATCCTGAATCCATAAGGAGATCCATACACTCCACAAATCTGATTGAGCGAATGAACAAGGAAATACGGCGCAGGATAAAGATAATAGATTCTCTGCCATCAGAGGAGAGCGCCATGAAGATCATCTATCTCAGGTCGGCTGAGATAAATGAGGCATGGTCACAGAGATCTCTGAGGGGATTCTATAAATGCAAGGACGAGATCAGGGAAATGTTCCAGAAGAGGTATCCCTTATAAGTACACAACTTTCGGGACGCTATGTAGCCATAGGAAAGAGATAAATCGAAATAGTTAAGAAAGAATTTATAGAATATTTACGTATGAAAGCATATGGTATCAAGCGTTATAGCGTTAAGAATAGATGATAACACATCTGATCTCATTGACAAATTAATAAAGTATAAACTTGCTACCAGCAAGGCAGATGCCCTGAGATGGACCATGCAGAATGGGATGCAAAGCGCAAAGAAAACAGTAGAACGGAAGGAGAAAAGCCAAGCCATAATTAGAGTATGGAAGGAAAGAGGCCTTCCGAAGCTGCCTAATGACCTATCGGAAAGTTCTATAAAGGACCGGGATTAGACTTAATTATATCGATACAAATGTCATAATTTAATTTCTCA